>MIAK01000055.1:0-27289 GCA_001829085.1 Sphingomonadales bacterium RIFCSPLOWO2_12_FULL_63_15 | reverse complement strand
CGGCCGAGCCGATGCCGACCGCAGCGCCAGTCCAAGCCGACTTGCTCATCGAGCGACGGACGGCGGCCACCATGTCCAATGTCGTGGGTTCCTCGTCCGGCTGTGCCGCCGCCGGGGAAATGTCGGCGCCATCCTGGGGCGCGCTCTTGTCTGCGTTATCCATAGTCGGACAGATATGGCAAAGTCCGGCACGCAGGGGAAGATGGCAGATGCGTTTCCCGCCTCGCCTCGATGATTTTTCACCGCGCCCCGTAACGGCGCGCGCCAGCGCGACAGGGTTCGCCGAAGAATCGCGACGCCCCCTCTTGACTTCATCCCCGGATTTATGTTGGTAGCGCTATCAATCAAGAGTAGTTGTTTAGGAGTTGATGATGCCGGGGGACCATGTCTTGCTCGACGCCCTGCCCGCCGATTGGCGCGCGGGCCGCTTTCTCGGTCGCGTGCTGACGGCCGCTGGGCCCAGCCCGATCATGGTCGATCAAGGCATCGCCTATGACATGAGCCGGGTTGCGCCGACCGTAGCGCAACTGGTCGAGATGTTTCCGGTGGACGCCCAAAGCGGCGAAGCCCTGGGGTCGCTCGACACGCTGACCCTGCCCCTGCTCAGCCCCGTCGACCTGCAATGCGTCAAGGCGGCGGGCGTGACCTTTGCCCTGTCGGCGATCGAGCGGGTGATCGAGGAACGGGCGCGCGGCGATGCTGGTGCCGCTGCCGCCATTCGCGGCCGCCTGGAGGAACGGGTCGGCGGGTCGATCCGCGCCGTGGTGCCGGGATCGCCTGAGGCCGCCGCGCTCAAGACCGCTCTGATCGTGGACGAGCTATGGTCGCAATATCTGGAGGTCGCGATCGGCCCGGATGCGGAGGTGTTTACCAAGGCGCCGGTGCTGGCGACCGTGGGTGCAGGCGCGCAGATCGGCATCCGGTCCGATTCCACCTGGAACAATCCCGAACCCGAAATCGTGCTGATCGGCAATTCTGGCGGGAGCGCTATCGGCGCGACGCTGGGCAATGACGTCAATCTGCGCGATTTCGAAGGGCGATCGGCGCTGCTGCTGGGCAAGGCGAAGGATAATAATGCGTCCTGCGCGCTGGGGCCGCTCATTCGCCTGTTCGACGAAGACTTCACCATCGACGATGTGCGCAATGCCGAAGTCGCGCTGACCATCGACGGGCCGGAAGGCTATCGCCTGGAAGGCAGCAGCAGCATGAACCAGATCAGCCGCGATCCGCTGGACCTGATGCGCCAGACCATGTCGGAGCATCAATATCCCGATGGGTTCGCGCTGTTCCTGGGCACGTTGTTCGCGCCGGTGCAGGACCGGGACGAGCCGGGTCGCGGCTTTACCCATAAGGTCGGCGATATCGTCGCCATTTCGACCCCGCGCCTTGGCAAGCTGGTGAACGAAGTCGTGACCTCGAAGGACGCGGCGCCATGGACCTATGGCCTGACCGCGCTGATGATGAACCTGGCCGAACGCGGCCTGCTGAACGCCGCCAAAGAGAAAGCCGACGCATGAAACGCGCATCCTACCCCAACCTGGCGGGCAAACGGGTGTTCATCAGCGGCGGCGGCAGCGGGATCGGCGAGGGACTGGTCGAAGGCTTTGTCGCGCAGGGCGCGCATGTCGCCTTTTGCGATATTGCGGTGGCCGAGAGCGAAGCATTGGTAGCGCGCCTCAGCGATGCGCCCTTCACGCCCATCTTTCATGCGATCGACCTGTGCGACATCGATGCCGTGCAGGCGATGATGGCGCAGGTCGAAGCGGAGCTGGGCGGCATCGACATCTTGATCAACAATGCCGCCAATGATGATCGCCACACGATCGAGGAGGTCACGCCAACCTATTGGGACGAGCGGATGGCGGTGAATTTGCGCCATTTGTTCTTCGCCGCACAGGCGGCCGTTCCGGCGATGAAGCGCGCGGGCGGTGGCGTGATCCTGAATTTCGGGTCGATCAGCTGGCACCTCGCTCTGCCCGAACTGGTGCTGTACCAGACCGCCAAGGCAGCGATCGAGGGGCTGACCCGCAGCCTGGCCCGCGACCTTGGCCGCGACAATATCCGCGTCAACACCATCATTCCGGGCAACGTCAAAACGCCGCGCCAGATGAAATGGTATACGCCCGAAGGCGAAGCCGAAATCGTCGCCGCACAATGCCTGGACGGACGGATCATGCCGGTCGATGTCGCCGCGCTGGCGATGTTCCTGGCGTCGGACGATGCCCGCTATTGCACCGGCCATGATTATTTCATCGATGCCGGTTGGCGCTGACATGAGCAGCGCGACGCCCCAGAGTGTGTGGAGCGTCGGCGCGATATTGGGCGAAGGCCCGATCTGGGTCGCGCGCGACGCGGCGCTGTGGTTCGTGGACATCAAGGGCCATTGCATCCATCGCTACGATCCGGCGCTTAATGTCGCGCGCAGTTGGACCGCGCCGGGACAGGTCGGATGGATCGTGCCGACCGACGACGGCCTGTTCGCGGTCGGGCTGCAATCGGGCATTCACCGGTTCGACCCGGCCAGTGCGAGCTTCCGCTTGCTGCACGCGCCCGAAGCGCATGTGCCGGGCAACCGGTTGAACGACGCGACGGTGGCGCCGGACGGCGCGCTATGGTTCGGGTCGATGGACGATGCGGAGACGCAAGATAGCGGTCACATTTATCGGCTGCATCGGGGCCTGTGCGCCAATGCCGGCCTGCCGCCCGTGTCGATCACCAACGGCCCTGCCCTCTCACCCGATGGGCGGACGCTCTATCATACCGACACGTTGGGCCGTCATATCTGGCGCACCGCGCTGAGCGCTGACGGAGCGATCGGCGAGACCAGCCTGTTCACGACGATCGAGGATGGCGCGGGCTATCCCGATGGGCCGACGGTGGATGCCGAAGGCTGTTTGTGGACCGGGCTGTTCGGCGGCTGGGCCGTGCGGCGCTATGATCCGGCGGGCGCGCTGATGCGCGAAATCCGCTTTCCCGTCGCCAACATCACCAAGATCGCGTTCGGCGGGGATGACCTGTCGGTCGCTTATGCGACGACCGCGCGCAAGGGATTGGACATGACAGCGTTGACAGAGCAGCCCCTTGCGGGTGATCTGTTCGCCTTCGACCCCGGCGTCGCAGGATTGCCGGGCCACGTCGCAACGATATAAGATTTGGGAGAATGACGGATGAATGAGGGGAGCGCCGAGAAGGTCAACATGGCCTTCATCGCAGCGATCGTCGCGGTGGCGACGATCGGCGGATTCATGTTCGGCTATGATTCGGGTGTCATCAACGGCACGCAAAAGGGGCTGGAAAGCGCCTTTGACCTGGGCAAGCTGGGCATCGGCATCAATGTCGGCGCGATCCTGGTCGGGTCGTCGGTCGGCGCGTTCATGGCCGGGCGCATGGCCGACCTGATCGGGCGGCGCGGCGTCATGATGCTGGCGGCCGTCCTGTTCCTGGTCAGCGCCTTGCTGGCCGGTGCGGCGAGTTCCTCGGCCCTCTTCATCTTCGCGCGCATCATCGGCGGTCTCGGCGTCGGCGCGGCGAGCGTCATTTCGCCCGTCTATATTTCCGAAGTCACACCCGCGGCGGTGCGCGGGCGACTGTCCAGCATCCAGCAGGTGATGATCATTTCCGGCCTGACCGGGGCGTTCATCGCCAATTTCGTGCTGGCACGCTATGCGGGCGGATCGACCGCGCCCTTGTGGCTCGATTTTCCGGCGTGGCGCTGGATGTTCTGGTTGCAGGCCATTCCGGCGGCAATCTATCTCGTCGCCCTGCTCTTCATCCCTGAAAGCCCCCGTTATTTGGTCGCGCGCGGCCGGGATGCGGATGCAGAGGTGGTACTGACCCGCTTGTTCGGTCCGCTGGAAGCGGCGCGCAAGGTCGCGGAAATCCGCGCCAGCCTGGCCGCCGATCATCACCGGCCCAAATTGTCCGACCTCATCGAAAAGACCAGCGGCAAGATCCGCCCGATCGTGTGGACCGGCATTGGCCTGGCAGTGTTCCAGCAGTTGGTCGGCATCAACGTCGTCTTCTATTATGGCGCGACCCTGTGGGAAGCGGTCGGCTTCTCTGAGGATAATGCGCTACAGATCAACATCCTGTCGGGCGTGCTGTCGATCGGCGCGTGCCTCGGCGCGATCGCGCTGGTGGACAAGATCGGCCGCAAGCCTTTGCTGCTGATCGGTTCGGCCGGCATGGCAGTGACGCTGTCGGTCGTGGCCTATGCTTTCTCGACAGCCGTGACCGGCGCGGACGGCGCGGTGTCCCTGCCCGGCCATAACGGGTTGATGGCGCTTATTTCCGCCAACCTCTATGTGATCTTCTTCAACCTCAGCTGGGGGCCGATCATGTGGGTGATGCTGGGCGAGATGTTCCCGAACCAGATTCGCGGATCGGGCCTGGCCGTCGCTGGCTTTGCCCAATGGATCGCCAATGCGGCGATTTCGGTCAGCTTCCCCTCGCTGGCCGTCTCGCCGGGGCTGGTGTGGACCTATATGGGCTATGCGCTGTTCGCGGCGATCTCCTTCTTCTTCGTGCGCAAGATGGTGTATGAGACCAAGGGTCGCGAGCTAGAGGATATGGTCGGCTGAGTAACGAGACGATTCTGTTGCGGGCGGGAGGGCTGGAGGCAGCGCTCTCGCCCGCTGTCGGTGGGGCGCTGCGCGGGCTGGCGCTTGATGGCGTCGATTTGCTGCGGCGTGCGCCGGAGGGGAGCGATGATCCGCTCGCCATGGCGAGCTTTCCGCTGGTGCCCTATGCCAATCGCATTGCCGATGGGCGCTTTCATTTTGGCGGGCAGGATTATCACTTGCCGCTCAATTTCGGCGATCACCCGCACAGCCTCCACGGCCATGGTTGGCAGAGCGGCTGGGCGGTGACGGAACAGAGCGATGATGCCGCGCAATTGACGTTGGTGCATCGCCCGGATGCGCGCTGGCGATGGGCGTTTACCGCACGGCAGCATATTGCGCTCAGCGCGGATGCGATCGTCCTGACGCTGGCGCTGACCAATGCCGCCGAGGGCGATGCCCCCGTTGGCCTTGGTTTCCACCCCTATTTCCGCGCCGACGCCGACACGCGCCTGCAGTTCGCGGCGGGTAGCCTGTGGCTGTCCACCCCCGACATGCTGCCGGAGCGGTCGGTGCCCGCCGATGGGCTTGGCGACTGGTCGGCGCTGGCACCGGTGCAGGGCGAGAGCCTGATCGACAATGTCTATGGCGGCTGGGACGGGATGGCGACCGTGGAACGCGGCGATGGGCTGCGCCTGACGCTGACGGCGACCGGGGCGGACTGGCTGCATGTCTATCGCCCGCCGGGTTCCGATGCCTTTTGCCTGGAGCCGGTCAGCCATATGCCCGACGCGCTGAACCGGGCCGACGGCATGGCGGTAGTGGCGCCGGGCGCGACGCATAGCCTGTCGATGCGGATCGAAATCGGCAAAAGCGATCAGGTGCTTCCGAAATCCGCCGGGATCGCCTAAGCTGCATCGCAACAGCAGCATGAGGTAAAGCCGATGCAATTTTTGCGGACCGCCTTCTGGGTCGTCATCGCCGTCGCCCTGGCCTTTTTCTGCATGGCGAATTATGTCCCCGTGACGGTGCGCCTATGGGGCGACCTGGTGATGGAAACCAAGCTGCCGGTCCTGTTGATCGGCGCGTTCCTGCTGGGGGCGCTGCCCTTCTGGATCATGGCGCGCGCGACCCGCTGGCGCTTGAAGCGACGGCTGGACAGCACCGAACGGGCGCTGGCCGCAGTCACCACGCCGCCCGCGCCTCCGGCAGCGCCGGTCGCTTCTACGCCGCCCGCGCACTCGCCTATGTCCTCGATGCCGCCCGTGGCCGACGCGACGGACCCGGCCACGCCCCCGCCCTCTCCTCTTTCGCCCGCAGGACCAGCATGAGCAGCCCCATCTATGTCGCCATCGACACGCCCGATCTCGCCAAGGCGCAGCATTTGGCCGGGCAGGTGCGCCATCATGTCGGCGGGCTGAAACTGGGCCTCGAATTTTTCTGCGCCCATGGCCATCATGGCGTGCATGAAATGATGAAGTTCGACCTGCCGATCTTCCTCGACCTCAAGCTGCACGATATTCCCAATACGGTGGCGAAGGCGGTGCAGGCGCTGCACCTGCTGGAGCCGGCGATCCTGACCGTCCATGCGGCGGGCGGCCGCGCCATGCTGGAGGATGCCAAGGCGGCGGCTGGGGTGAATACCAAGGTGGTGGCGGTGACCGTGCTGACCAGCCTGGACGATGGCGACCTGCTCGACATCGGTGTCGGCGGGAAGGCCGAGGACCAGGTGCGGCGGCTCGCCGACCTTGCGCAGAGCGCCGGGCTGGACGGCATCGTCTGTTCGGGCGAGGAAGTGGCGATGGCCAAGAAGGCCTGGCATGACGGCTTTTTCGTGGTGCCGGGCGTGCGGCCCGCTGGTGGCGCGATGGGCGACCAGAAACGCGCCGTGACCCCCCGTCAGGCGCTCGATCGGGGTGCGTCGATCCTGGTGGTGGGCCGGCCGATCAGCCTGGCGGAAAATCCCGACATGGCGGCGCGCGAGATCGAAGCGACGCTGTAAGGGGCGAAGTTCACACCGTCGCTGGGGGTGCATTCGGACGGGTGTGATGGTGACGCGCATGCGCGGCGGGAATGGCCGCTATTTCGCCTATTATGAACGGCAGAGATCCTAGGAAAGAAGGCGGCTTGGTCCATCCGACAGGATAGAGCAGGGGAAATCCTATATTGGAATAGGGCAGGTCCAGTGCGTTGACAGGCCGGAAGAGAGCCTCCCCATCATTCCAGCATGCCAAGGCACATGACAGCGATCGTAGTCGATGCCATCATCTTGTCTCAACATATCTGATAGGCAGAGATCATGAAAAAAATGTCGATGATCGCAGCCCTGCCATTGATGCTCGGTGCTTATGGTCCCGCGCGCGCGCAACCGGCAGATGCGCCGACCGTCGTACCTGTCAGCGACACCGAAGAGACAAGCTTCGCGATCATTATTTATGGCGACGATGTCTGCCCGCAGGGTGAAGGGGACGAGATTGTGGTCTGTGCCCGCCATCCGGAATCGGAGCGGTATCGCATTCCCAAAAGGATACGGGAAAAATCACCGTCCTCAGGCGGGCGCGGTTGGGCCGACCAGGCTGCGACCATGGAGGAAACCCAGCGCGAAGCCCTGCCCAGCGGCTGTTCGGTCGTGAGCAGCAGCGGAATCGGATGCTTTATCAAGGCTATGCAGCAATGGCGCGCCGAACGGCGTCAGGTGCAGAGTGAAAATGAGCCATAAGAACTGGCTGCTCTCGTCCTGGACAGGACAGCCATCCGCCCGCCCCAACACACCCGCGGCTATTGCGTGGCTTTTTCTTCCGGGGCGAAGAAGTGGTCGATGACGTCGCGGGTCAGTCTCGCGGGGCGCAGGCTGCTGGCGTCGATGCAGCACCAACTGGATTTGACTTCGGCCAGCACTTCTTCGCCGCGGCGGATGATGGTTTCGTAGAAGGCGCGTGCGCCCTGCACCTTTTCCAGCAGGACGGTGGCGATCACGTCGTCGTCGAGGAAGGTGGGTTTGCGATAGGTGATTTCATGTTTGAGCGCGACCCAGAGGTGTCCGGCGACAGCCTCTGACGGGGCCAAAGCGCGCCAATGGTCCAGCACGGCTTCCTGCACCCATTTGAGGTAGCTGGCATTGTTGACATGACCCATGAAGTCGATGTCGGCGGCATCGATGCCGATGGGATATTGATGGGGAATCGCGTTACTCACATCAATGTCAATATCATCCTTGCGCCCGTCGCGCTAGGGGGATGCACCTTAGGACGGCGATACTGCGCGGCCCTAAGAAATTTTCCCCCTGCTTCACCGACTTATGCTGCATTGCAGCAAATAGCGTTGACTTGGCATGGCGATTTCGCATCCTGCCCGGAGCGAAATGATGGAGGGAATCATCATGGCGATCACGAGCGACACGGCGGCCCAGGTGGCCGCGCAACTCACCCACGCATGGGCGGTGCGATCCGTGGTGAAGAAGCCCGACCCGACCAAACCGATCGAGGATCAGGTGATCACGATCTACAAGCGGTTTCTGGACACGGTGCAGAAGGGCTGAGCCATCCTTCCGCAAAAATAGAAGAGGCCGGTCTGTGGACCGGCCCCTTCCATGGACTAGCAGGCGTTAGAAGCGCCAGCCGACGCTGGCGACGACCTGATGCCGGTCAGTGTCGATGCCGAAATCTTCGGTGGTCGCGCCATTGGCGAACTCGATATTGGCGTCGCTATATTTGGAATAGCGATATTCCACCTTGGCGAAGGTGTTGGTGTTGATAGCGCGTTCCACGCCGCCACCGATGCGCCAGCCGTCCAGCTTGAACGCGGTATCGGTGGTTTCGTCGGTGTTGCCGGCCAGCACGTTCAACTTGCTGTTGGTATAGCCACCCTTCACATAGACGAGCGTCGAGGGGTTGGCGAGGATACCGGCGCGCGCGCCGACATAGAGGTCACGGCCCTGGCTGACGCGGCCGAAACCGAACTGGTCGGTGGGATCGCGACGATCGGACTTGGCGGTGGAATCGGTCCATTCGCCTTCGACGCCGACGACGGCGCTGCCGAGGTTCACGTCGTAACCGGCGCCGATGCCGTAGAGCAGGCCGTCGATCGACTGGTCGTCGCGGTCGTTATTATTGTCGACATCGCTGCCGGCACCGACATGATCATAGCCCAGGATCGCTTCGACGCGGGGACCGGTGAAGGTCGGGCCGACATCCTGTGCCATGGCGGGGGCGGCGACTGCGGCGCTGCCGAGAAGGGTTGCGACCATCAACTTACGCATATTCTAAACTCCATTGTCATCCCCCTGCAGGGGAGAGACGCTGAAAGCCGCGCAGAGCCGTAAGTTTCATGAACCTAAGATAAACAAGGACTTATGTTGCAGATATGACACAAATACTGTCGTTTCATCGCAGATTTGACGGTGCAAAGCGACGAACGGAAGGGAACCGTATCAGCACTCCACGACGTTGACGGCCAGGCCGCCAAGCGAGGTTTCCTTGTAGCGGCTGGCCATATCCTCGCCGGTCTGGCGCATCGTTTCGATAACGGCGTCCAAGCTGACGATATGATGGCCATCGCCTTGGAGAGCCAGATAGGCGGCGTTGATCGCCTTGACCGCGCCCATGGTGTTGCGTTCGATGCAGGGGATCTGGACGAGGCCGCCGATCGGGTCGCAGGTGAGGCCGAGATTATGTTCCATGCCGATCTCGGCGGCATTTTCGACCTGGCCGTTGGTGCTACCCAGCACGGCGGCAAGGCCGGCGGCGGCCATGGAGCAGGCAACGCCGACTTCGCCCTGGCACCCCATTTCGGCGGCGGAGATGGAGGCGCGCTTCTTGTAGAGGAAGCCGATGGCGGCTGCGGTGAGCAGGAAGCGGCGCTCGCCATCGCGATCCGCGCCGGGGACGAAGTGGCGATAATAATGCAGCACCGCTGGGATGACGCCCGCCGCGCCATTGGTCGGCGCAGTGACGACGCGGCCACCGGCGGCATTTTCCTCATTCACCGCCAGCGCGAACAGGCTGACCCATTCGAAAATCTGCGCCGGGCCAAGCGCGTCCTGTTGCAGACGCAGCCGCTGATGGATGGCGCGGGCGCGGCGGCGGACCTTGAGGCCGCCGGGGAGTAGCCCCTCCTGTTGCAGTCCCCGGTCGATCGAGGCGCTCATCGCGTCGATCACGCTGTCGAGGAAAGCGTCGGTTTCCGCCTGGGTGCGCCAGGCGCCTTCGTTGCGCAGGACGAGGGTGGCGATGGACAGACCCGTCGCCTCGCCCTGCGCCAGCATCTCTGCGCCTGACGAGAAGGGATAGGGTTGGACGACATTATGGCCGAGCGGGGCGTCGTCGGTGACGCGATCGCCGGGCAGCACCGCGCCGCCGCCGATCGAATAATAGTCGCGCACCAGCGGCTCGCTGTGCCCGTCGAGCCAGGCGGTGAAGCGCATCCCATTGCTATGCGCTTCGAGAAAGTCGCCCATGTGGAAGATCAGGTCGCGCGCTTCCTCGAACGCGATCCATTGGGCATGGGCGCTGCCTGCACGGATGCGGCCATCGGTGCGGATCGCGGCGAGGATGGCGGGGATGGTGTCGGGGTCGAGCGCTTCGGGGCTGTAGCCCGACAGGCCGAGCAGGATCGCGGTGTCGGTGGCGTGGCCGCGCCCGGTCAGCGCGAGCGAGCCGTAGAGATCGCACGACACCCGCATTGGCTGCGCGGGAAGAGAGTCCATGAACAGGCGCGCGGCGCGCATCGGGCCGACCGTATGCGAGCTGGACGGGCCGATGCCGATGGTGAACAGGTCCATGACGCTGATCGCAGCGGTAGCGTCGATGCGGGACTTGGTCATGGCTTAATAATCCCGCGACACGCGGACGTTGGCGCTTTGGCGACCGAGCGTCGAGATGGCCCCCAATAGCGAGAGCCAGCGCGTGACCTGATATTCGATGCGGGTGGCGCTATAGCCCTGCCCGTCGGTGATGAGTTCGACATAGGTTTTGCGGGTGAGATATTTGCCCGCGGCGATCGACGTGCCCTGCCCCTGGGTCGGATCGGCGGCGATGATGCGCAACCGGTCCAGCCCCGCCGCCTTGCGCACGGCGTTGATCGGGTCGAGCCCGCCGCCGCCCTGGAGCGAGCCGACCGCCGAGGCGAGTTGCAGCGCTTCGGGCGCGGACAGGTTGGTGATCGATGTGCCGAACAGGATGCGCGAGAGCAGTTCGTCCTGCGGCAAAGCGGGAACGCTGTTGAAAGTGATGTCGGGCTTGAGGCCGGTGCCGCCGACATGGATGGTGGCGGTCAGGTCGCTGACATCGGCGACGGCGTCGATGTCGAGCGTCGGGTTGGTCGGCGTTCTGCCATCGAACTGGATGCGTCCTTCGCGCAGTTCGAAGCGGCGGCCGGCAAATTCATAATTGCCACGCACCAGCTCGGCACGCCCGGCAATGGCCGGGTTGGTGACGGTGCCGCCAAGGTCCAGGTCTGCGCGCCATTCGCTGTCGAGGCCAAGGCCAGTGACGGTCAGGCGGTTGCGTGCGCGCGCCTTGATCGCCAACGCCCAGGGGACAGTGGTGCGGACGGTTTCGATCTCCTCGCCGCGCCGGTTGATTTCAACGACGCGCAATTCGGGGATGGCGGCGACGGCAGCGGCGCGGCCCAGCGTGAAGCGGCTTTTGTTAAGGATGACATCGCCGCCGATCGTCCCGCCCGTGCCATCGGATCGCAGGGTGATGGGGCCGGTGACGGTCGCGGCGATATCGTCACGTTCCAGCAGCGCGGCATTGTCCGCCTGCATCGCCAGGTCCATGCCGACGCCCGCTATGCCGTTGAAGGTGAAGCGGCCGGTGCCGGTAACCGATCCGCCATTTTGCGAGGCGGCGGCGAAGCTGGAAATGACGAGCTGCGCGCCGTAGAAGCGGCCGCGTGCCTTGACCTTGGCCAACCGCATGCCCGTAACCGGGCTGTTGATCGTGCTGTTGTCGGTCGCGAACGTGCCGGTGATGCGGGGATCGCCCAGCGTCCCGCGCATGTCGGCGGAGACGTTGACCGGGCCACCCATGTCGACAATCTCCACCCCGGTCAGCCGCCACAGCGTATCGGCCGCGCCGCTATAGCGCAGCTGCGCGAACAGGGGTGCGGCGTTCAGCCGTTCGACCAGATTGCCAGTGCGGCCCAGCGGGGTAAGCAGTGCCTGGCCCCGGCCGATCGTCTTGCCATCGGCGACGAACACCATGCGGGTGGCGAGGCGGTCCGCCCCCAGCGCCGCGTTGACGCCGACATCGACCGGGCGCGAGCTGAGCGACAGGCCGGAGCGCGACAGGCCGCGCAGGCGCAGTTCCGCCGTGCCCGTGGGCAGGCCGCCGCGCGGCTGCGCATAGCTGAGCGAGCCGGTGGCGATGCCGCCCAACCCCAGATTGTCATAGGCGATATCGAGCAGGCCGAGCGGCAGCTTGTCCATGCGCGCTTCGATATGGTTGGCGGTCGCGCCCAGTTCGCCCGAAAGCTGCAACGACCCGCCCGCATAGCTGATCGTCGCGGGCGACAGACGCCAGCCATCGTCGGTGCGGGTCAGCAACGCCGCGCGAGTCAGCCGGATCGGGCGTTTGTCGATGGTGCCGCCAGCGGTGACGCGGATGCGATCGGCATCGACCTGCGCCTCTCCCTGCAATTCGAACAGGCGGCCGCGCTGGCCCGACAGGCTGCCGCGGATCGTGCCACGCCCATCGACCAGATCGGCATTGGCGGCGAAGCGACCGACCAGCACGCCGCCGACGCGCAGCCCGCGCGCCTGCGCCGTCGCCTTGAGCGTGGTGCCCGACGGATCGAGCAGGATCGTCGCGTCGAGCGTGCCACGCCGCACGGTGATGATCGTCGGCCCTTCGAAACTCGCGCCGTTGGCGGTCAGTTTGAGCTGGACCTGCTGGATGTCGCCCACCGGCTTGAAGCCGACATAGCCGGTGACCGGGCCGCTGACCGCCAATTGACCGTCGAGGCCGCCGGTGACGGGGCGGATGTCGCCGCTGGCGGTGACGCCCGACACGGCGAGATTGGCGACGCGCACCACCGCCTGCCCGCCCTGGGGCAGCAGGATGACCCCGCGCCCGGTGAAGGGACCAAGCGTCGATCCGCCCTCCGCCGTGTAGCTATAGCCATTGGCGTCGGGGATGAGATGGGCGTGGACATCGCGTAGGCCGAGCGCATCCATCGGCCGGGCGAGCATCAGGTCGATCGTCGGCCGTTCGATATTGCCGTCGAGCGTAAGGGTCAGCGGGCCATATTGATCATGCTGCCCCTTGCCCTCCAGATGGAGCGTGCCGTCGCGAAAGCGCACGCCATTGCCCGCCAGAGTCAGCAATGGCGCGGCGAGGCGCATGTTGGTGAGCGCCAGCGTGCCATCCGGGCGCAGCGTCAGGTCGCTGCGCGCCGTGGGCAGGCCGCCGCCCAATGTGCGCAGGAAATCATTATCGAGCCGCCGCACCCGCGCCGCTGCACTGCCGCTGAGGCCAAAGCCGCCATCGGCGCGCGGCATGGCGCGCAATTTGGAGGTGACGTCGACCACGCCGAAGCCGCGGATCGCGAGGCCGACAATCTGGCCATCCAGGCCCATATCATAGCGGCCGGTCTTGAGATCAGCGAGGACGGTCAGCTTGCCGCGCAGCTTGTCGGAGCGCAGGTCCATGGGATTGCTGACGATCTGCTGCCCGTTGAGTTGCAGCACGCCATCGAGCGCGAAATTGCGCACGATGCCTTCGACCAGATCGCCCTGCCCGTCCAAACGGCGCGCGCGCAGGCGCAGCGGGATCAAGGTCGGGCCGGAACCGGCCGTGCGACCCTTGCCCTCGGCGCGCACGTCGCTGATGCGGGCCTTGTCGAACGTCAGTTCGCGGGCGGTGAGGAGATATTCATAGCCAAGTTGCGACAGCGGGCCATCGAGGCGGATCTTCGCCACCACATCGCGCCCACGCATCGTCTTGAGCAAGGCTTCGGGGCGGGCGAGTGTGAGGTCGAGCCGCATATTGTCGAGCGCATTGTTGCGCAGGTCGATCGCGCCGTCAGCGCTGAGGTCAATCGCGGCGGAGCGCAGCGATGCGGTGCCGTCGATCACCCGATCGACCAGGGTGCCGTTGGCGCGCACCGTCAGGCGGGGGGAGGACAGGCGCTGGATCAGGCTGCCCCCGGCAATGGCCGACCCCTCGACCGTGCCGCGCGCCAAATAGGCGCCACTGCGCGCGGCGAGGACGAAATCGGCGGCGGGCGCGGCATCCAGCGTGGCGGACAGGCGGCCGTCCCACTGGGTCCAGCTGCCCTTGCCACCGATGCGCAGATTGCCATCCTGTGTGAGCCCCGCCATCGTCGCCAGCACGCCGCCCTTGGGCGCGTTGACGGTGACGTCGAGGCGGAAGCGATCATCGTCGGGGCGGCTGTCGAGCGCGATGCTGAGCGCGTCGCGGCCATCGAGGGTGCGCGCGGCCAGATCGATGATCGCGCGGCCGCCGCGAATATCGGCGTCGCCCGCGATGGTCGCGGTCTGGGCGCGGCCCGTGACGCCGGGCGCGATCGCCAGCTGGCCGACCGAAAATTGCATCAGGCGAATGTCGAAGCCGGGCAGGATCGGTCCCTGCCGCTGGGTCGGATTGAGCTTGGGCAGTTTGTGCAGCGTCGCGCGCGGGATCACCAGCCGGTCGATGTCGAGCCGGTTGGACAGCCAGGCGAAAGGCCACCATTCCAGTTCGACCCTGGGCGCATCGAAGAAGCGGCCCTTGGGGTCGGACAGGATCAGGTCATGCAGGACCGCCTTGCGATAGATGCTGCCGTCGATCCGGCCGACGCTGATCTGCAGGCCCGACCGGGACTTGATGGTCGCGATGCGCGACATGAGGAAGCGATGCCCCGACCCGGTATCGAGCCAGGCGAGCGATCCCGCCACGATCAGCAGCAGCGCCGCGAGCAGCCCCGCGACCCAGCGTTGCCAGCGCCCGTCCCAGGCGCGGCGGCGGATCGGCGCGGCGGTGATGGGGGCGGTGGGAGCTTCGTCCGTCATCAGAAGGCCTGGCCGAGCGAGACGTAGACGGCGATCTTGGGATCACCCGATTGCGGATTGATGGGCGTGCCGACATCGACGCGGATCGGGCCGAAATTGCTGTAATAGCGCAGGCCAAGCCCCGTGCCGATGCGCAGGTCGCGGAAGCGCGGCAGGAAGCTCGTAGAAATATTGCCCGCGTCGATGAAGGGCACGACGCCGAAATTGCCAAAGCGCACCCGCGCCTCCAGCGAAAATTCCGCTAGGCTCTTGCCGCCGACGGGATTGTCATCCTCGCCGAAACGCGGGCCGATCGCCTGATAGCCATAGCCGCGCACCGATGCGCCGCCGCCTGCGTAGAAACGGCGCGACGGCGCGATCTGTTCTACGGTCGAACCAAGGATGCTGCCGAAGCGGGCGCGCGCGGCGACCACAAGCTTTTCGCCCACTGGCTGATAGAGGCTGCCGTCGAGTTGCACCTTGGCATAGCCGAAGGTTTCGTCCTGAAAGGAGAGTTCGGGGCTGATCCGGCCGCCAAGGCGAAAGCCCTTGGTCGGGTTGAGCAGGTCGTCGCTGCCGTCATAGGTGAGGCTGAGCGGCACCGCGCCGATGAGGAAGGTGCGGCGCGAACCGCCCGAAAAGGCATCGGCTTCGTCCGATGCGATCAATTCCGCGCCGACGCGCCAGACCCAGTCCTTTTGGAACAGGATGTTGGTGGTCCGCTCCAGTGCCCCAGAGAGCGTGATGGTCCGCGCATCAAAGGCTTCGCGTCGGATGTTGCTGACCGACAGCAGGCCGGTCAGCACATTGTCGCGGCGGCGGAAATTATTGCGGCGATAGGTGAAGGAGGCGGTCTGTTCCTGCGTGCCAACGACCCCGCGCACCGTCACTGCGCCTTCGGGCGGGAAGAAATTGCGATGCTGCCAGCTGACTTCGGCGCGATAGCCCTCGCCTGTGCCATAGCCCAGTTCCCCGGCGATGGTGCGCAGCGGTGCGGGGCGGACGTCGATCGCCAGATCGACATGCTCGCCATCGCCGGCATCCGTCGGCTTCAACGTCACCGATGACACGAGGCCCGTCGCGACGATGGCGCGGCGCAGATCCTCCACATCGGAGGCCATATAGGGGTCGCCGGGATCGAAGCGGGCGATATTCTGGACATGGCGGGCGCTGAACAATTCCGCATTGCTCAGGCGGATCGCGCCGAAGGTGCGATAGCCGCCGGGCGTGACGATGAGGTCGAGGTCGCCCTGCCGTTCCTCATGGTCGATCCGCACTTCGGGTTCGTCCACCTTGGCGAAGGGATAGCCGCTTTCCGACAAGGCTGTGGCGAGCGCGTCGCGCCCTTCGAGGATCTTGTCGGCATCGACCGGGTCGCCGACCTTGGGCGGGAAGGCGGCGCGCAGCGTCGGTTCGCGGCTGGCGGTTTCGGCGAGGCCCGCCACATCGACCGAGGCGAGCAGATATTGGGTACCGGGCGTGATGGCGAACCGCACGGCGAGCCGATCGCTGCCCGCGGGCGGGGCGGAGACGGCGCCGCGGATGCGCGCGGCATAATAGCCCTTGGCGCGCAACAGCCGGTCGAGCAGGTCGCTATCTTCCTTGATACGGCGGTTGATCTGGGCGAGGTTAGCGGCCTTGTTCTCGCCCTGGCGCAGGACCGACAGTTCATCGAAGCGCAGCTTGAACTGCGCATCGCTGATCGCGTCGATACCGTCCAGCGTGACCGTATAGCGCCGTTCATCGCCGATTTCGGCAAAGGCGGCGACGGCTTCTTCCGGTTCGGCATCGGGGGCGACGATGGGGACGGGCATGTCCGGCGCGGCGGTCTGCACATCGGCGGGATCGGCGGGCAGCGGTACGACCGTATCGGCCTGGCCCAGGTCCGGCCAGTCGAGACCGATGTCGGGCATGGCGTCGAGTTGGGTATCGACGTCGGACATGGTGTCGTCAGGCATGGTGGGCGGCGACGACGCACCCTGCGCCCACGCAGCGCACGGGGCGGCGAGCAGCAGTGGCGCAAGAAGGAGCCGGGCGGCTTGCGGGCGGCCAGCAAAGCGGCGTCGGGTCCGCAAACCATGGGTCATGGCGCGGGTCTAGACCAGATGCTGGCCCAAGCGCCAGTCCCATAGCGCCGATAAAGCGGGGTTTCGTCGCTATTTATCGCGAATTGCGCCGGGCCGGTATCGGGCCGACGTCAGAAGGCGGTGTTGAGACGATCCAGCAAGGCGCGCGCGGGGTTGATCATCGGCATGGCGAGCGAACCGGTCATGCGGTCGAGCCGATCCTGCAACCGTGCCACCCGGTCGTACAGATCATGGCTCGCCTCGATCAGCGCGCGCGCGGCGAAGGGGAAGGTCGCCACCAGCAGCGGATCGCTTTCGCTGGCCTTTCCCAGCCGATATTTCTCGTCGGACAAGTCCGCATCGCCGATCTCGCCGCGTTGCCAGGCGCGCTGGCTGAGCAGCCAGGCGATGATGTGCATCAGCCGGGTCGTCACCTTGAGCGATTCGCACGCGAAAGCGACCCGGCGGAGCGGATCGTCCATGCCGTCATCCGCTACGTCACGGCCGTCGAAATAGGATCGCGCCTCGTCGGCCATCAGCATGGCTTCGAGATAAAGGCCGTCCACGAGGCCGCGATGCAGACCGCGATCAAGAGATATTGCACTGGGCATGGGCGATCACTGACATGAATTTGCAACCTTGTCAGGCCCGACATTGCGCCCGTTTCGGTGTCCTGTCCCATTTAAGATCGGTTAGCGCGACGTTAACCATGATCGCCGGGTCAGGCGATGATGTCGGGCACCAGTTCGTCTTCCAATTGGGCGATTTCGTCGCGCAGCCGCAGCTTGCGCTTTTTCAGCCGGGCGATCTGCATCTGGTCGCCGCCGCCGCTATCTACCAGCGCGGCGATGGCTGTGTCGAGATCGCGATGCTCCACCCGCAACAGTTCCAGTCGGCGCATGATGTCTTCCCGGCTCACGGCGCTCCCTTGCATCCAAAACGTGGCAGATGGTGGACTGATAGCGGGGCGAGCCCATGCGGGCCATCGCAAATTTTCGCGCGACCATCGCAAAGCCCGAATCGACGCGAGACAAGGCGGACGAATCATGATTTACTTCTACGTCCATCACCCCTCGTAAGGAGAATGTCATGGAGAACAGCCATATTTCCGCTCTTTCGGCAAAGCATGCCGGCCTTGATGCCCGAATCAAGGCCGAAACGAGTCGGCCCATGCCCGACGCCACGTTGGTGGCTTCGCTCAAAAAGCAGAAATTGCGGCTGAAGGAGGAGATGTCGGCCAAGCATTAAGCCGCATCTTCGCCAGGGAGGAGGTCAGGGTCCGGCAGCGTCCGACTGCCGATCCGACCTCACCCCAGGCCTGCATTCAAGACCCCGAAAAGCAAAACGCCCCGCATCCATGAGGATGATCGGGGCTATTTTATGCGATTGTGAGGCGCGCCGTGGGGCGCGGGGACGTCAACGGCGCAGAAGCGGGTTGGTGCGCAAATAGTCGGGCAAGCCCTGCTGATTGCTGGTCGATACGGGCTTGCGCGCCAGTTGCGGATCGATCGGCGCGTCGAAGGCGATGCCGATCTTGTCGTCGCGCGACCAGGCGACCACGCCGCTGACCTTGCCGACGCCGCGCAATTCAAATTCGATCCTGGCATCTGCGGGTATCGCACGCTCGCAATCGGCCATCAGGCCGGTTGCGGAGAGATTGCGGATGCGGGCCTTGCCCAGCGGCGCGCCTTCGGGCGTGGCAAAGCTGGTGAGCAGGAACAGGCTGTCGCGCGGCGCTGTGCGTGCCGGTCCCCGATCAGCGATATTCCGTTCGTCGTTCATTATCCAACCTGCGCGTAAAATGTCAGTAGAATGACAAATGTCTACGCGCGAGGGATGGAAAAACCGTTAATCGTCGCGGGAGATTTTTTCGTGGCGTTCATGCCGTTCCTGCGCTTCGACCGTCATCGTCGCGATCGGCCGCGCTTCCAGGCGGCCCAGCGAGATCGGTTCGCCGGTGACTTCGCAGTAACCATATTCGCCATCGTCGATCCGGCGGAGCGCCGCTTCGATCTTCGAAATGAGCTTGCGCTGGCGGTCGCGGGTGCGCAGTTCGATCGACCAGTCGGTCTCGCTCGATGCGCGGTCGTTGAGGTCGGGTTCGCGGAGCGGTTCGTTCTGAAGGACGGCGAGCGTGCCTTCGGAATCAGCCAAAATCTGCTTCTTCCAACTCCACAGCCGCTGGCGGAAATATTCCAGCTGGAGTGAATTCATAAACTCTTCGTCGGGCGAAGGACGATAGTCGGCGGGAAGCGTTACAGTCGATTTTGGCGGTTTTTCACCGTCTTTATCGGAATTTAGGACCGATGCCATGTTGGCTCTCCGACTCGCAAGGCCCCGGCGTTTGAACGACCGGTCGCCCGTGATAATGCAGTGGGGGCGCTCATAGCCATCGGCTGGCAGCGACACAAGCGGCCATTCCAGAGACTCGCATGCGGGAGGGCGGATTTTTATCCATGGGCGGACGGAGGGCGCTCCCGCCTCGCTCTTTACCCATCCCTCAAGCGCCGTTCCATAGTGGGACGTTAACCATATCGCTTCGCAAAAATATGGATTACCGCTCGACAGGCGACTGCTATTGAGGGTTAACGCCGTTGCAGTTAACGCTTTATTTTGCGTTGTTGCGGATAGGGAATACCCGCCAGCCTGTTTGCCGGTAGCGGGCGGCAAGGTAACATAAAAGAAGAGTGGAACCTATGTCGGTACGGATGGCATTGGCTAAATTATGCGCCTGCACATGCGGCGGCGCGATCATTGGCGGCGGTGCCGTCCATGTGGCCGAAAGCGCGCGCCCGGCAGTGGTCCATAGTTCCAAAAGCACCAAGGCTGCGCCCAAGAAGCGCTATGCCGTGCGGACGGTGAAGCGCAAGGTGGTGAAAACCGCCATGACCTGCGCGCCCCAGACGGTGACCGTCACCAACCAGCAGGCGCCCATCCCCCTGCCCGCTCCCATGCCCATGGCACCGGCGGAAATGCCGATGATGTCGGGCGGCGGCGGTGCCGTGCCGATCGTCATGGGCGGCGGCGGCGGATTTGGCGGCGGCGGCTTCATGGGCGGTTTCTTCGGTGGCGGCGGTGGCGGCAGCGGCGGGGGTTCGGTCGTGATCTCCTCGACCAGCAGCTCGACCGGCGGCATCAGCAGTTCGACCAGTTCGACGACCGGCGGCGTGTCCACGTCTACCGGCGGCGTTTCGACCTCCACAGGCGGCGTGTCCACATCGACCGGGGGCGTTTCGACCTCGACCGGTGGCGTATCGACATCCAGCGGCAATGTGTCGACGTCGAGCGGTAACGTCTCGACATCGTCGGGCGTGAGCAGCAGTTCGTCCTCGTCCAGCGCCAGCTCGTCGTCCTCTTCGTCCAGTTCCTCCTCCAGCAGTTCGGGTGGATCGAGCGGCGGCAAGCCCGACAAGCCGGATCATCCCGGTTCGACCGGCGGCAGCAGTGGCAGCAGCGGGTCTTCGAGCAGCTCCTCGTCGGGCAGTTCATCCTCGTCGTCGGGTGGCTCGTCCAGCTTTGGCAGCACCGGCAGCACCTCGTCCTCGACCTCATCGAGCAGCGCGTCGTCGAGCAGTTCCTCGTCCAGCGGTGGTTCGAGCAGCACGGGCGGCACCGATGTCCCCGCGCCGCCGATGGTGCTCCTGTTTGGCGCGGCCGCCGTGGCACTGGTCGCGCGTCGCCGCTTTGCCGATCGCAAGGCGCAGGCCGCGGCCTGACGCTTTCGACACAGGTCACGAAAAAGGGCGGCTTCCGGTATCGGAGGCCGCCCTTTTCGTATGTGTGCCGTCAGCGCGGGATCAATTGTCGGCGATGATCTTTTCGATGTCGGCGATCGGGTGGTTGACCAGATCCTTGGCGATCTCGCCGGCCAAGCGGTCCTGCACTTCCTTGTGATAATGTTTGCGCATTTCGCCCAGCGTGCCGGGCGGTGCGACGATGATCAGCTTTTCATAGTCGTTGGCAAAGGCGCGATGCTTGAGGATGTCGGCGGCCTGCGCGGCGAACCGGTCTTCCTCCAGATCGTGGAAATTGGTTTCCGACATGGCGCTGCGATGACCGCCGACCGAATTGAAGGCGCGGCCGGGCGTATCGGTGCCCTGATCGCGATCGGCCGGGTTATCCTGCTTTTCGACCTGTTCGGTTTCCAGATTGGGGATGGCGGCATCGCCCTTGTTTCGGAAAAACAACATCTTGCGGCCGTCGGCTACCAGCACAAGCGCGCCTGGATCTATTTGCATCGCCTTTTCCTTCTCTCTTTTTCAGGGGATAGACCTGTAACGGATGACAGCGCGCAGGGTTGCGTGGCCGATCGCAGGGCGGCATAGGACTGGCCATGCACGACATCCGTTTCATCCGCGAAAATCCCGCCGCTTTCGACGCTGGCCTTGCCCGGCGCGGAGCCGCCCCCCTGTCCGCGCAGATACTGGCGCTCGATGAGCAAAGCCGGGCGATCAAGACCCAGTTGCAGGTCGGCCAGGCGCGCCGCAACGAGGCGAGCAAGCTGATCGGCCAGGCCATGGCGGCTGGCGACAAGGACAAGGCCGAGACGCTGAAAGCCGAAGTGGCGGCGCTCAAGGATGGCACGCCTGCGCTGGAAGCGCAGGAGCGCGAATTGGGCGATGCGCTGACGGCGATGCTGGCCGCGATCCCCAACCTGCCCGCCGACGATGTGCCGGAGGGGGCGGATGAGGACGCCAATGTCGAGGTGAGCCGCTGGGGCACCCCCCGCGCGTTCGAGTTCGCGCCGCAGGACCATGCCGATTTCGGCCCGGCACTGGGACTGGATTTCGAGGGCGGCGCTAAGCTGTCGGGTGCGCGCTTCACCGCGCTGCGGGGCCAGATGGCGCGGCTGCACCGGGCATTGGCGCAGTTTATGCTGGACACGCAGACCGGCGTGAATGGCTATGAGGAAACCAACCCGCCGTTGCTGGTGCGCGACGAGGCGCTGTTTGGCACCGGGCAATTGCCGAAGTTCGCCGAAGACCTGTTCCGCACTACGGATGGCCGCTGGCTGATCCCTACCGCCGAAGTGTCGCTCACCAATCTGGTGGCCGACCAGATCGTGCCGCTGGCCGAGCTGCCGGTGCGGCTGACCGCGCTGACCCCCTGTTTCCGTTCCGAAGCCGGGTCGGCCGGGCGCGATACGCGCGGGTTTATTCGCCAGCATCAGTTCGAGAAAGTCGAACTGGTCACCATCTGCGCGCCCGACGAGTCGCCAGCCGAGCATGACCGCATGTGCGCGGCGGCGGAAGGGATATTGCAGGCGCTCGCCCTGCCCTATCGCAAGATGTTGCTCTGCACCGGCGACATGGGCTTTGGCGCGCGCAAGACATGGGATCTGGAAGTCTGGCTACCGAGCCAGGAGACTTATCGCGAGATCAGCTCCGTCTCCAACTGCGGCGACTTCCAGGCGCGGCGCATGAACGCGCGCTACAAGCCGGATGGTGAGAAGCAGACGCGCTTCCTGCATACGCTGAATGGATCAGGGCTGGCGGTCGGGCGGACGCTGGTGGCGGTGCTGGAAAATTATCAGCAAGCCGATGGCAGCGTGATCGTGCCGGAGGTGTTGGTGCCGTATATGGGCGGGGCAACCGAACTGAGGCCCCGTTAATGAAGCGGGACATGGACTTAATTAGAGAATTACTTTTTCTGATAGAGAATCATCCGGTCTCGAATCCTATACCAGCTAAAGAAATTTTAATTGACGGTTATGATGATGTGCAAATCGGATTGCACATGAATATGATACATGATGCAGGACTTATTGTTGCCGAAACTGCTAATAGCAAAACAAATCCTAATCGAACAATTAGAGTGATTTTAGTTTTTGATTTGTCCTGGAAAGGACATGACTATCTAAGCAGCATACGCGACCCAGAGATTTGGAAAAAGACTAAAGCATTTGCTGCAAAGGCCGGAAATTCAAGTTTTGATCTAATGATAGAAATTGCAAAATCGCTAGCTAAACAAGCTCTTGGTCAACTTGGGTTACCAGTAGGGAACTAAGTAAATGCGTATTCTCTTGACCAATGATGATGGCGTCCATGCGCCCGGCCTTAAGGTGTTGGAGGCGATTGCGCGGACCTTGTCCGATGATATCTGGATCGTCGCGCCGAGCGAGGAGCAGTCAGGGGCCGGGCATAGCCTGACGCTGACCCGGCCGCTGCGCATCCGCAAACATGGCGAGAAACATTATAGCGTCACCGGCACGCCGACCGATGCGGTGATGATGGCGGTGGGGCATCTGATGAAGGATGCCAAGCCCGACCTTATCTTGTCGGGCGTCAATCGCGGGGCCAATCTGGCCGAGGATGTGACCTATTCGGGCACGGTCGCCGCCGCGATGGAGGGGACGATTTCGGGCATAAGATCCATCGCGCTGAGCCAGGTCTATGCCCGATCGGGCATGGGCGACGATGTGCCCTTCGCCGCGGCGGAAGCGTGGGGCGAGAAGGTGCTGCGCCCGCTGATCGCGCTGCCCGTGACCCCGCGCATGTTGTTCAACGTCAATTTCCCGGCGATCGACCCCGACGCGATCAAGGGCATCCGCGTAGTGCGGCAGGGCTTTCACGATGTCGATCGCACCAAGATCGTCGAGGGCACCGACCCGCGCGGCTATCGCTATTATTGGTTCTCGCTGGGCAGCAGCGACGCGGTGCCCGAAGGCAGCGACCTGGCGGCGATTGCGGAGGGCTATATCACGGTGACGCCGCTGCATTATGACCTGACGCAGGACAGCGCCATGGCGGTGACGGCGGCCGCCTTCCCCGCCTGACCAGACAGGGGGTGGCAAGTCAGCGGCAATGCGATAGACAGGCGTCGATGTCTCGCGCGCGCTTATCTTTTGTCCTCTTGCTGCTGAGCGGCTGCATCCCGACCGAAAGCACCCGCACGGGCGGCGACACGCCGCCGCCGCGACTGGACGCCGATGCATCGAGCGTGGAACTAGTCGAGCAGGAACCGGTATGGACCGCGCAGCAAGTGGTCGCCAATGCGCAGACGGTGACGGCATCGCGCTATGTCGTGCAGCCGGGCGATACGCTGCGCGGCATCGGCAACCGCACCGGCGCGGGGTCCGAAATGATCGCGCGGGTCAATGGGCTGACGCCGCCCTTCGCCCTGCGCGTGGGGCAGGCCTTGTCCATTCCCGGCGGCCGCTATCATCTGGTGGCGGAGGGTGAGACGGGGATCGCGATCGCCGCTGCCTATGGCGTGCCGTGGAGCCAGACCGTCGCGGTCAACGGGTTGGAAGAGCCCTATATGCTGCGGCGGGGACGCCGCCTGCTGCTGCCCGGCAATACGCCTGCAAGCGCGCCCGACCTGGAACAGCGCGCCGCCGCTTTTCGCATCGACATTGATGACGTGCTGACCGGGGGCCAGCCGGCGGCGGCGGAGAATGCGCCGGTGGCGGTGGCGTCCGCCGCGCCGCGCCCGCTGCCGAGCAATGTGCCGATCGCCCAGCCGAGCCGCCTGACTGGCCGGTTCGCCTGGCCGGTCAAGGGCAGCATCGTCTCGCGCTTCGGCCCCGGCGCGAGTGGCGCAAAGAATAACGGCATCGACATCGGCGTGGCCGATGGCACCCCGATCAAGGCGAGCGCCGATGGCGTGGTCGCCTATGCCGGGGACAAGGTGGCGGTGTTTGGCGGGCTGGTGCTGATCAACCATGGCAGCGGCTGGGTGAGCGCCTATGGCCATGCCAGCCGCGTCGATGTCGTGCGCGGGCAGAAGGTGACGCGCGGCCAGGTCATCGGCCTGACCGGCGATACCGGCTATGCCAGCCAGCCCAAGCTGCATTTCGAACTGCGCAAGGACCGGGTGCCCGTGAACCCCCTCACCCAGTTGCCGACGCCATGAACGTCAAGCCCCGCGCCGCCTCCCCCAGTACCGAGGGTTTCCTGCGACGGCGTTCGTCGATGCCTATGTGGGTCGATATCAGCTGGCGCGTCGGGCTGGTGTTCGGGCTGATCGCGCTGGTGCTGGGGCTGCACTGGATCGGCCGCGATGGGTTGAAGGACAATCTCGACGATCATATCAGCTTCATCGACGTGCTCTATTTCACGACGGTCACCGTGACGACCGTTGGCTATGGCGACATCGTCCCGGTCACGCCCGAAGCGCGGCTGTTCGAAGCGCTGTTCGTTACCCCGATCCGACTGTTCGTCTGGCTCATCTTTCTGGGCACGGCCTATAATCTCTTCCTCCGCAATATCCTCTACAGGTGGCGCATGGCACGTATTCAGGCCGATCTGCACAATCATATCGTCGTCACCGGTTTCGGCACCAGTGGGCAGGAAGCGGTGCGCGAATTGCTGGCGCGCGGCACCAACCCGCGCGAGATCGTGGTGATCGACGGCAGCGACAAGGCGCTGGAACTGGCCGAGTCCAAAGGGTGCAATGTGTTGTGCGGCGATTCGACGCGCGACAGCGTGTTGAAGGATGTGGCCATCCACCGGGCGCGCAGCATGATCGTGTCGGCCGGGCGCGACGATACGTCGATCCTCATCACGCTGACCGCGCGGCATCTGGCCCCGAACATCCCGATCAGCATCGTGGTGCGCAACGAGGATAATGAACTGCCCGCGCGTCAGGCTGGCGCGACCACCGTGATCAATCCGGTCAGCTTTGCCGGGCTGTTGATGGCGGGCAGCACCAGCGGCAAGCATATCGCCGATTATATGGCCGATCTGGCAGCATCGGGCGGGCGCGTGCGGTTGAACGAACGGCTGGTGTTGCCGGAGGAAATCGGCAAGCCGCTCTCCGCCGTCACCACCGGGCTTGGCGTGCGCATCTATCGCGACGACCGGCCGATCGGCTTTTGGGAGCCGGGAGCCAAGAGCCTGCAGAGTGGTGACCTGATCATCGAAATCGCGGAGGGCGACGGCCAGGACCGGCCGTAACCCGGCATGCTGATGGCGGCTTGATGGCGGCGCGTGACATTTGGCGCACAAATCCCTATGTGCGCGACCATCATGGCAACCAAATTTCCTGACGCGCCGAAGATCGGCATGGTTTCGCTCGGCTGTCCGAAAAACCTGGTCGACTCCGAACGCATCCTCACCAAGCTGCGGTCGGACGGCTATCAGATGTCGGCGGATTATGCCGGGGCGGACGTGGTGCTGGTCAACACCTGCGGCTTTCTCGATTCGGCGAAGGAAGAATCGCTCGAAGCGATCGGCGAGGCGATGGCCGAAAATGGCCGCGTCATCGTCACAGGCTGCATGGGCGACGAGGCGGATCTGATCCGCGCGAAATTCCCGCAGGTGCTGGCCGTCACCGGCGCGCATCAATATGAGCAGGTGGTCAATGCGGTGCATGACGCATCGCCGCCGATCCCCAACGCCTTTGTCGACCTGGTGCCCGAAGGTGGCCTCAAACTGACGCCGCGCCATTACAGCTATCTCAAGATTTCGGAGGGCTGCAACCATCGCTGCTCCTTCTGCATCATCCCTTCGATCCGGGGTGACCTGGTGTCGCGGCGGATCGACGCGGTGCTGCGCGAGGCGGAAAAGCTGGTGTCGGCGGGGACCAAGGAATTGCTGGTCATCAGCCAGGATACGTCGGCCTATGGCGTCGACACCCGGCATGAGCCGCGCCAGTGGAAGGGCCGCGAGGTGCGCGCGCACATGACCGACATGGCGCGCGAATTGGGGCAGTTGCGCGACGCGGACGGGAAAGCGCCCTGGGTGCGGCTGCACTATGTCTACCCCTACCCCCATGTGGATCAGGTCATTCCGTTGATGGCGCAGGGGCTGCTGACGCCTTATCTCGACATTCCGTTCCAGCACGCATCGCCGTCGGTGCTGAAGGCGATGAAGCGCCCGGCCAATGAAGCCAAGGTGCTGGATCGCATCCATAAATGGCGCGCCATCTGCCCCGACATCACGATCCGGTCGAGCTTCGTCGTCGGCTTTCCCGGCGAGACGGAGGCCGATTTCCAATATCTGCTCGACTGGCTGGATGAAGCGCAGCTCGACCGCGTCGGCGCGTTCCGCTTCGAGCCGGTCGAGGGGGCTGCGGCCAACGCCCTGCCCGGTGCGGTGCCCGAAGCGGTCAAGGAAGAACGCTATCAGCGGATCATGGCAAAGACCGCCGCGATCAGCGCCGCCAAGCTGGCGGCCAAGGTCGGGCGCGTGCTGCCGGTGATCGTCGATGAAGTGGGCGAGCCGGACGAAGAGGATGGCAGCATCGGTGCCACCGCGCGGTCACAGGCCGATGCGCCGGAAATCGACGGCAATGTGTTTTTGCGCGATGTCGGCGAGGGTCGGAAGGCCGGCGATATTTTCGATGTGCTGATCGAGGATGCCGACGAACATGATCTTTATGGCGTGCCGGTTTAGGGCGCTTTGACGTTAGACAGCACAAATATCCGTTCGTGCTGAGTAGCGACTGAGCTTGTCGAAGGCGCATATCGAAGCATCCGGCGATGCGCCTGATCCTTCGATACGCCATTTCGACTTCGCTCAATGGCTACTCAGGACGAACGGTTCTGAGTAATACCAAGACTCTCTGATCAGAACCGGTGCGCCCATCGGCGAAGTCCGATTGTCATGATGCGCCAGGGCTGATCAATGAGGCGATTCCAGGCGAAGCAACAATGGTCGACGATATTGTCGTAGGAGGAGAAGATGCGGTTCGAGAGCCAGTTGTCCCGCATAAATTGCCATAGATTTTCG
>MIAK01000054.1:0-45444 GCA_001829085.1 Sphingomonadales bacterium RIFCSPLOWO2_12_FULL_63_15 | reverse complement strand
CCATATTGGCAAGGCAAGGAACCCGGCAGACGATCCACTTAACCGTTGCCGATCCCTGTTCAGACAAACCCGGCCACCTCTTAGTTATCCTTGTTCACAAGCGCCTTCCCAAACGTGGAGAGCGCGCGCCTGTTATTCTACGGGCGCGGGAGCCGAAGGCTGGTTCGGTCGAAATCCTTGGTTTGTTGCACTCGATTTTTGGTGCCCTGAATCTAGGCCTGCCGCTCGCCTCGCAACTTGCTGCGTCCTTCATAGAAGAATGGTGGAAAGCCGTGATAGCCCGTTTCAGTGGAAAGCCTGATGTCGCTGAAGCGATCATCAAAGGTTTTGTGGAGATGAACAAGGATCACCTTGTTTCTCGCGACGCCAGCGAAGCGCAGCGTCACCAGGAGATGATGGCGCTAATTGATATTTTACGTGCCGGTCTACTTGGGCAGCAACGGTCGGCAGAGCAATTTGTCGCACCAATCGGCCCGTCGGTGGAAACAGCCAGTGTCTTACCGACTGCGGCAAATCCTGTGGTGATCGGTGTAAAAGAAGCGGATGCAATACGCGACGGTGCTAAGTTGGTTTGGGGGCCGCTTGAGCAGCTTACTTTGCGAACAGACGGGTTCAAATTCCATACAAGTGGCTTAAGCATAGAGAACCCTGAAAGGGATGGGTACTTGATGGCGAGAGTGCGCGATCCTAGGTTCGTTGATGATCCTGATAACCCTTACACAGACGCCGCGCAGAGACGTGCGGAAATTGTTGTGTTAGGTAGACGAGGATACAAGGAGTCGACCCTAGCTGGTATCGACATAGTGGATTTCATTCGTGACAACCCTGCGTAAAGCCCGCGAAGAGGGCAAACTAGATCAGTTCATCGCGGAACGGGAAGGCCAGAGCGCCGACCCTGACGCCTTCAATCGCGCCGTTCAGGCAATGGTCCAAAAGTCCCCAGCAGTTCCGAAAGCATCGTCTCCGCGCAATCCCGACGATTGAAGCGATATTCCGCTTCCTTGGCGTATTTCCACAGGTGCTTGCCGGAAACGTGGATGTGCGTGCCGTTGATTGACCGCTTTAGCTGCGACCAGAAGCCTTCCACGCCATTGGTCGTTACATGACCGCGCACATATTCCCCGGCGCTGTGATTGACAGTCTTGTGCCAATAGCCTTTGAAGTCACCCAGATCGCTATAGCTGATAAATTCATCGGTATGGATTTCGGTGTGCGGCTTCACGTTGGCGAAGATATGTCCCTCTAAGGTCGAGCGCTTACGGTTGGGGATAACCTTGGTCACGATGTCGCCATTGCGCTCCATCATGCCCATGATTGCCGTCTTGTTGGCCTTGTAGCCTGTCCCTTTGCCCTTCGCGACGCCGCCGACATAAGTTTCGTCAATCTCGACCGTCTTGAATGCGCCTCCGATGGGATCTTCGCCGTCAACGTCGGCCATATGTTCGCGGATCAGGTGAGCCATGCGCCAGGCTGTCTTGTATGTGACGCCAAGCTGGCGCTCCAATTCCTTCGCCGCCACGCCGTTGCGCGTCGTGGTGAACAGGAAGATCGCATAGAACCACATTTGCAGCGGCGTGCGCGTCTGCTGAAACGGCGTGCCGACCGTGGGGTGCAGGTGATGACCGCACCACTGGCACGAATAGGCGCGCTCTGCCTTGATGCGGAACCACTTGGAGGGACGTTCGCAGGACGGACATTCAAAGCCATGCCCAAAGCGAATTTCAAACAGATGGTTCAGGCACGTTTCGTCATCGGGAAACTGCTTGAAAAACTGTGCGATCGTTTGGGGCTTCTTGCTCATGCCCCATTATATAGCAGCAAAAGTTACGTATGGGAAGGGGATAATCACCAAGCGCCGGGTGATCTAGGGCAGGGGCAGAATTTGCACCATGTCGCCGATGGCGGCTGGGGGGGAACCGGCGGGGCGGCGGATCAGGCAGTCGGCCAGCGCCATGGCGGCGGTGGCGGCGCTGTCCTGCGAGGTGACCGAGACGATGCCGCCTTCGCTGCGGAAGGCGCGGAGATAATCGTCGCGGTCGCCGGTGGCGGGGAGGGGGGACGCTAGGCGGGCTTCGTGCAAGGAAGGCAGGGGCGTGGATGCCCCTGCCATATGGCGCACCAACGGCAGCAGGAACAGGGTGCCGGTCACGAAGGCCGAGACCGGGTTGCCGGGGAGGCCCAGGAACAGCGCGTTGCCGAGGCGTCCGGCCATCAGCGGCTTGCCGGGGCGCATGGCGATCTTCCAGAAATCGAGCGTACCGCCCGCTTGCGCGAAGGCGGGGCGGACCATGTCATGATCGCCGACCGACGCGCCGCCGGTCGAGACGATGATATCGGCCTGACGCGCGCGATCGAGCGCTGCCACCATGGCGTCGAGATCGTCGGCGACGATGCCCAGGTCGATGACGTCGCAGGGCAAGGCGGCCAGCATCGCGGCGAGCATCGGGGCGTTGGACGAGGGGAGAGCACCCGGCGGGGTTGGCGCGCCGGGCGGCACCAGTTCGTCGCCGGTCGAGAGCAGCGCGACCTTAGGCCGCTGTCCGACGGGCAGGCAGCCATGGCCGCCCAGCACGGCCAGCGCGATCTGGGTCGGGCCTAGGCGCGAGCCTGCTTTGAGCAAGGGTGCGCCCTGCGCGAAGTCCGATGCGGCGGGGCGGACATGGCGGCCGGGGGGGAGCGGGTCGGCATTGGCGGTGAGGCTGTCGCCGTCGCGGGTCGCATTTTCCTGGATCAGGATGGCGTCGGCCCCTTCGGGCAAGGGCGCGCCGGTGAAGATGCGGCAGGCTTCGCCCGGCGCGAGGGGGGGCGGTGGCGTGCCGCCAGCGCTGCTGTTCATGGTGACGCGCCACGTGCCGGGCGCCTCGGCAGCGCGCACGGCATAGCCGTCCATGGCGCTGAGGTCGGCCCAAGGCTGGGCGCGCTGCGCGAGGATATCGCGGGCGAGCCAGCGACCAGCGCAGGCCGTAACCGGCACGTCTTCTGCGGGCAGCCGGTCGGCCAGTGCGAACAAGCGGGCTTGCGCCTCCGCAACCGGCAGCAGGCTCATGGCCTGTGCCAGTCGCCCGACTTTCCGCCGGTCTTGCTGAGCAAGCGGACGCCGTCGATGACCATTGCCTTGTCGATCGCCTTGGCCATGTCATAGATGGTGAGCAGGGCAACGGATGCGGCGGTCAGCGCTTCCATCTCGACGCCGGTCTGGCCTGCGGTGCGGGCGGTGGCGGTGACGCGGACGCCGGTGTCGTCCAGGTCGAAATCGATCGTCACGGCGCTGAGCGCGATCGGGTGGCAGAGCGGGATGAGATCGGCGGTGCGCTTGGCGGCCATGATGCCCGCGACCCGCGCGACGGCGAGGACGTCGCCCTTCTTGACCAGGCCCCCGAGGATCGCGGCGGCGGCCGCCTCGCTCATCTCGATCCGTCCGTCGGCCACGGCTTCGCGCGCGGTCACGGCTTTCGCCGACACATCGACCATGCGCGCGGCTCCGTCTGGGTCGAGATGGGTGAGGTCGCTCATGCGCCGGTCAGCAGATGGCGGGTGGCGGCTTCGACATCGGCCTGCCGCATCAATGTCTCCCCGACGAGGAAGCAGCGGACGCCATGGTCGGCCATGGCGGTGAGATCGGCATGGCCGGTGAGGCCGCTTTCGGCGACAAAGGTGCAGCCGTCGGGCGCCTTGCCCACCAGTTCATAGGTGCGGGCGAAGTCGACGGTGAAGTCGCGCAGGTCGCGGTTGTTGACGCCGATGAGGCGCGAGCGGAGCTTGAGCGCGCGGTCGAGTTCGGCTTCGTCATGCACTTCTATGAGGGCGTCCATGCCAAGGCCGAGCGCGGTATCCTCTATGTCCGCCATCTGGCCGTCATCCAGGGCAGCGACGATGATGAGGATAGCGTCGGCGCCGAGCGCCCGGCTTTCGAGGATCTGCCAAGGATCGACGATGAAATCCTTGCGCAGTACTGGCAGCGCGCAGGCAGACCGGGCGGCCATCAGATAGTCATCATGGCCCTGAAAATAGGGTTCGTCGGTCAGCACCGACAGACAGGCCGCACCGCCCGCCGCATAGGCCTGGGCATGGGCAGGGGGATCGAAATCCTCGCGGATCAGGCCTTTGGAGGGGCTGGCCTTCTTGACCTCCGCGATCAGGCCGAAGCCGGAGCGTGCTGCGTCGTCGAGCGCCTTGCGGAAACCGCGCGGGGGCGTCTGTTCGCTGGCGCGGGCGTGGAGCGCGGCGATGCTGGTTGCGGCTTTGCGTCGGGCGACATCTTCGCGCTTGAAATCGCAAATCTCGATCAGCTTGTTGGTCATGTATAGGCAATCCAGCAATTGAGCAGGGCATTGGCGAGGCCGCGGTCGATCGTCTCGGCGGCTTCCTCCACGCCTTCGCGAAGGTCGGTAACGGCGTCCGCGACGACAAGGGCGGCGGCGGCGTTGAGCAGTACCGCATCGCGATAAGGGCCGGCTTCGCCGTGGAGCAGCGCGCGCAGGGCGGCGGCATTATGGGCCGAATCGCCGCCGCGTATGGCTTCGACCGGATGGGTGGACAGGCCGAGTTCTGCGGCGGTGATGCGGTGCATCGCGATCAGGCGATGACCCGTGACTTCGGCCATGTCGTTGCCGCCCGCCAGCGAGAGTTCGTCCAGTCCCTCATCGCCCGATACGATCATAGCCCGATCGACGCCGAGTTCGGCAAGCGCCTCCGCATAGATGGGCACATAGTCCGGGCGGGCGATGCCGACGAGCTGGCGGCGGACCCCGGCCGGGTTGGCCAGCGGTCCCATCAGGTTGAAGATGGTGCGCTCGCCAATCGCCTTGCGAATGGGGCCGAGGCGCTTGAGCGCGGGGTGGTAATTTTGGGCGAAGAGGAAGCCGATGCCGAGATCCGCGAGCGTCGCTTCGGCGGTGGTGGCGGCATGGTCGAGGTTCAGGCCCAAGGCTTCGAGAGTGTCGGCGGCACCGGCCTTGGAAGAGGCGGCGCGATTGCCATGTTTGGCGACTGGCACGCCAGTGGCAGCGACCACCAGCGACACGGCAGTCGAGACGTTGAGCGTATGATGGCCATCGCCGCCGGTGCCGCAGACATCGATGGCTCCGGCGGGCGCGGTGACCGGGATCATGCGGGCGCGCATGGCGCGGGCGGCGGCGGCAATCTCTATCGCGCCTTCGCCGCGACGGGCCATGGTGACGAGGAAGGTCGCGATCTCCGCTTCCGGCAGGTCTGCATCGAACAGCAGGTCGAAGGCGATGGCGGCAGCCTGCGCGTCGAGCGGCGAGGAGGGGTCGGGCAGGCGGGTCATGACGCTTCGCCTTAGTCGTGACAGGGCCGGTAAGTCGAGAGGCCGTTTGGGCTTAACTTCGCACTTTTCCCGCACAATTTGAAATATGATTTCCTATTGCCGACAGATTAGGAAAGTGACCGGCGCAGCATAGCAAAGCCCATCCCGGTAGGACAGGCGTCAGGCGGCTTCGCGCGTCTTCACCTTCATGCCGGCGATCCGCATGAAATTGGCCAGCATGTCGTGGCCATGTTCGGTCGCGATGCTTTCGGGGTGAAACTGGACCGAGTGGATCGGCAGGGTTGCGTGGCGGAAGCCCATGACCGAGCCATCCTCGCTGGTCGCATTGACCAGCAGTTCGGCGGGAATATCCTCGACGATCAGCGAGTGGTAGCGGGTGGCGGTGAAGGGCGAAGGAATGCCCGCGAACAAGCCGGTGCCGTCATGGCTGACGGGCGACGTCTTGCCGTGCATCAGGCCGCCGCGCACGACCTTGCCGCCGAAATGCTGGCCGATCGCCTGATGGCCAAGGCACACGCCAAGCAAAGGCGCGCCCGCATCGGCGCAGGCGGCGACGAGGTCGAGGCTGACGCCCGCTTCGTTCGGCGTACAGGGGCCGGGCGAGAGCAGGAAGGCCTTGGCGCCGCTGGAGAGGGCCTGGCCCGCCGAAATGGCGTCGTTGCGGACGACTTCGACCCGCGCGCCCAGTTCCATCAGATAATGGACCAGGTTCCAGGTGAAGCTGTCATAATTGTCGATGACGAGGATCATGGGGACAAGGCTATAGGGCGGTCGGCGGGCGAGGGGAAGCGGGCGCGTGTGAAGAAATATCGCAACCGAAACAGCGCGACAGAGGGGCGCTGCGCCTGCTATGGGCAGCCATCGACGCGAACCCTGCCTGCAAGCATTCGCGTGACCGAGAGACGATCGCGCTCCCGCTTGCCAGCAAGGAGCGACCCTCTTGGGCGATCTCAACCATTATATAGGCTGTCGCACTGGTTCGAAGGACCAGGGCATATGAGCCGCGCCATCAATATCAAGGCGGAACTGGCCGACGTCAAAGCCATGTGCGAACGCCACGCCCTTGCGATTTCGACCATCGAGGCGTTGCCGGCCGGGGGCACGCGGGTCGTGATGCTGAACCCTGACGGGGCCGAGCGCTTACGGACGCTGATGAAGGGCAAGCTGATCGATACGCCTGTGGTGCGGTCGTCCCTGTTCCTGGCGCGGCAGCCACGGTCGGCGGGTTGATAGAGTCTGTCGGCGCGCAACGCTGACGGAACATCTTGAAAAGCCGTGCGGGCGCGCGCATATAGAGCGTGCCGGGTTCGCCCGGCTATGGTGATAAATTGTGTCGTATAATAGACGCAGCGGACCCGGGGGCAGTACCCGGCGGTTCCACCACATATCCCGATGGGCGTCATGCCCGGCGGGATGTCTGACGGGGCCGAACTAGGATCGACGTGTGTTCAAAGGCGATGTTTTTACCCGGCCCGTGTAAGCCGTTAAACTGTGCAAAACTCACAAGTGCCAACGATAACGAAGCACTCGCCATTGCAGCGTAACTGAGGGCCTCACGGCCTGACGTTACCCTAAAATAGCGCGGTTGAACCCACCGGGCAACAGAAGGGAATTCAGCGGCCTCCGGGAGGGCCGGGCAACAGAACCTCCCGGACCTTATTCCCTGACATCGATGTTCTTGGCTTCGCGTGCGATCTTCGCCGGAGCCTTACCCGCGACTCACGTCGCGAATCGATGGACATGGACCTGTCCTTTCGATTACGCTTTTATGACAGTGGGATGAAATATTCATAAGCTGCTGTTTTTACGTGAAACAAATTTGTTTCATCGAAAATGCGCGCTCTTGCGCTGATGTCATCTAAATGAAATACTCCTGACTATAGTAAGAAGTTTTTTTCAGGAGAATTAGGATGAAGACGGTAGCGGTAATGATGGGTTTTGCGCTGGCTTGTGTCGCGCCGGGCATGGCTCAGGCCGCACCGGATGAGGTCGTCGTCGTGGGTGTGCCCGATGGCCGCCTGGCCGCAGGATCGCTGATGCGCGGCGATTTCGACAAGGCTGCGCGCCGTTTGAACGCGGTCCGCCCGGATGCGGCGAGCGATCCGGCCCGACTGATCAACCTTGGTCACGCTTATCTTGGCATGGGCCGCGTCGCCGACGCGCATGATGCCTATAAGAGCGCGCGCTTTGCGCCTGAATCCGTGCTCGTGCTGGCCAATGGCGAAGAAGCGTCTTCGCGCGACATTGCGCGCCGCGCGATGGGGCGGATCCAGACCAGCTACGCCATGCGCTGATTATTCAACCTTTGCATTCAAGTTCATATTATAGGGTAAGGGTGTCGCTCATAAGGGTGGCACCCTTACCCTTGTCGTTGTGCCAACTGTCATCATAGCGACATGTGAGTCATATAATCGTCATATAAATGACGCTCCGCTGTCACGGAATACCAACAAGCCTGTCACGTCCCGCGCCTAGTTGCCCTGCTTGAGGGTGACAGGGGGCGTTATCCGATTCGAAATTCCCCTGCGCTCCGCATCCTGAACATATCCCGGCAGCAGCCGGAGCGGAGACGACATGGCCAAGATTAACCGTATCCAAACGATCCTGATGGCGAGCTGCGCTTGCATCGGCCTGAGCGCTTGCGGCGCAGACGACATCTCCTCGCCCGGCGAAGGCACCATCGTCATTCCCGCGCCGACGCCAACGCCGACGCCAACCCCCACGCCAACCCCGACCCCGACCCCCACGCCGACCAGCGTGACCCCGGCGGCCAACTGCCCGACCATTTCCGGTTCGGTTCAGCTTTCGGACCTGGGCACCATTTCGGATGGCACCAACACCTGGCGCAATTGCGGCTTCCCCGCGCGTTTCACCAGCTCGACCGCGATCGCCAAGGTTGCCGGCGTGATCTATTCGCTGCCCGGCCGTGTCGATGTCGGCACCGATCAGGGCGCAGCCAGTACCAACACCGACGTCACGCTGACGATCGATCCGGGCGTGAACATCTTTGCCGCCACCGGCAGCGCCTATCTGGCGGTCAACCGTGGCAACAAGATCAACGCCGTGGGTACGGCCAGCCAGCCGATCGTCTTTACCAGCCGTGAAAACGTGCTCGGCACCGCGACCGACCAGTCGTCGGCGCAGTGGGGCGGCGTCGTGCTGCTCGGCCGTGCGCGGATCACCGACTGTCTGGCCCCGGCCGCAGCCGCTGGCACGACCGCTTGCGAACGCGATACCGAAGGCAGCAGCGGCGCCCTGTATGGCGGCGCGAACGACGCCGACAGCTCGGGCCGCATGTCCTATGTCCAGATCCGTTATTCCGGCTTCGCCCTCACCGGCGGTTCGGAATTGCAGGGCTTGACCCCATCGGGCGTCGGCACCGGCACCGTGTTCGACCACATCCAGGTTCACAACAGCTCGGACGATGGCATCGAAGCCTTCGGCGGCAACGTCCACTTCAAATATCTGGTGCTGACCGGCAACGAAGACGATAATTTCGACTCCGACGTCGGCTATCGCGGCACCGTGCAATATGTCATCAGCGCCCAGCGTGCGAATAACGACATTGGTGACGGCTTCCTTGAAACCGACTCCAACGGCGGCACGGCTGCGAACAATGGCGAAGATGCGCTGCCCCGCCAGTATGTGAAGATTGCCAACTTCACCTACATTCACCGCTCGACCACGGGCAGCAACGGTGCGGCCATGCTGCTTCGCGGCGGTGCGGACCTGACGCTGGCCAACGGCATCATCGTTGCGCCGACCAACAGCTGTCTGCGTATCGACAGCACGACCACGACCCGCGACGCCGACACGGCGCTGCAGGACGCTGGCAAGCCGCGCTACCTCTCGGTGGTGATGCAGTGCAACAGCACGCCATATAAGGGCAGCCGTGGCGTCGATGCCGCCGCCGTCCAGTCGATCTTCGAAGCCGGTGCGAACAGCACGATCAGCTACACCCCGTCGCTGACCAGCCTGTTCATCAACGGCCCGACCGAAACGGCCCGTGCCGCGATCGACCCCAAGACGGTCGATGCCGCGTTCAACACCACCAACTATATCGGTGCGGTTCGTGACAGCAGCGATACCTGGTATGCCGGTTGGACCTGCAACTCGGTGACCGCCAGCTTCGGCACCGGCGGTAACTGCACCGCCATTCCGACGACCTGATCGGACCCACGACCTCAACAGGGGCGGGGGAGCGTGCATCTGCGCTTCCCCGCCTTCTTTTGCACTGCCTATCCCAAAGGGGGACATTTAGCATGTCGAAGCCGCTCAGTCTGGCGCGTCTGCTCCTGATTTCATCCGCTCTCGTCGCACCGGCCGCCATGGCGCAGATCGATGCCGGGGGCGCCGTGTCGCCAGCCGCCGCTCAAGAAGCGGCGCAGCAGGACGGGGTCGATGTGTCGATCCCTGGTGCCGACATCGTCGTCACGGGTCGTCGTACATCCAACGTCTCGCAGGCCGCGCCGCAGGTGGTGAACGTGCTGTCCGCCGCCGACATCCGCCGCACGGGCGAGGGCGATATCGCCGGTTCGCTCCAGCGCGTGACCGGCCTTTCGGTCGTGTCGGGTGGCTATGTCTATGTGCGTGGTCTTGGCGATCGCTATTCGCTGGCGCTGCTCAACGGCTCGCCGTTGCCCAGCCCAGAGCCTTTGAAGCGCGTCGTTCCGCTCGACATCTTTCCGACCAGCGTGATCGCTTCGACGCTGGTGCAGAAGACCTATTCGGTCAACTTCCCCGGTGAATTCGGTGGCGGCGTCATCAACCTGACCACCAAGGCCATTCCGAGCGAAAGCTATCTGGAAATCGGCGTCGGCAGCTCGGCCAATACCGAAACGTCGGGGCAGATGGGCTATACCCATTATGGGGCCAAGTCCGACTGGACCGGCTTTGACGACAGCTCGCGCGATGTGCCGCCGCTGCTGGCGCAGGCTTTTGGTAGCGGCGTGCCGCTGGCCAATGTTCCCCGCGCGGACCAGCAAGCCATTGCGATGCAGTTCCTGAACGCCGATACGTCGGTTGTTCAGCGGACCAACAGCCTGCCATTCAATTTTTCCGGGTCGATCAATGGCGGCACCGCCGTCGACATTGGCAGTGACGGCCGCCTGGGCGTGATCGCCACGGCGTCCTATGCCAACAAATGGCGCACGCGCGAGAATCTGCAGCAGGCGTCGCTCGACGTCGCGGCGGGTGCCGGCCGCAGCTATAATCAAGTCAGCACCGACAATGAAGTGACGGTCAACGGCCTGGTTGGCTTCGGGCTGGAACTGGGCGACCAGAAGCTGCGCTGGACCAACCTCTATATTCGCGACACATTGAAGCGCAGCGCGCTGGCCGTTGGTCAGAATGACGGCACAATTCAGGAAGCCGACTTCCTGCAACAGAATACCGCCTGGTATGAGCGGCAGCTGATCGACACGCAGTTGGTCGGCGAATTCAAGCTGTCGGATGCACTCAGCCTCGACATGCGCGGCGGCTTTGCCAATTCGCAGCGGGAAGCGCCTTATGAGCGCGAGTTCGTCTATGTTCGCACCAACCGCGATCTGGCGACCGATCCGGTCGGTGATCGCTTCGTCAATGCGCTCAACCGCCAGCGCGGCGATGCGTCGGTCACGTTCAGCGACCTGAACGAAGATCTGTGGTTTGCGGGCGTCGATCTGAGCTACAAGATCGCGCCGGGCTTCTCGCTGACGGCAGGCTATGCCTTCAACGACACCAAGCGTCGGTCGTCGCGTTATGAGCTGCATTTCGATGCGGTGAACCTGCCGATCCCCGTGCAGCAGTTGCGGCCCGACTATCTGCTGTCGGATGCCTCGATCCAGCTTTACGACATCGGTCTGCTCGATTTTTCGGGTGACTATCCGGTCTATGACGCCGCGCTGCGGACCCATGCAGGCTATGGTCAGGTCCAGGCGGAACTCTTCTCCGGCTTCTCTGTCAATGCCGGTGTCCGCTATGAAAAGGGCGACATGTCGGTAACCGGCGTGGACGTTTACAGCACCGGGCTGACCCCGTTCAACGAGATCCGCAAGGAATATTGGCTGCCGGCCGTGACGTTCACGCTCGAAGCGGCCAAGGGTCTGCAATTGCGCGCCAGCGCGTCCAAGACGATCGCTCGCCCGCAGTTCCGCGAACTGATCGCCCAGCCCTATCTCGACGTCGAATCCAACCGCTTCTTCCGCGGCAATCCGTTCCTGCAGGACAGCAAGCTGTGGAACGCGGATATCCGCGCCGAATGGTATATGGGACGTGACGAGCGGATCACGGCGGCGGCCTTCTACAAGAAGATCGACAATCCGATCGAAACCTACACCACGATCACCGATACCTATATCGTGACGACCAGCTTCGCCAACGCGCCCGAAGCGACGCTTTATGGTGCAGAACTGGAAGTGCAGAAATATATCCCGCTCGATGGCGTGTCGAACTCCGACTTCTTCGCCGCGCGCCGGATCGTGCTGATCGGCAACTATACCTACACCCAGTCGGAGTTGAATGTGAGCGAGGGTGACACCACCACCCCTTACACCTACACCACCGGCGATCTCCCGGCGGCGTCGGACTTCTTCCTCGACGGCGTGCCGTTGACGGGTCAGTCGGACCATCTGGTCAACCTGCAGGTCGGGTTGGAAGATACCGACAAATTGTCGCAGCAGACGCTCTTGCTGACCTATGCCAGCGATCGCGTGACCAGCCGCGGACCAAGCCTGCAGCCGGACATCAAGGAACGGCCGGGCGTACAACTCGACTTCGTGGCACGGCAGGGCGTCAAGCTGCCGGGCGGCATCAACAGCGAGTTCAAGTTCGAAGCCCGCAACATATTGGGCCGCAAGTTCCAGGAGTTCCAGGAACAGGACGGCAACCGCGTCTATTATAACCGCTACAAGATCGGCACCACCATCGCCGCGTCGATGACGGTGGCCTTCTGATATAAGCCAAGGGGCCGCCTGCACGCGGCCCTGCGGTTTGCCAAGCGACCGGCTCGTTTCGTGCGAGCCGGTCGTTTTGCGTCCGGACGCTTATGGCGGTCCTCGCATCCGTTCAGCCCCAGGGCTTTTCGCGATACCATTTGGTGATGACATGCTTGACGCCGCTGCGCACCTTCATGCCGTGATGGATGCTGGCGGGGTTCGGCTGACCGGGGGCCAGACGGTTGTTCCAGGCGAGCAGTTTGCCGGTCTGGGGCTGGACCGTCTTGCCGATTTTGGTGAAGCGGGTCGCGCCTCCGGCGGCCGGTTCGTTGAGATAGACCATCAAGGTCCAGGTGCGGTTACCAGCGACCGAGCAATAGGTCGCATAGTCCGCACCCTTGGGGTCGAAATAATCGGTATGCGCCTTAAATTCCTGCCCGACATCATAGCGCTGCCCCTGGATCGGTTCGCCATAGGCGGTCGCGATCCCGGCAAAGGCGTCAAGGCGCGCGTTGATGGCCGCAACGAACGGGTCGCCATGATCGAGATCGCAAGTTTCGCTGGTGCGGAAATAGCCGTCGCCATTGGCGTCGGCGATGGTGGAGGGGCGACGCTGGGCGTCGATTCGCTCGATCAGCGCGGCGCAATCCTGCGCAGAGAGAAAATCGCGCAGGATGAACAGGGAGAGTTCCTTGTTCGGCACGCGCTGCACGCGGGCGTGCGCGCCGATCCAGGCTGGATTGCCGTCGGCGGCGGCTGCTATGGTCTGGTCCGTCATGGTCGGTCCTGCAATGGCGGTCGGATGCGGTAAAGACGCCGCCGTTGCTATCGTTCAGCCGCCAAAATGCAAGCGATGTGCGTGCCTGCCATCATGTCATATTACAGTCATATAAACGTCATCTTGCCGTAAGAAGAAATGCCTAGCAGGCTCCCATATTAAAGGGGGCTTCATCAGATCATGCGAGTGCCGTTCGGCCAGACTGTGCGCGGGTGGAGCGAGCGTAGACCGCGGGGCTTGCCGCCGTTCGACGGGTGGCGCCTGTTGGAGCGCGGCCTGTTGATGCTGCTGGCGTTGCAATTGGTGCGGCTCGTCTGGGCGGTCGTGGTGCCGGTCGGCAGCTTCGGACCATGGGAGGGCCGCCAAGCGCAAATCCTGTCGCCCAGCGCGCGGCAGGCGTTGTTCGCGTCCTTCGACCCCTTCTTCCGCAGCGATGCGCCGACGCCGTCGGGCGATGGCGTGGTCACGTCGCTGGCGCTCACCCTTTATGGGGTGCGCGTCAATGAAGGGTCGGGGCTGGGCTCGGCCATCATCGCGTCGCCGGACGGCGTGCAGAACAGCTTTGCCGTGGGCGACGAAATCATGCCCGGCGTGGTGTTGAAGGCTGTTGCGTTCGACCATGTGACGATCGACCGAGGCGGGGCGGAAGAGCAGATTTTCATCGATCAATCGACCCCGGCACCCGCCGCCGCGCCCGAAGGTGGCGCGCCTTCTGTCGACGCATCACCATCACCGGGCGAAGGGTCGGTTGCGCCGATCGGCTCCGGGCCTACGGCGGACAGTTTGAAGCGCGACATCGGCTTTGCGCCCCGGATGCAGAATGGCCGGGTTACGGGCTTGGCGGTGAGTGCCAAGGGACCGGGCTTTGCCAGCGCTGGTTTCCGCCCCGGCGACATCGTCACCCAGATCAACGGTCAGCCGATCGGCGACCTGCAATCCATCCAGAACCAGATCGCGCCCGGTGCGCGCCTGTCCCTGACCGTGGAGCGCGGCGCTGCCGTCGCCTCCGTCAACCTGATCGTGCAAGGCCAATGACCCGCAAACTCCTCCACACCGCCGCCCTTGCCCTCGCGCTGGCGACGCCGATCGCCGCGCCGCTGATGGCGCAGCAGACGCTCAACGTCCGCGATGCCGATATTCGCGCCTTCATTCAGGACGCGGCGCGGGTGACGGGGCGGACCTTCGTCATCGACAATCGGGTGCAGGGGAAGGTGTCGGTCGTGACAGACCGGCCGCTGTCGCGATCGGAATATTTCGAGATCGTGCTGTCCACGCTGCGCGCCAATGGCCTGGTGGCGGTGCCAGCGCCGGGCGGTGCCTATCGCATCCAGCCTGCCGATGGCGCGTCGGGCCAGCCGAGCAGCGTCGGCCGGGGTGCCAGCCGCAACAGCTTCGTGACGGAGGTGTTCCGCCTGCGCTCGATCGATGCGGCGAGCGCGCTGGAAACGCTGCGCCCGCTGGTCAGCAAGGAAGGGTCGGTCACCGCCAACCGCGCGGGCAACAGCGTGGTGGTGGCGGACTATGCCGATAATATCGCGCGCATCCGCCAGGTGATTGCGCGCGTCGATCGCGACACGTCGGCGACGCAGATGGTGATGTTGAAAAATGCGGGCGCGCGCGAGATTGCGACATCATTGCAGGCGCTGGTGGCGAGCAGTGGCGGCGGCGAGAATGCGGTGGCTTCGGCCGCGACCGTGGTGCCGATCGATAGCAGCAATTCGATCGCCATCCGGGGCGATGCCAATACGGTTGCCCGCCTTTCCGCCATGGCGCGTCAGCTCGACCAGCAGGCCGCGAGCGGCACCGAAATCCGCGTCTATTGGCTGGAACATGCCGATGCCGAAAAGCTGTTGCCGGTGTTGCAACAGTTGGTGGGGCAGTCGACCAATCAGCCGGTAACCGCCTCCACGCCAGCGGCGGGCGGCAGCGCCGCGCCTGCTGCGCAGGCCGCGGCCCCGGTTGCGGCTGCGTCTTCGGGTTCCTCCAGTGGGAATGGCATTTCGACCCGTGGTCCTGCGATCGTCACCCGTTACGAAGGGGCGAACGCGATCATCGTCGCGGCGAATAGCGATGTGCAGCGGATGCTGGGCGAGACGATCCGCCAGATCGACACACGTCGCGAACAGGTGCTGGTGGAGGCGATCATCGTCGAAATCAGCGATGCGGCCGCCAAGAAGCTGGGCGTGCAATTCCTGCTCGGTAGCACTTCGACCGGCTTTGCCGCGTCCAACTATTCCAACGCTTCGCCCAATTTGCTGACACTGGCCGGGGCCTATGGCGCGACTCAGCTGGGCACGACGACAACGACCGTTGTTGCGCCCGACGGCACGCGCACCACGACCGAGGTCCAGAATAGCGGCGACCTCGCCAGCACCTTGCAGCAGGCGGCGATCAACAGTCTGACCAGCGCGACCGGGGCGATCGCGGGCCTTGGTGGGAGCATCGGCAAGAATGGCATTTTCGGCGCGATCATCAATGCGGTGAAGTCCGATACGGAGAGCAATCTGCTGTCCACGCCGTCGGTGATGACGCTCGATAATCAGAAGGCGTCGATTTTGGTCGGGCAGCAGGTGCCGGTGACGACCGGCGAGGCGCTGAGCCAGAATTTCGATAACCAGTTCCGCACCGTCCAGCGCCAGGATGTCGGCATCAAGCTGGAAGTGAAGCCGCAGATCAATACGGGCGGCGCGATCAAGCTGTTCCTGCGCCAGGAAGTGTCGAGCGTGGCCGGGCCGGTGAGCAATTCCAGCAGCGACCTCATCATCAACAAGCGCGAGATCGAAACCACGGTCACGGTCGATGATGGCGAAATATTGGCGCTGGGCGGCTTGCTCGATGATAATGAGCGCAAAACGATCGAGCGGATTCCGTTGCTGTCGGACATTCCGGGGCTGGGTGAATTGTTCAAGTCGCGTAGCCGCAGCCGCACCAAGACCAATTTGATGGTATTCATCCGCCCGACGATTCTGCGGTCGAAGGAGGATGCGCAAAAGCTGACGCAGCAACGCTATGGCTATGTCCGGGGGATGCAGTTGCAGCGCAACCCCGACATGGAGCCGACCATCGATGAGCTGGTCCGCGACTATATGGGGGCAACGCCGCCCTTGCCGCCGCAGCCGACCGATGCGGTGGTGGCGCCTGCGCAGCCGGACGTGATCGAGCCGATCGTGCGGCAGTCGAGCGGCGTGGTGCGGCCGGTGGATCTGCCCCCAAGCGGAGGTCAGCAGTGAGCGACACGGGTTCAGCCATGCCAGCGGACGCTGCTTCCGGCATCGGGACGTTTCCCCCCGCGCCGCCGCGGCCCATCGACATACCCTATACGTTCGCGCGCAAGAATGGCGTCGTCATGCTACCGATCGAAGGCGAGCGGCTGACGATCGGGGTGCGGGAGGGGAGCGATCCGCGCGTGCTGCTGGAGGTGCGCCGCCACTTGGCGCGCAGTTTCGATGTCGTTTTCACGACGCCTGCCGAGTTCGACCGGCATCTGTCCAACCATTATGCGATGGAGGGCAGCGCGGCCGCCATGGCGGGATCGCTGGATGTCGGCGCGGATGAGCTGGATATTTTGGCCGCCGATATTCCGACGGCGGACGATCTGCTGGATAGCGCGGACGATGCGCCCGCAATCCGCCTGATCAACGGCATCATCGCCGAAGCGGCGCGGCAGGGTGTGTCGGACATCCATATCGAACCCTATGAGACGGGCCTGATCGTGCGCATGCGCGTCGATGGCGTGTTGCGCGAGACGCTGCGTATGCCGCCGCACGTCGCGCCGGTGGTGGTCAGCCGCATCAAGGTGATGGCGCGGCTCGACATTGCCGAACGGCGCGTGCCGCAGGATGGGCGGATCGGCCTGACGCTGGGCGGCAAGCTGCTTGACGTGCGTGTATCGACCCTGCCAAGCCGGGCGGGCGAGCGGGTGGTGCTGCGTATTCTCGACAAGGACAATGCCGGGATCACGCTTGACCTGCTGGGGATGAATGGCACGCCGGACCGGATTTTCCGCGAGGGGTTGAGCGAGCCTAATGGCATCATCCTGGTCACAGGGCCTACCGGGTCGGGCAAGACGACGACGCTTTATGCCGGTTTGCGCCAGCTCAACGATGGATCGCGCAATATCCTGACTGTCGAAGATCCGGTCGAATATGCGATGGAGGGCGTTGGCCAGACCCAGGTGAATGCCAAGGTCGGGCTGACCTTCGCGGCTGGGCTCCGCGCGATTTTGCGGCAAGATCCCGATGTGGTGATGGTCGGCGAAATCCGCGATCGCGAGACGGCGGAGATTGCGGTGCAAGCGTCGCTGACCGGGCATCTGGTGCTGTCCACCGTCCATACCAACGACGCGGTCGGGGCGATCACGCGGATGCGCGACATGCGGGTCGAACCATTCCTGCTGGCCTCCACGCTGCGCGCGGTGATCGCCCAGCGGCTGGTGCGGCGCTTGTGTCAGAGTTGCCGCGAGCCGGTGCAGGCGGACAAGTCGGCCAGTGCGCTGCTGGGTTTCGACCCCGGCACGATCATCTACCGCGCGCGCGGCTGCGATGAATGTAACGGCACGGGTTACAAGGGACGGATCGGCGTGTTCGAGGCGATCCGCGTCGATGATACGATCCGCCGCCTGATCAACGACGGTGGCGATGAATCGCTGATTGCGCGCCATGCCTTCCTCAATGCGCCCAATCTGGGGTCGGCCGCGCGCGCTTTGGTACGCGACGGCCAGACGACGGCGGAAGAGGCGATCCGCGTGTCACGGCGCGATTCGGTCGAGGCGGAAACGATCGTCGATGGCTGAGTTCGACTATGTCGCGATCGACCCTGCGGGCAAGGACCGCAAGGGATCGATCAAGGCCGATAGCATCGAGGAGGCGCGCGCCAAGCTGGACGCGCGCAAGCTGTTCATCGTCGCGCTGGAGCCGGGCGCGGTCGAGAGCGCGCGCAGCCGCGCGAACCTGTCGCTGCGCAGCCCGCGCCTGAGCGCCAAGGAACTGACTTTGTTCACGCGGCAATTGGCGACGCTGACGCAGGTCAGCCCGCTGGAGGAGTCGCTGCGCACGATCGGGCGGCAGAGCGAGCAGGATCATGTCCGCGCCGTCGTCGGCAAGGTCCATTCGGGCGTGATGGAGGGGCGGCGGCTGGCCGATGCGCTGGGCGCAGAGCCGAAAAGCTTTCCGCCGCTCTATCGCGCGATGATCTCGGCGGGCGAAAGCTCCGGCAGCCTGCCCACGATCATGGAGCGATTGTCCGACCTGATGGAACGGCAGGCGTTGATGCGGTCGAAAGTGCTGACCGCGATTGCCTATCCGTCGGTGCTGGCGACCTTTGCGGTGTTCGTGGTGGCGGCGTTGATGATCTTCGTCGTGCCCAAGGTGGTCGAGCAATTCGATACGGTAGGGCAGGAATTGCCTTTGCTAACGCGGATGGTGATGGGCTTGTCGGCGTTTCTGGCGGCCTATTGGTGGCTGTTGCTGATCGCGATGATCCTGGGCGGCGTCGCCTTCTGGCGCGCGCTCAAGAATGAGCGGTTCCGCTATCGGTTCGACGCGACCCTGCTGGGGTTGCCGGTGCTGGGCAAGCTGATCCGCGATCTGCACGCCGCGCGGATGGCGCGCACGCTGTCGACCATGGTGGCGAGCCGCCTGCCGCTGATGGAGGGGCTGACGCTGACCGCCAACACCGTCCATAACCGGGTGCTGCGCCGCGCGTCGGACGAGATTGTCGAAGCCATCCGGGGCGGGGGCAGCCTGTCCGCCGCGCTGCGCCGGGCCGGGGTGTTTCCGCCGCTGCTGGTCTATCTCGCGGCGAGTGGCGAAAGCGCCGGGCGGCTCGACACCATGTTGGAGCGGGCGGCCGACTATCTGGAGCGGGAGTTCGACTCGTTCACCTCGACCGCGCTCGCCATGCTGGAGCCGATCATCATCATATTGATGGGCGGCATCGTCGCCGTCATCATCCTGTCCATCCTGCTGCCGATTTTGCAGTTGCAAAGCCTGACCGGGGCTTAGGAGTTGAATATGTTTGAATTTTTTCACCGCGTTCGACTTGGGTTGTTCCCCGGCGAAAGCCGGGGTCCAGGGCACAGGGCACAGCGTCAAGAACCCTGGACCCCGGCTTTCGCCGGGGCACGCTCGGGTGCCGACGAGCGTGGCTTCACGCCTTTGCGGCGTTCCGCCGAACACGGCTTCACTTTGGTCGAACTGATGGTGGTGATCGTCATCATCGGCCTGCTGGCGACGATCGTGGCGATTAATGTCATTCCCGCGACGGATACCGCACGGGTCGAGAAGGCGAAGGCCGACATCTCCACGATCGAACAGGCGCTGGAGCAATATCGGCTCGACAATCTGACCTATCCCGCCGGGTCCGACGGGTTGCAGGCACTGCTCAACCCGCCCGCCTCGCTGGCCCAACCGCAGCGCTACCGTCGTGGCGGCTATATCAAGAAGCTGCCCGACGATCCGTGGGGCCGCGCCTATGTCTACACCGTGCCGGGCCGCAAGGGCGCGTTCGACATCAGTTCGCTGGGCGCGGATGGCCAGCCGGGCGGCGAGAGTGAAAATGCGGATATTTATTCCAGCGAGATGTAACTCATCTGCCGTTCGCTTCGAGCGTGTCGAGAAGCGTTTAGCTTCGCTGAACTCGGCTCTGCCTCGTTTCTCGACTTCGCTCGAAACGAACGGATGTGGGTTCAACTTTGTGCGGCGTTCCGCCCAACAGGGTTTCACGCTTGTGGAACTGATGGTCGTGCTGACGATCATCGGTTTCATTTCGGCTGCCGTCGTCATGGCCATTCCCGATCCGCGCGGGCGCGTGATCGAGGATGCCGACCGCTTTGCCGCGCGCGTTGCTGCCGCGCGCGACGAAGCGGTCGTCACGGCTGCGCCGATGGGATTGTGGGTGTCGGCGTCAGGCTATGGCTTCCAGCGCCGCGAGGATGGGCGTTGGGTGCCGCTGGAGGACAAGCCGTTCGTCACTGCCAACTGGAAGGGCGGCACGCGCGCTTTGGTGGGCAAGGACGGGCGGCAACAGATCGGCTTTGATGGCACGGGGCTGCCGACCGATCCTCTGACCGTCACGCTGGCGCGCGAAGGTGAGCGGGTGTCGGTGACGGTCGATATGGCCGGGAAGGTCATGGTCGGTGGGTAAGCTGCCATCCCCTCCGTTGTCATGCCGGGCTGGACCCCGTGTCCAGGGCGAGACAGGGCAGCGCTTTGCGCCCTGGACCCCGGATCAAGTCCGGGGTGACGGCAAATGTGAACGTGGCTTCACGCTTTTAGAAATGCTCGTCGCGCTGGCGGTGTTCAGTCTGGCGGCGCTGGCTTTGGTGCGGTTGCAGGGAGTGACGCTGCGGACCGCCGCCGACCTCGACAGCAAGGCTTTGGGCCAGATCGTCGCGCGCAACCTGATGGTCGAGGTGCAGAGCGATCCTTTGCCGCCTTCGGTGGGCGAAGAGGAGGGCGCGGTCGCCAATGGCGGGCGGAACTGGCGTTGGCACCGGATCGTCAAGCCGACCGACGACCAGCGGCTGCTACAGGTGGACGTGACGGTGGATGGGCAGCCGGGCGCGTCGCCGGTGGTGCTGAGTTTCGTGCGGGTGGTAGAGTGATGCATTGCGCGCGCCTCCATCCGTTCGCGTTGCGCGAAGGCTTCTCGACTTCGCTCGAAGCGAGCGGAGAGAGTGGTCCGGAAGCAGGCTTCACGCTGATCGAGTTGCTCGTCGCGCTGATGATCTTTGCGATGCTGGCCAGTGCTGGCGTCCTGCTGCTAGGTAACAGTGTGTCGGCGCAGGCGCAGATCAAGGCGCGGCTTGACGATATGGCCGCAGTCCAGCGCGCGGGCGGGGCGCTGGCGGGCGATCTGGGGCAGGCGGTGCCGCGCATCACCCGCACGGAGAGCGGCACGCTCGCACCGGCTTTCTGGGCGAACGGGGAGGGCGAAGGCCAGCCGGTGATGCAGTTCGTGCGTGGCGGTTGGGACAATCTGGGCGATTTGCCGCGGCCTTCTCTGCAAAAGATCGAATATTGGGTGCGGCAGGGGCGGCTGGAGCGGCGCAGCTATGCGCAGCTGGATGGCGCGGCGGGCGATGAACCGGCGGCGCTGCTGGAAAATGTCGAAGCGGTCGTGCTGAAATTTCGCGATGCGCAGGGCAAATGGCGGGACGATTGGACCCCGACCCAACCCGACCTTCTCCCCCGTGCGGTGGAGATGGTGTTGAAGCGGACGGGCGAACCGCCGGTCACCTTGCGCTTCCTGGTCGCGCCCGGCCCGATCGAGCAGCCGATCATCGAAGGCGCAACCGGTGCCTGATCCGCGCAAGCCCAATGAACGCGGGGCGGCGTTGCTGACGGTATTGCTGCTGGTGGCGGTCATGTCCGTCGTCGCCGCGACCGCGCTTGAACGGGTGGCGCTGGCCACGCGCATGACGGGCAATGGCGGCGCGATCGATCAGGCGCGGGCCTATGCCGATGCCGGGACGCAGATTGCGCGCATGCGGATCGGCGATCTCGTCGCGGCCAATCCGGCCAGGATCACGCTGGCGGGCGGATGGATGGGGACGCCGCAGAGCATTCCCGTCCCCGGCGGCATCGCAACCGCGCGGGTTACCGATGGCGGCAATTGCTTCAATCTGAACAGCGTCGTGACAGGCGAGAGCGAGGCCAGCCTGAAGGTCCGGCCCATCGGCGTATCGCAATTTCAGGCCTTGCTTCAGGCGCTGGGTGTCGATGCGCGACAGGCGCAGGGGGCTGCGGCCGCGCTCGCCGACTGGGTCGATAGCGATAGCGTTGCGCAGCCGGGTGGTGCGGAGGATGAAACCTATGCGCAGGCCCCGCGCGCCTATCGCGCGGCAAACCGGATGATGGTCGATGCGAGCGAGTTGCGCGCGGTCAACGGCATCACGCCTGCCATTTACGATCTGGCGCGGCCATGGGTCTGCGCTTTGCCCGTCACGGATTTGTCGCCGATCAACATCAATACGCTGCTACCGACACAGGCACCGCTATTCGCGATGCTGTTACCGGGGCAATTGTCGGTCGCGCAGGCGCGGCAATTGCTGGCGCAGCGGCCACCGGACGGCTACGGCAGCACGGTGCAATTCTGGGCTATGCCTTCGCTTAGCGGCCTGTCGCCGATGACCGAGGTGGCGGAGCAGGTCAAATTGACGACGGGGTTTTTCGAAGTGGACGTGTCGGTGAATGTCGGGGGAACGCAATTGGTGGAGCGCGCGCTGATCGACGCGCGGGAGAACCCGGTGACGATCGTGCGACGCAGCTGGGGCGCGGGCGCATGAGCGCACGCGATGCCCTGATCGTCTTTCTGCCCGAAGCGGAAGAGACGGAACCGCATTGGATGCGGGTGATCGATGGCGCGCTGGTGCAGTCGGGCGTGGGCGCCAATTGGTTGGCGGCCTGCGGCATTGCCGCCTTGCCCGATGAGGCGCGGGTGATGCTGGTGCCGCCCGCCGCTCTGGTGGCTTTGCATTGGACGGTTCATCCCGACCTGCCGGTGCGGCAGGGCAGGGCGGCGGCGCGGCTGGCCGCGCTGGCAGGTGGCATCGCGCCAGCGGACCAGTTGTTCGCCGCCCCTTGCGCCAATGAAGACCCCTCCCGCCCGCATATCATCGCGCTCGCCAGCCGCGCCGACATGCAACATTGGTTGCTATGGGCGCAGCATCATGGGTTGGACCCTGATCTGATCGTCCCGGCTGCTTTGTTGCTGCCTGAGCCGGAAGACGGCTTTGCGCGGGGTGAGATTGGCGGTGCAACCGTGCTGCGCGGCGTCGATATGGCGCTGACCGACGACATGGCGTCGGCCGCGCTGGTCGGCGATGCACCGATTGCGGACGTGTCGCCTGGTCTGATCGAAGGGCGCGCTATCGCCGCGCTCGACAATCCGCCGCTCGACCTGCGCCAGGGCGATTTTGCCAAGCGGGTGCGGCGGTCGATCGACCAGCGGGTGATAGGACGGATTGCCCTTTGGAGTGGCCTGATCCTGCTCGCCAGCCTGTTGATTGCGCTCATCGGCATTGCAAAAAATTATGGTGAGGCGAGCCGCCTCGACGCGGACAGTCTGGCGCAGGCGCAGCAAGTGCTGCCGGGCGCCAGTGATCCGGCGCAGGCGCTGGCCGAGATGGAGGGGCAGCTTGCTGCACGCGGGGCGGGCGGACGGGCCTTTACCGCACCGGTGGCCGGATTGCTGAGCGCGATGCAGGATGCGCCGGGTGTGGCGCTAACCAGCCTGTCGCGCGACCCCGACGGGATGGTGCGCGCGACCCTGGCCTCGGCCAAGGCCGATGACATCAACATCGTGCTGCTCGCGCTGCAGGCGGCGGGCTTCACGATCACGGCCACCCCATCGCAGGATCCGGGCGGGCGAACGCTGGCGGATATTACGGTGCGGTCATGATGGAACGGATGAAAAGCCTTTGGGCCGAACGCTCGGCGCGTGAACAGGTGATGCTGGGCGTGATGTTCGCGCTGCTGGCGGGCGTGATCCTGTGGTTCGGGGTGGCGATGCCGCTCGACCGCGCGCAGATCGCGGCGCGCGATGACCTACGCGCCGCGACCGACCGCAATGCGGCGGTGCGGGCTGCGGTTAAGCAGTTGAAGGCATTGCCGCGCAATGCGCAGGCGGCAGGGCCAGACGCGCCGATCGACCAGTTGGTTGGCCAGAGCGCGGGCGAGGCGGGATTGACGCTGGAACGGGCGCAAGCGCAAGGGGCGGACCGGATGGATATCGCGATCGCCTCGGTTCGCCCGGTGGCGCTGTTCAGCTGGCTCGCCACGCTGGAAGCGCAAGGCGTGCGCGTCGATACGATGAGCGCGCGGCCTGCGCCTACGGCGGGCAGCGTGTCGGTGCAAGCCGTGCTTGCGCGAGGGAACGGACAATGATGGGCCTGACCCTGTCTCGTCGGATGCGGATCATCCTGCTCGTCACGCTGGCGCTTGGCCTGCTGATCTTCCTGCCAATGCGCGTGGCGCTTGGCCTTGCCGGGCTGGAGCGGCTGGGCGTTGCCGCGCGCGAGGTGCGGGGGACGGTGTGGAGCGGGCGGATCGACCAGTTGATGCTGGGCGAGATGCCGATGGGGAGCGTGCGCGCTGGCCTGTCGCCCATTGCCCTGCTGACCGGGCGTGCGCGATTCGACATAGAGCGGCGCAACGGCCTGGCCGACGATATTGGCGGCGCTTTGACGGTCGGCTTCGGCCGGATCGGCATCGATGATGTGACGGGCGCAGTGCCGCCGGGCCGCACCTTTGCGCCGCTCCCAGTGGGTAGCCTGATGCTGGAGGATGTCAGTGCCTATTTCGCCGGCGATCGCTGCGGCCATGCCGAGGGGCGAGTGCGGGCGCGGATGGCGGGGCAATTCCCCGGTCTCAACCTGACGCAGGGGCTTTCGGGCGTCGTCAGCTGCGATGGCGATGCCTTGCTGCTGCGGCTGGTCAGCCAGTCGGGGATGGAAAAGTTGACGCTGCGCATCTGGCGGTCGGGACGCTATTCTGCTGAAATGCGGGTGGAGACGGCGGATCCGGCACTGGCCGGGGCGCTGGGGCTGGCGGGCTTTGCGGCTGTCGGCAACGGGCAGCTGCTCAAGGTCGACGGCACGCTGTGATCGAGCCGGTTGCGGCGCTGATCGGCGGGCTGGCGGGTGCGATTCTCGGCAGTTTTCTTGCGACGCTGATCTTGCGCTGGCCGCAGGGGCGCAGCGTGATGCGGGGGCGGTCGGCCTGTGACGGGTGCGGGCGAACGCTTGGCGCGCGGGATTTGATACCCTTGGTCAGCGCGATGATGCAGCGCGGGCGATGCCGCAGTTGTGGGGCAGCGATCGACCCTTTGCATGGCCGAGTCGAAGCGGGATGCGCCGTGATTGGCGCGCTGGCGCTGGGGGCGATGCCCAATCTGGGCGGCATCGGCTGGGCTGTGTTCGGATGGTTGCTGCTGACGCTGGCGGTGCTGGACTGGCGGCATTTCTGGCTCCCCGACGCGCTAACGCTGCCGCTGGCCTTTCTAGGCTTCACCATCGGCCTGTGGGCAACCGACGTGGCGCTGGTCGATCGCGCCATTGGTGCAGCGGCGGGCTATGGCGCGCTATTGGCCATTGCGCTTGGCTATCGGGCGGTGCGGGGGCGGGACGGGCTGGGCCTGGGCGATGCCAAGCTGCTGGGCGCGCTCGGCGCATGGATGGGCTGGCAAGCCTTGCCCTTCATCCTGCTGATCGCGTCGGCGACGGGTCTGTTGGTGATGCTGGTGACGGGCCGGGCCAAGGCGGCCGGTGCGCGCGTCCCGCTGGGGACGTTCCTGGCGCTGGCGACAGTGCCGGCCTGGATCATCGTGCAGCGCATCATGTGAGGTAAGTGGTCGGGGAGACAGGATTCGAACCTGCGACATCCTGCTCCCAAAGCAGGCGCGCTACCAGACTGCGCTACTCCCCGACGTCGATGCGCCTTAGCGGCCCAATGTGCGTGCCGTCAATCGACTTACAAACAAAAAGGGCGGACCTGACGGCCCGCCCTTCGGAAATCTCGCTGACGCGAAGATTACATCGCGTTCGCAGCGTTGTTTGCCATCATCGCAGCGTTGTCGGCAGCGTTGGCGGCATTCATGGCATTGTCCGAGGCGTTCATGGCGTTCTCGACGACATTCTCAACCACGGCGTTCGAAGCGTTCGCGGTTTCGTTGGCCGGGGTCTCACCGCAAGCGGCGAGAGCCATCAGGCTGGCCGAAGCGAAAACTACAGCGATCTTCTTCATTGTGTACGGCTCCCATAGCATTTTGCCGCGTCAGCCACTTTATGATGTGACCCTACGCGAGCGACCCGCATTAACGTGTGCGCTGCACAAATCAATGCTTTTCTGCGTCGGTGAAGCGACAGAATCACGCGACGGGGTGTTGTCTACAATAAAAGTTCAGTTAACGCCCATGGATTCTGATGCATTGGCGATAAGGTTCAATGTGACGGCCCAGGCGGCGACGTTTTGGCGCAGTTGCGCGGGGTCCACCTTGTCCAGCGTATCGTCGGGCGTGTGGTGCAGATCAAAATAGCGCGTGCCATCCTGCTGAAGGTCGATGACGGGCACGCCCGCCCGCACCAAAGGCGCGATGTCCGCGCCGCCGCCAGCCTCCTGCTTGCTTGCGCCGATGCCGAGCGGGGCCAGTGCCGCCGCTACGTGCGTCGCCAGCGCTTCATGCCCTTGCGGTAGCTTGAAATCGACGCGCCACACCCGGTCGGCACCAAAGTCCGACTCGATCGCCAGCGCATGTTTTTCCGCGCCATGGGCCTTGAAATAAGCGCGCGCGCCGTCGCCGCCGACTTCCTCTGCGCCCGCCATCAGCACGCGGATGGTGCGGCGGGGCTGGCCTGCTTTCGCGACATGCAGGGCGGATGCCGCCGCAATGGCGCAGCCGCTGGCATCATCGATAGCGCCCGTGCCCTGGTCCCAGCTGTCGAGGTGACAGGCCGCGACGACGACGCCTGCCGCCGGATCGCTGCCGGGAATTTCCGCGATGACATTGCCCGACGGCTGATCCTTGAGCATCTTCGATGTCAGAGTGAGGTGGAGCTTGACCGGTTGTCCGCGCGCAATGACGCGGGCGAGTTGTTCGGCATCGGGTACGGAGAGCGCTGCGGCCGGGATCGGCGTGACGCCATCGGCCCACATTTGGACGCCGGTGTGCGGCATGCGGTGATGGTCGGTGCCGATCGAGCGGATGAGGATGCCGATCGCGCCCTTCTTCGCCGCGATGCTCGGCCCCTGCCGACGCGCTGCGCCGAAATAGCCGTAGGAGGAGCCGTCCTGCGTTGCTTCCATACCATGGCTGACGAAGGCGATCTTGCCCTTCAGGCTCGCATCGGGGGCCGCTTCCAGATCGGCGAGGGTCGGGAAATAGACGACTTCGCCGGTAATCCCCTTGTCCGTGGTCGATCCGCTATTGCCCAGCGCCGCCAGCACCAGATTTTGCGGGAAGGGCGAGAGGATCTTCGCTTCGTCATGGCCGCGCACCCACACTGGCATGGTATAGGGTTCGGCCCGCACATTGCTGAACCCCAGCGCCTTGAGCTTGGCCACCGCCCAGTCACGCGCGCGCGCCTCCTGCGGCGTGCCAGCCGGGCGTGGCCCGACTTCGGTGGTCAGCCCTTCGGTAAAGTCCCAGGCGACGTCGTCCTTGAGCGCCGCCTCGCGAATCGCGGCGCTGTCTGCTGGGGCAGCGAAGGAGAGGGTGGGGGTGAAAGCGCTGCCAAGGAGGAGGGCGGCCAGCGTGCCCGATCGGATTTTCTGCATGGATGGGAGCGTAGCGAGCGATCACCCATTTGCCAATGCGTCCCGCCTCCGCTAACTCCGCGCCAAATCCTTTCTCTGTCTTTATTCGGAGCTGCAGAACCCATGTCCGCCTCCTCGCAATATGCCTATGTCATGAAGAGCATGACAAAGACCTTCCCCGGCGCGCCCAAGCCGGTGTTGAGCAACATCAACCTGCAATTTTATCGCGGGTCCAAGATCGGCATCGTCGGGCCGAACGGCGCGGGTAAATCGACCCTGATCAAGATCATGGCCGGGATCGACACGGATTTTTCGGGTGAAGCGTGGCCGGGCGAGAATATCACGGTCGGCTATCTGGCGCAGGAGCCGCAGCTCGACCCCAACAAGAATGTCCTGGAAAACGTCAAGGACGGTGCCCGCGAGATTGCGGACAAGATGGATCGCTTCAACGAGATCAGCAACATCATGGCCGATCCGCCAGAAGACGTCGATTTCGACGCGCTGATGGAGGAAATGGGCACGTTGCAGGAGCAGATCGACGCGGTCGATGGCTGGACGCTCGACAATCAGCTTGAGATCGCGATGGAAGCGCTGCGCTGTCCGCCGTCCGACCTGTCGGTCGAAAATCTGTCGGGCGGTGAAAAGCGCCGGATCGCGCTGACCCGGCTGCTGATCCAGAAGCCCGACATTCTCCTGCTGGACGAACCGACCAACCATCTCGACGCCGAAAGCGTCACCTGGCTCGAAAATCACCTGAAGGAATATGCGGGCGCGGTGCTGATGATCACCCATGACCGCTACTTCCTCGACAATGTCGTGGGCTGGATCCTCGAACTCGATCGCGGCAAATATTTCCCCTACGAAGGCAACTACTCCACCTATCTGGAGAAGAAGGCCAAGCGTCTGGAGCAGGAGGACCGCGAGGCCACCGGCCGCCAGAAGGCGATCAACGACGAGCTGGAGTGGATCCGGGCAGGGACCAAGGGGCGTCAGACCAAGTCCAAGGCGCGTATCAAGAAGTTCGAGGAACTTGTCGCAGGCCAGAACAACCGCTCGCCCGGCAAGGCACAGATCGTCATCCAGGTGCCGGAGCGTCTGGGCGGCAAGGTCATCGAGTTCAAGGGTATCAGCAAGGCCTATGGCGACAAGCTGTTGTTCGAAGACCTGTCCTTCCTGCTGCCGCCGGGCGGCATCGTCGGCGTGATCGGGCCGAACGGCGCGGGTAAATCCACGCTGTTCAAGATCATCACGGGCCAGGAGACGCCCGATAGCGGCGAAGTCGATATCGGTACGACCGTGCGGCTGGGCTATGTCGACCAGAGCCGTGATCATCTCGACCCAAGCAAGAATGTCTGGGAGGAAATTTCCGACGGCCTCGATTATGTGAAGGTCAACGGCCATGACATGTCGACGCGCGCCTATGTCGGTGCCTTCAACTTCAAGGGGCAGGACCAGCAGAAGAATGTCGGCAAGCTGTCGGGCGGTGAGCGCAACCGCGTCCACATCGCCAAGATGTTGAAAAAGGGCGGCAACGTGCTGCTGCTCGATGAACCGACCAACGATCTCGACATCGAAACGCTGGGCGCGCTGGAAGAGGCGATCGAAAATTTCGCGGGCTGCGCCGTGGTCATCAGCCATGACCGCTTCTTCCTCGATCGCTTGGCCACCCACATCCTTGCGTTCGAAGGCGACAGCCATGTCGAATGGTTCGAAGGCAATTTCGAAGCCTATGAAGAGGATAAGCGCCGCCGTCTGGGCGATGCGGCCGATCGGCCCACGCGCCTCGCCTATAAGAAGCTGACCCGATAATCGCGCATCACGGATTTTTGACGATGACCAACTCTACCCCTCCGTTCCGCGCCGATCATGTCGGCTCGTTGCTGCGGCCCGCTGCCGTTACCGCTGCCCGAAAGGCGTTTTTCGAAGAGGGCAGCATCTCCCGCGCGGAATTGACCGCGATCGAAGATGCCGGGATCGTCGAAGCGGTTAGGATGCAGGAATCCGTTGGCCTGAAAGTCGTGACCGACGGCGAAATTCGCCGGTCCTTTTGGCATTATGATTTTATGGGCGGGCTGACTGGCTTTGACCTGGAACAGCGTGACCCCGAAGACGGTGCGCAATTCCATGGCGTCAAATTGCGGCCGACCTTTCCGGTCATCACGGGCAAGCTGGAATTCCCTGCGGACCATCCGATGCTCGACCATTTCCGGTTCCTGGCGAAAACAACCAGCGTAACGCCAAAGATTTCGATTCCCGGCCCAAGCTGCTGCCATTTTCGCACCGCGAAGGAGGATATTCGCGTCCCCGAATATGCTGATCTCGGTGCGCTATTTGCGGACCTGTCCGCAACCTATGCCAAGGCGGTCCAGGCTTTTTATGACGCGGGTTGCCGCTATTTGCAGATGGACGATATCTTCTTCGCCTATCTCTGCGACCCCAAGCATCGGGCGCAGAAGGTCGCCGAAGGCATCGATCCCGACTGGCTGATCACGGCCTATGCCCGCATGATGCAGGATGCGATCAAGGATCGTCCCACCGACATGCTGATCGGGATGCATATGTGCCGCGGCAATTTCCGCTCCACCTGGGCCGCCGAAGGGGCCTATGATCTGGCGGCGGACGCCATCTTCAATCAGACCGGCGTCGATCTGTTCTTCATGGAATATGATAGCGAGCGGGCCGGTGGTCTGGAGCCGCTGCGCTTCCTGGCCAAGGGCAAGCAGCGGGTCTATCCCGGCTTCATCACGACGAAGGTGCCCGATCTGGAGCCGATCGACGGCTTGAAGCGGCAGATTGAGGAAGCGGCGAAATATGCCGACATCGACCAGCTCGGCATCGCGCCCCAATGTGGCTTTGCCTCCACCGAAGAGGGCAACGCGATCACGCCGGATGAGCAGCGAGCGAAGCTCGAACTCGTCGTACAGACGGCGCAAGCCATCTGGGGCGAAGCCTGATTCCATTGCGGTTGCAACATTTGCAACCGCAGACCATCGCTTTGCACTTGTTATGATACCGCTATCAATGCAGGAAGACGGTGCCTTTCAGGCATCCTCTCCTAAAACTTTACGGGCCGGTCTTTGCGAAGACCGGCCCTTTTTTTGTGATCGTCGGTAGCGTCGCGGCTTTCCGTCGGGCGGATCAATTGACCCGCTTGATCCAGACCTGCCCGCCTTCGCGCGTTTCCGAGATGAAATTGGGGATGTCCTGCACCAGGTCGGACAGGCGCTTATAGCCATAATTGCGCACGTCGAAGCTGGAGCGGTTGCCGGCCAATTGGCCGACTGATCCCAGTCGCACGAAGCCGCGTTCGTCGCGGGTGACCGATCCATAGGCATCGATGAGCAATTTGATGACTTCCTCGTCCACGGCCTTCTTCGCTACCGGGGCGGGTGGCGCGGCTTTGGCCGGGCTGGCTTTCGCAGGCGTGCTTTTTTCTGTCGCTGGCGGTGACTTGGCGGCGGTTGCTGTCACTTTCTTCGCGACCGGCTTGGTCAACGGCACTTCGGCTGCGGCCAGCGCTGCGACGTCGATGAAGCGGGTGCAGGCGCGACGGAAGCCTTCGGGCGTCTGAACCGAGCCAAAGCCATAGACCGGAATACCCTGCTGCCGGATGCGGGTGACGAGCGGGGTGAAGTCGCTGTCGCTCGACATCAGGCCAAAGCCATCGACCCGGCCCGACGCCATCAGGTCCATCGCGTCGATCGTCATCTTCATATCGGTGGCGTTCTTGCCTTTGGTCAGGTCGAACTGCTGCTGCGGCTCGATCGCCTGCGCGACCGAGAGCGCGGCCCAAGTCTTGAGCGTGGTCTTGCTCCAATTGCCATAGGCGCGGCGGATGTTGACCGTGCCGAGTTCGGCCAAGACGGTCATCACCGGATCGAAATGCGCAGCGGACGCATTGTCGGCATCTATCAGCAGGGCGATATTGCCGCTGCCATCGCGTGTCGACGCCATATCAGTCCTTTCAGGCGGGCGAGAAAATGCCGCTTTGCTCGTCCATGACGTGCAACTGGCCATCGGCAATGGCGAAGAAGGCACCGACGAGTTTCAATTCGCCCTTGCGCTCCTTGGAGCGGACGCAGGGGAAGGTGCGCAGGTTGGCGAGGCTGACCTTGACCGCTTCCTGCTCCATCGCCCGTTCGACTGCGTCGCTACGTTCGTCGCCATGGGCAGCAATCACCGTCTCGCGTGCATCGTCGAGCAGTTCGATCCAGGCATGGATAAATCCGCCGTCGCCCGGTTCCGCGTCTTTCAGATCATGGCTGAGCGCAGCCTTGCAGCCGCCGCATTTGCCATGGCCCATGACCACGATCTCGCCCACTTTCAGCACCTGCACAGCAAATTCCAGCGCCGCCGACACGCCGTGATGGCCCGGCGTCGTTTCGAACGGGGGCACGAGGGCAGCGACGTTGCGGACGACGAAGATTTCGCCGGGGCTGCTGTCGAAAATCTGGGTCGGATCGACCCGGCTGTCGGAACAGGCGATCACCATGACGCGGGGGCTTTGCCCTTCGTTCAATTCATCCCATCGGCCGCGCTGTTGCGCCCATCCGGTTTCACGGAAGCGGCGATAGCCTGCGAGCATGTCGGTAAAGTCGGTCATGCGACGGGGTGTGCCCGACAATATCAGCACTGGCAAGACCGGCCCTGCATCGCTATCTGGGGCCAATGAACGACATTGCCCCCATCCCCGTGCCCGGCCAGCCGGAGCGTATGCGCAAGCCCGACTGGATCCGCGTCAAGGCACCGACCAGCCCCGCCTATCATGAGACGCGCAAGCTGATGCGGGACAAGGGGCTGGCGACGGTGTGCGAGGAAGCGGCCTGTCCCAATATCGGCGAATGCTGGTCGAAGAAACATGCGACCGTCATGATCCTGGGCGATGTCTGCACGCGGGCCTGCGCCTTCTGCAACGTCAAGACGGGGATGCCGCGCAAGGTCGATGTCAACGAGCCGCAGAATCTGGCCGATGCGTCGGCGGAGATGGGGCTGGAGCATATCGTCATCACCTCGGTCGATCGCGATGATTTGCCCGATGGCGGCGCGTCGCAATTCGTCAAGGTGATCGAGGCGCTGCGCCGGACGACGCCCAACACGACGATCGAGATACTGACCCCTGACTTCCGCAACAAGCATGAGCGGGCGGTCGAAATGATCGTCGCCGCGCGGCCGGACGTCTATAACCATAATCTGGAGACGGTGCCGCGTCTCTATCCGACCATCCGGCCTGGTGCGCGCTATTATGCGTCGCTGCGGCTGTTGGAGTCGGTCAAGCGGCTCGATCCGTCGATCTTTACCAAGTCGGGCATCATGTTGGGCTTGGGCGAAGAGCGGCTGGAAGTGCATCAGGTGATGGACGATATGCGGTCGGCCGACATCGATTTCCTGACGATGGGCCAATATCTGCAGCCCACGCCCAAACATACCAAGGTGATGGAGTTCGTCACCCCGGCGGCGTTCAACAGCTATGCCGCAATCGCGCGGGCCAAGGGCTTCCTGCAGGTCGCGTCCAGCCCGCTCACCCGGTCGAGCTATCATGCCGGCGAGGATTTCGCGCAGATGCGCGCGGCGCGGGAAGCCAAGCTGGCCAAAGCGGCTGTGAAGGCCTGAGTTCTCAATGCCCAAGCATAGCGAAACCCGCCATCTGCCCTACACGCCGACCCAGATGTTCGACCTGGTGTCCAATGTCGCGGCCTATCCTGAATTTCTGCCCTGGGTCAGTGCGATCCGTGTCCGATCGGACAGCGAAGCGGACATGGTTGCCGACATGATCGTGGGCTTCAAGGGGATCAAGGAAAGCTTCACGTCGCGCGTTCACAAGCATCGCCCCGACCATGTCCGGGTCGATTATCTGGACGGTCCGCTCAAGCATCTGCACAATGAATGGCGCTTTCGCGACGACGGGCAGGGCGGGGTGCTGGTGGATTTCGAGGTCGAATTCGAGTTCAAGAACCGCTTGTTCGAAATGCTTGCGGGCCAGGTGTTCGACCGGGCGCTGCGCAAGATGATCGGTGCGTTCGAAACCCGCGCTGCCGCGCTTTATGGTGCCGAGGGTTCGGGAAGCAGCAGTTCGAGCGCGCATAGCGCCGCCTGAAGCCGGACGCCGCCCCGGCCGGTATCGCCGAAATGCCGCATGTCGGCGACGACCTTGTCCGCCGACGCGCCGCGTTCGGCGCGGGCGAAGACGACCGTGCCGACCGGTTTCTGTTCGGTGCCGCCGCCCGGCCCTGCGATCCCGGTGATGGCGACGGCGACATGGGCGTGGCTTTGTTTGAGCGCGCCTTGGGCCATGGCCCAGGCAGTGGCGATCGAGACAGCGCCGAAGGTTTCCAGCACATCCTGAGACACTTTGAGAAGTTCGACCTTCATGTCGTTGGAATAGGTGATGAAACCGGCTTCGAACACGTCGGATGATCCGGCGATCTCTGTGAGCGCGGCTGATACCAGCCCGCCGGTGCAGCTTTCCGCCACGGCAATGGTGCGGCCTGCACGTCGGTTGGCGATGATGACGCGCTCGGCGAGTTCGACGAGGGCTGTGGGGAGGATGTTGTCGGGCATGATGTCAGGATAGCGCGGGAAGGGAGAGGGTGGCAACCGCCTGCGCCGCAATACCTTCGCGCCGCCCGGCAAAGCCCAGCCGCTCGGTGGTGGTCGCTTTGACGCTGATGCGATCGATGGGCACCGCGAGAATGGTGGCGATGCGGGCGCGCATGGCGTCGCGATGTGGGCCGATCTTGGGCGCTTCGCAGATGATGGTCAGGTCGACATGATCGATCCGCCCGCAGCGCGCCGTCACCCGATCGCCCGCATAGGCGAGGAAACGATCGGACGACGCGCCGCGCCATTGCGCGTCGGAAGGCGGGAAATGGCTGCCGATATCGCCTTCCGCCAGCGCGCCGAGCAGGGCATCGACGATGGCGTGGAGCGCGACGTCGGCGTCGCTATGGCCTGCAAGGCCGCGATCATGCGGGACCAGCACGCCGCCCAGCCATAATAATTCGTCCGCTGCGAGACGGTGGACATCATAGCCCATGCCGACGCGAACGGTCATGGTGGGCGCGAGCCGGGCTTCGGCGCGGGTAAAATCCAGGGGATAGGTCAATTTTTCCAGTCCTTCATCGCCATCCACCAGGATGACGTCATGGCCCGCGGCGCGGAGAATCTGTGCGTCGTCCGTGGCTTCGCGGGCGATGTCCCAACTCCGGTGCGCCGCGAGAATCGTGTCGAAGCGGAACGCCTGGGGTGTCTGCACCCGGAACAGTCCGTCGCGGGACACGCCATCGGCCATGCGTCCGTCCATTCCGCGCACCAGCGTATCGGCAACCGGCAATATGGGGATCGCGCCGTCTGCCTCGCCTAGCGCGCCGAGCAGTCGGTCGATCACGGCACCCGGCAGGAACGGGCGTGCAGCGTCATGGATCAAAATCCGCGCTGCGCCACCTGTTGCCGCAATCGACTCCAGCCCGGCGCGCACGGAGCCGCGGCGGCTGTCAGCGCCTTCGATGAAGGAGGCCGCGCGATCGCCGAGCAACTTGCGGGCCGTGTCTTTCTGCCCTCCGCCCAGCACGATATGGATCGCATCGATCCCGCCATGCGCTGCCAGCGCATCATAGGCATGGGCCAGCACGGCCTTGCTCGCGACCAGGCGAAATTGCTTGGGTGTGTCGCCACCGGCCCGGTTGCCCTGGCCCGCCGCGACGAGCAGGGCGACAGTCTTGCTATTGTCTATCATGGCGCCAGCGCATAGCCGAGTGCCGGGAGGGCCGCCAGACCCCATCCCTTGCCGACCCTTCCCATTTCGGCTATGGCCTGCCTGTTTTTTAGGCAGTAGCATCAGAGTTTATGTCCAGGCTTTCCCCCATCTCCATCGGTCCGGTCACCATCGCCACGCCGGTCGTTCTTGCGCCGATGACGGGCGTGACCGACATGCCGTTCCGCACGCTGGTCCGTCGCTATGGCTGCGGCCTCAACGTGACCGAGATGATTGCGACCGCCGCGATGATCCGCGAGACGCGTCAGTCGCTGCAGAAAGCGGCCTGGCATCCGCTGGAAGAGCCGGTGTCGATGCAATTGGCCGGTTGTTCGCCGACCGAAATGGCCGAAGCCGCCAAGCTGAATGCCGATCGTGGGGCGGCGATCATCGACATCAATATGGGCTGCCCGGTCAAGAAGGTCGTCAATGGCGATGCGGGCAGCGCGCTGATGCGCGACCTGCCGCTGGCCGCTGCGCTGATCAAGGCGACGGTCGAGGCGGTGGATGTGCCGGTGACCGTCAAGATGCGGATGGGCTGGGACCATAGCAGCCTCAATGCACCAGAACTCGCGCATATCGCCGAGGATCTGGGCGCGAAGCTTATCACTGTTCATGGCCGGACCCGGTGCCAGATGTACAAGGGCAGCGCCGATTGGGGCTTTATTCGCTCCGTTAAGGAGGCGGTGAAGCTGCCCGTGATCGCCAATGGCGACATTTGTTCGATCGAGGATGCCGACATGGCGCTGGCGCAGAGCGGCGCGGATGGCGTGATGATCGGTCGGGGTGCCTATGGTCGTCCCTGGCTGATCGGACAGGTCATGGCCTGGCTGGAGCGGGGCGAGCGTATTCCCGATCCCACGCTGGAGGAACAATATCACGCGATCATAGGCCATTATAAGGCAATGCTCGACCATTATGACAACCATACCGGCGTTAATATGGCGCGCAAGCATATCGGCTGGTACACCAAGGGGCTGACCGGATCGGCCGAGTTCCGCCATGCCGTGAACCAGGAACCCGACGCCGCCAAGGTGCTCGACATGCTCGCTGGTTTCTATGAGCCGTTGATCGCCAGCGGTGCGGATGCCACCGCCATGCGTCAGGCGGCATGACCGTTGCCATGACGGTCGTCCCGCCGCTTCGCATGCAGCAGGACGGACCATCGCTCAGCGACCAGATGACGGCCTTGCCGGTCGCGACCCTGTTGGTGCGGCCGGACAACAGCATTGCCGAAGCCAATGTCAGTGCCGAGACGTTGCTCAACATGGCGCGGTCGGCGATCATCGGCAGCGATGTGGCGCGGACGATCCGTATCGCGGAGGCAGGGGCGCGTTTCGATATCTGGCACAGCAACAAGCCGATCGCCGCCTATGACATCAAGGTCCATGCCGGGCGCACCGCCGAGATGGAGGTCGACCTGATGATCTCCCCGATCATCGATCATGAGGGATGGCGGGTCGTGTCGCTCCATGCGCAGAGTCAGGCGCGCAAGATCGGCCATCGCGGCACGTCGGGGGGCGCGCGGTCGGCCATGGGCGCGGCGGCGATCCTGGCGCATGAGATCAAGAACCCGCTATCGGGTATTAGGGGCGCTGCGCAACTGCTTGAATCGGGGCAGGATGGCCGTGACAGTGCCTTGACCCAGCTCATCTGCAACGAGGTCGATCGCATCGCGGCGCTGATCGACCGGATGCAGGATTTCACGACCGACCGGACGCTGGAATGCCGCCCCGGCAATATCTATCCATTGATCGACCGGGCGGCGGGGATAGCGTCGGCGGGATTTGCCAGAAACGTAAAGATCATAAAACATTATGATCCATCCTTGCCATTCGCCAACATCAATGAAGATGCTCTGGTGCAGGTGATGATCAACCTGCTGAAGAATTCGGCCGAGGCGCTGGATCAGGTCGAAAATCCCAGTATCCGCGTGGAGACGGCCTTTCGCCATGGCGTGTCCGTGGTGATGGGCGGGGGCAAGGGGAGTGCGGTCCTGCCGATCGAGATCGTCGTGGTGGACAATGGACCGGGGGTTCCCGAACATATTCTGGATCATTTGTTCAATCCCTTCATCACGGGAAAACGGGACGGGCAGGGGCTGGGGCTGGCGCTGGTCGACAAGCTGGTCCGCGACATGAGCGGCTTCGTCCAATATTCGCGCGATGCGCAGGCGGGCGAATCGACGTTCCGTATCCTCCTGCCGATGGGCATGGGCTGATGGCGGCGACGGGGTCCGTTCTGGTTGTCGATGACGATCCCGCCATCTGCGTGGTAGTGGGCGAGGCGCTGCGGCGGCAGGGGCATAAGGTGAAGACCGCCGCATCGATCCGCGAGCGGGCGGCGCTGATGGAGAGTTTTCGGCCCGATATCCTCATCACGGACGTCATGCTGCCCGATGGCGATGGGCTGGAGGGGGTGGCGGACATCATTGCCAGTCGCCCGGACCTGAATGTCATCATCCTGTCGGCGCAGAACACACTCAACACCGCGATCCGCGCGACCGAAAAGGGTGCGTTCGAATATCTGCCCAAGCCGTTCGACCTTAACGAACTGACCCGTGCCGTCGCCGATGCGCTGGGCACGCGGGAGAGCGCGACGGAGGAGGAGGGCGATGGCGGCCTGCCGCATGACGGCCTGCCGCTGGTCGGCCGGTCGCCCGCGATGCAGGAAGTCTATCGGACCATCGCGCGGGTGCTTTCCAACGACCTGTCGATCCTGGTGCTGGGCGAGTCGGGCACGGGCAAGGAGTTGGTGGCCGAGGCGATCCATAGCCTGGGTCAACGGCGCACGCGGCCGTTCATCGCGATCAATATGGCGGCGATTCCGCGCGAGCTGATCGAAGCGGAATTGTTCGGTTATGAGAAGGGGGCGTTCACCGGCGCCCATGCTCGCACCGCCGGCAAGTTCGAGCAGGCGCAGGGCGGCACATTGTTTCTCGACGAGATTGGCGACATGCCGATGGAGGCGCAGACGCGGTTGCTGCGCGTCCTGCAATCGGGCGAGGTGACGACAGTGGGCGGGTCCAAGCCGGTGCGGGTCAATGTCCGCATCATCGCCGCGACCAACAAGGATCTGCCGCCGCTGATCGAGGAAAATCGCTTTCGGCAGGATCTCTATTACCGGCTGAACGTCGTGCCGATCGCATTGCCCGCGCTGCGGGAGCGGCGCGATGATGTGATCCTGCTGGCGCGTCATTTTCTGGAGCGGGCGGCGCAGGAAGGCCTGCCGCGCAAGACGCTGGCGGACGATGCGGCGCAATTGCTGATGGCCTATCACTGGCCCGGCAATGTGCGCGAATTGCAGAATATGATGCAGCGCCTGTCGGTGCTAAGCCGGGAAAATGTCATCACCGCGGATATCCTGCGCAACATGCTGCCGATGGATGCGGTGCCCGCCGATTATGCCGCGCCTGCCGATCATCTCGCCCACGCCGTGCGCGATTGGGCCAAGCGGCAATTGGGCATAGGCCTCGGGCAGGCCAATCGCAGCCTACATGATGATCTGCTGGCGGTGATCGAGCCGATCCTGTTGCAAGAGGTGCTGTCGAGCGTCGATGGCAATCAGATTCGCGCCGCCGGACTGCTGGGGATCAATCGCAATACGCTGCGCAAGAAACTGACCGATTATGGTCTGGACCCGCTCCAGCTCCGCCTTGCCGACTAATCTGCATCAGCGGCATTTTCGGGACGAACCGACGGGCGATATCGACCAGCGACAGGTTTTGGCCCAAATACTGTGTTTGATCGGGCACGGGGTTGTTGTAACAAAGCCACTATGAGCGGCGCGACCACATTTTCCCGGCGGGCATCGACATGGCGCCGACGATTGCCGCCTTTCCTGCGGCATGGACGGTTGGCGGCGCTGGTAGAGGGCGTAACGCTCGCCCTGTTCCTGGGCGTTGCGGTGCTGACCTATCAATTGTTGGCGGGGGGGAGTGCGCCGTCGGGCGACCTGCTGACCCCGCCGATTATCGCGCTGTTGCTGGTCGCCAATCTGGTGCCCGCGATCGCGCTGCTGATGCTGTTGGGGCGGCGCGTGGCCAAGCGGCGCGCGGCGCAATCAGCGATCGGCAGCGATGGGCAGTTGCATGTCCGGCTGGTCGCCATCTTCTCGATCGCGGCGAGCGTGCCGATGCTGCTGGTCGTGATCTTCGCGTCCCTGCTGTTCCAATATGGCGTGCAATTCTGGGCGTCGGACAGCGCGCGCGGGATGCTGCAGAATGCGAGCGACCTGGCGCGCGGCTATTATGAGCAGAATCTGCGCGAGGTCAGCGATGAAACCGTCACTATGGCGGACGATCTGCGCGACTATCTGACCCAGTCCGATGTCTCCAGCCCGCGCTTTGCCGAGGGGTTCATCTTCCAGGTGGTGACGCGCAAACTGAACCGTGCGTCGATCATCGAGGTCGGCAAGGATGGCGTGGCGCGGACGGCCGCGACGGTCGAACCGGACAATCGCCCCGCATCCGAGATATTGACGCCGGAAGTCACCAAGCGGCTGGCGGCGGGCGAAAATGTCGTGGTGCAGGCGCGGCAGAATCAGATCGAGGCGGTGACGCTGCTCTATCCGGGGTCGAAAATCTATCTCTACGTCACGCGCAATGCGGGCAGTTCATCCTTCTCCAATGCGGAGCGGGCGAAGACGGTGATCGCGGACTATGACCTGTTCGCGGCGCAATCGCGCGCGTTGCAGTTGCGGTTCAACATCGCCTTGTTCGTGGGGTCGCTGCTGCTGGTCGGCATTGCCGTCTATATCGCGCTGGCGGTGGCCGACTGGATGGTGCGGCCGGTCAATGAGCTGGTGACGGCGGCGCGGCGGATCACGGCGGGCGACTTGTCGGCGCGCGTTACCAGCCTGCAGAGCCGCGATGAGATCGGCACGCTGGCAGCGGCGTTCAACCGGATGACACAGCGGCTGGAAGCGCAGACCGGCACGCTGGTGGGCGCGAACAGCCAGTTGGACGAGCGGCGCGCCTTTATCGAAGCGATCCTGTCCGGCGTCAGCGCGGGCGTGTTGTCGGTGGATCGTGACGGCGAAATCCAGTTGCTCAACCGGTCGGCCGCCGCAATTTTGGTGGAGGAGGGCGACGATCCGGTCGGTCGGACATTGGCCGAGATCGCGCCGGAATTGGCGGAGTTCATTGCGTCGGGCGATGGCGCGGGCATCGTGCAGGTGCGCGCGCATGGCGACCTACGCACGCTGGCGGTCAAGCGGTCCGAGGATGCGTCGCGCCATATTTTGACGTTCGATGACATCACCCAGCAATTGTCGGATCAGCGGCGCGCCGCCTGGTCCGATGTCGCGCGCCGGATCGCGCATGAAATCAAGAACCCGCTGACGCCGATCCAACTGGCCGCCGAGCGACTCCAGCGCCGCTATGCCGAGGAAATCACCAGCGACCGGCCGACCTTCACCCGGCTGACCAGCACGATCGTTCGGCAAGTGGGCGATCTACGCCGGATCGTGGATGAATTCTCGTCCTTCGCGCGGATGCCCAAGCCCGTGTTCCGGCGCGAGGCTGTGGCCGATATTGCGCGCCATTCCCTGTTCCTGCACGAAGTCGCGCATCCGGCGATCCGTTTCGAATTCCATACCGATCAACCCGACCTGGAAATGGTGTGCGACCGGCGGCAGTTGGGCCAGGCGCTGACGAACATTGTCAAGAATGCGGTGGAAGCCATTGAACCCAAGCCGGTTCCCGACGATGGCAGTCCGCGTGGCCATGTCCGCATGACGTTGGCGGGCGAGGGCGACGCGTTGATCATCACGGTTAGCGATGACGGCATCGGGCTGCCGCCTGAACGCGATCGCATACTGGAACCCTATATGACGACGCGGACCAAGGGGACGGGTCTGGGCCTGGCCATCGTCAAGAAGATTGTGGAGGAGCATCTGGGGGAAATCCGCTTTGACGATGCGCAAGGTGGCGGTGCGCGCGTGACATTGCGGTTTGCCGCAGGTGCGCTGGAACGACTGGAAGAGGGGCAGGTAATCGCCATGCCCCAGGGTAATTTGACGGGAAAAGTGACGGCCAATGGCGCTTGATATTCTGATAGTCGACGATGAGGAGGATATTCGCGATCTGGTCGCGGGTGTTTTGGAGGATGAGGGCTTTACCGCCCGCACCGCCGGCAATGCCGACGCCGCGATCGAGGCGCTGGACGCGCGCCGCCCCTCGCTCGTCCTGCTCGACGTCTGGTTACAAGGGTCGCGGATGGACGGCCTGGAACTGCTGGACGAGATCAAGCGGCGTGACCCGACCATCCCGGTGCTGATGATTTCGGGGCATGGCAATATCGACACCGCCGTCGCGGCGATCCGCAAGGGCGCAGCCGACTTCATCGAAAAGCCGTTCGAGGCCGACCGGCTGTTACACCTTGTCAGCCGCGCCACCGAGACCGAACGGTTGCGGCGCGAGAATCAGGTGCTGCGCGCCCGTTTCGGGCAGGATGATGAGTTGACCGGCAGTTCCGCGTCGATCAACGGCGTGCGCGCCACGATCAAGAAGGTTGCGGGCACCGGCAGCCGCGTGCTGATTTCGGGTCCGGCGGGCGTCGGTAAAGAGATAGCCGCGCGTATGCTGCATAGCTGGAGCGGGCGGGCCGACTCGCCCTTCATCATCGTCGCCGCCGCGCGCATGGACCCCGACCGGGTCGAAGAGGAATTGTTCGGGCTGGAGGATCAAAGCGGTCTCGTCCGCCCCGGCTTTCTGGAGCAGGCGCATGGCGGCACGCTCTATATCGATGAAGTCGCCGACATGCCGATCACCACGCAGGGCAAGATTTTGCGCGTGCTGACCGACCAGAGTTTTACGCGGGTTGGCGGTCAGCGTCATGTGAAGGTGGATGTACGGGTTATCTCGTCCACGGCGCGCGACCTGGCGGGCGAGATCGAGGAAAGGCGATTCCGTGAAGACCTTTTCTATCGCCTCAATGTCGTGCCGCTGGCCATTCCGCCATTGTCTGAACGGCGCGATGATATTCCACCGCTGGTCGAACATTATCTCGCCCGCTTCGCCGCAGAGCGGCGCGTGCCGCCGCCGGAAATGGCGAGCGATGCGATGGCCGCGCTGCAGGCCAATGAATGGCCCGGCAATGTCCGCCAGTTGCGCAACGTCATCGAACGCACGATGATCCTGGCACCGGGGGATCGGATCGGCCGGATCGAACTCGACATGCTGCCGCCCGAATTGACCAGCGGTGGCGGCGGGGAGGGGATGGGCCAATCCGCGATCATGGGCGCGCCGCTCCGCGAGGCACGCGAGAGTTTCGAGCGCGAGTATTTGCGCATTCAGATCCGCCGTTTTTCGGGCAATATCTCACGCACCGCGACCTTCATCGGCATGGAACGCTCTGCATTGCACCGGAAATTGAAGCTGTTGGGGATAACCGACGACAAGGAATAGACGCGCGCCATTCCCCATGGACGACTGTTCGCAATTGCGATACGGTCGTTGCGCCTCCGACAAGCGGGGCAAGCAAGACACCCTGCTTAAGGGCGCACGAGCGGGTAACGTCCCGCCAAGAATAAAGGACTGGCGACGACCATGGCCGACAAAATGAACAATTTGCAGGATATTTTCCTCAACAGCCTGCGCAAGAGCAAGACCCCGGTGACCATGTTCCTGGTCAAGGGCGTCAAGCTGCAGGGCATCATCACCTGGTTCGACAATTTTTCCGTGCTCTTGCGCCGCGATGGCCAGTCGCAGCTTGTCTACAAGCATGCCATTTCGACCGTCATGCCGGCGCAGCCGATGGACCTGTCCGACCTGCGCAAGGCGAGCGAGGGCAATGGCAAGGCCAAGCTGCTGCAGGAAATCTTCCTGTCCGCCGTCCGTAAATCAGGCAGCCCCGTGACGATGTTCCTGGTTAACGGCGTCATGCTGCAGGGTGAAATCGCTGCGTTCGACCTGTTCTGCATGTTGCTGGAACGCGATGGCATGGTCCAGCTCGTCTACAAGCACGCCATTTCGACGGTCCAGCCGCTCCATGCGCTCGACCTGACCGGCGAGAATGAACAGGACGATTGACCTACTCTGCGCGGAACGCACGCGCCGTCCGCATTTCATCGAATACTAGTCTATGCGCTCCCGCGCAGGCCTTTGCCCCGTTCCTTTGTTGGACCGGGTAATTGTCTGTTCGGGAGCGTCCTGTGTTTTGAGGCGTTACACTTCCATGGCCATATTCAATCGCGATTCCGAAGATGAAGTGGCGCGCGGCGCGCGCGCTGTCGTCGTTCATGCCGAAACCCATGGCGGTGATCGGCGCGACAGCGACGCCCGGCTGGAGGAAGCGCGCGGGCTGGCCTTGGCGATCGGCATCGATGTGCGCGCGGCGCAGGCATTCCGGGTGCGCGATCGCAAGCCCGCCACCTTGTTCGGCAGCGGTCAGGTCGATCAGATCGCTACACTGGCGCGGCAGGAAGAGGCCGACCTCATCATCGTCGATAATAGCCTGTCTCCCGTGCAGCAGAGCAACCTCGAAAAGGCGTGCGAGGCCAAGGTCATCGACCGAACCGGGCTGATCCTGGAAATCTTTGGCGAACGCGCCGCGACCAATGAAGGGCGGCTGCAGGTCGAGCTGGCGCATCTCGATTATCAGGCCGGGCGCCTGGTGCGCAGCTGGACCCATTTGGAGCGGCAGCGCGGCGGCTTCGGCTTTCTGGGCGGTCCGGGCGAAACCCAGATCGAGGCGGATCGGCGCATGATCCGCGATCGCATGGCGAAGATCCGCAAGGAACTCGATCAAGTCACGCGCACGCGCGGGCTGCATCGCGCCCGGCGGCAGCGCGCACCCTGGCCGGTGATTGCGCTGGTGGGCTATACCAATGCGGGCAAATCGACGCTGTTCAACCGGATGACCGGCGCGGATGTCATGGCGCAGGATTTGCTGTTCGCCACGCTTGATCCCACGATGCGCCAGATTGCGCTGCCCGGCCTCGACAAGGCGATCCTGTCCGACACGGTGGGTTTCGTCTCCGATCTGCCGACCCAGTTGATCGCGGCGTTCCGCGCCACGTTGGAAGAAGTGCTGTCGGCCGACCTGATCGTGCATGTTCGCGATATTGCCCATCCCGACAGCGATGCGCAGCGCGACGATGTGCTGGATGTGCTTGGCGAACTGGGCGTTGCGGGCGAAGCCGCGCTGGAGCGGGCTGAGGGTGAACCGCCCGCGCCATTGATTATCGAGGCTTGGAACAAGCTTGATTTGCTGGACGCCGACGCCGCTGTGTTGGCGCGCGAAACAGCAGCGCGGCGCGATGATGTGGCCATCTTGTCGGCGCTGACCGGGGAGGGGGTAGAGCAGCTTCAACGCATGATCAGCGACCATATGACCACGGGCGCGAAGGTCTATGGCCTGCGCATCCCGGTGTCGGATGGCGCGGCGATGGCCTGGCTGCATGAACATGGCGAAGTGCTGTCCACGGACGTCGAAGAGGAGGAGAGCCGCGTCGAGGTGCGGCTGTCCGATGCAGCCTTTGCGCGGTTCGGGAAGCGCGGGGAAGCCTAAGCGCTTAGGGCCTTTTCTCCTGCCGCTTGGCCTGCTGCCATAGCTCTTCCTTCGCTTCCAGCGAGAGGGCGGCGAAGTCGGCGCCAGCCTGCTGCTCCATCGCGCGGAAGCGGCGATCGAATTTTGCATTGCCTGCGCGCAGAGCGGCTTCCGGGTCGACCTTCAGATGGCGTGCGAGGTTGACGACGGCGAACAACAGGTCGCCGACTTCCTCGGTGCGCTCAGCCTGCGTGGTCGCAGCGCGGACTTCGTCCAGTTCCTCCACGATCTTGTCGATGGCGCCGGCCGTATCGGGCCAGTCGAAGCCGGTACGGGCGGCGCGCTTCTGCAGCTTTTCAGCGCGAAGCAGCGCGGGCAGGGCGTTCGCCACACCGGCAAGCGCGCTGGGGTCCGGTTCCTTTTCGGCCCGTTCGGCGGCTTTGATCGCCTCCCATTGGGCATGGCCGTCTTCGCGCCGTGCGTTTTGTCCGAAGACATGGGGATGCCGCCGGGTCATCTTTTGGGTGATGCCGTCGATCACATCCTGCAGATTGAAGTGACCGGCCTGTTCGGCCATGCGGCTGTGAAAGGCCACCTGGAGCAGAAGGTCGCCAAGTTCATCGCAAAGCGCCGCCATATCGTTGCGCTCGATGGCGTCGGCGACTTCATAGGCTTCCTCGATCGTATAGGGCGCGATCGAGCCGAAATCCTGCGCGATGTCCCATGGGCAGCCCGTGTCGGGATCGCGTAGCCGCGCCATGACGGTGGCAAGCGGCATGATGTCGGCGGGACTGCCTTTGGACATGGGCGGTTCCGGCTGTTGGAGAGGCTGATCCAGCCGATAGGGCGTGTGCCGGGCTATGGCCAGCCCCGATCATTGTTCCTGCCATTTAGAGAAGTCACAATTTCTGCCATATAGAAATGTCACACGTTGAGGAAAGCAGGGGCTGCGTGGAGCCCTCGGGATAG
>MIAK01000053.1:0-15389 GCA_001829085.1 Sphingomonadales bacterium RIFCSPLOWO2_12_FULL_63_15 | reverse complement strand
GCTGACGCCCTTCAACCATCTACCGGGAGGCCACCAACCCTGCACCAGGGTCAATCAGCCAACGCCGGGACCGTTACCCCATCTAGAGCTTGGGGAGGAGGCGGCGGCCGTGGCCGCGTCCCTCCTTTCTGGAGATGTAAATCCACCCGCTGCTGCCCTGGTGGTTCGGGATTTCCGGCGTCCAGTATACTGGTCTGTCGATCACGCTGCCGAAGGACATGCCGAAATCTTCGGCTTTCCGATCGATTGGAAGGAGGAACTGCCTACCGCCATAGAGGTCGCACTCGTCAAGGCACTCGCCGCCCTTCCACCCGAACAGCATCTTGCGATCTTCTCCGGAGGTGCCGAGGTAGTACTTGGTTCGTTATCAGCGTGCGCAGATTTTCGCAAAGTTGCATTCGCCGCAGAAAACCCGATGGTCGGCGAAACGACAGAGTTCGATGGGTCCACTAGCGCGGTCATCGCGACGGGAGACGGCCGCGGTGTAAAAGTCGCCTTGGACTGTTTGCTTAATTCTTATGCCACCTCCCCGCTGAAGTTCCGATTCCTTGAACTCTATCGCGTGATGGAGGCCCTTTTCATCGCCGATGTGAAGAGTAGATTGATGGCAGCTTTCGATGCGGAGCCAGCAGTTGCTTTGAACGACGCGTTAGAAGCATTGCAGTCGGAGCTCAGGCAGATTACCGCGCTTGCCGAACCGCATCAGGACCTATTTGAAGATTGCTGGACCCTACTGGACGGCCTTAAAAACACAAATCAGTTCGCTACGGCCCTTTTCAGGCGGTTGAACAAGAAAAAGCTGAATGGCGAGGGCAGATGGAAGACTGGCGCTGCCCTTATTTATCAAATCCGCTGCGCCGTGGTGCATGCCGGTGAGAAAGACATGATCTTCGAGAATTTTCCTGACGGCGATGTGGCGATCAAAGCTATTTTGCCAACTGTGGAGCGCGCAGCGCTACAAATGCTCGGTATCACCCTCGGCTGATCCGCAAGAGTATTTCCGCCGCAGTGCGAATGAAGCGCCCGCAACGCTACAGCTAGAAATGGCAGCCATCCCGATCTTCAAACATGAAACCTGCTCGTCCGCCATTGGCCCATTGGCCATCAGCGAAGCCCGACGAAAAGACAGCGGCGAGATAGTCAGCCGGTGAGTGAGCCCCCCGTGGACGGGGGCGGCTACCCTGTTTGATCCGCCCACCTAGCTACATTTGCGACCCATTCCCTTGCACCTGTCCTTCTGGTATAAGTGATTGAGAAGCCAATGTGATTCCTGATTGCAGCATGACCGAACTGTGGCCCTTTTGGGGGCTCATCGCGCATCTGGTTTTCGATAGATATCTGAAAATAAACACAGAACTATTGTGGATTGGATTCCGGCTCGGCCAACTCCTTCTTCCTGCTCGACTTGCCGCGCCGCTCCCGGCTAAGAGGGGCGGCATGATGAAGCTGTTTATCGGTAACAAGGCCTATTCGAGCTGGTCGCTGCGCGGCTGGCTGGCGTGCAAGCTGTCGGGCCTGCCCTTTGAGGAAGTCGTGGTCCCCCTCTATGACGAGGCGTGGGAGAAACGGCGCGAGGGCGACGAGTTCGCGCCCTCCTCCGGCAAGGTGCCGATCTTGTGGGATGGCGACGACATCGTCGTGTGGGACAGCCTCGCCATCATCGAATATCTCCATGAAAAGACGAGCGGCGACCTGTTCTGGCCGACCGACCCTGCCGCGCGCGCCATGGCCCGCTCGATGGCGGCAGAAATGCACAGCAGCTTTGCCGCACTGCGTCGCGAGCATAGCATGAACATCCGCCGCATCTACGACGCCGTGCCGCCCTCCGAGGCGGTGGCGCAGGATATTTTCCGCATGATGCAGCTCTGGGCGCAGGCCCGTGCGCGCCATGGTGGCGAGGGCGAATTTCTGTTCGGTGCCTTCAGCGCGGTCGATGTGATGTTCGCGCCCGTCGTCACCCGCTTCATCACCTATCAACTGCCCGTCGCCCGCTTTGCGCAGGCCTATATGCAGGCAATTATCGCCCATCCCTGGATGCAGGAATGGATTGGCGGCGCGCAGGCGGAGGACTGGGTGATCGACAAGTTCGAGGTGCCGCCCCAGGTGGCGTGAGGCAATGACGGATACGCCCGACACCCCCACCGAAAAGCGTGCCGCAGAAGCCGCCGCGATTCGCCGTCGTTGGATCACCTTGGGCGAAATGTTGGCGCTGCTGGCGGTCAGCATTTCCGGGTTGACCCTCTATCTCAATTGGTCGGACAAGCAGGACGAGCGCGCGGAAAAGGCGATCGCAAGCCGTCAGGCATCCGTCCGCGCCGCCAAGCTGATACTCAACGCCCGCGCGGATGGCGACGATCGGCTGATACTGACCCCGGCCGCTGCCGACCAGATCGTGCAAAGCCAGACCTTTCTCTTCCCCGCCGCACTCGACATTGCGCCCGTATCGACCACGGGCGAAGCGCGGATCGAGGCCCGCTGGTTCGATAATGCGCTCAAGCGCGCGCGGGACAAGGCCAAGCTGCCCGACAATAGCGTAGGCGACGAGAATCTGCCGGTGTTCATCACCACCCGCTTCGTGGTGAATGGCGAAGCGCGCGAAGATCGCGCCATCTATGATATTGGCTATGGCATATCGGGTCGCTGGTTGTCGGGCCATGACGTGACGCTGCGCGGCCTGTCGCTCGTCACGCGCGAAAACGGCACGTCCCCCGCCGCGACCGTCGATGCGCGCTGGGCGGCCGTCGTCACCGCGCGCAACTGACGCGGCTCCACGAAAAAGCCCGGCCCTTCGTGGAAGGACCGGGCTTTTTCCGCTCGAAAGGATCGGGGCTTTAGCCGACGATTTCTTCCGGCTTGAAGAAATAGGCGATTTCGATCGCGGCATTTTCTTCGCTGTCCGAGCCATGGACCGAATTGGCTTCGATCGATTCGGCCAGTTCCTTGCGGATCGTGCCGGCGTCGGCATTGGCCGGGTTGGTTGCACCCATGATGTCGCGGTTGCGCTGCACGGCATTTTCGCCTTCCAGCACCTGGACGACGACCGGGCCGGAGATCATGAAGGCAACGAGGTCGGCGAAGAAGGGGCGTTCCTTGTGGACGCCATAAAAGCCTTCGGCCTGTTCGCGGCTCATGCGGATGCGCTTGGAAGCGACGACGCGCAGGCCGGCTTCCTCCAGCATCTTGGTGACGGCGCCGGTCAGGTTGCGACGGGTCGCGTCGGGCTTGATGATGGAAAAGGTGCGCGTGACGGCCATGGCCCTCGATACTCCGAATGGGTGAAAATGCTGGCCGCGCCTTTAGACGGGGCCGTGCTGCGCTGCAAGAGGCTTAAACCGGAGGTGATCTATGGCCCCTGCACCCATTTGCGGCCCTCCTGCCGCCAGAAGCGCGGTTCGACGCCCTCACGCTTCGACAGGGTCCGCCAACTTGCCCGCGCACCATCGATCGTATCAACATCGAAAAAATAGAAGGCCCGCTCGAATTCCAGCGCCTCGTCGCGCCACACGCCATCGGCCAGCGCCACATGCCGCGCACCATTGGCGGCCGCGCAGCTCGGGGCGAGCAGGATCGGCTGCACCGCCTCATCCCCCTCGCCTGCCTGTCCATGGGCGAGGAAGCTTTCGGGCGGCCCGGCCCACAAGCCTTGCGATATCCGCTCGCGCCGATCGGCCGTATCCGCCACCACCAGCAGCCGCGCACCCAGCCCCAGGATGCGCGCCGCGATGGCGGGCAACACCTGTTCGACCGGATCGCGGCTTAGCTGGTAGAAATCGACCTGCATGATCGTAAAATCCTAACCCCGTTCGCCCTGAGCCCGTCCAAGGGCTGTTCTTCTTTGCGCAGAAGGACAGGGCTTCGACAAGCTCAGCTCGAACGGGCGTGGGGGCATCTTACTGCTCGAACTTGTCCGCCACCAGCTGGTCGATCAGGCGCACGCCATAGCCGGTCGCGCCCTTGTCCCATGTCGCGCCGGGCTTGTCGGACCATACCATGCCGGCAATGTCGAGATGCGCCCATTTGACGCCGTCCTCGATGAAGCGCTTGAGGAACTGCGCGGCGGTGATCGACCCGGCATAGCGCCCGCCGATATTCTTCATGTCGGCGATCGGGCTGTCGATCAGCTTGTTATAGGCGTCGGACAGCGGGAAGCGCCACAATTCGTCGCCGCTCGCCTTGCCCGCCGCGATCAGGTCGTCGGACAGGCCATCGTCGTTCGAGAAGAGGCCCGCATATTGATCGCCCAGCGACACCAGGATCGCGCCGGTCAGCGTGGCGAGATCGATGACGACCTCCGGCGCATAGGTCTTCTGCGCCCAGGTCAGCGCATCGCACAGCACCAGCCGCCCTTCGGCGTCGGTGTTGAGCACTTCGATCGTCTGCCCCGACATGGAGGTGACGATGTCGCCCGGCCGCTGCGCGTTGCCGTCAGGCATATTTTCGACCAGGCCGCAAATGCCCACGACATGTGCCTTGGCCTTGCGCCCCGCCAGCGCCTTCATCGCGCCAGCGACCGCACCCGCGCCGCCCATATCCCACTTCATGTCTTCCATGCCGGCCGCCGGCTTGATCGAGATGCCGCCGGTGTCGAAGGTCACGCCCTTGCCGACGAACACGACCGGCTTGTCCGCCGTGCCGCCGGTGCCGTCCCATTCCATCGCCAGCAGCCGTGCTTCGCGCACGGACCCCTGCGCCACGCCGAGCAGCGACCCCATGCCCAATTCTTCCATTGCCGCGCGGTCGAGCACGCTGATCTTGATGCCCAGGTCCGCTAGGTGGCGGCAGCGTTCCACGAAACTTTCGGGATAGAGGATGTTGGCGGGTTCGGACACCAGTTCACGGGTTAAGGCGACGCCCGCCGCCACCGCTGCCCAACGATCCCAGGCCGCGCCCGCATCGCTCGACACGATCGTCACCGTCTCCAGCGTGGGCTTGGCCTTTTCGGCCAATTTGGTGCGATAGGTATCGATCCGCCAGCTACGCAGCAGGGCGCCGAAGCCGAGGCGCGCCGCGCCTTCGCCCGTCACGTCGCCGACGAACTCCACCGCAACATGAGTCGCGCCGCTGCTCAGCAGCTTGGCCGTCAGCGCGCCACCCGCCCGCTCCATGTCGGCGTCGCTGCCACTGCCCGTGCCCACCAGCACGATGCGCAGCGTCTTGCCCGCTTCCTCCACGAAACTTTCGAAGCTCGACCCGGCTTCACCGGTGAAGCGCGCCGCGGCGGCGCCTGCCACCAGCGTCGCGGACGCAGCGAGCGGCAGGCTGGGCAGCGCGCCCTTGGCAACGGCAAAGGCCAGGCTGTCGGTGTCGGGACGGGTCGGGCTGAAGGCGATATCCATGGATGGACCTTTTCTTGCTATGGGGACGGCTTTGGGGGCGTCTGGCCCGCTGATATTCGTCAGATAGTGCGGCGAACCGTGTCTGGCAAAGCCGTTCGACCGATTTACCGCAAAAGACCATGGTCGCATGATTGCGGCGCGGGCGAAGCAATGCGATAGGCGAGACGATATGCGCCCCCGTTTTGAGGCTCTTTTTGTTGGTCACGCCCCTTTTCCCCTTTCGTTCCGCTTTGTTGCTGGGCAGCGCTTTGCCCTTGCTGGCGCTGGCCCCGCAGGCTTTGGCCCAGCAACTCAACGAGCCGCCAACACCCATCAGCGCGCCCGATGCGCCCGTGCCCACCAATGACGACCAGATCGGATTCGCCGCCGACGCGCTGGAATATGACAGCAATCAGGAAGTCGTCACCGCCAGCGGCAACGTCCAGTTGCTACGCGAGGGCAATCGCCTGCGCGCCGACAAGGTGGTGTGGGACCGCGATACCGGCAAGATCGAAGCGCTGGGCAATGTCTCGCTCACCGATGCGGAGGGCAATATCGCCTATGGCGACCGGTTCGACGTGACCGACACGCTCAAGGACGGCATGGTCGACAATATGCTGCTGGTGCTGCAGTCGGGCGGTCGCCTGGCGTCGGCCAAGGGCACGCGCATCAACGGCGTCTATACGCTCAATCGCGCTGCTTATACCGGCTGCGCGGTCGAAGACAGCAAGGGGTGCCCCAAGGAACCGACCTGGCAGATCAATGCGGTCAAGGTCATCTACGATCCCAGGCGCGAGCGGGTCAGCTATACCAACGCCAATATCGAATTGTTCGGCCTGCCGCTCATCCCGCTGCCGGGCCTCTCCCATCCGGTCGGCGAAGCGGGCGGCAGTGGTCTTTTGATGCCCAATCTGCGCTATGACCGCAATAACGGCTTCGAAGTCGCGCTGCCCTATTTCTTCAAGCTCGCGCCCAACCGCGACCTGACGCTGACGCCGCATATCTATACCAATGCGCTGCCGATGCTGGAGGCGAACTACCGCCATCTCTATGATCGCGGCGCCTATCAAGCCACCGGCTTCCTCACCTATGGCAGCCGTGTGGCGACCGGCGATAGCCCGATCGGCACCACCCCGGTCGACGCGCAAAAAGATATTCGTGGCTATATCGACGCCACCGGGGCGATGCAGTTGACGCCGGAATGGAGCCTGGACGGGTCGATCCGCTTCGCGTCCGACCGCACCTTCCTGCGCCGCTACGACATCAGCCGCGACGATCGGCTCCGCTCGACGTTCGGCGCACAACGGATCGGCGACAATAGCTATTTCTCGATTCGCGGCTGGGCCGTCCAAACGTTGCGCGCAGGCGATTCGCAGGGCCAGACCCCGATCGCCCTGCCGCTGATCGACTATCGGCTGCGGCTGAAAGACCCGCTGCTGGGCGGTGTGCTGCAGTTGCAGGCGAACACATTGGCTATCACCCGCACCCATGGGCAGGATACGCAGCGCGCCTTCGCCGCCGCCGAATGGAATCTGCGCACCTTGACCGGCCTTGGCCAGGAAGTGACCTTCACCGGCTATCTGCGCGGCGACGTCTATCATAGCAGCGACAATGATCTGACCACCGTCGACACCTATGCGGGCAGTCCAGGCTGGCAGGCGCGCGGGATCGCGGCGGCGGCCGTCGATATGCGCTGGCCCTTCGTGGGCGAAGCGTTCGGCGGGGTGCAGCGCATCGCGCCCCGCATCCAGATCGTCGCTGCGCCACGTCTTGCCAATTTGTCGCTGCCCAATGAAGACGCCCGCGCCGTCGACCTGGAAGACAGCAACCTCTTCGCGCTCAATCGCTTCGCCGGCTATGACCGGTTCGAGGATTCGACCCGCATCACCTATGGCCTGGAATATGGCCTGGATCTCCCCGACTTCTCGCTCCAGAGCATCGTCGGGCAAAGCTACCGCCTGGACAGCCGGGAAAATATCCTGCCCGACGGCACCGGCCTGTCGGGTCGCACATCCGACATCGTCGGCCGGGTAACCGCACGCTACAAGGATTTCATCAGCCTCACCCACCGCTTCCGCGCGGACAAGGACAATCTGGCGGTCCGCCGCAACGAAGTCGATGCGACGGTCGGCAGCAAAAGCACCTATGTCATGGTCGGCTATCTGCGCCTCAACCGCGATGCCGACGACACGCTGGAGGATCTGCAGGACCGCGAAGAAGTGCGGCTGGGCGGCCGGGTGCAGTTCGCGCGCTTCTGGTCCGTGTTCGGATCGACCGTCATCGACCTGACCGATGCCAAGGAAGATCCGTTGAGCGCGGCGGACGGCTATGAGCCGGTGCGCCACCGGCTGGGCGTCGCTTATGAAGATGATTGCCTGACGCTTGGCCTCACCTGGCGCCGCGATTATGTGGCCAATGGCGACGCGCGAAAGGGCAATGGCTTCCAGCTACGGCTAGCTTTCCGCAATATTGGCATATAAGGATCAGCCTTTCCGCGTCCCGTCAGGACTGGTTAAGGCGGCCCCGCGCATTGGCGCAGGACCGTATTGGAGATTTTTGCCGACGATGCTGCCCCTGGTTCCCCTGCCTTACCGCATCCGCCATTCCCTGCGCTCCGGCCTGCGCACGGCGCTCGCCTCCAGCGCGCTGTTCAGCATGGGGGTTCAGGGCGTCGTCGCACAGACCGTCGATGACGGCGGCGAAGTCGCAAACCAGCAACTCAACCTGCCAAAGGAAGTTACCGTCTTTGGCAAGAGCGATCCCAATGTGCGCAAGGCAACCGCGATCATCAACGGCCGCATCCTGACCGGCACCGACATCGATCAGCGCCTCGCGTTGATCATCACCGCCAATGGCGGCAAGGTCGAAGCGGAAGAAAAGGAGCGGCTGCGCCTGCAGGTGCTGCGCAACCTGATCGACGAAACGCTCCAGATCCAGGAAGCCGCCGCCAACGACATCAAGGTCGATCCAGCCGAAATCCAGCAAAGCTATGAGCGGGTCGCAGCGAATTTCCGCCAGTCGCCGACACAGTTCGACGCCTATCTGCGCACGCAGGGCAGCTCATCGGCCAGCATCAAGCGCCAGATCGAAGGCGAACTCGCCTGGAGCCGCCTGCTCCGTCGCAATGTTCAGCCCTTCGTCAACGTGTCGGAAGACGAAGTGCAATCGGTCATTGACCGGCTGAACGCGGCCAAGGGCAGCGACGAATATCGGATCGGCGAAATCTATCTGTCGGCGACACCGGAAAATCGGGCGCAGATCATCGCCAATGCGCGCAACATCATTCAGCAGATCCAGCAGGGCGGCAGCTTCCCGGCCTATGCTCGCCAATTTTCCGAAGCCTCGACGGCGGCAGTCGGCGGCGACCTGGGCTGGGTTCGCCCCGCCCAGCTGCCCCCTGAACTGGCGCAGGCAGCGGCCGAAATGCAGGTCGGGCAGATCGCTGGCCCGATCGAAACCGTCGGCGGCGTGTCGCTGCTCTACGTCATGGACAAGCGCAAGGTGCTGACCGCCGATCCGCGCGATTCGCTGCTCAGCCTGAAGCAGCTTTCGGTCCTCTTCCCCAAGGGCACGACCAAGGAACAGGCCAGCACAAAGGCCGCCAGCTTCGCCGCCGCGATCAAGGAGATCAAAGGCTGCGGCCAAGCGAACGAAGTCGGTGCGCGGATCGGGGCCGACGTGGTCGACAATGACAATGTGAAGATCCGCGATCTTCCACCTCAGTTGCAGGACATTTTGCTGAACCTGCAGGTCGGCGAAGCCACCCCGCCCTTTGGCTCCATCACCGAAGGTGTGCGCGTGCTGATCGTCTGCGGTCGCGACGATCCGGCATCGGCCAATGCGCCCAACGCCGAACAGATCCAGGCGCAACTGGAAGAAGAACGGGTCAACCGGCGCGCGCGCATCTATCTGCGCGATCTGCGTCGCGATGCGGTGATCGAATATAATTGAGGCCGTCCCTTTAGCACCCTTTGCGGTGCCGCTGGGCGATCCGGCCGGGATAGGGCCGGAGATCGTCGCCAAAAGCTGGGTCATGCGTGAGGCACGCGGCCTTGCCCCCTTCTTCGCGGTGGGCGATCCTGCCGCCCTGCGCGCCGTGTGGCTCGGCCCGATCATCCCGATCAGCGCGCCAGAAGAGGCGACCGCGGCCTTTGCGACCGGCCTCCCCTGTCTCGAAATCGCCAAGGCGGGCGAGATCGTGCCGGGGTCGCCCAGCGTCGATGGCGCGCGCATTGCGTTTCAGGCGCTCGAAGTCGCGGTCGGCCTCGCCCGTTCCGGTTCAGCCGCTGGCATCGTCACGGCGCCGGTGGGCAAGGAACAGCTGTATGGCGTGGGCTTCACCCATCCAGGCCAGACCGAATTCGTCGCCGAACGCTGCGGCGTTTCTGCCCATAATGCGGTGATGATGCTGGCCGGACCATCGCTCAAGGTCGTGCCGATCACCATCCATATCGCGCTGGCCGATGTGCCCGCCGCGCTCACCATCGATCTGATCCGCGCCCGCGCCATCACCACGGCCAAGGGGATGCAGAAGAATTTCGGCATCGCCCGCCCGCGCCTCGCGGTCGCTGGGCTTAACCCCCATGCCGGGGAAAATGGCGCGTTGGGCCGTGAAGAGATCGAGATCATCCGGCCTGCCATCGAGCAATTGCGCGCCGAGGGTATAGACATTGTCGGCCCCCTGGCGGCCGATGGCATGTTCCACGCCCGCGCGCGCGAAACCTATGACGTGGCGCTGTGCATGTATCATGATCAGGCGCTGATCCCGATCAAGACGCTGAATTTCGACGATGGCGTCAACATCACGCTGGGCCTGCCGATCGTGCGCACCTCGCCCGATCATGGCACCGCCTTCGGCATCGCCGGGACCGACAGCGCCAATCCGGGCGCGATGATCGCCGCGATCCGCATGGCCGAAGCGGCTGCCCGCGCGCGCATCGCTTATGGTTGAAACCCGCCCGGCATTGCCGCCGCTGCGCGACGTGATCGCGCGCCATGGCCTCGCCGCCAGCAAGGCGCTGGGTCAGAATTTCCTGCTCGACGAACAATTGCTCGACCGGATCGCTGCCATTCCCGGCCCCCTGGATGGCCAGCCCGCCTTCGAGGTCGGCCCCGGACCCGGCGGCCTGACCCGTGCCATCCTGCGCGCAGGCGCACGGCTCGTCGCGGTCGAGCGCGACCATCGCTGCCTGCCTGCGCTTGCCGAACTGGAGGAGGCCTTTCCGGGTCAGTTGCGTGTGATGTCCGGCGACGCGATGGAAGTGGATGCCCGCGCCGAGGCGGGTGACGGCGCGCATATCATCGCCAACCTCCCCTATAATGTCGGCACGCCCCTGCTCGTCGGCTGGCTGTCGGCGGCCTGGGAGCCGCTGCCCTGGTGGTCCAGCCTGACGCTCATGTTCCAGATGGAAGTGGCCGAACGCATCGTCGCCCAGCCCGGCACCGATCATTATGGCCGCCTCGCCATCCTGTCGCAGTGGCGCAGCGAGGCGCGGATCGCGATGAAAGTGCATCGCAGCGCCTTCACCCCCCCGCCCAAAGTCATGTCGGCGGTCGTGCATATCACCGCCAAGCCCAGCCCTGATGGCGTCCAGCTCAAGATGCTCGAACGCCTGACCGCCGCTGCCTTCGGTCAGCGCCGCAAGATGCTGCGGCAAAGCCTCAAAGGGCTACCCGGCGCGCTCGACGCGCTGGCAGAAGTCGGCATTGATCCGCAGCGCCGCGCCGAAACCGTCAGCGTCGAGGATTTCGTAGCCGTGGCCCGCATCCTCAGCCGCTAACGGCGCGCAATCAGTTGCGCTGACCGTCGATCTGCGCGATTTCCTCGTCCAGGTCGCGTAGTACGTCGGCGCGAATACGATCGGACATATGCGTGGCCCGTTCCACCTTCGCCCGCGCCTTCATCAATCCCGCGCGAGCCGATCGCAATGCCTGCGCCTCGATCTGCGCCTCGCAGATGCGGATGCGGATGGCGCGACGACCATTGCTGTCCACCGTCTCGCGTTGGCTAACCGTGCGGTCGCCATCGCAACCCTTGCGGACATCCACCACCGGCACCATCCGGGCAATGTCCGCCTCGGTCGGGATAGCGGGCGCCTGCCCCCACTGGTTGGCACGACTTGCGCTGATACGCGCCTTTTCCTCGCGCCAGGTCACTGGCGGCGCAGGGGGCACGGGCGGGACCGGCGCGATAACGTCGGCGGCAGGCACGATCGGCTCTGGCGGCACGGGCGTCATCGGCGCGGTTTCGGCCGCGATGGTCGCAGCGGTCGGCACGTCGGGGACGGTTGCAACGGCTGGCACTTCCGGCACGGTCGCAGCGGCGGGCCGGGCGACCAGATCGCCCAGCCGGGCCAGATCAGCGGATTCGACGGTCTCGCTGATCGCCGCCATCTGCTGCGCGGCGCGGCTGCCCGATGCGGTGAGCGCGAGGCCGGTGGCGGTGACGATGGCGACAGCCGCCATGCCCCAGCTGATCCGCTGAAGCGAAATTTCATGGTGCGAAAGCATGGCAAGCCTCCCCTTGAGTGTAGCAATGCGATTGAGATGACAGGCGGCGACGAATTGCCGTCCGCCTGCGGCTTTCAGGATGGCGCGGCCATAGGCATGGGCCTGGTCGCGGCCATAGAGCGACAGGACACGCGCATCGCACGCGGTTTCCTGGTCGGCGCGATAGGAGCGATAGGCGATCCAGGCGATCGGATTGCACCAATGGACGCCAAGCAGCAGCAGCGCGATCATATTGGCCAGCAGGTCGCCGCGCGCATGATGCGCGCGCTCATGCGCCACCGCCATTTCCTGCTCCAGATCGTCATAACGCTGGGCGAAATCGACCGGCAGGACGATCATCGGCTGCAGCACGCCAAAGGCCAGCGGCCCCGACGCCTGCGGGCTGGCGATCGTGCGGATGCGCCCCTCCTGCCCCAGCAATACGGAGCCATCGAGCATATGGCGACGGAAACGGATGTAGCCCACCGCTTGGAACAGCAGAAACGCCAGCAACCCGATAAACCAAAGCGCGATCCCCGCTTCCAGCCAGGGGAAACCAGACCCCGATGCTTGCGGCTCGTGCGAAAGCGCCAGCAATCCGGGCAGACCCGACTGGTCGACCGCGATATGCAGCGGCGAAGGCGCCGCCACCTCCTGCGGCAGCACCGGCAAAACCATGCGCAGCAACGGCAAGACCCAGAGGCTGTACGCCGCCCCCGCCCCCATCCAGCGCGCGACCGGTCGGCGCAGCAGCATCACCAGCGCCATCAGCAAGCTGGTGGCGATCAGCGTTTCGACGATCCAGACGCTCATGATTTCAGCCCCTTGAGGATATCCTCCAACTCGGCGATGTCCTCCGCCGTCAACTGATCCTGGCTCGCCAGCTGCGCGACCAGCGGCGAAATGCGACCGCCGAACAGGCGATTGACCAGCCGTCCCGATTCGCCCGCGACATAATCATCGCGCGCCACCATCGGCCGATAGAGAAAGCGGCGACCATCCTGGTCAGCGGCAATGATATCCTTGGCCATCAGCCGCGACAGCAACGTCTTGACCGTCTGAACGCTCCAGTCGCGCGCAGCGGCGACGCGGTCGGCAACATCGGTGGCGGTCTGCGGCGACTGCTCCCACAGCGCCTCCATCACCACCAGCTCGGCTTCGCTGATCTTGTCGCCTATATCCGCCACCCGCCCGCGTCTCCCGTTCAACTACATCTGTAATCGCATCGATTACATACGTAGTCAATGGAGAAATGCAAAGAAGCGGTGGAGCGGATCATAGAGATTGGCATTAATCGGGTTTGCCGCAATGATTGCCGCATTTGACGGAAGGTGGCGGAAAAGCGCCATTCGTAGGCGGCTCCACTGCCAATCTCTATGATCTACATTTGCCGCAATCAGACCATCAGGAAATTGGGCCAGAACACACGCATTGCGGCAACTTTGCCAACCTGTTGCGGCAACAATTAAAGATCGGCCTGCATCGCAGTCAGCTCAGTAGCCAATCGCATCATAACATCGGTTGCTAGGACATTGCGATAGGCGGCCGCCATGTCCTTCGCCCCGGCTGCCAATTCATGATCAAGCAAACGGGCAGCGGCCATTTCGAAATTATCCATTTCAATTGCGCGATATAGTAGCCCATCCGGTTCTAAGTCACCGTCTTCTTCAAGCGTCGTTTCAACCAAATAGCGAACTACAATTGCCTTCGAGAACTGCCGTTTCGATGCGGAAAGCTTCGAAAAACTCGCGCGCGCAGCTTCATTAGTTTTCCGAGAGCCTATATGACGCTCAATGGTTCTTTTAGCCGACGCCGGAATACCGCCGCGCTTTTTCCACTGAGCAATCGTCGATCGCTGGTAACCAATGACTGACGCAAGTTCGGCATCCGTGACGATATCTAACTGCCGCTTATAAGCCTCTATATCCGCCAGAGCGTCATTCATCGCCTAATACCGTGTTGACTGTCAACATTTGTGAGCGCATATGCGGTCTATGGTGTTGACAGTTGATGACAGAAAAGCGTTGATAGGTATCCGGGCTGGCTTTGTCCTCCAAGGAACCACTTTTCGCGCGTGGTGCATTCATAACGGTATTGATCCTGGCTACGCCCATAGGGTGGCCGCTGGGCTGAACAACGGACCAGCAGCGGTAGAGCTTCGGAGCCGTATCACAGCCGCTTCCAAGGTGGAACCCAGCCGTGGATAGCCCTCGTGTCCCGTTTTGGATGACATCGGATCAGTTCGCAGAACTGGCATCGATGCCCGCGAGAACCGCTCGCTATGCGCTACACCGCGCGGCCATAGGCAAGCCGGTGAAGAAATGGCGGGTGATCGTTCGCAAAATTGAGGGACGCGGCGGCAATTCCGGCCTACGCTATGAAGTCCTTCTCAACAGCCTTCCAGAGGCGCTTCAAAGGGCGTTCAAAGGCGATTTAGAAGACGAGCCGTCTACGGCGATCGTCCCCTATGATGCCCCTGCACTGCTCCCTATACCCGCGTCCAACCAGAGCGCGAAGATCGCGGCGCGATGGCGCATCCTGGAGCCGATCGCCAATACCCTGCCCAACACGGCGGAGCGTGGCGAAGCGAAACGCGAAGCCTGCCGCGTCCATGGCGTTCCGCTGGATACCCTCAATAAATGGGTGCGCCGCGCGGAACTGAGCGGGTGGAACGTGAACGCCATGGCGCATCAAAGGCCAAGGCACGCCGGAAAGTCGCGGAAGGTCATAAGTCGGGAGTTTGACAAAGCGTTCCTCGCCATGGGCGGCGACGTGGCAACGCTGGAGCAGTTGGGCGCGAAGGTGACGCAACTGATCAAGGCAGCTTGGGCAACGCAGGCGCAGCGGGCAGGCTACAACACCGTGCGCAAGGAAGTGATTACCGCCTTCCAGCGCTATTGCCGCGAAATGGACATTGCAATTCCCCGCAAGGTTTTCATTTCAGACCGGACCATCAAGGAAGCGTCCTACTTCCGTATTGTCGATATCCAGGCGAACGATCGCAAACGCTTCGATGACATGAAGCCGCGCATTCGCCGCGACAATAGTAAGCTGATGCCGATGGCGCAGATCGTCATGGACGTGAAGCCGCTGGATAACATCGTCCTGCGCCCGGACGGCACTACGACATGGCCGAAGATGATCGCCTTTCAGGACACTGGGACGCAACGGCTTGCCTGTGCTTCACCAGGTCGCAAGCACCTTGGTCGAGCGCTACGCTCCACATGTGTATGTCGACGATGTCATCGGTGACAATCAGCGGGACATTGATGTTGCGGCCGTCACCTACTTCCTGCGCGACATCATCGCGGCCGAACTCCCGGCGCTGATCGAGAAGGTTTGTCCGGCTTCGAAAAGCGGGATGAAGCAAGAGGATCGAGCGGCGGCACTCCGCCAGGTCGAAGAGGCCCTGCGCCAATTGGAGGGTGAGGAAAAGCAGTTGGTCGATCAGATCAACGCCGCACTCATGGCTGTCCAACCCCCAAGGCCGTGACCTGCGCGGCGACTGACAGGATGCGAGCGTAGCGACAATCAAGATGAGAATCGGTTGTTGGGGTGTCGGTGAAGGGCGGAGGGCGTAGCCCG
>MIAK01000052.1:0-30658 GCA_001829085.1 Sphingomonadales bacterium RIFCSPLOWO2_12_FULL_63_15 | reverse complement strand
GGCCATCCTGGCCGCCGTCAGGCAGAAAATCCACTTATCCCGATGTGCAGTTTTGCCAGGCCACCTCTACTAGGCCGTCTGATACAATCCTCTCGGCACCCAATAAGGACAGTGCCAACAGCCGCATGTCCATTGAGTTTTCGTCTGCTTCACCACCTTCATAGGTTATACTAAAGTCCGTCTCCGGCATATCTTATTACCCCCGATTTCTGCGGGTTTAAGCTATACCGTGCATTATTTGAGTCAAGCGCAACGTATGCAAAGGGGATAATCACCCGGCGCTTGACTAACCTTCATCTGTTTCCTATGCGTTCCTTATACGTTCCACGGAGGACCGCAGCCATGTTGACGCCCAAACAGCAGGAATTGCTGAGCTTCATTCAAACCCGGTTGGAGGAAGGCGGCGTGTCGCCCTCTTTCGAGGAGATGAAGGATGCGCTGGATCTGCGCTCCAAGTCGGGCATTCACCGCCTGATCAATGCGCTTGAAGAACGCGGCTTCATCCGCCGTCTGCCCAATCGCGCGCGCGCGCTCGAAGTCTTGAAGTTGCCCGATGCCATGCACCGCATCCCGGCCCCGATCATCGCGCCCAAACCACAGGTCTCGGCACCACAGCTCATTCCTGCCAACGACGTGATCGAAATCCCGATGCACGGCCGGATCGCCGCCGGCGTCCCGATCGAGGCGATGGAAGGGCAGACGATGCTGTCCGTTCCCGCCGCGCTGCTCGGCGCAGGCGACCATTATGCGCTGGAAGTGTCCGGCGATTCGATGATGGAGGCCGGTATTCTCGACGGTGACTTCGCGCTGATCCAGCGGACCGAAGTCGCGCGCGAAGGCCAGATCGTCGTCGCCCTGATCGACGAGAATGAAGCCACGCTCAAATATTTCCGCCGCGAAGGGCAGAGGGTTCGGCTGGACCCGGCCAACAGCGCCTATGAGCCGCAAATCTACGACCCGCGCCAGGTCCAGATCCAGGGCAAACTGGCCGGACTGCTCCGCCGCTATAATTGAGGCCGAGGCCGCGCATAGGGTGGGCGCGGTTTGGACGGATCATAGCGGCGCGATGGCTTGGGGAGCGGCGCGATCCAAGGATGCGCGTCACCCGCCTGACGCACGGTGCGAATGGTAGCATGGTCGAGATCAATGGCCATGCCACCGGTTCGCGCCAACAGGCGACGGTCTATCTTGAGCCAGCGCGGGCGGCACCAGCGCGGCAGACCGCGATCGGCAATGACGATATCGGCCGCCGCGCAATCGCGCGCGAATGTAGGGCGCTCCACCAAGACATCGCTGCGGGTCACGAGCAACTGCCAGGGCCGACCACCCGCCATCAACCCGACCGCGCATAGATCATCCGAACAGCGCGCCTGCGGCAGTCGAGCGATCGGCTCCAGCGCACCATCATAGCCCGCGCTCTCCGACAAGACATCACGCACATAGTCGCCCGCCCCCGCGCGCAATATCGCCATGCGACCCTCAGGCGTCCGCACGGCAACATGGCGGCCATCGCCGGTCACCAATATATCGGGGGGCGACAGCAGCAATATCGCGATGACCCCCGCCACCACCGGCGCCAAGCCCAGCCAGCGCCACCGGCTGCGCCACAGCAAACACCAGAGCAGCCCCGCCATCATCCCTGCAAAAACGACCGCAGGCACTGAAGGCGTCAGCATCGTCGCCCAAGGACTGGCCGACACCCCATGGGCGATCATCAGCAACAGCGTCAGCGCCTGCTGCGTCAACCACCAGAAGGGCGCGCCGAGGCCGACCATATCGAACAACAACGCCAGCGCCTCCAACGGCATCACGACAAAGGTGGTCAGCGGAATCGCGACGATATTGGCGAACGCCCCCAACATGCCCGCCTTGTGAAAATGGAACAGCGCAATCGGCATCAGCACCAGTTCGATGACGAAGCCCGTGGCCAATGTCACCAACAGCATCCGGCCGATCTTGCGCCAACGCGCCTCGTCCCGCGCGGCGGCAAAGGCTCGGAATCGCTTATGTTCGGCCAAGGCCACCAGCGCCGTGACGGCGGCAAAACTCATCTGAAAGCTCGGCCCGACCAGCGCTTCGGGCCAGATGATAAGCACGATCAGCGCACCCGTCGCCACCAGCCGCAGCGTGATCGCATCCCGCCCCATCGCTAGACCGCCCAGCACCAGCAGCGCCGCGATGCAGGACCGCACAGTCGGCACCTCCGCCCCCGTCAGCAACGTATAGCCGACCCCCGCCAGCGCGCCCCCCGTGGCCGCGATCAGCATCAAAGGCCAGTTGAGCGCCGCCCGGCGGCTGAGCGCCATCACCCGCATCAATAGAAAGATGACAGCCCCGATCAGCGCCGTCAGATGCAACCCACTGATCGACAACAAATGCGCCAACCCGCTATTGCGCATCGCTTCGGCATCCACCTCGGCAATCGCGCCCTGATCGCCGGTCGCCAGTGCGATTGCGATGCCCTTCGCCGGATCGTCTACCTGTCCGGCAATATGCGTAAACAACCGCGCCCGCAGCCGCGGCGCACCCGTCGCGGGCTTCACCATTTCGATCGGTTTCAACGCCTTGCCGGTCGCACCTATCCCCTGAAAATAAGCGCGCGCCGCGAAGTCATAGCCCCCCGGCACGCTGGGCGGCGCTGGCGGCATCAACCGCACCCGAAAGCGAATCCGCGCACCCTCGCCCAACCCGTCGGGCACATCGCTCTCGGCGATATTGACCCGGATCACCTTCGGCAAGGTCGGTGCCGCCACCGGCCGCAGCATCGCCCGCACCATCTGCTGCGCCGGAACCGCGCGCACCGACAGGACATCGCCCGTCACCTGCACGAACGTCGCCCGCGCCAGCGGCGGCTCACCCAGCAGCAGCGCCTTGCCCCAGATGAGAACACACCCCATGCAGGCCAGCACCCCGCCCGCCACCATCATCCGCCGCAACCGCGCGCCTTCGGGCAGCAACACCCCCACACAGCCCAGCGCCAAAGCCCCGCAGCAAAAGGCCAGCCACGCCATCCGGTGCGGCAACGCGAACCAGGCGGCAATGCCGACCCCCAGCGCGATCGGTGCCCAAAGCGGCACCTGCTCCCGCTCTTTCTCCAGCCAGCGTTCCACCCCCGCAAACCCGGCGTGCAGGCGCGTGGCGACCTCGACCATAAGGGAGGTTTGTCGTGGCTCGAAAGCCATGCTAGGGGGCATCGCATCCATGGATCAGAAGGGCGAATGTCAGGCAATATGGCGGTGAACGCAACGGGAATGAACAAGCCGGTGGTGACCCGTTTCGCCCCCTCGCCAACAGGCTTCCTCCATATTGGCGGTGCCCGCACCGCCTTGTTCAACTGGCTGTTCGCCCGCCATCATGGCGGCAAGTTCCTGCTGCGGATCGAGGACACCGACCGCGCCCGCTCGACCGAGGAAGCGGTCGCCGCTATTTTCGACGGGCTGGACTGGCTTGGCCTTGGCGGCGACGAACCGGCCGTATTCCAATTCGAGCGGACACCGCGCCATGCCGAAGTCGCCAATGCCATGCTGGCGGCCGGCCATGCCTATAAATGCTATGCCACGCCGGAAGAATTGGCCGCGCTGCGCGAAGAGCAGCGCGCCGCCAAGAAGCCGATGCGCTATGATGGCCGCTGGCGCGATCGCGCCCCTGAAGAAGCGCCCGAAGGCGCACCCTTCGTCATCCGCCTCAAGGCGCCGCGCGAAGGCGAGACAGTGATCGAGGATGCCGTTCAGGGTCGCGTCGTGGTGCAAAATGCCGAATTGGACGACATGATCCTGCTGCGGTCGGACGGCACGCCAACTTATATGCTGGCCGTGGTCGTGGATGATCATGACATGGGCGTCACCCATGTCATTCGCGGCGACGACCATCTCAACAACGCCTTCCGCCAACTGTGCATCCTCCGCGCCATGGAATGGGAAGAGCCGATCTACGCGCATATCCCGCTCATCCACGGATCGGACGGCGCGAAATTGTCCAAGCGCCACGGTGCGCTGGGTGTGGATGCTTATCGCGACGAGATGGGGATGCTGCCCGAAGCGGTGCTGAACTATCTGCTGCGCCTGGGCTGGGGCCATGGCGACGAGGAATTCATCCCCACCGCCCGCGCCATCGAACTGTTCGACATCGCGGGCGTCGGCCGCTCGCCCTCGCGCTTCGACATCAAGAAGCTGGAAAATCTCAACGGCCATTATCTGCGCGAAGCCGATGACGCCCGTCTGGCCGCGCTGGTGGCCCCCCGTGTCGAAGCCCGGCTGGGCAAGGCGCTGCCGGACACCGGTCTAGCACTTTTAGGCGAGGCGATGGCTTCGCTCAAACCGCGCGCTAAAACGCTTAACGAAATTGCGGAGGGCGCTGAATTTCTGTTCAAAAATTGCCCGCTCGATTTTGACGAAAAGGCGTCGGCTCTGCTAGACGACTCGGCACGCGCGCTGCTGGCAAAGACGGCCGACGCTCTCTCGACCACGCCTTCATGGACGGTCGAAGCGATCGAAGACGCGATACGCCGCGTGGCAGAGGATGCCGGTCTGGCACTGGGCAAGGTTGCGCAGCCTTTGCGGGCCGCGCTCACCGGGCGCACCGTCTCGCCGGGGATTTTCGATGTCCTCTTCCTGTTGGGGAAAGAGGAAAGCTTGGAACGGCTGACCGCTGTGGGCACGCACGGTTAAGTTGATGGCACTCAAGGAGAACAATATGTCGGATAATAATGCCACTTTGACCGTCGGAGGAGCGACGAAAGACTATGCCGTCATGGACGGTTCGATCGGTCCCCAGGTCATCGACGTTCGCAAGCTGTACGCCAACACCGGCATGTTCACCTATGATCCGGGCTTCACCTCGACGGCAAGCTGCGAATCCGGCCTGACCTATATCGATGGCGACGAAGGCGTTTTGCTGCATCGCGGCTATCCGATCGGCCAGCTGGCCGAAGAATCCAGCTTCATGGAAGTCTGCTACCTGCTGCTGAACGGCGAACTGCCGTCCAAGGCCGAGCTGGACGACTTCATCACCACCATCACGCGCCATACCATGGTGCATGAACAGCTCACCACCTTCTATCGCGGCTTCCGTCGCGATGCGCACCCCATGGCGATCATGTGCGGCGTGGTCGGCGCCCTGTCGGCCTTCTACCATGACTCGACCGACATCAACGATCCGCTGCAGCGCAAGATCGCCAGCCACCGTCTGATCGCCAAGATGCCGACGATCGCGGCGATGGCCTATAAATATTCGGTGGGTCAGCCCTTCGTCTATCCGCGCAACGACCTGTCCTACACCGCCAACTTCCTGCGCATGACCTTCTCGGTCCCGGCGGAAGAATATATCCCCGATCCGGTGATCGTGGACGCCATGGACAAGATTTTCATCCTCCATGCCGACCATGAACAGAACGCCTCGACCTCGACCGTGCGTCTGGCAGGGTCTTCGGGCGCCAACCCCTTCGCTTGCATCGCGGCCGGCATCGCCTGTCTGTGGGGTCCGGCGCATGGCGGCGCGAACGAAGCGGCGCTCAACATGCTCCGCGAAATCGGCACTGTCGACAAGATCCCGGAATATATCGCCCGCGCCAAGAATAAGGACGATCCGTTCCGCCTGATGGGCTTTGGCCATCGCGTCTACAAGAACTACGATCCCCGCGCGACGGTCATGCAGAAGACCGCCAAGGACGTGCTGGAGAAGCTGGGCGTCAACGATCCCGTCTTCGACGTCGCCAAGGAACTGGAGCAGATCGCGCTCAACGATCCCTATTTCATCGAAAAGAAGCTCTATCCCAATGTGGACTTCTATTCGGGTGTGATCCTGTCGGCGATCGGCTTCCCGACCGAGATGTTCACCGTCCTCTTCGCCCTCGCCCGCACCGTCGGCTGGGTGGCGCAGTGGAACGAAATGATCTCCGACCCAGCGCAGAAGATTGGCCGTCCGCGTCAGCTCTACACCGGCCCCACGCAGCGCGACTATGTGCCCGTCGACAAGCGCTGATCCGCGCTGAGGCTGAAACACGAAACGGCGCTCCGAAAGGGGCGCCGTTTTTCGTCGTGCGGGCAATATAGGGTATGATGACTTTAAGTCACATCACTCCGTTCGCCCTGAGTAGGGGCTGAGCTTGTCGAAGACCCGTATCGAAGGGTCGGCTGAGCTTATATCCTTCGATACGCCATTTCGACTTCGCTCAATGGCTACTCAGGACGAACGGTTCTGAGTAAAGTCATCACGCTCTAGAAAGCGTGCGCGTAGCATGAGCAAGACGCAGCTAAGCCGTACCCGCCAGAACATCATCGATTTCGGAAAATGGTGGAGCCTAGCGGGATCGAACCGCTGACCTCCTGCATGCCATGCAGGCGCTCTCCCAGCTGAGCTAAGGCCCCATTTGGGCGTGGCACTAATGGCCCGCCGCATGGATCGAACCCTGTTCGGCTGGCTCCATGAGGAACCAGGCCGCCGGTCGAATATAAGGATGGTGGAGCCTAGCGGGATCGAACCGCTGACCTCCTGCATGCCATGCAGGCGCTCTCCCAGCTGAGCTAAGGCCCCGTCACCATCATCAAGCGCCCTTGGGTTGGCGCTTGCGAGGTCGCTGCCATTAAGTCGCAGCAACCTCGTTGGCAAGAACAAAAATCAGTTAATTGTCATCGCTATCGTCGTCGCCCGCGGCTTCGACACCCAGGTCGTCGTCACCGCCCAGATCGACGTCATTATCCGGCGAATCGCCATCATCATCGACGTCCAAATCCAGGTCCAGATCATCGTCGGCCGTTTCCAGCTTGCCGTCAGCGGTCTCGATGACCTTCTTGGGCGCTTCTTCATAAGGAAGCGGCTGCTTCGACTTGAGAACCGGCTCCGGTTCCCATGCCGCGTTGCAGTTGATGCAGACGACCGGATCGTCTTTGCCCAGATCATAGAAGCGGGTTGCGCATTTCGGGCAGGTCCGTTTCGTGCCCCATTCAGCCTTCACCATGTCCGGCCTGTTCCTTTTTAGATGCTCAAATAGACTTTACGCGGCGCAACGGCTGTTGCCCACGAAACGTCGCGCGCCTTGCCATAGCCCAAGCGCGCTGTCAAAAGCCGGGCGCATTTTTTCCCGCCAGACCAGACTGGACGAACCGTGACCGCTGCCGCCGAACTGCCCCGCCCGATGACATTCACCGCCGCACCCGCCCTGTCGGGCAGCGTGACCGTACCGGGGGACAAGAGCATTTCGCACCGATCGCTGATGCTTTCGGCGCTGGCCGTGGGCGAAAGCCGGGTCGAAGGCCTGCTGGAGGGTGAGGATGTGCTGGCGACCGCCGCCGCCATGCGCGCGATGGGCGCGGACATTCAGCGCGACGCCGATGGCATCTGGCATATCCATGGCGTCGGCGTCGGCGGACTGCTCCAGCCGGAGGGTGCGCTCGACATGGGCAATAGCGGCACGTCGACGCGCCTGCTGATGGGCCTGCTCGCCAGCCATGATCTGACCGCCACCTTCATCGGCGATGCCTCGCTCAGTAAGCGGCCCATGGCGCGCGTGACCGACCCCTTGGCGCAGATGGGTGCCAGCTTCACCACCAGCCCCGGCGGCCGGTTGCCGCTCACCATGCACGGCGCCTGCCCCGCCGTGCCGCTCGACTATCGCCTGCCCGTCGCTTCGGCGCAGGTGAAGTCGGCGATACTCCTCGCTGGCCTCAACACGCCGGGCATCACCCGCGTCGTCGAGCCGATCCCGACCCGCGACCATAGCGAACGGATGCTGCGCGGCTTCGGCGCGGACCTCAATGTAGAAGTGGAAGCCGACGGCACCCGCATCATCACGCTGATCGGCGAAGCGGAATTGCAGCCGCAACAGATTATCGTACCCGGCGACCCCTCTTCCGCCGCTTTCCCGATGGTCGCCGCGCTGCTGGTGCCGGGGTCGAAGGTGACGATCGCCAATGTCGGCCTCAACGCCACGCGCGCTGGCCTTATCGACCTACTGCGCGAAATGGGCGGCTCGATTGAGGTCATCAACGCCCGCGAAGTCGGCGGCGAACCCGTGGGCGATTTGATCGTCACGGCCTCAGCCCTCAAAGGCGTCGAACCAGACCCGGCCCGCGCGCCGAGCATGATTGACGAATATCCCGTCGCCTTCATCGCCGCCGCCTTGGCGCAGGGTCGCAGCGTCTTTCGCGGGCTGGACGAACTCCGCGTCAAGGAATCGGACCGCATCGCCACCATGGCAGCGGGCCTCCGCGCGATCGGCGTGACGGTCGAGGAGCTGGAGGACGGCCTCATCATCGAGGGCAGCGGCGGCGCGCCGCTCAAGGGCGGCGGACCGATCGCCACCAAGCTCGACCACCGCATCGCCATGAGCTTTGCCGTCGCAGGGCTGGTCTCGCGCGATGGCGTGACGATCGACGACATGCGCCCGGTCGCCACCAGCTTCCCGACCTTCACGGCTTTGCTCCAAAATTTAGGCGCGATGGCATGACCTTCGATTGGGCCAACATCATCGGCCTGGCGGGCAGCGCCATGATGGTCGTCGCCTATGCCTACAGCAACATCGCCAAGCAGATGAACTTTGTCTTTTTCAATCTGTTGAACCTTATCGGTTCGCTGCTGCTCATCTGGTCGCTGACCGTGCATTTCAACCTGGCGTCGATGGCGCTGGAAATCGTCTGGACCCTCATCGCCCTGCTGGGCCTCGTCAAAGCCATGAAAAGAAAATCCGCATGATCATCGCCGTAGACGGCCCCGCAGCGTCGGGCAAAGGCACCATCGCCAAGGCCCTTGGTCGCCATTATGGTCTGCCCGTTCTCGACACCGGCCTGCTCTACCGCGCGGTCGGCCTTGCCGTGCTGAAATCAGGCGGCGACCCCGACATCGAATCGGACGCGCTCGCGGCTTGCTCGTTTGGCGACGAAACCCTGGCCGATCCGGCGCTGCGCAGCGAAGCGGTCGGCAGCCTCGCCTCGCGCGTTTCCGTGCATCAGGCGGTGCGCGACGCCCTCGTCAAGCGCCAGCGCGACTTCGCGACCCAACCGGGCGGCGCGATCCTCGACGGGCGCGACATCGGCACCGTCATCGCGCCCGATGCCCATGCCAAGCTGTTCGTCACCGCCAGCGTCCATGTCCGCGCCCAACGCCGCTATCAGGATGCCCTGTCGCATGGCGGCCATCCCGACATGGACAGCCTTATCGCCGACATCCAGGCGCGCGACACCCGCGACATGAGCCGCGACCATGCGCCGCTCAAAGTCGCCGATGGTGCGGACTTGCTAGACACCAGCGATTTGTCTATAGACGCGGCCGTCCGCCAGGCGATTGCGCTTGTGGACGCCCAGCTTGAAGGTCGCTCCAGAAGCTGACCCGTCAAGGCGTGCGGTATTCCGCACGCCCTTTTCGCTTTTCTCGTCTGCGCGTCCGCAAACGCTTTTGCGGTAACGGATGTCCCGGCCGCATGCGGCGTTCGGGACAGTTTGGCCAAAGACCATCGGATACAACCGGTTGGCCAGCAATGATGAGTGAAGGACTAACCATGGCCTCTACGGCATTCCCCACGCGCGACGATTTCGCCGCGCTTCTCAATGATTCCCTCGGTGGTGAGGACGGCGGCTTCGAAGGCCGGGTCGTCAAGGGCACCGTTACCGCCATCGAAAACGACCTGGCCGTCATCGACGTAGGTCTGAAGTCCGAAGGCCGCGTGCCGCTGCGCGAATTCGCGATGCCGGGCCAGAAGGCCGACATCAAGGTCGGCGACGAAGTCGAAGTCTATGTTGATCGCGTCGAAAACGCTCATGGCGAAGCCATGCTGTCGCGTGACCGCGCCCGCCGCGAAGCCGCCTGGGACAAGCTGGAAGCCGAGTTCACCGAGAGCGCCCGCGTGGAAGGCGTCATCTTCGGCCGCGTCAAGGGTGGCTTCACCGTCGATCTCGACGGCGCCGTGGCGTTCCTGCCCGGCAGCCAGGTCGACATCCGCCCCGTGCGCGACGTCACCCCGCTGATGGACATTCCGCAGCCCTTCCAGATCCTCAAGATGGATCGCCGTCGCGGTAACATCGTCGTGTCGCGTCGCGCCATTCTGGAAGAGACCCGCGCTGAACAGCGCAGCGGCCTCATCCAGACGCTGGCCGAAGGTCAGATCATCGAAGGCGTCGTCAAGAACATCACCGACTATGGTGCGTTCGTTGACCTGGGCGGCATCGATGGCCTGCTGCACGTCACCGACCTCAGCTACAAGCGCATCAACCACCCCAACGAGATGATCAACATCGGCGACACGGTGAAGGTGCAGATCATCCGCATCAACCGCGACACGCAGCGCATCTCGCTCGGCATGAAGCAGCTTGAGAGCGATCCGTGGGAAGGCGCATCGGCCAAGTACCCCGTCGGTGCCAAGCTGTCGGGCCGCGTCACGAACATCACTGAATATGGTGCGTTCGTCGAGCTGGAAGCCGGCATCGAAGGCCTGGTCCATGTGTCCGAAATGTCCTGGACCAAGAAGAACGTCCACCCCGGCAAGATCGTTTCGACCAGCCAGGAAGTCGAAGTTCTGGTCCTCGAAGTCGATCCCGAAAAGCGCCGCATCTCGCTCGGCCTCAAGCAGGCCCAGAGCAATCCCTGGGACAGCTTTGCCGAACGTCACCCAATCGGTTCGACCGTCGAGGGCGAAGTCAAGAATGCGACCGAGTTCGGCCTGTTCATCGGCTTGGACGGCGACGTCGACGGCATGGTCCACATGTCCGACATCGCGTGGGGCATTTCGGGCGAAGACGCGCTGGCGCTGCACCGCAAGGGCGAGGCCGTTCAGGCAGTCGTTCTCGACATCGACGTCGAGAAGGAGCGCATCAGCCTCGGCATGAAGCAGCTTGAGCGTGGTGGTCCGGCCGCTGGCGGCACGACCGCTGCTGCTGCTGGCCTCAACAAGAATGCGATCGTCACCGTGACCGTTCTTGAAGTCCGCGACGGCGGCCTGGAAGTCCAGGCGGGCGACGATGGTGCCACCGGCTTCATCAAGCGCAGCGACCTTGGTCGTGACCGTGACGAGCAGCGTTCGGAACGCTTCCAGATCGGCCAGAAGTTCGACGCCATGATCACCGGCTTCGACCGTGCCAAGAAGCCGACCTTCTCGATCAAGGCAATGCAGATCGCCGAAGAGAAGCAGGCTGTTGCACAGTACGGTTCGTCCGACAGCGGCGCGTCGCTGGGCGACATTCTGGGCGAAGCGCTCAAGGCCAAGACCGAAGGCTAAGCCCTTTCGTCAAAGTCGACTAATTAGAGAAGCCCGCCGGGATCATCATCCCGGCGGGCTTTTCATATCCTTTCCGTATCGAAACAATCCCCGACCTGCGCGATTGTCAACGCCCTGTAAAAGCCCTATGATTAGCTAGGGAAAAATCAGGGGGCTCTGGAAATTCGATGATCCGTTCGGAATTGATCCAGAAACTGGCTGACGAAAATCCGGGCCTGACGCTCCCGGAAGTTGAGCGAATCGTCGATCTCTTCTTTAAGGAGATTGTCGATCGACTGGCTTCGGGCGGTCGTGTCGAACTGCGCGGCTTTGGTGCCTTCACCACCCGCGCTCGCGACGCACGAACCGGACGTAACCCGCGCACCGGCGAGCAAGTGCCCGTCAGTGCCAAGCGCGTGCCCTATTTCAAACCCGGCAAGGAAATGCGTGAACGGCTGAATGCCGATCATGAGGATTGACGATTACGTCGCCCGGCGCTGACCATCAAATCGCGCTTGGCTCTGCCGATCCTCCCGACTATAGCCAGCCTTGGTAATGCGGGCGTGGCGAAATCGGTAGACGCAACGGACTTAGATGATTGAGTGCGCACAGGGAAATCTGTGACGTAGAACTGCTCAAATTCGGGGAAACCTTTAACATGGCAATCCCGAGCCAAGCCTGAAAGTCCGCTTTCAGGAAGGTGTAGAGACTAGACGGGCAGCACCTGCGCCCCGGCCTGCCGGGATATGGTGAAGGGATAGTCCAGACCACAAACGCCCCTCCGGGCGGCGGCGAAAGCCGTAGCGGGTAAGAAAATCCGTCGGGCTTTGCCCATGGGGGTTCAAGTCCCCCCGCCCGTACCAACCGCCTCTCCCACTCGATAGAAATTCCAGGTTCGATACACAGAACCGTCATGAGCGCATACTAAAGGCGCGGTCATAGCATAATATCGACCAAGCCTTTGGGGACCATCATGAAATTTCTGGCCGGTAGCGCGATGATCGCGCTGCAATTCTCTGCGTGCGCATTCGCGGTGGCGCAAGACAATATGCCCGCTGCATCCGATATTGACAGTGGCGACTCCATCATCGTGACTGGAACGCGCGATGCCAAGCGGACGAAATTCGATACGCTGGCGCCCATTGACGTGCTATCGTCAAAGTCCATCGATAATAGTATTTCCAACGATCTGTCCGATACTTTGGCGCAACTCCTGCCATCGTTCAACGTCCAGCGTTTGCCCGCCGCCGACGGTCAGGCTTTTGTCCGCCCCGCGACACTCCGTGGCCTCTCGGCCGATCAGACGCTGGTGCTGGTGAACGGCAAGCGCTATCACCGCTCCGCTCTGCTGGGCAGCCGCGGCGCGCAGTCCGCCGACCTTGCAACCATCCCCAATCTGGCGATCAAGCGCATCGAAGTGCTGCGCGACGGCGCATCCGCCCAATATGGGTCGGACGCCATCGCTGGTGTCGTCAACATCATTCTGGACGATCAGCCGGGCATGGAAGCCTTCGGCCAATATTCGCAATATTATGAGGGCGATGGCACAAATTACCAGACTGGTGCTCAAGGCGGCCTGGCTCTGGGCGATCGCGGCAGCATCGTCTTCACCGGCGAATTTTCGAAATCGGACGCCACCTCCCGCACCCGCCAGCGTCCCGACGCCATTGCGTTCCAGGCAGCCAATCCGACGCTCACCGTACCCGACCCGGTCCAGCGCTGGGGCCAGCCCGACCTGCGCTCCGTCCGTGGCGCGATCAACGCCCATTATGATTTTTCCGACGCCGTTACCGCCTATGCCTTTGGCACGGTTGGCAATGGCGAGGGCGTCACCGATTTCAATTGGCGTAATCCGGTCGGCACCGGCAATGTCTATAATCCCAGCACGGCCTTCCCAGGTTTCAGCTTCAGCAGCGTCTATCCCGTCGGGTTCACGCCGCGCTTCGCCACGCAATATGATGATTATCAGGCCGATGGTGGCCTGCGCGGCGCGATCAGCGATCAGTTCACCTATGACCTGAGCGCCTCGTCCGGCCGCAGCAGAATCAACTATAGCATGTCAGAATCGCTGAACGCTTCGTTGGGACCGCTTAGCCCAACGAGCTTCTATCTCGGCCGCTTGCGCCAGAGCGAATTCAACCTGAATGCCGATTTCGTCTACCGCCTGCCGCTGGGATTGGCCGAGCCCGCCAACATCGCTTTCGGTGCAGAACGGCGCAAGGAAACCTACGGCATCCGTCCCGGTGACCCAGCCTCCTACGCCATCGGGCCAGGTGCGGCTACCGGCCTTGCCCCCAACAGCAACGGCTTCCCTGGCTTCAATCCGCTAAGTTCAGGTGAATGGTCGCAGACCAGCTATGCCGGCTATCTGGACCTGGAAGTCCACCCGGTCGAGGCGCTGACGCTCGGCGCGGCGGGCCGCTACGAGGATTTCTCGGCCTTTGGCGACACGTTCAACTACAAGCTTTCGGCGCGCCTGGAGCCGATCAAGGGCGTCGCGGTACGCGGCACCTATTCCACCGGCTTCCGCGCGCCGACCCCGGCGCAGCTCAACGCCGTCAACACCACCCAGGGTCTCGACACGCGAACGCTCCAGATTTTCAACACGGGCCGCCTGTCCCCCAATGACCCGATCGCCATCGCGCTGGGTGCCCAACCGCTGACCCCGGAAAAGTCGCGCACCATCACCGCCGGTCTGACGTTCCAGTCCGCGTTCGGCCTGAGCGGCAGCATCGATCTCTATCAGATCAAGCTGCGCGACCGGTTCGGCCAATCACGCTCCTTCACCGTGCCCGCAACCCTGCCCAATCCGCAGCGGTTCACCGCCGTCACCTATTTCACCAACGACTTCGACACCCGCACCCGCGGCATTGATGTCGTGCTGGCCTATGCCCAGCAGGTGGGACCGGGCAAGGCCTACCTCAGCCTCGCCTATAACTACAACCAGACCAAGGTGACGAGCGGTACCTCCGCCGCGATTGCCAACGAAACCCAGCGGATCATCTTTGAAGAACGGTTGCCCAAACATAATGGCACCGCGTCGCTCGGCTATACGATCGGCCGCTTCGGGCTGCAGGCACGCGCCCGCTATTATGGCAAATGGACCGACGTCAGCGGCAATGCCACCGGCGACATCTTCCAGCGCTTTGGCGCCATGACGCTGTTCGACCTGTCGGCCAGCGCGCAACTAACCGACAACATCACCGTCCGGGCGGGCGCGGAAAATATCTTCGACACCTATCCCGACGAAGCAACCAACCAGGCGGTGCGCGGCCTCATCTACTCGCGCAACGCCCCCTTCGACACCGATGGCGGCCAATATTATGTTCGGTTGGGCGTAACCTTCTAATCGGATAGCATAGCCCGATGGATATCAGTCGCAGGCAGATGATGATGGCAACGGCGGCAGCCCCGCTGGCGGGACGGATCGACGCCGCCTTGCCAGCGGCGGCGGCCGTCCGGCCCGATGACGAAAGCCATTGGGCCAAGATCGCAGCGCATTATGATGTGGTGCCCGACATCATCCAGCTGGAAAATGGCTATTGGGGCATGATGGCCCGCCCGGTACTGGAAGCCTATGAGGCCAAGGTCCGGCAGGTCAATCGCGCGACCAGCTATTATGCCCGGCGCGGCCTGACGCCCGACCTGATCGCCGTGCGCGATCGCGTCGCGGCCAAGATGCAGGTCGATCCCAGCGAAATCGCCTTCACCCGCAATGCGACCGAAGCGCTCAAAAGCCTGATCGGCGGCTATAATCGGCTGCGACCCGGCGATGCCATACTTTATGCCGATCTCGACTATGACAGCATGCAGGCCTGTTTCGGCTCGCTGAAACATAGCCGCAATGTCGATGTCGTCCGCATCGACCTTCCCGAACCCGCCACGCATCAGGGGTTGATCGACAGCTATGAGCAGGCGCTCAAGGCCAATCCGCGCGTTCGCCTCATCCTGCTGACCCATCTCAGCCACCGCACTGGCCTCGTCATCCCGGTGCGGGAGATCGTCGCCATGGCCCGCGCGCGGGGCGTCGATGCTATCGTTGATGCGGCACACAGCTGGGGCCAGATCGACTTTTCACTGCCTGACCTTGATGCCGATTTTATCGGCTTCAACCTCCATAAATGGTGGGGCGCCCCGCTTGGCGTTGGTGTCATCTACATCCGCAAGACCAAGATCGACCTGATCGATCCCGACATCGGCAACGCGCCACCCTTCACCGCCAACACCTATGCGCGCGTCCACACCGGCACCGTGGATTTCGCTGCGCAACTGACCGTGCCCGCCGCCCTCGATTTTCAGGACACAATCGGCGGTCCCGCCCGCGCCGCCCGGTTGCGGTATTTGCGCGATCGCTGGGCCGAAACCCTACGGGGTACGTCCGGGCTGGAAATTTTGACGCCCGCCGACCCGCGCCTTCACGGCGGAATAACCTCTTTCCGCTACACCGACCACACAAGCGCCAGCGCCAATGCCGCGATCGCCAAGCGCCTGCTCGACGAGCATCGCATCTTCTCCGTGCAGCGCAACGGCCCAGCGCGCGGTGCCTGCGTGCGCATAACCCCCGCCCTGTTCAACAGCGCCGACGACATCGACACCCTGGTCCGCGCGCTCCGGTCGATCGGCGCATCGCTGTAGTCTCGGATGGTGATCGATGGCCACCATATCTTCGTGGCCCAGGCCATCATTCAGAAATAGGTGGCGTCGGCTTCGTTAGGGCAAGTTGGCTGCAGCAATCTGTAACCGGAAAGTCTGTCCCGATGCCGGTGCGGCGATGGCGGCGATGCCCTGTTCCTTGAGGAGGGCGGCGATTGCCAGTGCGCGGCGTTGCGGCAGGGAGGGTCGTTCTGGAGCATCGGTCGGCAAGCCGGGCACGGACAGTTGCGGACTGTTCCAACGCTTTGCCGCCCAGGCCGAGAGCAGCACAGCTTGCCGCGCCTGCGCGTCCAGCGCGTCCACATTGTCGGCAAAGGCGATGACTGGCAGCGGCGTGAGCGGTGGAATGATGGCGACCTCCCATCCCTCCACGGACTGGATCGCACGTTGTTCGAGTGCGCCATAGGTGGCGAGGTCGGCGCCCGGCAACAGGGCTGCCGTCGCTGTCGCGCGTTGATGATCGCGGTCGATCGTCACGGCGTCGGGGGCCACGCCAGCGGCCAGCGCGATCAGCCCAGCCACTCTGTTGGCCCGGCTGCGGTCATTGGCTAGCGCATCATTGGCCTGCTGCAGTTCGGCCCGTTGCGCTTCGACCGACCCTGCGCCGGGATCAAGCAACACTTGATCGACCCGCAATGCTACGGGGCGGCCCAGCCGGTCGCTAAGGTCGGTCTGCAGCAAGGCGTTGCTTTCAGCGCGGGATCGGGGGGCTATGACCACGCTGCGCACGGCAAGGGGCGTTCGGTCGAAATTGACGTCGAGTTGGGTGATCCGCGACTCCGCTCCATAACGATCGGAGAGGAAGGCGCGGATTTGATTGACCGCCACCGCTTCGCCCGCGATGCGGCTGAGGGATATGGCCAGCGGCACGGCCATGACGACGAAGACCAGCATGAGCAGCACGGTCTGAGTCCAACTTTGCTGGCTCGATAGATAATGGCCGAACCCATAATAGCGGGCCATCACCATCGCCGACAGGGCGATGGTCACGAAGTTGGTGACGAACAGGGCTAGTGCGCCGCCCAGGATCGGCATGTTCCAGGTCGCAAGGCCAAAGCCGACGACGGCCAGCGGCGGCATCAAGGCCGTGGCGATGGCGACACCTACGATGGTTTCGCCGCGCCCGCGGATGATCGCGAAGGTGCCCGCCAATGCAGCGAAGAGGGCGACCAGCAGATCGAACAGATTGGGGCGGGTGCGGGCCAATATCTCGGCCGTTGGCGCTTTCAGCGGCGAGACGAGAACGATGAACGCGGTGAACAGCAGCGCCGCACCCGCCCCGATCGCCAGGGCCGAAAGCGAGCGGCGCAGTTCGGCAAAGTCGAACAGCGCCAGGCTGAACCCCAGGCCGAGAATCGGGTTCATCAGCGGCGATATGAGCATGGCGCCGATGACGACGGCAGGCGACGACAGGAGCAGCCCCAGAACGGCGATGCCCGCCGACATCATCGTCATGAAGAGATAGCGCGGCGTGCAGCCGCTTTCCTCCACGATGCGGGCGACGACCTTTTCCTGATCGACCGATCCGACCACGGATTTCCGCCACCAGCGATAGAAGGGAATATGATCCCAGTGTGCGGGATAGGGATGGTCTGGCGCAGGCGAAGTCATGGTGTCAGCGCTCCCTTATACCAGCCAATAGATGGCAAAGCAGGTCGCCAGACCGACGATGACGTTCATCGGCACGCCGATCTTGACGAAATCGCTGAACCGGTAATCGGCCGCCGCATAGACCATCGTGTTGGTCTGATAGCCTATGGGCGTTGCGAAACTGGCGGAGGCTGCGAACATCACGGCGATGATCAGCGGTCGCGGATCGACGCCATTCTGCCCGGCTATGCCGATGGCGATCGGCGTCATGATGACGGCGACGGCATTGTTGGTGACGGTTTCGGTCAGCACCGATGTCGCGGCATAGATGGCGATGATGAGTGCCAACGGTGGCAACGCCGCCATCCAGGGCGACAGGGTGGACACGATCAACGCCACACTACCGGACTTTTCCAGCGCCAGGCCGATGGCGAGCATGGCGAAGATCAATACGATGACATTGCCGTCGATCGCCGACCAGGCCTCCTCCGCATCGAGGCAGCGGGTTGCCAGCACGATCGCCACACCGATCAGCGCCAGCGCGAATACCGGCATGATGTTGAAGGCAGCCCCCACGATCACCATGCCCAGCGTGAGCGCGGCGATCGGCGCGCGCCGACGGCGATAGCGCCTGACGCCGCTGGTATCCTCCGCGATGAAATTCATATTGTCGCGCAGTGCGGCCGCCGCCTGATCGTCGGCAGCCACCAGCAAACTGTCGCCGGCGCGCAGGCGCACATTCACCAGGTCCGGCCCGGCGACATGACGCGGGCGGCTGAGCCCCAATATGCGGACGCTGAGATTGGAGAGAAAAGGAATTTCCCGCAGCTTCCGCCCGATGGCGGGATGAGTCGGGGCGAGGGTGATGCCGATCAGCCCCACCATACTGTCCCGTTCGTCCGCCGCCAGCCGGATCGGTCGTCCGATATTCTGAAGGCCGACAACAAATTCATGCGATCGAGCCAGAGCATCCAATTCATGCGCGCTCGTCGCGACGATGACCCGGTCGGAGGGCAGGATGATAGCATCATTGTCGATGTTGCGCAGGATCTGCGATCCGCGCGCGATACCCAGAACACGCACCGAGCCACGACGAAGCGCCTTGATATCGCCCAGTCGCGTCCCGTCATCCTTCAATTTGGGGCAGAGTTCAGTGATGTAGAGGCGGTCGCTGTCGATATCGAGTTCGTTGTCGGGGCGGTTGGGTAGCAGCATCGGCCCCAGGATCAGCAAGGTGATGCCACCGGTCACCAGGGCGACCAGGCCGACCGTGGTGATTTCGAATATGCCGAAAGCCGCCTGCCCATTTTCCTGCGCGACGCCATCGACCAGCAGGTTGGTGGACGTGCCGACCAGGGTCAAAGTGCCGCTGAGGATGGCGAGATAGGAGAGCGGGATGAGCAGGCGCGTCGCTGCGATGCCGACCGTTCGGGCCAGCCGCTTGACCAGCGGGATCAGCACCATGACCACCGGCGTATTATTGACGAAGGCCGGGGCCAGCATGGCCGTGCCCAGCAATTCCGCCACTGTGCGCCGGGGTCGTTCCTTGGCGCGGGAGACCATCAGGCTGGCCAGAGCCTCGATCGCGCCAGTGCGGATAAGAGCGCCGGAGAGGATGAAGAAGGCCGCGATCGTGATGGGGGCGGGATTGGCGAAGACCGTCAGCAGGTCGGTCGGGCTTAGCATGCCCGTCACCAGCATCAGGATGGCCCCGATCACGGCGATGACGACGGGCGGAAACCGCTCCATCGCAAAGGCCACGAACAACAGTAGCACCATGACGAGGCCCGCCACTGGCCCCGCTTCGGGCCAACGGGCAAAGAGCGTTCCCCCCTCCATCAGCACAGGATACCGCGCATCAAAGTCTTACCATCCGGTCGTTCATAATGCCCCTGTCGATCTGGCCCGATGCTTGGATGGGTAGCATAGCGACTTCAAGAGATTAGGAAACCAGCGCCGGATGAATTTGGTACAGGTGACGACAAGAAAAAGGCCGGTGGATCGCTCCACCGGCCTCTTCTTTGTCGTGTGGAAAGCAGGACTTAGAAGTCCATGCCACCCATGCCGCCCATGCCGCCGCCGGGCATGCCGCCCATGGGCGACTTGTCGTCAGCAGGCATTTCCGAGATCGCCGCTTCGGTGGTGATCAGCAGGCCTGCGACCGAAGCCGCGTCCTGCAGAGCCGCACGAACGACCTTGGTCGGATCGATGACGCCAGCGTCGACGAGGTTTTCGTAGACGTCGGTCGAGGCGTTGAAGCCGCGGGTTTCGTCATTTTCGCGCAGCAGGTTGCCAGCAACCACGGCACCATCAACGCCCGCATTCTGGGCGATCTGGCGCAGCGGCGCTTCGATCGCCTTGCGGATGATGTCGATACCACGGGTCTGGTCGTCGTTCGCGCCCTTCATGCCGGCCAAAGCCTTGGTCGCATAGAGGAGAGCGGTGCCGCCGCCGGGGACGATGCCTTCTTCAACGGCCGCACGGGTGGCGTGCAGCGCGTCATCGACGCGGTCCTTGCGTTCCTTGACTTCGACTTCCGAAGCGCCGCCAACCTTGATAACGGCAACGCCGCCAGCCAGCTTGGCCAGACGTTCCTGCAGCTTTTCCTTGTCATAGTCCGAGGTGGTGTTCTCGATCTGCTGACGGATCTGCTCGGTACGGCCCTTGATCGAGTCATGGTCGCCAGCGCCATCGACGATGACGGTGTTGTCCTTGTCGATGGTGACGCGCTTGGCGGTGCCGAGCATAGCCAGCGTGACATTCTCAAGCTTGATGCCCAAGTCTTCCGAAATCACTTCGCCCTTGGTCAGGACAGCGATATCTTCCAACATCGCCTTGCGACGATCGCCAAAGCCGGGTGCCTTAACGGCAGCAACCTTGAGGCCGCCACGCAGCTTGTTGACGACCAAGGTCGCCAGCGCTTCGCCTTCGATGTCTTCGGCGATGATCAGCAGGGGACGACCCGACTGAACGACCGCTTCGAGGATCGGCAGGATCGACTGAAGGTTGCTGAGCTTCTTTTCGTGGATCAGAATATACGGATCAGCCAGCTCTACAGCCATCTTTTCCGGGTTCGTCACGAAGTAGGGCGACAGGTAGCCACGGTCGAACTGCATGCCTTCGACGACGTCCAGCTCGAATTCGAGACCCTTGGCTTCTTCAACCGTGATCACGCCTTCCTTGCCGACGCGCTCCATGGCTTCGGCGATCTTTTCGCCAACCACGGTGTCGCCATTGGCAGAGATGATGCCGACCTGGGCAATTTCCTTGGTCCCGGCGACGGGCTTGGAACGGGCCTTGAGGTCTTCGACGACCTTGATCACCGCGAGGTCGATGCCGCGCTTGAGATCCATCGGGTTCATGCCGGCGGCAACCGACTTCATGCCTTCACGGACGATCGCCTGCGCCAGGACGGTCGCAGTGGTCGTGCCGTCACCGGCAATGTCGTTGGTCTTCGATGCAACTTCGCGCACCATCTGCGCGCCCATATTCTCGAACTTGTCCTTGAGTTCGATTTCCTTGGCGACGCTGACGCCGTCCTTGGTGATGCGGGGGGCGCCGAAGCTCTTGTCGATCACGACGTTACGGCCCTTGGGCCCCAACGTAACCTTGACCGCGTCGGCCAGGATGTCGACACCGCGCAGAATGCGCTCACGAGCGTCGCGGGAAAACTTTACGTCTTTCGCTGCCATGGTCTTAATACCTTCTATCGAGAATGTGCAAAATTGCGAAGTTCACACCGTTGCTGAACGCGAAAATCGCGAATCGAAAATCAGGCGACGACGCCCAGAATGTCCGATTCCTTCATGATCAGCAGGTCTTCGCCGTCGACCTTGACCTCGGTGCCCGACCATTTGCCGAACAGCACGCGGTCGCCAGCCTTGACGTCGAGCGGGGTGACCTTGCCATCTTCAGCCTTGGAACCGGTGCCGACGGAGACGATCTCGCCTTCCTGCGGCTTTTCCTTGGCGGTGTCGGGGATGATGATCCCACCGGCGGTCTTCGCTTCCGCTTCGATGCGGCGGACGAGAACACGGTCGTGCAATGGACGAAATGCCATGTTGATTGCCTTTCCCTTCTATTTGGGATGGGTCCGGCGCGCGATCCGGGAATGATTTCCCCGCAAAACCGCGATCGCCTTGTCCGTCTCCCCTTGAACTGCGCTGCTGTTAGCACTCACTGGAGGAGAGTGCTAGCGCCGTGAATATGGAGCGGTGCTTTTATGCGTCAAGGCGATCGCGCAGAAAAATTTGCGAGCCCGCGCAACCGAGCGCCTGCTTCCGGGTTATGGCGATTGCCGCGCGACTTGGCATGTCCCGTGCGATGGATAGACCGACTGTTGCCGTCAGCCGCGCCTTCATGTCGCGACGGTTATTTTTCGTGAATGCTGCATCTCCTGCCCCGCCCGCTTGTTGGTGAAGCAGAACCATAAGGAGGATGCACCATGGCCTATTCGAAGATTGTCGTTGCCGTCGACATCAACGACGTACTGCACGCCCGCGCCGCGATCGATGCGGCGGCGGCCGTTTGTGGACCGGAAACGACGGTCCATATGCTCTATGTCCGCTATCATATGCCCACCCGCTATTCCGAGCTTTTAGGGCGCGATCTCGACATCAAGGAAGAGGCCGAGGCGCTGGCGCTGATGCGGCAATGGGCGAGCGAAGGCGGCCTTCCTGAAGGACAGGTCCATTTCGACACGCGGCGCGGCCGGGTGCGCGATGAAGTGATCAGCGCAGCCGAACGGACGGGCGCGACGCTGATCGTGATCGGTTCGCATGAGCCGACATTCTCGTCCAAACTGCTTGGGTCCAATGCGTCGGCGATCGTGCATCAAAGCCCGGTCAGCGTTCTGGTGGTGCGGGCATCGGCGGAATAATCCGGTGAAGCCTGGTGGCTGTCGGTTGCAGGGGATGGGGTCGCCCCCTACCTGCGGCCCATCCTCTCACGATATTGGAGCCAGGCCCGCATGACCGACAGCTATACCCCGCCCCGCATCTGGACCTGGGACAAGGACAATGGCGGGGCGTTCGCCAATATCAACCGGCCGATCGCAGGCGCGACGCACGACAAGGCGTTGCCGGTGGGCGAACATAAGCTCCAGCTCTATTCGCTCGCCACGCCCAATGGGCAGAAGGTGACGATAATGCTGGAAGAATTGCTGGAGGCGGGTTTCACGGCCGCTGATTATGATGCCTGGCTGATCAAGATCGGCGATGGCGACCAGTTTTCCAGCGGCTTCGTAGCGGTCAATCCCAACAGCAAGATCCCTGCGCTGATGGACCATAGCGTTTCGCCGCCGCAGCGCGTGTTCGAATCGGGCGCGATCCTGCTCTATCTTGCCGAGAAATTCGGTGCCTTCCTGCCGACCGATCCGGCCAAGCGCACCGCGGCGCTGAGCTGGTTGTTCTGGCAGATGGGTGCCGGGCCGCTGCTGGGTGGCGGCTTTGGCCATTTCTATGCCTATGCGCCGGAAAAATACGAATATCCGATCAACCGCTACACGATGGAGGTGAAGCGGCAGTTGGACGTGCTGGACCGGCATCTGGCGGACAGTGCCTATATGGCGGGGGATGAGTATAGCATCGCCGACATCGCGATATGGCCCTGGTATGGTGGGTTGGTGCTGGGCCGCGCCTATGAGGCGGCGGAGTTTCTGGACGTTGCGAGCTATACCCATGTGGTGCGCTGGGCGCAGCAGATCGATGCGCGCCCGGCAGTGACGCGCGGGCGGATGGTCAATAAGGCGAATGGCCCGTTGGAAGAGCAATTGCACGAACGCCACGATGCCAGCGACTTTGCGACCCGGACGCAGGACAAGCTGCAAAGCGAAGGCTGACCGACCCCGCGAGGGACGACCGAAGATGTTGCGCGCGCGCAACATTGTTACAAGGGGCTGGACGAGGCTGCGGAGCGGGGTAAGACAGATAGGCAAGACATAAGGGAGTCATCGCCATGGATCGCCGCCTGTTTCTCTCCTCCGCCGGAGCCATTGCCCTAGCCGCCTCCGCCCCGCGCGCGCTGGCGCAGATGGCGGGCAATGACGATGCGCGGCTCTCCGCCGCCTTCGCCGCCATCTTCGAGAAGCAGCTCGATATGTCGCCCGGCATGGTCACGAGCCTTGGCCTGGACAAGGGCGCACGCGCTGGCGCGAAGCGCCAGTTGGACGACAATAGCAAGTCGGCGATGATGAAGCGGCTGAGCATGACGCAGGCAGCGATCAAGGAGTTGGAGGGCTTTCAATCGGCCAGCCTGTCCGATCCGCAGCGGCTCAATCTGGAGGTGGTCCTCTATTCGTTGGGGCAGCAGACGGTCGCGCCCGCGACCTTTGGCCTCAACAGCGCGGTGCGCCCCTATCGCATCTTTCAGCAGGGCGGCAGTTACTTCTCTACCCCTGATTTCCTGAACACCGCGCATACGATCAACACGGCCGCCGATGCGGATGCCTATGTCGCGCGGCTCGATGCTTTTGCCCGCAACCTGCGGACCGACACGGCGGTCCAGCGGGACGAGGCGGCGCGCGGCTATCTTGCGCCCGGCTGGTCGCTCGACCTGACGCTGGCGCAGATGCGCAAGCTGCGCGATCAGCCCGCCGCGTCCAGCTCGATCGTGCAATCGCTGGTCAAGCGGGCTGCGGCCAAGAATGTGGCGGGCGATTGGCAGGGCCAAGCGACGGCTGTTGTCGAAAAGGCCATTTATCCGGCGCTGGACGAGCAGATTGCCGCGATCGAGGCGCTGAAGGGCGGTACGGCTGCGGGCGATGGCATATGGCGCACGCCGCGCGGCGAGGAAATCTATGCCGCTGCGCTCAAGAGCGCGACCACGACCGACATGAGCGCCGACGAAATTCATTCGATGGGCGTGGAGCAGGTCGCCGAGATCAGCGGGCAACTCGATACGATTCTCAAAGCAGCGGGCTATGGCAAGGGCATGATCGGCGAACGGCTGGCCGCGCTCAATGCCGAACCGTCGCAGCTTTATCCCGATACCGCGCAGGGCCGCACCGACCTGATCGCCGCCCTCAATGCCGAAGCCAAGCTGATGCAGGCGAAACTGCCGCAGGCATTCGCGACCATTCCCGACACACCGCTGGAAATCCGCGCGGTGCCGGTGGAGATTCAGGATGGTGCATCGAACGGCTATTATAATCGCGCAGCGCTCGACGGGTCGCGGCCCGCGATCTTCTTCATCAACCTGAAGGCGATCGGCGATTGGCCCAAATATACGCTGCCTGCGCTCAACGATCATGAGGGCGTGCCGGGGCATCATCTCCAGATTTCGACCGCGCAGACCGCCGGCGACATCCCGATGCTGCGCAAGACCGCGTTCATGAGCGCCTATAGCGAAGGCTGGGCGCTCTATGCCGAGCAACTGTCCGATGAATTGAAGGGCTATGCGACGCCGCTCGACCGGGCGGGCTATCTGCAATCCTTCCTCTTCCGGGCCGCGCGGCTGGTGGTGGATACCGGCATCCATGCCAAGCGGTGGAGCCGTGAGCAGGCGACCGCCTATATGGTGGAAAAGACCGGCTTCACCCCTGCCCGCTGCCAGCGCGAGGTGGAGCGTTATTGCACCCAGCCGGGACAGGCCACCAGCTACAAGGTCGGCCATGGCGTCTGGACCAAGGCGCGCGCGGCAGCGCAGGCGGCAATGGGTGATCGCTTCGATATCAAGCAGTTCCACGCCATTCTTGAGGAAGGCGCGATGCCGCTGTCGATGCTGGAGAAGCGCGTGGCGGCGCGCGCGAAGATGGGCGGTGCCTGACCCTTTTTCATCGTCATCCCCGCGAAGGCGGGGATCCATCTCCTGACCTTTCACCAAGAACAAAGGTTGGGAGATGGGTTCCCGCCTTCGCGGGAATGACGCTGGGTTTAGGTCAGGTTATTCATATTCCAGGTCCTGATAGCCGTCTTCGGCGATGTCGGAGAAGCGGGTGATGCGGGCGTCGAATTTCATGCGGATGCGGCCGGTGGAGCCGTGGCGCTGTTTGGCAACGATCAGTTCGGCGAGGCCGTAAATCTGCTCCATCTGCTGCGCCCATTCGGTATGTTCGGCGCTTTCCTTGTTCCCCGGTTCTTTGGCGGCGATGTAATAATCCTCGCGGAACACGAACCAGACCATGTCGGCGTCCTGCTCGATCGAACCGGATTCGCGCAGATCGGAGAGTTGGGGCCGCTTGTCCTCGCGCTGTTCGACGGCACGGCTGAGCTGCGACAGGGCCAACACGGGGACATGCAGTTCCTTCGCCAGAGTCTTGAGTCCGCGCGAAATTTCGGAAATCTCGTTCACGCGATTTTCGTTGCCGCGGCCGCTGCCCTGGAGCAGTTGGAGATAGTCGACGACGATGAAGCCGACGTCATGGCGGCGCTTAAGGCGGCGCGCGCGGGTGCGCAGCGCGGCGATGGTGAGGCCCGGCGTATCGTCGATGAACAGCGGGAGTTCCTGCAACTCGCGCGCGGCGCGGGAGAGGTTCTGGAAGTCGGCGCGGCTGATCTTGCCCATGCGCAGCGCTTCGCCGCTGATGCCCGACTGTTCCGCCAGCACGCGGGTCGCGAGCTGATCGGCGGACATTTCGAGGCTGAAAAAGGCGGTCTTGGCCCCCATATTCTTTTCCGGCGAAATGCCGTCGGCATTGTCGCGCAGCCAGCGCGAGGCGGCATTATAGGCGATGTTGGTGGCGAGCGACGTCTTGCCCATGCCCGGACGGCCAGCAAGAATCATGAGATCCGAATTGTGGAGGCCACCGATCTTGGCATTGAGGCTGTTGATGCCGGTGGTGATGCCCGACACATGGCCGCCGCTGTTGAGCGCCCGTTCGGCGACCTGTACAGCGGCGGTGGAGGCGGAGAGGAAGCTCTTGACCGAGCCGCTTTCGCCCTCGCCCTCCGAAACCTTGTAAAGCGCGACTTCGGCGGCTTCGATCTGTTCGCGCGGGTTCACATCTTCGCTGGTATCCAGCGCATTTTCAACCAGTTCGCGGCCGACACTGACAAGCTGTCGGAGCAAGGCAAGGTCGTAAATCTGCGCCGCGAAGTCGCGCGCGCCGATCAACGCCGCGCCATTGCCGGTCAATTGCGCGAGATAGGCTGCGCCGCCCAGTTCCTTGAGCGCCGGATCCTGATCCAGCATCGGCTTCAACGTTACCGGATTGGCGATCATGTCGCGATCGAGCAATTTCATGATCGCGTCATAGATGCGACCATGGAGCGGCTCGAAGAAATGCTCCGCCTTGATCTTGATCTGGACATCCTCGGCAATGCGGTTGTCGATCATCAGCGCGCCCAGCAGCGCGGCTTCGGCTTCGACATTGCGCGGCAGTTCGGTGCCGCCAGCTTCGGCGGCAGTGATTTTCAATAGTTCGACCATGGGCCTCTCATCCTCCGGTAGCGCGCGTCGCGCAAGGGCTGGCGCGCAATCCATCTGTGGATAAGTCCCGCTTGCTTTTCGGCGCGCATCGCCGCACTGACTATGCCCTTCACCATGGCCGATCCGCGCATCATAGACATCAAGCTCGACGAGCGCACGATCCTGTGGCGCAATGCCGATGTCGAGCAGGAACGGCGGATCGCGATCTTCGATCTGCTGGAGGATAATCATTTCGCGCCCCAGCGGGTCCATGCGGACGGCTATATGGGACCGTATAAGGTGGTGCTGCGCGTCGAGGACGGGCGGCTGGTGATCGAAATCAATCGCGAGGATGACAGTGCGCTCGAAGCGATCATCCTGGGCCTTGGGCGGTTCCGGCGGCCGATCCGCGAATATTTCGCGATCTGCGACAGCTATTATCAGGCGATCAGCAATGCTTCGCCGCAGCAGATCGAGACGGTCGACATGGCCCGACGCGGCATTCACAATGATGCGGCGGAGATGCTGATCGAACGGCTGGAGGGCAAGATTACGGTCGATTTCGATACGGCGCGTCGCCTGTTCACGCTGATCTGCGTGCTGCATATCAAGGGGTAGGGACGATTTCGCGGCTGACTTTGGGGGGGCTGCTGGTCCGCGTGGGCGCGGGACTGGCGATCATCGCGGTGCTGGCGCTGGCGCTGTGGCTCTATGCGCGCAGTTGGGCGCCCGCGCGGGACCAATATCCGGTGCAGGGTGTGACGATCAGCGCCGATAATGGCGTCGTGGAATGGGGCACGCTGGCAGCGCAGGGGGCGGACTTCGCCTATATCCGCGCAGCGCGGGGCGCGGCCGGGCGCGATCCGGCGTTCGCGGCGAACTGGCGCGCGGCGCGGACGGCGGGGCTGCGCTATGGCGCGATGCTGGACTATAGCCTGTGTCGGCTGGCGAGCGATCAGGCCACTCGTTTCGTGACGACGGTGCCGCGCGACAATGCCGCCCTACCCCCGGTCATTCGGCTCGCCTTCGACAAGAGCTGCACCGCGCGACCGGGGCGCGACCTTGTGCTGTCGGAACTCAATACCCTGGTCAATCTGGTCGAAAGCCATGCGGGCAAGACGGTGTTACTCAACGTGACCGAGGATTTCGACGCGCTGTATGATGTTGGTTCGGGCATCAACCGCACGCTCTGGCTCGACGGCAATTTCTTTCCGCCCGATTATGCGACGCGGCCCTGGGTGATGTGGACAGCCAGCGACATGCGGCATATCGACGGCGTCGACGGGCCGGTGAGATGGGATGTGGTGGCACCATGAGCGAGACGGAAGATCAGGTGGCATTGCTGATCGCCGCCGCGCGCGGGGCGATGGCCCATGCCCATGCGCCCTATAGCCGCTTTGCGGTGGGGGCGGCGGTGCGATTGACCGATGACAGCGTCGTGACCGGCTGCAATTTCGAGAATGCGAGCTATGGCCTGTCGCTCTGTGCCGAGACGGTGGCGCTGGCGACCGTCAATGCGCAGGGTCGCTTTGCCGAAGTCGCCGCGATCGCCGTGGTTGGCGGGGCGATGGACGCGGCGGAGGAAGCGCTCGTCACGCCCTGTGGCCGGTGCCGCCAGGTGATGAACGAGGCCGAACAGATGGCGGGGCGGGCCATTGCCATCTATTGCGCCACGCCGTCGGGCAGCCGCATTACCGAGCATCGCATCGCCGATCTTCTTCCCCACGCCTTCGGCCCCGCCGATCTGGGCATCACCCCCATCAGGAAAAGCTGAAAAGACCATCATGGCCATTCTTTCCGACAAATGGATCCGCGACAAAGCCCTGTCCACCGGCATGATCGAGCCGTTCGTGGAGAGCCAGAAGCGCGACGGCTGCATCAGTTACGGCCTGTCCTCCTATGGCTATGACGCGCGGGTGGCGGACGAGTTCAAGATCTTCACCAATATCGACAGCACCATCGTCGACCCCAAGAATTTCGACACCAACAGCTTTGTCGATCGCAAGACCGACTGCTGCATCATTCCGCCCAACAGCTTCGCACTGGCGCGGACGGTCGAATATTTCCGCGTGCCGCACGACGTGCTGGTAATCTGCCTCGGCAAATCCACCTATGCGCGGTGCGGCATCATCGTGAACGTCACCCCGCTGGAGCCGGGCTGGGAGGGGCATGTGACGCTGGAATTTTCCAACACCACCCCCCTGCCCGCCAAAATCTACGCCAATGAAGGCGCGTGCCAGTTTCTGTTCCTACAGGGCAATGAGCCGTGCGAGGTCAGCTATGCCGACCGGGCGGGCAAATATATGGGGCAGCAGGGCGTGACATTGCCCAAGCTGTAACGCTGTGCGAGACGTAGCGTCATGAGTTGGTGGCGCAGATGGTTAGGGTGCAAAGTCGCGCCAGCAGCAGTGCGCGCGCCCAGCGTTGGCGTGGATCGCCGTGTCTATGCGATCGGCGACGTGCATGGCCGGGCGGACTTGCTCGACACGCTGCTCGACATGATCGCGCAGGACGATGCGAGCCGTGCGGTCGCGCAGCTGACGCTCATCTTCCTGGGCGACCTAATGGACCGGGGCGATGACTCGCGCGCGGTGATCGAGCGGGTCATGGCGCTGATCGGATCAGGCGGCGACGTGCGCTGCCTGCAGGGCAATCATGAGGAATTGTTCATCGCTGCCGCGCGGGGCGACATAAGGGTGATGCCGACCTTCCGGCGCATGGGCGGGGAGCAGACGCTGGAAAGCTATGGCCTTGGTCCCGGTCGATTTCCGGTGATGAGCGATGCGGAGATTGCCGAGTGGATGCTGCATCATGTGCCGCGCGACCATGTCGATTTTCTCGACGCGCTGCCCGACTGGACGGAGGTGGGCGGCTATCTGTTCGTCCATGCCGGTATCCGCCCCGGCGTCGCGATCGAGGCGCAGAAATCGTCCGACCTGCGCTGGATTCGCCGCGATTTCCTGAACCATGACGCGCCGCATTCGCATATGGTCGTGCATGGCCACAGCATCACGCCGGAAGTGGACGAACAGCATAACCGGATCGGTATCGATACCGGCGCCTATCGCAGTGGGCGGCTCACCGCCTTGGGGCTACAAGGCACGGCGCGCTGGACGTTGCAGACCCCGGCTTGATCCACCCTAGCGAACGGATGTGAAAAAGACCGGCAATCCAAAGGATTGCCGGTCTTTTTCATGAGCAGGCGGATGGCGTGAAGCGTCAGGCGACCTTGGCTTCTTCCTCGATCACTTCGTCCGGGTCGCGCAGCACATAGCCGCGGCCCCAGACCGTTTCGATATAATTGTCGCCGCTGCAGGCCAGCGCCAGCTTCTTGCGCAGCTTGCAGATGAAGACGTCGATGATCTTGAGTTCCGGTTCGTCCATCCCGCCATAGAGATGGTTGAGGAACATTTCCTTGGTGAGCGTCGTGCCCTTGCGGAGCGACAGCAGCTCCAGCATCGCATATTCCTTGCCGGTCAGGTGAACGCGGTTGCCGTCCACTTCGACCGTCTTGGCGTCGAGATTGACCGACAGCTTGCCGGTGCGGATGACCGACTGCGAATGGCCCTTCGACCGGCGCACCACGGCATGGATGCGGGCGATCAGTTCCTCGCGATGGAAGGGCTTGGTTACATAATCATCGGCGCCGAAGCCGAAGGAGCGGACCTTGCTGTCCATTTCGGCGACACCCGACAGGATCAGCACCGGCGTCTGCACCTTGGCCGCCCGCAACTTCTTCAGCACGTCATAGCCGTGCATGTCGGGCAGGTTCAGGTCCAGACAGATGATGTCGTAATCATAGTACGCCTCCGGTAGCGGCCGCATTGTCGGTCGGATGTAGCCGGCGCATTGCGCGGGCATGGATGAGATAATCAGCGATGTGTTTCC
>MIAK01000051.1:0-108492 GCA_001829085.1 Sphingomonadales bacterium RIFCSPLOWO2_12_FULL_63_15 | reverse complement strand
CCAGCGATGCCGGTCGTCCGCGCAATACAGCCAGCCGCAGCAAATGCCCAGAGCGGGCCCGAAACCGAGCGTCGTGAATAAGAGAGGCTAGCCTAAAAACGATCGTCCAGGCGGGAAGCCCTAATCTGCTCAAAAACGGCGGATTCGCTGATGGAATGAAGAATTGGAGTGGGACGCACGGGGGCTGGTCGCCGCACACGTCTGGCGGCTGGGGTCGCGTCACGGGCAACGGTACGAACTTCGAGGGCTACAGCTATATCGAGAGCGAGCACGTCCCGATCTTCGGCAGCACCCATTACACCTTCGCTGCTGATAGCGCGTATTTCCTACACAGTGGAGGCACGGGTCACGTCTATCTGGAAATGATCTGGTATGACGGCGCGGGCAACTACATCACCCAAAATGGTGGCCCTGCCCGCATCGCTAATCACGATTTCAGCAATGATGGCTCTAGCCGCAATGCGCTGAGGATGGTCGCACAATCACCCAGTAATGCCACTCACGTCATGGCGCGCCTCGTTGCCTATAAGTCGGGCGGCGGGATTACAACCATAAGCTGGCGTCAGGTCAAATTGGAACAGGGTCAGAATATGACCGCCTTCACGAACGAGGCTTCCGTGACCACTCTCGCAACTGCTGTCACATCAATGGAAAGCAAGACATCGGCATATTGGCAGACGACCGCTGTAGCAGGAAATGGTCGCGCACAATTGACACTTCATGCCGATGCCAATGGCGGTGGTGGCGTCGATATTGTGGGTGACGTGAGGATCAGTGGTGATACGATGATCGGCGGCACTCTGTCGGTATCAGCACTCAACTATCAGATGTTCGTTCGCCGCAAATCTGGTTCAGGTAGCTATGGTGGACAAATCCCAGTCGGTTCAACAATCCTCTACAGTGAAAGTCTGGGCCAATGCTCTCCTATCGGCTCATATATGCTCGAACTCTCAGGGCAGTATTCCACTAACGCAGGCACCCGCAGCACAACACACAACGGCAAACCGCTTTTCACCTCGTATAACGCAGATGGTGGGATTTATGCCCATCTCGTGAAGAATGGTGCCGTGGTAGCAACCGTTGCCCTACCTGTGAATGACACTGGCGCGAACACAGGTGGCACTTGGCGCGTCGTCTACACGTCCGCAAGCCTGATGGAAAAGGAAGTCACTGATAGCTCACTTGCCGATGTCTATCTACAGATCGTCGCCGTGAGGGGCGGCAATGACACGGGTACTGTTGATGATGGTGACACCTACTATCGTCAACTCAGTGCCAGCTATTCAGACATCAGCGTATCCGCGAAGGCGAAATGGATGTTCATCTGAGCATCCATTTCGCTATCTATCTCACGGCATTTTCGCAACGCAGATAGCCACGTTCGCACCGTATTCAGAAATCAATTTCGCTAGTGCCATAATGGCTTCTTTATCTGAATTATTTTCAAGCAATTTAGCCTGCTCATTTTGGATTAGCTGCGCCTTGCCCTCTTCCATCTTCGCCGCAATACCCGTCGCGATAGCTCCATAATCTGGGGTTTGACCGAGGTTCGCCAGCTTCAATTTCAGCTTCGTCGTGATCTCCTCTGCGGCAGTCGTCGCGACGATTCCGGCGGTCGCCACTTGTTGCGACAGGACCGGAAAATAAGTTCTCATTGGCGAGAAAAGGGAGGTGATGCTGTTTCTATTATATACAAACTGAGTGTCGGCCAGAGCCGCCAATCCCGTCGCATTCGTCATGAGAGTGCTATACTCCCTTTTCACGCAGGTACACCGCTGCCTAGTTCCCAGTCCTCAAGTGTCTTGAGTGTTCCGTTGATTGTGATCCTTGTCATCACCTACTTATCTGAGATCAACTTGGACCGTTTGACCCCTTATTGACCCTAAAAATCAATATGTTTTGTAAATAGTGGTGAAGGAAATACCAGGAGAACAAAATGTCCCAACCTACGCATCATATCAGCATGTGGGCAGGCCGCGCGAAACGCAATGTCGTGAACGCCACCTATACAACATCACTCTACAGCGAAGAACGAGAGGTCAACGGCGAGACGGTTATCCAGCTATCTTTGAAGGACGTTCTACTCAACTTGATCTGGCACATGAACAAGCATTCCATCGAGCAATATATGTCGTTCGCGGAATACGAGAAGAACCACTTGAAGGCCGAGATCAAGCAGTTGACCGCGATCATGCTGGATTATCCCTACAGTGCGAAGCATCAGCTAGAAAAGCGCCTAGCCAGTATGCCCTACACCTACTTGCTCATCGACACACAGACTGAGTTTGGTCCTGCTGCTCGTCCCGGCGTCATGGTGGTATTTCCCTTGGCTCTACCCATTCTCGATACTGCGCTCTACACCAGAGTAGCATCCCTCTTGTTCACAGAAATCGGCATAGGTGAGCATCAAGAGGGCAAAGTCGCATCCAGCTACTTGTTTGCTCCATATGTCGTAAATCCATACGTGGAATTGTTCGATGAAGGGCGCTCGATGCTCGATCCCTTCGATTACCGCGACAGCAACGTGGGTGTCTGGGTTAACGCTCGTGACAAAGAGGTTGTGACCACTGACGAGGCGGCAGAGCAGTTCTTTGCTGCCAATGATGAAGAGCTATTCTTCTTTCCGGGTCAGTCATGATGCCAAGGGAAATCAAAGCCGAAGCGTTGCGAACTGCTCGACCTGACCATGAAAAAGCACATTCATGAGAATATGCCGGTCGTTCAGGCAAAGATGATCGCGCATGAGGAAATCGAGCAGATACAAGCCGCCGACAGGTCGTTTTCGCGCGCATCGGCACAGAGCGCATCGGCATCAGCAGCAATCAACGGCCAACTGGCTTCGATGGGCGCTGCGATTTTGTCGAATGCGAAATCCAACGGTAGCCTGAACCCTTCTATCTAAACTCTAGATAGGCCCGGCAGCTTCGGTTGTCGGGTTTATAAATATGTGTGTCGGATGGTCGGGCCTATTCCACACGGAGGACGCTAAACGCGGGACAGTTCAAAGCTGCCTAGATCCAGTCTGACACATTTGGGGAATGCTCTGGGCAAGCACGCTTCCTTTGCAAGGAAACTGAGGTGGGTTCGATCCCCACATTCTCCACGGATGAGGGTTCAATTCCTGCTTTCTCATCATCACCGCTGGCATGGAAAGGCTTGCTGTAAAGCCTCTTGGACCATGATCGCCGGGTGAGCATTCCACCTTTCCGGGTGATCCTTTATATATTTTCGCACGACACCTACGGACTGCAAACTGGCCGCATCGGAATGTGACCGGCAGGTAAGTCTATTCGCTTGCAATGTATCGGCCACCCCAAGGATATAGGCATTGCACAGGTCCATGACCAATCCACGATCCGTTGAAACAGCGTCGCCCGCGCATTCCCTAACCAATACCGATCCCGGTATTGAACTAAGGCTTCGATACTCAATGGCTGGTGATCCAGCGGCCACGGCAAGAAGCAGCATCAGCATAAACGTCCCCTTTGGATCGGGCATACCCTGCACAATCGCACTTGCCAATGCGTTCTCTTTTTGTTCTAAATCGCCTTCATGAACCAGCCTGATTCCCTCTGGCTCGCGCAGAGCCTCCTTCATGCGCCCGGATGGGCGAGAGTAGCCCTGACAGCACCGAACGAGCGCCTGCGTGAAAATGCAGCGCTCGAACTGGCGCAGAACATCCTTGCGGCGTGGGAACGGCAACCGGCCATGCCTGATGCCCGTCAGATGACGTTCCCGCTTTGAAGTGGGCGCAAACCCAACGCTCAGAAATCTAGGCGACTATGCCCGGAGACAGGCAAACCTTTTTATCATCTGCAAATGCGGACATTCAGGAGTTCTCGATGCCGATAAACTCAACCGTTGGTTCCTCGCGCATTGTTGGAACACCGCAATGGAGACAGTCGGAGCGCATTTGCGCTGCTCGCGCTGTCGGGGCCATCCTGAACGATTTGCTCCCTCGCCTCGCAGACCAGATAACCCGGACTGGATGAGCAGCGAGGATCAGTGGAAGCGTTTGGTCAGACGGCTTAGGGGATGACCAAGGTGAGGGGTCGAGGCAACAGAAAGATCTATTGTTTCGATTGGCTAGCTTCTTCTTCTGCTTCTTTTTTAAACAAGTCGGATGAAAGTAGAATTTGAAAAGCCTCATCCGCATCCTTCTCGGCTTTAGCCTTCCGCCGAATGTGCTCTTCTTGCTCAAGCATTTGAAAAACTATAGCTTTTACAACAGGAAATAAGGTGAGGCATTGCTCATCAGTTAACTCATGAATTCCAGCGCTTAAAACCCTAAACACGGCGCTATGTTGCACCAGCCGGTCTGGCAAATCATCCTTCAAGGCGGCAATTCGCTGGTTCATATATAAGTCGCGAAAGCCATCTATTGCACCAGAACGCTCAATATGCCGGTCATGAGCACGATTTATCATTCTTTCAAACACTCGACGCAGGTAAACGAAAGCACCGGAGGCTGCATCGTGCGAGAACAAGCCTATCGCTGTGCCGAGTTCTTTCCGATCGAGAGGCTCCAAGCCTTTATCGATGTCCTTAAGTTCTTTAAACGATATGTCGCCCATCGACGGGAATTGCCCGATCTTTGTGAATTTCTTATCCACATAGGCAAAGGCGTAGTCGTAGGAATTGTTGTCACGCTGGCACACCGCACGAACAGCGAATACAAGCGGTTCCCCCTTTTGCGGACGACCAATCCGAGAACCCCCACCACTATTTTGCACCACAGAAGGGGTTATCGTAAATGACGTTTCTTTCTGACATACGGTGCAGTAGCAATCGAAAGTACCGACAGTTCCACCTCGTATCATTTTGGCTGCTTCGGCTGCAACTTCATCGCTAGTATCAATCGATGAATATAGCCCTTTTAATAAAATAAGGTCAGCGGCCATGATATGTGCGCGACGACGGACGTCACGCATGTGGGCTTCTCTTAAGTTAATAGCTTCTTGATTAGGCTCATCCAACATGTCTTTCTGTAGCATACGGACGCACTCAGGCAACCGTATACACTTCCATTAATGCCAGAAGTTCGCTATCTGTTCTCATATGTCGGAAGTCGTTAAAGGTCGAGGCGCGACGAACAACAAAACGTCAGCGCGGTTCAATCTGCCCCTGCGTGAGGCTGATGGGGATTGGTTGGATGCCGTCGAAACGATCGACGGGCCAGTCCAAAGACCCAAAACGACTGTCCAAGTCCTCCACTCCAAGACAATTATATCAAGAAATTCAAGCCCAGATATTGGATTTAGCCAGTCAATAAATCCGTTAGTGGGATGCGAACATGGCTGCATCTATTGTTACGCGCGGCCCAGCCACGCCTATCATGACCTGTCGCCGGGGCTGGATTTCGAAACCAAGCTGTTCGCGAAACCCGACGCTGCCGCCCTTTTACGCGCCGAACTGACCAAAAAAAGTTACAGCGTTGCGCCGATCGCGATGGGCACCAATACCGATCCCTATCAACCGATCGAGAAGGACTGGCGGATCACGCGCCAGGTGCTGGAGGTGCTGGTCGAAACGCGGCACCCCACCTTCATCACGACCAAGTCCGACCGCATCCTGCGCGACATCGATCTGCTCGCGGACCTGGCGCGCGACAATCTGGTGGCAGTCATGATTTCCGTCACGACGCTCGATGCTAAGGTCGCCCGCACGCTGGAGCCGCGCGCACCCCATCCCGAGCGGCGGCTGGAGGCGATCGCGCAACTGGCGCAAGCGGGCATTCCCGTGACAGCCAATATGTCGCCGATCATTCCGGCCATCAACGATCATGAAATCGAAAGCGTCGTCGCCCGCGTCGCGGCAGCAGGCGCGCGAGATATCAACTATATCCTCGTCCGCCTGCCGCATGAGGTGGCGCCGCTGTTTCGGGCCTGGCTCGACGCGCATCACCCCGACCGCGCGGCCAAGGTGATGGCCATCATCCGCGACCTGCGCGGCGGGCGCGACAATGACCCTAATTTCGGCAGCCGGATGCGCGGCCACGGGGTCTGGGCCGACCTGATCCGCAGCCGCTTCGTCAAGGCGCGGCGGAGGGCAGGCTTTGGCGACGAGCGGCTGACCTTGCGCACCGACCTGTTCCGCCCACCCGAAGGCGCGCAGATGCGGCTCTTCTGATCAGCCGACCAACCGCATGCCCGACCGGCGCGTACGCGTCTTATAGCCGTCCGCTTTCACGTCCATCCGCTCGAAGCGATGGATGGTCAGACCCCGGATCGCCCCGATCGCATCGACCTGATCCGCGCCCAGGCTGAACCTGTCGCCCAGGAAGACGCGCGCCGCCTGGCCATCGCTGACCGGCGCGCGCAGGAAGATTTCGCTGCGCCCGCCTTCGGCCTGCCCCAATATCTCGGCCAGCTTGGCAACCGCCTCGGCCGTTTCTACATCGACCGTCAGTTCCATGCGCGAGGCACTGGCGATCTGGCGGAAGGGTTCCACCCCGCGAACAGTAACACGCGGGGTTTCCTCGCCCGGTAGCCGGTCCAGTTCCACAACCAGCAAGGCGCAATCACCATCGCGCGCCAGTTCCTCGATGGCCTTGCACGCATCTTCCTCGAAACAACTGGCCTGAAACTGGCCGCTACTGTCGGAGAAGGTCGCATTGGCGTAGCGCGCGCCGCGCTTGGTTTCGCGCCAGCGCACATCTTCCACCATGGCCGCCATGATGGTCATGACGCGCCCTTCCTCGTTGGGCATGCCCACCGGCTGCTGACAGACCGCGCCATAGCTGCGCGCGCCGCGCGCGTCGGCCAGATGGCGGTAGCGATCGACGGGATGGGCGGAGAAATAGAAGCCGAACGCCTCCTTTTCCTGTGCCATGCGATCCGACACTGTCCAGGCCTGATGCGGCGGAATGCGGACATCGGCATGGGGCGTTTCGACGTCGCCGAACAGGCCGCCCTGCCCGCTCTCACGCGCCTGCGCCGCACTGACGCCCACAGCCAGAATCGTTTCCGCCGCCGCATGGACTCCCGCGCGGTCGGGATGGACATCATCGAACGCCCCCGCCGCCGCCAGGCTTTCCAACTGCCGCCGATTGAGCAGGCGCGGTTCGATGCGGTCAGCGAAATCGTCCAGCGATTTGAATGGCCCAGCCGCATCGCGCTCCGCGACTAACTGGTCCATCGCTTTTTCGCCCACGCCTTTGAGGCCACCCAGCGCATAGCGCACGGCAAAACCCAAACGCGGGTCTTCGCCTTCATGAGGAACCGCCTCGACCGAAAAGTCCGCCTGACTGCGATTGATGTCGGGCGCAAGGCAGGTCAGCCCCATGCGGCGCATATCATCGACGAAGATCGTCAGCTTGTCGGTCAGATGGATATCGAAGGCCATCGACCCAGCGTAGAATTCCGCCGGATAATGCGCCTTCAGCCAGGCGGTTTGATACGCGAGCAGCGCATAGGCGGCGGCGTGGCTCTTGTTGAAACCATAGCCTGCAAATTTGTCGATCAAGTCGAACAGTTCATTCGCCTTGGCCTTGGGAATGTCGCTCTTGGCGGCGCAGCCCTCGACGAAACGCGAGCGCTGCGCGTCCATCTCGGCCTTGACCTTCTTGCCCATGGCGCGGCGCAACAGGTCGGCGTCGCCCAGGCTGTAGCCCGCCAGGATCTGCGCGGCCTGCATCACCTGTTCCTGATAGACGAAAATGCCATAGGTTTCTTCGAGGATCGGTTTCAGCAATATGTGGGGATATTCAATCGCCTCCTGACCGTTCTTGCGACGGCCGAACATGGGAATATTGTCCATCGGGCCGGGCCGATAAAGCGAGACGAGCGCGATGATGTCGCCGAAATTAGTCGGTCGGACAGCCGCAAGCGTCTTGCGCATGCCTTCGGATTCCAACTGGAACACGCCGACCGTATCGCCACGCTGGAGCAGGTCGTAGACCGCGCTGTCGTCCCAGGCGAGCGTGTCGAGATCGACCGTCACGCCGCGCGCCGCCAAAAGCTGAACCGCCTTTTGCAGCACCGACAGAGTCTTCAACCCCAGAAAGTCGAACTTTACGAGGCCTGCGCCTTCGACATATTTCATGTCGAACTGGGTGACGGGCATGTCGGATCGAGGGTCGCGATAGAGCGGCACGAGCTGCTGCAAGGGCCGGTCGCCGATCACCACGCCCGCTGCATGGGTGGAACTGTGGCGCGGGAAGCCCTCCAGCTTCATCGCATAGTCGATCAGCCGTTTGACCTGCGCGTCATTGTCATATTCTGCGCGGAACTCGGCAACGCCGTTCAACGAGCGTTCCAGGGTCCAGGGATCGGTCGGGTGGTTCGGCACCAGCTTGGCAAGGCGATCGACCTGGCCATAGCTCATCTGAAGCACGCGGCCGGTATCCTTCAGCACAGCGCGGGCCTTCAGCTTTCCGAAGGTGATGATCTGCGCGACATGGTCGACGCCATATTTTTGCTGGACGTAGCGGATCACCTCGCCGCGCCGGGTTTCGCAAAAGTCGATGTCGAAGTCGGGCATCGACACACGTTCCGGGTTCAGGAAGCGTTCGAACAGCAGGCCCAGTTGCAGCGGATCAAGGTCGGTGATCAGCAGCGCCCAGGCAACGACCGACCCGGCACCCGAACCACGGCCCGGACCCACCGGAATATCATGATCCTTGGCCCATTTGATGAAATCGGCGACGATCAGGAAATAGCCGGGAAAGCCCATCTGGATGATGATGTCCGTCTCGAACTGGAGCCGGTCCAGATAGGGCTGACGGGCCGCAGCGTCGATAATGCCCAGTTTGGCGAGCCGCGCGTCAAGGCCTGCGCTCGCCAAGTCGCGCAGCATCCGCGCTTCACCTTCAATGTCACCGGCGAGGCTCGGAAGGATCGGCTTGCGCTTGGGCGCGGCGACGGCGCAGCGTTGCGCCACGACCAAAGTGTTGGCGAGCGCTTCGGGCAGATCCTCGAACAGCCGCTTCATCTCGCCGGTCGGCTTCATCCAGGCGTCGGGCGAACTGGTGCGCCGGTCGGGCATGTCGACATAGGCGCTGTCGGCGATGCAGAGCATGACGTCATGCGCCGCGTGGAAATGTGGCTCGGTAAAGCAGGTCGGATTGGTCGCCACCAACGGCAGGTCGCGCGCATAGGCCAGATCAAGCAGATGCGGCTCGGCCTTGCCCTCGACGGGGTCGAGACGACGACAGAGTTCGATATAGAGCCGGTCGGGAAATAATGCCTGCAACCGATCGGCATAGGCAAAAGCGGCGTCGGGCTGATCCTCGGCAAAGAGGCGCGCCAGCGCTCCCTCCCCGCCCGCGGTTAGCGCGATCAAACCCTCGGTGCGCCCCTCCAGCACGTCGAGGCCGACATGGGGGACTTCTTCCAAGGGCCGGTCGAGATGCGCCATCGAAACGAGCGCGCAAAGATTGTCATAGCCCGTCGCATCCTGCGCATAGAGGGCAAGCCAGTCATGGACCGCCGACGCATTGGCCGGACGGCCCGGCCGCAGGATACCGAGCATTGCGCCGATGATCGGCTGCACCCCATCGCTCTTGCAGGCATCGGAAAAGGCCATCGAGCCATATAGCCCGTTGCGGTCGGTAATCGCGGCGGCGGGAAAGCCCAGCGCCTTGGCCTGTTTGGCGATGACCTTGGGATCGATCGCGCCTTCCAGCATGGTGTAGGAGGAGAAAATGCGGAGGGGAACGAAAGCGGCATGAGGCATGGCCCCAATATGCACCTGCCGCGAGTCGACGCCAGCCCCCTGCCCATCATTCTTCCAAATCGCACAATGATCTTGCCTTCGCGGCGTCCTGCTGGTCAAATTCCGCGACAAACAGGGAGAAGGCCATCATGACGGACATGAACCCGGTTTCCACGCCCCCCGGACTGATCGACAGGGCGAAATCCATATTGCTCAAACCCAAAAGCGAATGGGAAGTCATCGACGCCGAACCTGCCAGCATCGGCAGCATCTTCATCGGCTATGCGATGATCCTGGCGACGATACCGCCGCTGGTCGGGCTGATTGGTGGCCAGATGTTCGGCTATGGCGCGCTTGGCATAAGCTTTCGGCCATCGCTGGTCGGCGCCGTTGGCAGCGCCATTGCCCAATATGTCTTTTCACTGATCGGCCTGTTCGTGCTGGCCTGGCTGATCAACATGCTGGCACCCCGGTTCGGCGGCCAGAAGGATATGATCAAGGCGGTCAAGGTGGCGGCCTATTCGGCGACGGCAAGTTGGCTGGCCGGAATATTCCTGCTGCTGCCGATGCTCGGCATATTGAATATATTGGGGCTCTACAGCCTCTATCTCCTGTATCTCGGCTTGCCACGATTGATGCGGGCACCAGCCGACAAAGCCATGCCTTATACGATCGTGACGATCGTCGCCGCCATTTTGCTGTCGCTCCTTGCCGGTGCCGTCGCAGCGCCCTTTTCGCGATTTGCAGCGCCATCAGTGGGGGACTCCGCAGTCGATGGGCAAATGACCATTCCGGGTGTCGGCACAGTCGATCTCGGCAAACTCGACGCCGCCGGCAAGAAGATGGAGGAAGCCGCGCGCAAGATGGAGGATGCGGCCAAGACCGGCGCACCCACCGTCACCCTGTCCCCGTCTGCGCTGCAGGCGTTGCTGCCTGAACGAATCGGTCGGTTCGAGCGGACCGAAATCGAAAGCGCGGGAATGGCTGGCGGCGCGCAGGCCAGCGCCCGCTATCAGGCAGGCGACGACGATATGAAGGTGGAAATCATCGACATGGCGGCGATGGGCGCGATGACCGGGATCGGCGCAGCGTTCAACGTCCAGTCCAACCGCGAAACAGCGACCGGCTATGAGCGTACGCAGACGGTCGATGGACAGTTGGTCAACGAAAGCTGGGATAAGGAAAGCCGCGACGGCAAATATGCGACGAGCATTGCCAATCGCTTCATGCTGTCCGCCAATGGCACCGTGGCCAATATCGACGAACTCAAGTCTGCGGTCCAGGCGATCGGCCCGGAGAAGCTGGCCGCGATGGCGCAGTGACAGACAAGGCGCAACATCCATGTTGGTGTCGCGCCGTGCATTAATGTTGTTCCAGCCGTCCTTCGTGCAGGCGAACCACCCGGTCCATCTTTTGCGCCAGCCGCTCATTATGCGTGGCGACCAGCGCTGCGGAGCCTTCGCCACGGACTAGCCCTAAAAATTCCGCAAGCACGATGTCGGCGGTGCGCTCGTCCAGATTGCCGGTCGGCTCGTCGGCCAGCACCAACGCGGGGCGGTTGGCCAGCGCGCGGGCGACGGCGACGCGCTGCTGCTCGCCGCCTGACAATTGGCTGGGGCGATGGTCGAGCCGGTGGCCGAGGCCAAGCGCGGTCAGCAGCGATTCGGCACGCGCCTTGGCTGCACCCATGTCCACGTCGCGGATCACCTGGGGCAGGATCACATTTTCGGTCGCGTTGAAATCGGGCAGCAGATGGTGGAACTGATAGACGAAGCCCAGCGCGTCGCGACGCAGGCGGGTGCGGCCGTCATTGTCGAGCTTGGCCGCTTCCTCGCCGCCGATGCGGATCGATCCATCGAAGCCGCCCTCCAGCAAGCCTACGGCCTGGAGCAGCGTTGATTTTCCCGACCCCGATGGACCGAGCAGGGCGACGATCTCGCCCGGCCCCACATTGAGGTCGACGCCGCGCAGCACGTCGATGGTGACGCCGCCCTGGGTGAAGCTGCGGGTGAGGCCCGTGACCTTCAATATGTCATTCATAGCGCAGCACCTGGACCGGATCGGTATTGGCGGCCTTGAAGGCCGGATAAAGGGTAGCAAGGAAGCTGAACACCAGCGCCATGATGCAAATGGTGGCAATCTCCACCGGATCGGGCTGCGATGGCAGTTCGGTCAGGAAGCGGATCGAGGGATCCCAGAGATTTTGCCCCGTCACGAACTGGATCGCGTTGACGATCCCCTGGCGGAAGAAAAGGAAGGTGAAGCCCAGTATCATGCCCGCCACCATGCCCAGCGTGCCGATGGTTACGCCCACGGTCATGAAAATCTTGACCAGGCCGATCCGGCTGGCCCCCATCGTCCGCAGGATGGCGATGTCGCGCGTCTTGGCGCGGACCAGCATGATGAGCGAGGACAGGATATTGAACACGGCGACCAGCACGATGATCGATAGAACGACGAACATTGCGATCCGCTCGACGGCCAGCGCCTCGAACAGCGAAGCGTTCATCTGTCGCCAGTCGGTGACGACAGCGCGCCCGGCGACTTTGACAGCGAGCGGCTCCAATATCTGGCCGACCCGATCGGCATCGACGGTCTCGACTTCGATCATGCCGACCACGTCGCCGAGCAGCAACAGCGTCTGCGCATCTTCCATCGGCATGACCACGAACGCCTTGTCATAATCATAGACGCCGACTTCGAAGATGGCGGCGACCTGATAGGCAACTTGGCGCGGCACGGTGCCGAAGGGGGTCGAGCGACCGGCCGGATTGATGATGGTCAGGCTGTCGCCCAACTGGATGCCGAGATTTTCCGCCAGCCGCGAGCCGATGCCGATCCGGCTGCTATTGGCGGTCAGATTGTTGAGCGTCCCCGCCAGCACCTTGCCCTTGAGCGTCTTGTTAGTGCGGATGTCGGGCACCGTCATGCCACGCACCAGCACGGCTTCGACCCGGCCATTGAAGGTGGCGAGTAAGGGCTGCTCGATCATCGGCGTCGCGTTGGTGACGCCGGGCGTCGCCCTCGCCTGCGCCAACACCGACTGCCAGTCCGGCAGGCGACCGCCATAGCCCTGCACCACCGCATGGCCATTCAGCCCCACGATCTTGTCGAACAGTTCGGCGCGAAAGCCGTTCATGACGCTCATCACGATGATGAGCGCGGCGACGCCGAGCATCACCGCCGCCAGGCTGATGCCGGCGACGAGGAAGATGAACCCCTCCCCCTTGCCGGGCAAAAGGTAGCGCTTGGCGATCATGCGTTCGTAGCGGGAAAGAATCATTTGGCGCGGACGGCCTCTGTGGAAGGATAGGCTGATCGTCTAGGCATGGCGGGACCGAACGGCAAGCATTGCCAGATTGTTGCATCACGGCCACAGGGCGCACCGCAAAATCACAGACGCCCGATTTTGCCCGTGACTCCGGCCCGCCGCAGTCATAGCAAGACCCTAGAAGCACAGGTAAAAGGCCGTGGTTCAGGGATACTGCATCCCGCTTCGAGCTTAGGGGGCTGAGAAGCGGTTGAGGCAGACCAAGGGGGAGACGAGCAATCGTCTATGAAGCGCCCGGATCGTGAAAACACGATCCGGGCGCTTTTTATTTGTCCTTCGCGCCCAACGATCGCCATTGGACAAAAGGTCCAAGGTCGGCATTTTTCCGCGCGCGCTATGCCCGTTTCGCCCTCTTGAAACCGTCGAGCTCAAAACCATATCCACGCTGTCCAGCCGCCTTATGGGGTTGGGCGCAGTATCGCCGGACGCCTGTTTCGGGTCCGGCCCGTTCATTTTGCTCTTTGGGAGATTATGACAATGCGTGCATTTGACCTTACCCCCTATCGTCGTTCCACCGTCGGTTTCGATCGTCTGTTCGACCTGATCGAAAACAACGCCCGGTTGAGCCAGGGTGACAATTATCCCCCGTTCAACATTGAGCGCCTGTCGGAGGATCGCTATCGCGTGACGCTGGCCGTTGCAGGTTTTCGTCCCGACGAGATCGACATCACCGCGCAGCAAAACCTGCTGCAGGTGGTCGGTCGCAAGGATGAAGGGTCTGCATCGGATCGGTCCAAATATCTGCATGTCGGCATCGCCAACCGCAGCTTTGAGCGGCGGTTCGAACTCGCCGATTTCGTGCGGGTGGAAAAGGCCGACTTGGCCGATGGTCTGCTGGTCATCGACCTTTTGCGCGAAGTGCCCGAAGCGATGAAGCCCAAGAAAATCGCCATCAATGGCGGTCAGCTTGTGGAGATCACCGCCAAGGACCGCGACGCCGCCTGAGCTGTGGAATGACGTAAGCCTGTGGGGCGCGGCCTTTGCGAAGGCCGCGCCCTTTTCTATATCTCGACCTGGCTGCCCAGTTCGACCACGCGGTTGGTGGGCAGGCGGAAGAATTCCATCGCGCTTTCCGCGTTGCGGAGCATCCAGGCGAAGATTTTTTCGCGCCAAAGCGGCATGCCGGGTTTGGACGACGGCAACAGGGTCTGACGGGCCAGGAAGAAGCTGGTGTCCATCATCTTGAACGCCTGACCACAGCCCGACACATTCTTAAGCGCGGCGGGCACATCGGGTTCCTGCATGAAGCCATATTGCAGGACCATACGGAAGAAGCCGCGTCCCAGATCCTCCAGCTTGCAGCGGCCGTCATCTTCGACCACCGGTACGTCCTTGATCTTGACCGTCAGCAGGATGACTCGCTCGTGCAGCACCTTGTTATGCTTGAGATTGTGGAGCAGCGCATGGGGCACGCCATCGGGCGTCGAGGTCATGAAGACCGCCGTGCCCGGCACGCGCACCGCGCTGTTGGCGGCCGACGCCACGAACACCGGGATCGGCATCGCGGCTTCGCGTAACCGATCCTGCACCAGGCGGCGACCGCGCGACCAGGTGGTCAGCAGGGTGAAGATGATGAAGCCGATCAGCAGCGGGAACCAGCCACCATCGGGCACCTTGGTCAGGTTGGCCGCGAGATAGGCACCATCGACGATGTAGAACACCGCCAGCACCGGCGCGGCATAATACCATTTCCAGTTCCACAGCCGGTACAGCACGACGGTCAGCAGGACGTTGTCGATGAACATCGCACCCGTGACCGCGATGCCATAGGCGGCGGTCAGGTTGGACGAGGTCTTGAAGGTCAGCACCAGCAGGATGACCATCACCATCAGGCCCCAGTTGATGAGGGGGATGTAGATCTGGCCCGCGGTCGCGGCGCTGGTGTGGGCGATGCGCAGGCGCGGCATGAAGCCGAGCTGGATCGCCTGTTGCGTGACCGAGAAAGCGCCGGAAATCACCGCCTGCGACGCGATGATCGCGGCCATGGTGGCGAGTGCGATGAGGGGCAACTGCGCCCATTGCGGGGCGAGATTGTAGAAGGGACTGTCGAGCGCTGCGGCCCCCTCTCGGAACAGTAACGCGCCCTGCCCCATATAGTTGAGCATCAGCGCGGGCAGCACGAAGGCGAGCCAGGACACGCGGATCGGATTGCGGCCGAAATGGCCCATATCGGCATAGAGGGCTTCGGCCCCCGTCACCGCCAGCACGACCGAACCGAGCGCCAGGAAGGCGGGCAGCGGATCGGTGACGAAGAACATCACCGCCCAATAGGGGTTGAAGGCGTAGAGGATGCCGGGCGTCTTGATGATCGAGAGGATGCCCAGCGTCGCGATCGTCACGAAATAGAGCAGCATGATCGGACCGAACAGGGTCGCGACCTTGTTGGTGCCCAGCCCCTGTATCCAGAACAACCCGACAAGAATCAGGATCACCACTGGCAGGATCGCAGGGGCCAGCACCGGATTATAAACGGCAAGCCCCTCGACCGCGGACAGGACCGAGACGGCCGGTGTGATCATCGAGTCGCCGTAGAAGAGCGCCGTCGCGAAGACGCCCAACAGGACGATGCCGCGCGACCAGCGCTGCGTCTTCGTCTGGCCGTTGATCAGCGCCAGCAGCGCCAGGCTGCCGCCCTCACCCTTATTATCGGCGCGCATGATGATGCTGACATATTTCAGCGTCACCACCAGCATCATCGACCAGAACATCAGGCTGATGACACCCAATATATGGTCGGGGTCGAGCGTCAGTTCATGATGCCCGGCGAAGGTTTCGCGAAAGGCGTAGAGCGGGCTGGTGCCGATGTCGCCAAAGACGATGCCGATCGCGCCGACCACCAGCTTGACGGTGGCCTTCTGCCGGGCATGGCCGTGGCCGGATTCTTCCTCGCCGGACGTCGGCGCGGTGTTGGGAAGCAGGTCAGCCATGCAGGAAAAACGCAATGGTCATACTGTGTCGACATCCGAAGAGAAGCGATGACGGACGATGCTGTCACCCCACAAACCGCCGCGCCCTACCATGCCCTCCGGGGGCGTGCAATGCGACGCTGCGTGCCTAAGGTGCGGCCGTTCCATCCTGAGCCAGAAGGGCGTCGATACGCGCGATATTGGCTTGAAGTTCCGTCTTCATCCGACTGTCTTCCGGCGCGCTCTCCGCCAACGGAGCCCAGATGCCACGAGCAGCCTGCAACTGGTTGTTGCGTGCCAGCGCCAGGCCGTAGAAATAGCGCGGCGCAAGACCTTCGGCATCGAGCGCCATGGCCCGCCGGAACGCGAAATCCGCACCCGGCGACAATATGCCATCGGCATGGGCGACGAGCGCATTGCCAAAGCCGAGCCAGAGCGTGGCGTCGTCGGGCCGCGCGCGCAGGCCCGAAAGCAGGATGTTGGCGGCATCCTTCGTCTTACCCTGACGGCCCAGGCCATCGGACAGAATCAGCCATTGCCCGGTCGGGCCGAAACGTTCGCCGAGGCTGCGCCGTTCTTCGGCCAGCTCCTCGTCGAACTGGCCCTCGACCGGCTTGGTCGACCGCGGCGCACCGGCAAGACCAGGGTTCCCCTGCCAGGCATAGCCCGCAAGCCCCAGCAGGAGCGCGGCCGTGCTGATCTCTCGCGCCGAACGGGGGATGCGGCCAAGCAGCAGCATGGCGAGGAAGGTCAGAGCCGCGAGGCCGAAGGCGAGGAACCAGCCGGTCATGACCGCGCCCTTCGCTTGATCCGGCCGCGCAGCAGCAGCAGGCCGAGGCCGAGCAGCAGCAAGGGCGCACCCCAGAGCGGCCAAAGAATGGGGGCGGCGGTAGGCTCGTAGCTGACCCAGTCGCCATAGCGGGCGATCAGCCAAGTGCGGATCGCTTCGGGTTGCTCGCCCGCCATGATCCGTTCGCGGATTTGCGAGCGCATGTCACCGGCCATGCTGGCATTGCTGTCGGCGATCGACTGGCTCTGGCAGGTGAGGCAGCGGATGGTTTCCATCAGTGCCTTGGCCTTGCGCTCCTGTGCGGGGTCGACGAGTTGGCGATCGGCCCAGGGGGCAGGCGGCAGCGCGGTCTGGGCCGCGAGCGGCGTCGCGATCAGCGCGAGGAGGAAAGCCATGATCAGTCTCATTGCGCGGCCCTCAGCTTTTCGAGGATCATCGGCACATCATCGGCGCGGATGTCGCCGATATGCTGGTAGGCAATGCGCCCCTTGCCATCGATGACGAAGGTTTCAGGCACCCCGGACGATCCGAGCGCGATCTGGACGGCGCTGCGGGCGTCGAGGCCGATGCGGGCATAGGGATTGCCGTAGCGAGCGAGGAAGGCATCGACATCGGGCCGGGCGTCGCGGATGGCGATGGCGTCGATCGGGACACCGGCCTGCTTGAGCGCCAGCAATTGCGGGGCTTCCGCTGCGCACGGGACGCACCAGCTGGCAAAGATGTTGAGCAGGCGGGGCTGGCCGGTGGCCATCTGTGCGCTGGCGAGCGGCGGGCGGTCGCTGGCGGCGGCAGGCAGCGTGAAAGCCGGGAGCGGCTGGCCGATCAGGCGGGAGTGGATGACGCGGTCATCGGGCTGGAACAGACCGCTGGCGAACAGGGCGATGAAGCCGAGGAACAGCCCAAGCGGCAGCCAGATCAAAAGCTTTCTCATGCGGTTGCCGCCCTGGCGCGCCACTTCATCAGCCAGCCGCGCCGTTCGCGACCGAGTAGGGCCAGGAAGCCGCCCAGCGCGATCAGGATGCCGCCCAACCAGATGAGAGTGACGAAGGGCTTCCACCAGATGCGCAGTTGCCAGCGGCCGCCTTCGACCTCTTCGCCTAGCACGACGTACAGCTGGCCGTTCCAACGGGTCAGCAAAGCGGCCTCGCTGGTCGTGGTCGGGGGCGAGGCGAAGAAGCGGGACTGGGGGTGGATCATCACCGGGCGGCCACCGCGACGGACTTCCATGTCGGCCTGGAGCGCGGTCCAGTTATCACCCGCTATGGGTTGGATCTGTACGAAACGAAGCTGCCAGCCTGCGGTCTGGATCATGTCGCCGGGGCGGGCGGCGACCAGCTTCTCGACCGTGAAGGCGGAGTCGCTGGCCATGCCGCCTAAGCTGACCGCGCAGCCGAGATGCGCGATGACCATGCCATAGGTGAAGAGCGGGGTGCGGCGCAGATTGCGTTTCCACAAGGGCGCAAGGCTGGCGACGCCGACCGCTCCGGCGATAACGAGGCCAAGGAAAGGCAGGATACCGATGCGGCCCCAGGCCAAAACGGACAGCGAAGCAGACAAGGATAGCGCTATGAGAAAGGGGATTACCAAACGTTTGGTCACCACCCGCCCATCGTCCCTGCGCCAGCGCACCAGTGGGCCGACGGCCATGGCGATCATCAACGCGAGCGCGATCGGCCCGGCGATCCGGTCGAAATAGGGCGCGCCGACCGACACCTTGTGGCCGAAGGCTTCGGTCATCAGCGGATAGAGGGTGCCGATCAGGACCAGGCCCAATATGACCGTCAGCAGCAAGTTATTGATAACCAACATGGTTTCACGGCTGACCAGTTCGAACGGCGCGCCTTCGCGCACGGCACCGATGCGCCAGCCGAACAGGGCAAGCGCCCCGCCGATATAGAGGGCGAGCAGGCCGAGGATGAAGCTGCCGCGTTCCGGGTCCACCGCAAAAGCATGGACGCTGGTAAGGATGCCTGAACGGACGAGGAAGGTGCCGACCATCGACATGGAGAAAGCAACGACCGCCAGCATGACCGTCCAGGCACGCAGGGCATCGCGGGTCGCCAGCACGGTAACGCTGTGGAGTAAGGCCGTCGCGGCGAGCCAGGGCATCAGCGAGGCATTTTCGACCGGGTCCCAGAACCACCAGCCGCCCCAACCCAGTTCATAATAGGCCCAATAGCTGCCCGCCGTGATGCCCAGCGTCAGCATCACCCAGGCGGCCAGCACCCAGGGGCGCATCGCGCGGGCGAAGGCGGCATCGACCTGCCGCGTCAGCAACGCGCCGATCGCAAAGGAGAAGGCGACGGAGAGACCGACATAGCCGATATAGAGCGTGGGCGGATGGAAGGCGAGACCGGGGTCTTGCAGCAGCGGGTTCAGCCCCTGCCCGTCCGCCGGTGCGGGAGCGATGCGGGCGAAGGGGTTGGAGGAGAAGAGCAGGAAGGCGTAGAAGCCGAGGCTGATCGCGGCCTGCCCGCCCAACGTCGCCATATGGGTGTCGCGGCGCAGCGCGCGTTCGAACAGCGCGACGGCAGCACCGGCGACGCCCATGACCGTGACCCAGAGCAGCATCGACCCTTCATGATTGCCCCAAGTGCCCGCGAACTTATAGAGCCAGGGCTTGGCCGAATGGCTGTTGGTCGCGACCAGCAGCACCGACATGTCCGAGCGCAGAAAGAGCATGACGAGCGCGATGAAGGCGACGGCAGTCAACACGCCCTGCGCCACGGCGGCGGGACGCACAGCGGCGAGCAGATCGGGCTTGTTGCCCTTGAGGCCCGTGAAGGCGAGGACAAGCTGCAGCAGCGCAAGCGCGGCGGCGAGCCAGAGCGCGGCGAGGCCGATTTCGGCGATCATGGGGCCTTATCCACGCAAAAATGATCCTCCCCCTGTGGGGGAGGTGGCTGGCCGCAGGCCAGACGGAGGGGTGTCCTGCTATCGAGAGGGTGACACCCCTCCGTCAACGCTTCGCGTTGCCACCTCCCCTGCCAGGGGAGGATGAGAATATCGTACAGCCTCACCGGTCCACCTCGATCTCGCGGGTGGTTTCGTTGTAGCTCATGCCTTCCAATTCGCGCGGCATATAGCGTTCGTCATGTTTGGCGAGCAGGTTGGTGGCGAAGAAGGTGCCTTTGGTATCGAACGATCCTTCGGCGACGACGCCGCTGCCTTCTTTGAACAGGTCGGGCGCGATGCCGCTGAAGGTGGCAGGGACGGTGGCCTTGCCGTCGGTGACGTCGAAAGTGATGGTGACGCCATCGGGTGCGCGCTTGAGGCTGCCCTTGACCACCATGCCGCCCAGGCGGATCGGTTTGCCGGGTTCGACGCCCTTGGTCTTCACATCGCCGGGCGCATAGAAATAGGCGGCCTCATCCTTGAGCGCGGAGGCAGCGAGCAGGCCTGCGCCGATGAGCGCGACCAGCGCCGCGAGTGCGAGGATCAGCCGTTGATGCTTGGCCTTCATGGATGCTCCGCCAGTTGCTCGGCCTGGGCCTCGGCACGGCGCATCGTGCGCCAGCTGAGCCAGCTGACCGCCGCCGTACCCAGCAGCGTGACCGCATAGGCGGCGATGACGAAGGTCCATTGCTGCATCGGGGTCACCCTCTCGCGAGACGCTGCATACGCGCCTCGACCTTATTCTGCGCCAGGATCGCGCGCATCCGCATCAGGACGATCGCGCCGAACCAGAGTGTAAAGCCGAGCAACGTCAGGCCCAGCGGCCACAGGATCGCCATGTCGATGCTGGACCCGCGCATCGTGATCGATGGCCCCTGATGCAGGCTGTTCCACCAGACGACCGAGCGGTTGATGATCGGAATATTGACCGCGCCGACAAGGCCGAAGATGGCAGTGACGTTGCTGACACCGCCCTGCCCGGCCCCTTGGCGGGCGCTGGCATTGGCGAGCGCGATATAGCCGAGATAGAGGAAAAGCAGGACCAGCATGGAGGTCATGCGCCCGTCCCATTCCCACCAGGTGCCCCAGGTGGGCCGGCCCCAGATCGATCCAGTGGCAAGGCAGATGGCGGTGAACAGCGCGCCGGGCGCGGCAATGGCGCGGCCTGCCACGGCGGCAAGCGGATGCCGCCACACCAATTGCATCAGCGCGGCGATGGCGATGCCGGTCCAGCCACCCATACCGAGCCAGGCGGCAGGCACATGGATATAAAGGATGCGCACCGTCTGCCCTTGCAAATAGTCGGCGGGCGTCAGCCACAGCCCGCACGCGCAGCCCGCCAGCAACAGGGCAAGCCCCGGCCAGAACAGCCAGCCCGTCAACGGGCGCGCGATCTTGAGGAAGCGGGCGGGATTGGCGAAACGATGCATCAGGGCTGCGTCTGTAGCGGAGCATGCAGGGCAATGCCAGTGGGGCGTTTTGCGGATAGCGGGCCAGCTGAAACGCTGCGTTGCGACACGCCTCGACGCTTTTTTGTGACAGGAGGGCGACAAAGCGGCTTCGAGTGACTATATGCGCGCTCAACGACGACCCCTGGATATTCCTTATGGGTCGTCAGGAACGGCTATGGAACCGCTCGCACCCATGATGACTACGAACCCCTTCGACGACGACAAGTTGCGCGAGGAATGCGGCATTTTCGGCGTTTCGGGCGCTGATACGGCGTCCGCTATCGTCGCGCTTGGCCTCCACGCGCTACAACATCGGGGGCAGGAAGCCGCCGGTATCACCAGCTGGGACGGGCATGATTTCCATACCCACCGGGCCATGGGCCATGTGGCGGGGAATTTCGACCGGGACGAGGTGATTCGCGGATTGCCGGGCGACGCGGCCTGCGGCCATGTGCGCTATTCGACCACGGGCGAGACGTCGCTGCGCAACGTGCAGCCGCTCTATGCCGAACTGAATTCGGGCGGATTCGCGATCGCTCATAATGGCAATATCTCGAACGCGATGAAGGTGCGGCGCGAGCTGATTCGGCGCGGGTCGATCTTTCAGTCGACGTCGGATACCGAAGTCATCATCCATCTGGTGGCGACGTCCAGCTATCGCACGCTGCTCGACAAGTTCATCGATGCGTTGAAGCAGGTCGAGGGTGCCTATTCGCTGATCGTCATGACGCCCGAAGGCATGATCGCTTGTCGCGATCCGCTGGGCATCCGGCCGCTGGTGATGGGGAAGCTTGGCGATACGACGATCTTCGCATCCGAGACGGTGGCGTTGGACGTGGTGGGTGCCGAATATCTGCGCACGATCGAGCCGGGCGAACTGGTGATCGTCACCAACGAAGGCGAGATCCGGTCGCATCGGCCGTTCGGTCCGGTGCATCCGCGCCCCTGTATCTTCGAGCATGTCTATTTCAGCCGCCCCGATTCGATCGTCGACGGGTCGAGCGTCTATTCGGTCCGCAAGGCGATCGGCGCGCAGCTGGCGATCGAGAATCCGGTCGAGGCAGATTATGTGATTCCGGTGCCCGACAGCGGCGTGCCCGCCGCGATCGGCTATGCCCAGCAATCGGGCATTCCGTTTGAACTCGGCATCATCCGGTCGCACTATATCGGGCGGACCTTCATCCAGCCGGGCGACAAGGTGCGCCATCTGGGCGTGAAGCTGAAGCATAATGCCAACCGCGCGCTGATCAAAGGCAAGCGGATCGTGCTGATCGACGATTCGATCGTGCGCGGGACGACCAGCTTGAAGATCGTGCAGATGATGCGCGAGGCGGGCGCGGCAGAGGTGCATATGCGGATCGCGTCTCCACCGACCAAGCATAGCTGCTTCTATGGCGTCGACACGCCCGAACGCACCAAGCTGCTGGCGCATAAGCTGGACGTGGGCGGGATGCAGGATTTCATTCATGCCGACAGCCTGTCCTTCATCTCGATCGACGGCCTGTACAAGGCATTGGGCGAGGCGAAGCGGGCCGACACGCGGCCGCAATATTGCGACGCCTGTTTCACCGGGGATTATCCCACCGCGCTGACCGATCAGGATGATGTGGTGGTGACCAATCAGTTGGAATTGCTGGCTGAGCGGGTGGCCTGACGGGCTTTCCTTGCGCTTTTCTCCGAACCTAAAAGATCCGTTCGGGCTGAGCCTGTCGAAGCCCCTTCCTTCTCCAGGAAGTGAGGCCCTTCGACAGGCTCAGGGCGAACGGATCATAAATCAGTTTGAAAATGACGAGATGCTATGACTGACACGCTTCCTCTTTCCGGCAAACTCGCGCTCGTCACCGGGGCCAGTCGTGGCATTGGCGCGGCGACGGCCGAGGCTCTCGGCCGGGCTGGCGCGCATGTCGTGCTGACCGCGCGGACGACCGGCGGGCTGGAAGAGGTGGAGGAGCGCATTCATGCCGCAGGTGGCAGCGCGACGATCGCGCCGCTCGACCTGATCGATGGCGAGAGCATCGGGCGGCTGGCGCAGGCGATCGGAGGGCGCTGGGACGCGCTCGACATATTGGTGCTAAATGCCGCGACGCTGGGCGCGCTGGCGGCGGTGCCGGCGATCGACGCCAAGGAATTTGCCAGGTTGCTGACGCTCAATATCGCCGCCCCCCAGGCGCTGATCGCGGCGTTCGACGGCATGTTGCGCAAGAGCAGCGATGCGCGGGTGGTGGCGGTAACCTCGTCTGTCGTCAGCCCGCGCGCCTATTGGGGTGCCTATGGCGCGTCGAAGGCGGCGCTGGAAACGCTGGTGGGCGCTTATGGCGAGGAGATGAAGAATATTTCGGCCATCCGCACCCATATCGTCAATCCCGGCGCGACCCGGACGGCGATGCGCGCGCGGGCTTTTCCGGGGGAAGACCCCGCAACGCTCAAGGGGCCGGAGGTCGTGGCCGATGCGATCGTCGGGCTGGTCGCGGCCGATACGCCGACCGGGCATCGGATGCAGGTCGAGGGCTGAACGCGGCGCAGGCGTTTCTCGACTGCGCTTGAAACGAACGCGGCTTTAAGTGGGTTTCACCAGCGTCACTTGTGCCACGTCGATGCCGCCGCCCCGGAATCCGCCTTCGCAATACATGAGATAATAGCGCCATAAGGCCACGAAATGCTGGTCGAAACTGGCGGGCAGCAGGCCCTGCTCGATCGCCTGGTCGAAGCGCAGGCGCCAGCGGCGGAGTGTCTGCGCATAATGCTGGCCGAAGCGATGCACATCACGCCATTCCAACCCCTGTTGTTCGGCGAGCGCGCGGAAGCGGCTTTCGGACATGAGCATTCCGCCGGGGAAGATATAGGTCTGGATGAAGTCCGCGCCGCGCGCGTAGCGTTCAAAAATGGCGTCATCGATCAAGATATATTGGATCGCCGCGCGGCCGCCGGGCTTGAGCAGGCGGTGGATGGTGGCGAGATAGGCGGGCCAATAGCGCTGGCCAACGGCTTCGACCATTTCGACGCTGGCGATGGCGTCATATTGCCCCTGCGCATCGCGATAGTCGGTGAGGCAAATCTGAGCGCCGGAGCCGAGGCGATCGCGGGCATAATCGGCCTGCTCGGTCGAGAGAGTCAGGCCGGTATAGGCGATCGCCCGCCGCTCCATCGCCTGCTCGGCGAGGCCGCCCCAACCGCAGCCGATTTCGAGCAGGCTGTCACCATCCTTGAGCGCCAATCGATCGAGGATCGCATCGACCTTGCGCCGCTGCGCCTGTTCCAGAGTCTCGGTTTCTCTGTCAGGATCAATGAATAAGGCACTGGAATAATGCATGAGTTCGTCCAGCCAGAGCTGGTAGAAATCATTACCCAGGTCATAATGATAGGCGATATTGTGGCGCGATCCGGTACGGCTGTTGCGCCGTGCCCAATGGATCCCGCGGCCGATCCAGCGGGTCGGGCCATTGGGGCGCGCCACGCGGCCGAGCGCGACGGCATTGGTCATGAACAAGGCGAAGAGCGGCACCGGGTCGGGACTGGTCCATTCGCCCGCCGCCCAGGCACGATACCAGCCCGCCGACCCGCCGGTCGCCAGCCGGACCAGCGCGCGCCAGTGGACGAGATGGACTTCGCAATGCGGCCCCGGCGCCCGACCGCCCAGCATCCGGCGCGCGCCGTCGGGCAGGATGGCATCGAGCGATCCCTGATCCAGCCCCCGGTCGATCCGGTCGAGCAGGCGATGGAACAGCGGTCCCAATGCGCGGCCCATCCGGCTGGGCGTGCCTGAACGGGGCGGCTGGCGCACGGAAAGCGCGCGGCGGCCACGGCGGGGATCGACTGCATTCATGGCGTCATTCCTGCCCGAAGCAGGCGGGCGCTGCAATCACCCCTTTGCGTGGCGATAAGCGGCCAGGGCGCGCTCGCGGCCTTCGCGATGGTCGATGATCTTGGGCGGATATGCGGCAGGGCGCGCGCCATGGGCGTCAGGGTCGTGGATGACGCTATCGCGAAGGTCGGCCAGTTCGGGCACCCAGCGGCGGATATAGGCGGCGGCGTCGAATTTTTCCGACTGGCTGAGCGGGGCCATGATGCGGGTGAAGAGATTGGCATCCACGCCGCTGCCCGCGACCCATTGCCAATTGACGCTGTTATTGGCGTAGCTGGCATCGACCAACGTATCCCAGAACCAACGTGCGCCGTGGCGCCAGTCGATCAACAGATGTTTGATGAGGAAGCTAGCGGCGATCATGCGGACGCGGTTATGCATCCAGCCGGTCGCCCAAAGCTGGCGCATCCCTGCATCCACGATCGGATAGCCGGTGCGCCCGGTCTTCCAGCCGGTAAAGTCCGACCCGGCGCTGCGCAGATCGCGCCACTGCAGCGCATCGAAATCCGACCGGGCATTTTCCGAGCCATAGGTCGGCATCTGGCAAATCTGCACATGGGCATAATCGCGCCAGATCAGCTCCTTGAGATAGACTGTTGCATCCTGTCCTGAAGCGGCAACGCGGTGCCAGACGGTAGCGGGCGAGATTTCGCCGAAGTGGAGATGGGGCGACAGGCGCGAGGAGCCTTCGACCGAGGGCAGGTTGCGCGCGACCGGATAGTCGCCGACTTCATCGAGGAAGGCGGTAAGATGCGCACGGGCACCTGCTTCGCCGGGCGTCCAGTCTTCGGTGAAGCCGCTCGCCCAATCGGGCTTGGTCGGCAGCAAGGCCCAGTCCTCCAGCGTGTCGCTGGCTGGCCATTGGTCCGGCGACGGGATGGCCGCAGGCGCAGGGGTCGGCGGCGCAGGCGGCATATGCTCCATCACCGCGCGGGAAAAGGGCGTGTAGATGCGATAGATTCCCCCTGCCCCGGTCCGCACCGCGCCCGGCGGCAACAGCAGACCGCCGTCGTGAAGGCAAAGATCGAGCGTCTTGGCCACCGCCTTTTCCGCGTTGCGCCACCAGGGTTCATAATGGTGCAGGGCATGGACGCGGCGCGCGCCGGTTTCTTCGGCCAGTTGCGCCAGTATCTCGGCTGACGCTCCGCGCCGCAGGGTGAGGCGCGACCCTTTCTCGCGCAGCCGCTCGTCCAAGCGGCTTAGGCTGTGGTGCAGCCACCAGCGCGACGCGCCGCCCATCGCCCAACTGCGCGGCGTGTCATCGTCCAATATATAGACCGGGATGACCGGCCCCTCCTGCACGGCAGCGGCGAGCGCGGCCTGATCGGACAGGCGCAGATCCTGGCGGAGCCAGAGCAGGACGGGGGCGTTGCTGGACATGTTGGGGCAATGCGCGGCACCGGGCCGGGTTCCAACCACCCTATCGGGCATATTGTGGACCAACGGCCCGTCGCAAATCAGGCCATGCGCGATTCGATCCATGGACGCGCACGGCAGCCGCGCTTATCCTTAGGTTTGGTGCCCTGCTGGGGTCTGTGGCACTATATGAGAAAGATTCAGGGGATTTATGGCTTCCACGCCCAATGAACAGGAAATGGCATATCGGCCGTGCGTCGGCATCATGCTGGTCAACAGGGATGGTAAGGTTTTCGTCGGCCAACGGCTCGATAATGTCGTGGAAGCCTGGCAAATGCCGCAGGGCGGGATCGACGAGGGCGAGGACGCCAAGGCGGCGGCGCTGCGCGAACTGGGCGAAGAAACCGGTATAGGGCCGGAACATGTCGAGATCATCGCCAAGGCCAAGGATGAGCATTTCTACGATCTGCCGCCTGAATTGCTGGGCAAATTATGGGGCGGCAAATATCGCGGCCAGCGCCAATATTGGTATCTCGCTCGTTTCCTGGGGCAGGATAGCGACGTCAATATTCAGACCAAACATCCCGAATTTCGCAGCTGGAAATGGGCCGAGCCTGAAACGTTGCCGGAACTGATCGTACCGTTCAAGCGCAAGCTGTATCGCGATATCCTGCAGGAATTCAAATCGTTGATCTGACCGTTGCGATACCGTTCCTGCGGCAGGCCGTGCGCAAAACAGGCACTTAGGGGCTTAAGTTTTGCCGTCGAGCGGGTATGACGGACCCATGCGTGCCTGTTTGATCCTGATGTCGTTCCTGTTTGCCGCCCCTGCTTTGGCCGCCGACCCCGTGTTGCTGCCATCATCGGTACGCGAAATGCTGGAGGCGGCGATCGCCAATGGCAGCGAGACGGAGATCGCTACCGTGGCGAAGATCGCGCGGCAGACCAATCCGGCGTCGGGTGACGAAATCCAGCGGATGGTCAATAGCTGGAAGGAACGCACCAAGGCGACTCACGACACCGTGATTCGCGAGGCGCGGTTCACCGAATTATGGACCGGGCGGGTCGAGGCGGGCGGGTTTCGCTCGACCGGCTCCACTAGCGAGCTGGGGCTAAGCGGCACGGCCACGGCGACTCGCGCAGGCCTTCAATGGACGCATAAGCTGAGCGCGACGGCGGACTATCGCCGCGCCAATGGCGTGACCTCGCGCGAACGCTATCTCGCCAGCTACGAGCCACGCTATCAGTTCGATCCGCGCGGTTTCGCCTATGGGCTGACCCAATTCGAGCGAGATACGTCGATCGGTTATGACGAACGCTATACCGGGTCGGTCGGTATCGGCTACAAGCTGATCGTCAGCCAGCCGCTGGATTTGCAGGTCGATATCGGCCCGTCGGTGCGACACGCCAAATATCTGACCGGCGAGCGCGAGACGAAGCTTGGTGCGCGTGGATCGATGGCGGCGGTGTGGCGCTTGTCGCCGACGCTGACGCTCAAGCAGACGGCGGCGGGCTATGCCGAGAGCGAGGTTTATTCGCTCAACTCGCTGACCGCGATCGAGACGAAGGTGGCGGCACGGCTGTCCGCTGCCCTGTCCTACAACGTCCAATATGAGTCGGAAACGCTGCTGAGCGCGCGCGATCTGGACACGCTGAGCCGGTTGACGCTGACCTACGACTTCTGACGCGGTGGGGGTGGAGGCGCGCGGCGCGCTCTGATAGACCCTTGCCATGAACCCCTTATCATCGATCGAAACCGCCCTGCTGGAGCGAGCCGCCGCTGCACCGATGCTGGCGCAGGTGCAGGATTGGGCGGCGATCAATAGCGGATCGCGGCATCTGGACGGGCTGGCGCGGATGGCCAGCGCGCTGGCGGAGAGCTTTGCCGTGTTGCCGGGCGACGTGACGCTGATCGACGCTGTGCCGGTCGAGACGATGCGCGCCGATGGGCAGGTCGAGACGATCCTCCATGGGCAACATCTGCATCTGTCGGTGCGGCCGCAAGCACCTGTGCAGATTTTGCTCACCGGGCATATGGATACGGTCTTTGCCGCCGATCATCCGTTCCAGGCGCAGCGCTGGATCGAACCGGGCGTGCTGAACGGGCCGGGGGTTGCCGACATGAAGGGCGGCATTGCGGTCATGCTCTCGGCGCTGCGGGCGATCGAGGGGACCGACGCGGCGCAGATGCTTGGCTATGACGTCATCCTCAACAGCGACGAGGAAGTGGGCAGCCCCTCCTCTGCTGGCCTGTTGCAGACAGTGGCGGCGGGTAAGGTCGCGGCCTTCACTTATGAACCGGCCTTGCCCGATGGCACGCTGGCGGGGGCGCGGGCGGGGAGCGGCAATTTCTCGATCGTCGTGACCGGGCGCAGCGCCCATGCCGGACGTAATCCTGATGAGGGCCGCAATGCGCTGCTGGCGGCGGCCGACCTGGCGCTGCGGCTAAAGGCCGGAAGCGGCCCCGGCTGTTCGTGTAATCCGGCGAAGATCGAAGGCGGCGGGCCGAATAATGTCGTGCCCGACCATGCCGTGCTGCGCGTCAATTTCCGGCCCCGGACGCCGCAGGACGAGGCGGCGGCGCGCGCGTTGATCGAGCGGGCGATGGCCGATGTGGCGCGCGACCATGATGTCAGCCTGCATTTGCATGGCGGTTTCGGACGGCCGCCAAAGCCGATGGATGACAAGGCTGAGCGTCTGTTCGGGCTGGTCAAGCAATGTGGTGCCGACCTGGGGCTGGAGATTGGCTGGCGCGATACCGGCGGCGTGTGCGATGGCAATAATATCGCGGCCTGCGGTGTGCCGGTGGTCGATACGATGGGGGTGCGCGGCGGAAATATTCATAGCGACGCGGAATTTCTGATTGCCGACAGCCTGCCCGAACGGGCGCAATTGTCGGCGCTGGCGCTGCTGCGGATCGCCCAAGGCAAATATAAGATATGAAGAAGAGAGGGTAAGCGCTTGAGTTTCATCATGCGAACCGCGCGAGCGGAGGATTTGCAGACGCTCTATGAAATGGCGAAGCTGACCGGGGGTGGCTTCACCAACCTGCCGCCTGACCGAAAGTCTTTGGCGGCCAAGCTGGAGCGGACCGAGGCGGCGCTGGCTCGGACGGAGGATGGCATTGCCGACGAGCTGATCGTCATGGTGCTGGAAAATGTCGAGACGGGGCAGGTGCGCGGCACATGCCAGATTTTCTCGACCGTGGGGCAAAGCTGGCCCTTCTATTCCTATCGACTGGGGATGCTGACCCAGCATAGCCGCGAACTGGGCCGGACATTCCGGGCACAGATGCTCTCGCTGACCACTGATCTGGAAGGGTCGGTCGAGGTCGGCGGGCTGTTCCTGCATCCGCGCGAACGGGCCGAGGGGCTGGGCCTGCTACTCTCGCGCAGCCGCTATCTCTATATTCGCGGGCATCGGCAGCGCTTTGGCGACAAGGTGATCGCCGAATTGCGCGGCGTGATCGACGAAGCGGGCGGTTCGCCCTTCTGGGATGGATTGGCCGGGCGCTTTTTCGGCATGAGCTTTCAGGAGGCGGACGAGTTCAATGCCGTCAACGGCAACCAGTTCATCGCCGACCTGATGCCCAAGACACCTATCTATACCGCGATGCTGACCGACAGCGCGCGCGCGGTCATCGGCCTGCCCCACCCCAATGGCCGGGCGGCGATGCGGATGCTGGAGACCGAAGGGTTCGACAATGCCGGCTATGTCGATATTTTCGATGGCGGGCCGACGATGGTGGGGCAGATCGACCAGTTGAAGACGATTGCGGGCGCGCGCGATGTGACGCTGGGCGCGACGCATGAAAAGGGCGGCGACAAGATGCTGATCGCAACCGGGCGGCTGGCCGACTATCGCTGCACCTGGGGTTTCGTGCAGGAGGCGGACGGCGTCGTGTCGCTCGATGCGGCGAGTGCAGCGCGGATCGGGCTGGAACCGGGGGTCGAGTTCACCATGGCGGGGCGGGCATGAGCGTTACCGAGATTAATTTCGACGGGCTGATCGGGCCGAGCCACAATTATGCGGGCTTGAGCATCGGCAATCTGGCGTCTGCGCGCAATGCGGGCGCGGTGTCGCATCCGCGCGCGGCGGCGTTGCAGGGTATCGAGAAGATGCGCGGCAATATCCGTCTGGGGCTGACGCAGGGTATTTTCCTGCCGCAATGGCGGCCCGATGGGGCGTGGCTGGCGCAGCTTGGAACCGATGTCGGCGCGGCCGAGCCGCATATCCGCGCGGCGGCGATGTCGGCCTCGTCCATGTGGGCGGCCAATGCGGCGACGGTCTCGCCCGCCAGCGACACAGGCGACGGGCGCACCCATTTGACCGTGGCGAACCTGGTGACGATGGCACATCGCAGCCATGAATGGCCGCAGACGCTGGCGCAATTGCGGGTCGCCTTTTCCGACCAGAGCGTCTTTGCTGTCCACGGTCCGGTGCCACCGCCCTTTGGCGACGAGGGCGCGGCCAATCATATGCGATTGGCCGAACGGCATGACCTGCCAGGGGTGGAGATATTCGTCTATGGCCAATCGGGCGGCCCTTTCCCTGCGCGCCAGCATGTCGAGGCGAGCAAAGCAGTGGCGCGGCGGCATGGGCTGGACCCGGCGCGGACCTTGTTCGTGCAGCAGTCGGAGGAAGCGATTGCCGCTGGGGCCTTCCACAATGACGTGGTGGCGGTGGCCAATGAGCGGGTGTTGTTCACCCATGAACTGGCCTTTGCCGACAAGGAGGGCTTCTATGCCGATCTGCGTGCCGCCCTGCCCTGCGTCGAGATTGTCGAGGTGCCCGCCAGCGCGGTGAGCCTGGCCGATGCGATCAAAAGCTATCTCTTCAACGCGCAACTGGTGACGCTGCCGACGGGCGAGATGGCGCTGGTGCTGCCGACCGAAGCGCGGGAGACGCCTGCGGTGTGGCAATGGCTGGAGCAGATGATCGCAGGCAACGGGCCGATCCGCCGACTCGTCCCGGTCGATGTGCGCCAGTCCATGGCCAATGGCGGTGGTCCCGCCTGCCTGCGGCTGCGTGTCGTGGCCGATCCAGCGACGATCGATCCGCGCTTCCTGGTGGATGAGGCGAAGTTGGATGCGATTGCGGCGATCGTTGGTGCCTATTGGCCCGAAGATATCGCGCCCGATGGCCTTGGCGACACGACATTGATCGCCCGGATCGAACAATCATGGTTAACGCTTGTTGACCATCTGCAGCTTTCCGGCGATCTATCCCCCTGATGGCGGGGGCCAAACGCCGGATGGAATCGGAATGGAACGGATCAAACGTCTTTTCATCGTCAAGACCAAGTTCGAGGCGTTTCTGATCATCTACGCGCTCGCGCTGGGCGCGACCGAGCGTGGCGTCACCTATATGCAGCAATATCCCGGCACAGGCGGGCAGATATTGGCCCTGGCCTGCACCGGCGCGGTGTTCATGGCGGGCGGCATGATATTGGACGCGCTGGAATATCGGCGCAGCTACGGTAGCTGAGGGGCTTGCACTGGTCGGCCTCGCCGGTCAGGGATGATGGCCATGGGCGCCATCATGTTGCAGGGAACCGGATCGGATGTGGGCAAGTCGGTGCTGGTCGCCGGGCTGTGCCGGGCGCTGGTGCGGCGCGGCTATCGGGTGCGCCCGTTCAAGCCGCAAAATATGTCCAACAATGCCGCTGTAACCGCCGATGGCGGCGAGATCGGCCGGGCGCAGGCGTTGCAGGCAGTCGCCTGCTGCGTGCCGCTGCATACGGACATGAACCCGGTGCTGTTGAAGCCGCAGGCCGACCGCACATCGCAACTGATAGTCCATGGCCAGGTGCGCGGCACCTTGGGATCAGGCAATTTCCGCGCCGCTCGGGGCGAATTGCTCGGCGCGGTGCTGGAGAGCTATGCGCGGTTGCAGGCGCAGTGCGACATCGTCGTGGTCGAGGGCGCGGGATCGCCGGCCGAGATCAATCTGCGTGCGGGCGATATCGCCAATATGGGCTTTGCCCGCGCTGCCAATGTGCCGGTGATCCTGGTCGGCGATATCGACCGGGGCGGTGTGATCGCGGCGGTGGTCGGCACGCGCAGCGTGATCGACCCGGAGGATGCGGCGATGATCCGGGGTTTCTTGATCAACAAGTTTCGCGGCGATCCGGCCTTGTTCATGGATGGCTATGCGCAGATCGAGGCGCTGTCGGGCTGGCGCGGGTTGGGGGTCGTGCCGTGGCTGGACGCCGTGGCGCGGCTGCCGAGCGAGGATGCGGTCGTGCTGGAGCGACGGCAATTTTCGGTCGATGCGCCGCTGGTGGTCGCCTGCCCGGTTCTGCCGCGCATTTCCAATTTCGATGATGTCGATCCGTTGAAGCTGGAGCCGGGCGTCGACCTGCGCATGATCGGGCCGGGACAGGTTATCCCCGCCGAGGCGGCGCTGGTGATCCTGCCCGGTTCCAAGGCCAGTGTCGCGGATATGCGGGCGATGGTGGCGCAGGGGTGGGACATCGACATTCGCGCGCATCACCGGCGCGGCGGCGCGGTGCTGGGGATATGCGGCGGATACCAGATGCTGGGGCAAACGATTGCCGACCCGGACGGGCTGGAGGGACCGCCGGGATCGGTTGCGGGGCTGGGGCTGCTGGATGTCGAGACGGTGCTCGGCGGGACCAAGACGCTGGAAGCGGTGCGTGGCCGGGCGCTGGGGGCCGAATTTGGCGGCTATGAGATGCATATGGGGCGGACCGACGGGCCGGATTGCGCGCGGCCGTTCGCGATGCTGGGCGATCGGCCGGATGGCGCGATCAGCCGCGATGGGCGGGTGATGGGCAGCTATGTCCATGGGCTGCTCGCCAGCACGGAGCTGCGCGACGCCCTGCTGCGGCGGTTGGGCAGCGCGTCGGCGGGGCAGGATTATGACCAGTCGGTCGAGGATGCGCTGGACGAGGTTGCCGCGCTGCTCGAAACCCATGCCGATGTCAACGCGATGGTCGCGCTGGCAATGGGCTGAAGTTTATGGGGAAAATGGTGCACCCAGAGCGATTCGAACGCCCGACCCTCAGATTCGTAGTCTGATGCTCTATCCAGCTGAGCTATGGGTGCAGAGGAAAGACTAGCAGAGAGGCTGGAAGCCCGACCGTTAAAGCCCTTCGGAAAAATGGTGCACCCAGAGCGATTCGAACGCCCGACCCTCAGATTCGTAGTCTGATGCTCTATCCAGCTGAGCTATGGGTGCATTTAGAGAGGCGCAGATAGAAGCGCCCGGCCATTTGGGCAAGCCCCTTTTTTGCACTTTTATGGCCCGTTTCCGAAGCGGAACGAGGAAAGGGCAACTTTTGCCGCGCTGCACCGTTCGGATGGGCAGGAGGACCCGCCATGAGCTTTACCCTGAATGACATTGCCTTGCTGTTGATCGCTTTGGTCATCGGCCTGATATTCGGCCTGATGATGAGCGGGCGCGGCAAATATCGCCGGGCCTGGCGCGACGAGCAATTGCTGCACCGGCAATCGGTGAAGGAGCGCGATACGCGGATCGAGGCGGCGGAGACGCGGGTGCGTGAGCTGGAACGGCAGGCGGTGCCGGTGGGTGCCGGTGCGGCGGGCGTGGCTGCGGCCAGCGCCACGCATGAGCGGGACGATCTGAGCCGCATCAACGGGATCAGCCAGGCGCAGGAAGTGTCGCTTAACGAAGCAGGCTATCAGCGCTTCGAGCAGATTGCGACCCTGGGTGCCGAGCAGGAAGCGGCGCTGGAAGCGCGGTTGGGGTTGAGGCCCGGCACGATCGTTCAGGAGGACTGGCGCGGTCAGGCGCGCACGCTGGAGACCAAGCCCGCCAAGCGTGGTCTGTTCGGCTAGAGCGTGATGACTTTACTCAGAACCGTTCGTCCTGAGTAGCCCCTTCGACTGCCTGCCAAGGCAGGCGCTCAGGACAGGCATTGAGCGAAGTCGAAATGGCGTATCGAAGGATATAAAGCGCAACCGACCCTTCGATACGGGTCTTCGACAAGCTCAGCCCCTACTCAGGGCGAACGGAGAGATGCGACTCAAAGTCATCATGCTCTAAGCCCAGGCTCCGACGACAAAGATAAAGGGCGGGGATTGCTCCCCGCCCTTTTCTTATGCCTTCTTAGCCAGCGCGGCCTGCGCTGCGGCCAGCCGGGCGATCGGCACGCGATAGGGCGAGGCCGAGACATAATCGAGGCCTGTCGCCTCGCAGAAGGCGATCGAGGCCGGATCGCCGCCATGTTCGCCGCAGATGCCAAGCTTGATGCCGGGGCGCGTCTTGCGCCCGCGTTCGGCAGCCAACTGGATCAGTTCGCCCACGCCTTCGACATCGATGCTGACGAAGGGGTCGCGGGCGAAGATGCCCTTGTCGACATAGGTGCCCAGGAACCGGCCCGCATCGTCGCGGCTGATGCCGATGGTGGTCTGCGTCAGATCGTTGGTGCCGAAGGAGAAGAATTCGCCGACTTCGGCGATCTCGCCCGCCTTGAGCGCGGCGCGGGGCAGTTCGATCATCGTGCCGACGAGATATTCGACGCTGTCGCCCTGTTCGGCGAAGACTTCGGCGGCGACGCGATCGACGATCGCCTTCATCAGTTCCAGTTCCTTGCGCGTGGCAACGAGCGGGATCATGACTTCGGGGATCGGCGCTTCGCCGCCGCGCTGCTTGACGATCAGCGCCGCCTCGAAGATCGCGCGCGCCTGCATCTCGTAGATTTCGGGATAGGTGACGCCCAGGCGGCAACCGCGATGGCCCAGCATGGGGTTGAATTCATGCAGTTCGTTGGCGCGACGCTTGAGCACGTCCACCGAGACGCCCGCCGCCTTGGCCACTTCCTCGAACTCTGCTTCGGCATGGGGCAGGAATTCGTGCAGCGGCGGATCGAGCAGGCGGATGGTGACGGGCAGGCCCGCCATGACCATGAAAATTTGCGCGAAATCGTCACGCTGTTCGGGCAGCAGCCGTTCGAGCGCGACGCGGCGGCCCTTTTCGCTGTCGGCCAGAATCATTTCGCGGACGGCGGTGATCCGGGCGGCGTCGAAGAACATATGTTCGGTGCGGCACAGGCCCACGCCTTCCGCGCCGAATTCGCGCGCGACCTTGCAGTCCTGCGGCGTTTCGGCGTTGGCGCGGACTTTGAGGCGGCGCACCTTGTCGGCCCAGACCATCAGCGTGCCGAAATCGCCCGCCAGTTCGGGCTGCACGGTGGGGACTTCGCCCGCCATGACTTCGCCGGTCGAGCCGTCGAGGGTGAGGATATCGCCCTCCTTCAATTCCCGACCGCCGATACGCAGGACTTTCGCCTTGCTGTCGATCGAAATGCCGCCCGCGCCGGAGACGCAGGGACGGCCCATGCCGCGCGCCACGACGGCGGCGTGGCTGGTCATGCCGCCGCGCGCGGTCAGGATGCCCTTGGCCGCGTGCATGCCGTGAATATCCTCGGGCGATGTTTCGACGCGGACGAGGATGACGGCGTCGCCCATTTCATTGCGGCGCTCGGCGGTGTCGGCGTCGAACACGATCAGGCCGGATGCGGCACCGGGCGAAGCGGGCAGCCCCTTGGTCAGCACGTCGCGCGGTGCCTTGGGGTCGAGCGTGGGGTGGAGCAACTGGTCGAGCGCGGCGGGATCGACGCGGGCGACGGCTTCTTCCTCGGTGATCAGGCCTTCATGCGCCATGTCCACGGCCATTTTCAGCGCGGCCTTTGCCGTGCGCTTGCCAGAGCGGGTCTGGAGCATCCACAGCTTGCCCTGCTGGACGGTGAATTCGATGTCCTGCATGTCGCGATAATGGGTTTCGAGGATCTGGAACACCTTGGCCAGTTCGGCATAGGTTTCCGGCATCGCCTCTTCCATCGACAGCGGCTTGGCCCCTGCCCGTTCGCGCGCGGCGAGCGTCAGATATTGCGGGGTGCGGATGCCGGCGACGACATCCTCGCCCTGCGCGTTGATCAGAAATTCGCCATAATAGACATTCTCGCCGGTCGACGGGTCGCGGGTGAAGGCGACGCCGGTGGCGGAGGTTTCGCCCATATTGCCGAACACCATCGCCTGCACATTGACCGCCGTGCCCCATTCGCCGGGGATGTTGTTGAGGCGGCGATAGACTTTCGCGCGCTCCGACTGCCAGGAGCCGAACACGGCGCTAATCGCGCCCCAAAGCTGGTCATGCACATCCTGCGGGAAGGGCTTGTCCCACAGCTTTTTCACGAGCGCCTTATATTCGGCGACCAGGGCCTTCCAGTCGTCGGCGGTCATTTCGGTGTCGAGGCTGTAGCCCTGATCTTCCTTGGCGACTTCGAGCGCTTCCTCAAACGCGCCATGGTCCAGTTCCAGCACGACGTCCGAATACATCTGGATGAAGCGGCGATAGCTGTCCCAGGCGAACCGCTCGTCGCCCGATGTGGTGGCGAGGCCGATGACGGTTTCGTCGTTGAGGCCGAGGTTGAGGACCGTGTCCATCATGCCGGGCATCGACGCGCGCGCGCCGGAGCGGACCGAGACGAGCAGCGGATCGGCGGCATCGCCGAATGTCTTGCCGGTGATCCCTTCGATATGAGCAAGACCGGTGGCGACTTCCGCCTTCACGCTGTCGGGATAGACGCCGCCATCTTCATAATAGCGGGTGCACATTTCCGTGGTGATGGTGAAGCCCGGCGGCACCGGCAGGCCGATCGCGGCCATGCCGTCGAGATTCGCGCCCTTGCCGCCCAGAAGGTTGCGGTCCCCCTGCCCGCCATCATCCACGCCGCCGCCAAAACGATAGACATAACGGGTCGCGGTGGTGGTCATGATGGCCTCTTCTGTATCAGTCATTCCCGGCTCTCCCTGCACTGATTGCCGATTATATTGCGTTGCAACAATCCAGCAGCAATAGCGGGATGATGCGCGATCGAATAGGATTATTACGCTTTAACTTCGCACTTTTCCCGCTGGTTTTGTCATTTCGTTGCGTTATCCCGCAATCTTTGAAAAGTCCGCCACGCTATGAACGGCGTCACGCACCCGCGCCAGCAGCGCAAGGCGGGCCGCGCGCTTGGCGGGATCAGCGTCGTTGACCGTCACGCTTTCAAAGAAGGCGTCGATGGGCGCGCGGAGAGTGGCGAGCGCGGCCATCGCCCCCTCGAAATCCTCCGCCGCCACCGCCTGCGCCGTGCGCGGTTCCGCCACGTCGAGCGCGGCGATGAGCGCAGCTTCGGCTATTTCGGGCGTGTAGGACAGCGGGAAATTGCTGTGTTCCTGCGCTTCGTCACCCCGGACTTGATCCGGGGTCCCGCTGCCTTCGGGCGCGGCGGAAGAAGAAAGCGGGACCCCGGCTTTCGCCGGGGTGACGGTGGTGGGTTGGGCAGGCGCTTCCTTCTTGAGGATGTTCGCGGCACGCTTATAGCCTGCGAGCAGGTTCGCGCCGTCGTCGGTCGCGACGAAGGATTGCAGCGCATGGACGCGGGCGAGCAGGCGGACGAGATCATCCTCGCCACCGAGTGCAAACACGGCGTCGATCAGGTCGTGACGAACCCCGGCTTCGCGTTGCTGGACTTTGAGGCGGTCGGCGAAGAAATCGACAACGTCCATCCCTTCCAATATAACGGTTAAAGCCAATTTTTTAACAGCTAAGTCATAAGCTGCTGAACCGGTACTATAACCGCAATATTGTCCAATTTCATCGAAATCAAAGACGTTAAATCGGTTCTCTGGATTGTAGACACGACGCTCTGAATGATCCTTTGATCGCCCTTCGGAGTTGGCAAATAGTTCACCGCGCAAATGCCCCGAATGTATGATTGCACGGTATATTGGCAACCTAACGTTATTGAGCACCAACAAAGATAAGATGCCGAGCGTACTTCGCCGGAGTGCATAAGGATCCTTTGATCCTGTAGGTCGCTCATTTACCGCGAAAAAGCCAATCAGCGTATCCAGCTTATCCGCCAAACTGACTGCCACCGTGACCGGTGCGGTGGGGACGTCGTCGCCCTGGCCGACCGGCTTGTAATGGTCGCGGATGGCGTCGGCTACGGCGTCTGGCAGGCCTTCGGCGCGGGCGTAGTAGCCGCCCATGATGCCTTGCAATTCGGGGAACTCGCCGACCATTTCGGTGACGAGGTCGGCCTTGCAGAGGCGGGCGGCTTGTTCGGCGAGGTTGGCCAACTGCTCCCTCTCCCCTGCGGGGAGAGGGCTGGGGAGAGGGGGTTCTACGCCAGTGTCGCGCGCACCATTAGCGTCGAGCACCCTCTCCCTGCCCTCTCCCTCAAGGGAGAGGGTTCCAGAAGTCACGATGCCCTCTTCCACCAGCCAGCGGGCCAGTTTCGCGACGCGTTCGACCTTGTCGGCTACCGTCCCCAATTTCTCGTGGAAGGTGATGCGTTCGAGTTTCCTGGCGTGGTCTTCCAGCCGCGTCTTGCGGTCCTGTTCCCAGAAGAAGCGCGCGTCGGATAGGCGCGCGGCCAGTACCTTGCGGTTGCCCGCGATGATGGCCGCGCCGCTATCCTTGGCGTCGATATTGGCGGTGCAGATGAAGGCGGGGGCGAGTTTGCCCGCGCCGTCGCGCAGTACGAAATATTTCTGGTTGATGCGCAGGGTTAGCTGGATGACTTCAGGCGGCACCTCAAGAAAGACGGGGTCGAAATCGCCGAGCAGCGGCACCGGCCATTCGGTCAGGCCCGCATTTTCCGCGACGAGGCCCTTGTCCTCGATGACCGTGTAGCCATGCGCGGCGGCGGCCTGTGCGGCCTTGTCCGCGATGATCGCCTGGCGTTCCTGATGACTGACGATGACATGGCAGGCGCGTAGCTTTTCGGCATAGTCGCCCGCCCCGCCGATGGTGATCTCGGCCGGGTGGTGGAAGCGATGGCCGAGCGTCGCATAGCCGCTGCGGATGCCGTCGATCTCGCAGTCGATCAGTTGCTCGCCCAATATCGCGACGATGCCCTGCAACGGGCGGACCCAGCGCAGGCTTTCGGTCGTCTGCGACGCGACGCCCCAGCGCATGGATTTGGGCCAGGGGAAGGCGCGGATGATGGCGGGTATGGCTTGCGCCAGCACCTCTGCGGTGGCGCGGCCGGGCTTGTTCACCACGGCGAACCAGATGCCGCCCCGGTCTTCGAGCTGATCCTGGGTCAGGCCGGTCTTGCGCAGGAAGCCTTCGAGCGCCTGGGGCGGCGCGCTGGTGCGCGGGCCTTTATGCTCTTCGCTGACGGCGGCGGTTTCGAGCGGCAGGTCGCGGGCGATGAGCGCGAGGCGGCGGGGCGTGACGAAGCTGTCGATCGCGCCGGGGGTCAGGCCGGACTTCGCCAGTTCCTCGGTAAAGAGCCGCGCGAGATCGTCGCTGGCCTTGAGCTGCATGCGCGCGGGAATTTCCTCGCAGCGCAGTTCGAGGAGGAAGTCGGTCATATTTCATTCTTCCGTTCGTCTCGAGCGAAGTCGAGAGACGTGGAGGACAGGTCGCGCGAGCGTGTCTCGACTTCGCTCGACACGAACGGATGTAGGGTGCAGTTCACAAGGCTCACACCACCCACCCCGGAAATTTCGCGCTCCAAGCATCGCTATTGCTCGCAATCCATGCCTCGCAGCTGCCCTTTGCCATGTCGCGGACCTGGCCCATATAGCTGGCGCGTTCCTGGACGGAGATCACGCCGCGCGCTTGCAGCAGGTTGAAGACGTGGCTGGCCTTGATCGCCTGGTCATAGGCGGCGAGGGGCACGCCATTGTCGATGCAACTGCGCCATTCGGACTGGCAATCCTTGAACCAGCGGAACAGTTTTTCGGTGTCGGCGACCTCGAAATTCCATTTCGACATCTGCTGTTCGTTGGCCAGGAACACGTCGCCATAGGTGACGCCGGCATCGTTGAATTTCAGGTCATAGACGCTGTCGACGCCCTGAATATACATGGCGAGCCGTTCAAGGCCGTAGGTCAGTTCGCCCGCGACCGGCTTGCAGTCATAGCCGCCCATCTGCTGGAAATAGGTGAATTGCGTGACTTCCATGCCGTCGCACCACACTTCCCAGCCCAAGCCCCAGGCACCCAGCGTCGGGCTTTCCCAGTCATCCTCGACGAAGCGGATGTCGTGGACCAGCGGGTCGATGCCGATTTCCACCAGGCTGCCCAGATACAGCTCCTGCAGATTGGCGGGACTGGGCTTCATGATCACCTGATATTGGTAATAATGCTGGAGCCGGTTGGGGTTTTCGCCATAGCGGCCGTCCGTGGGTCGGCGGCTGGGCTGGACATAGGCGGCGTTCCATGGCTGCGGGCCGAGCGCGCGCAGGGTGGTGGCGGGGTGGAAGGTGCCCGCGCCGACTTCCATGTCATAGGGCTGGAGGATGACGCAGCCCTGCTTCCCCCAATAGGCATGGAGGGTCAGGATGAGGTCCTGGAAGGAAAGCGCTTTGCCTTCGGCCACGAATAGTCCTTCGCGAAATGGTCGGTTTTGCTGGCTCGCGCCTTGGCGCATGGGGCCGATAGGGTCAAGGGCAGGACGGAGCGAAACAGGGTTAAGTGGCTTGCCCTTGCGCCATCCGCCCCGCATGGTCGGGACTATGAAGATGCTTGCTTATCTGGCCCATGGCCTTGCCGCCGCGCTGTTGCTGACCAGTGGCCCGGCGGCCGCCCGCCCTGCCCCGCCCGCCACCAATGTTGCAACGCCTGCGCTGTGGCGGGTGCAGGATGAAGACACGACGCTCTATCTGTTCGGCACGGTGCATGTGATGAAGCCGGGGGTCGACTGGTTTCGCGGCGGGGTGAAGGCCGCGTTCGACGGGTCGGACGAATTGGTGCTGGAGATTATCGAGCCGGACGATCCCAATGTGATGGGTGGCGTGATGATGACCAAGGCGATGGCGCAGGATGGCGTGGCGCTGTCCGACCGGCTGACCCCGGAGGCGCGGGACAAATATCGCGCGGCGATGGCGGCGAATGGCCTGCCCACTCCGGCGTTCGACCGGATGAACCCGTGGATGGCGGGCATGGCGCTCGCCGTCGCACCGCTGGCGAAGATGGGCTATCAGGCGGATCTGGGCGCGGAGAAGATTTTGCGCTCGGCGGCGGTGAAGGCGGGCAAGCGGGTCGAGGCGCTGGAGACGGTCGAGCAGCAGATCGATTTCTTCGCGACGCTGCCGATGGACCAGCAGGTCGCTTTCCTGAACGCGACCGTCGATGGATTGCCGGAGATGGAGACGGAGTTCGCCGACTTGCTGCGTCACTGGCAGGCGGGCGACCCAGAGAAATTGGGCAAGTCGATGAACGAGTCGCTGGAGGCGACGCCGGAACTCGCGCAGGTGCTGTTGATCGGGCGCAACGCGAACTGGGCGCAATGGATCAAGGCGCGGATGGCGACGCCGGGGACGATATTCGTTGCGGTCGGCGCGGGGCACCTGGCGGGCAAGGGCAGCGTGCAGGATCAGTTGAAGACGCTGGGCATCAAGGCCCGGCGGATCAAGGAGTAAGCGACGATGCGGCGGTTTACCCAATTCCTGGCGCTGTGCGCGCTGACGCTGGTCGCGGCCTGCGGGCAAGAGAGCAGCCCCAAGCCGGAGGGTGCGCAGGGCGGCCCGGCGCTGTGGCAGGTGTCGCGCGGCACCATGAAGGGCTGGCTGTTCGGCACCATCCATGTCCTGCCCAAGGGGGTGGCGTGGGAAACGCCGGTCATCAGCGAGGCGATGACGCAGGCCGACCGGCTGGTGCTGGAAGCGGCGGATTTGCAGGACGAGCAGAAGACGCTGGCGCTGTTCGAGCAGATGGGGCGCAGCCCTGGCCTGCCCCCGCTCGACCAGCGCGTGCCGGAGGAAGATCAGGCTGCGCTCGTGAAGGCGATGGAGGATGGCGGCACCAGCACGCAGATGCTGTCGGGCTATGAAAGCTGGGCGGCGGCGATGCTGTTGTCGGCGGCGAGCCAGCAGGCGCTCAAGGTCAGCCAGGATGATGGCGTCGAGCCGGTGCTGATCGCCGCGTTCAAGAAGGCGGGCAAGCCGATTGGCGGGCTGGAGACGGTAGAGCGGCAGTTCGCCGCGTTCGACACGTTGCCTGATTCCGCGCAGGCGAAGCTGCTGGTGCAGACGGTGCGCGAGACCAAGGATATGAAGGCCCTGTTCGACCGCATCCTGACCGCCTGGCGCAAGGGCGACATGGAAGCGATCGCGAAAGAGGACCAGAATGGCGAGCAGCCTGATCCGGTGGTCGAGGAAGCGGTGCTGGTCGCGCGCAACCGCGACTGGGTGAAGGCGATCGCGCCGATGACGGGGCGGCCCTTCATCGCGGTGGGCGCGGGGCATCTGACGGGGCGGGAGAATCTGATCGAGTTGCTGAAGGCCAAGGGCTTTACGGTGACGCGGGTGCAGTGATCCCTCCATCCGTTCGGGCTGAGCGAAGTCGAAGCCTTCCCCTGAGAGCAGCGAAGGGCTTCGCTACGCTCAGCAGACCCTTCGACTTCGCTCAGGGCGAACGTGTTGGGGTTGTTTCCGCTCCACCTTGCAATCTTGCCCTTTTCTGCTAAAGGGCGCGCTCCCGCGATGGTCATCCCTGGAGGCGTGGCGGGAAAATGTAACTCAAACCAGCTTTTGGAGACACGCAATGAGCGAGCAGCTTACGCTGTCGGCCGAGGCACGCGATCGGGCAGGCAAGGGAGCCTCCCGCGCCCTCCGCCGTGAGGGCCGCGTACCCGCCGTCATCTATGGAATGAACGAAGAACCCCAGTCGATCCACGTCGAGGAAAAGCTCCTCAACAAGTTGCTGGGCACCGGTCATTTCTTCAACTCGGTCGTCATGGTGGAAGTCGGTGGCAAGTCCATTCGCACGCTCGCCAAGGACGTGGCCTTCCACCCCGTCTCCGACCGTCCGCTGCACGCCGACTTCCTGCGCGTTTCGGAACATGCCAGCGTCACCGTCGCGGTGCCGGTACGCTTCGAAAATGAAGCCGCTTCGCCGGGCCTCAAAAAGGGTGGCGTGCTGAACATCGTTCGGCATGACATCGAACTGATCGTCGATGCCGCCGACATTCCCGAAGATGTCGTGGTCGACCTGACCGGCTTTGAAGTCGGCGATTCGATCCACATCAGCGCGGTCAAGCTGCCCAAGGGCGCGAAGGCGGCGATCGACGATCGCGACTTCACCATCGCGACGATCGTGGCCCCGTCCGCGCTCAAGAGCGCCGAGGGTGGCGAAGGCGACGCCGAGGCGGAAGCCACGGCCGAATAAGCCTCTAACACTTCAAACTCTCAAACCTCCGTTCGTGCTGAGTAGGGACTGAGCTTGTCGAAGGCCCGTATCGAAGCATTGGTCCCAAGGACTGATCCTTCGATACGCCATTTCGACTTCGCTCAATGGCTACTCAGGACGAACGGAGGTTTTTGATTCGGGAAGAAAAGCCATGCAAATCTGGGTGGGGCTCGGCAATCCGGGCACGCAATATGCGATGCACCGGCATAATGTCGGCTTCATGGTCGCGGACCTCATCGCCAACTTGCATCGCTTTTCGCCGCCCAAGAAGCAGTTTCAGGGCTGGGTGCAGGAAGGGCGGATCGGCACGGAGAAGATCCTGCTGCTCAAACCCACCACCTTCATGAACGAAAGCGGCCGATCCGTGGGCGAGGCGATGCGCTTCTACAAGCTGACGCCGCAGGACGTCACCGTGTTTCACGATGAACTCGACCTGGTGCCGATGAAGGTGAAGGTGAAGCGCGGCGGCGGCAATGCCGGGCATAATGGCCTGCGATCGACCGACGCGCATATCGGCGCGGATTTTCGCCGCGTGCGGATCGGCATCGGCCATCCGGGCCATAAGGACAAGGTCCATGGCTATGTGCTGGGCAATTACGCCAAGAGCGAGATGGACGCGCTGGCCGCGATGCTGGGCGCGATCGGGGCCGAGGCGGAATGGTTGACCAAGGGCGATGATGCGCGCTTCATGAACGAAGTCGCGTTGCGGCTGGCGGATTAAGGATCACGGGCGCGGCTTTCCAAACAGCGCCCGTGATGCCCGCAACCCGGATTTAGGCGGCCACCTTCTCCAGCGCCACCTTGACCGCCTCCAGCGCGGCCTGCGCCTTGTCGCCATCGGGACCGCCGCCCTGCGCCATGTCGGGACGCCCGCCGCCGCCCTTGCCGCCCAGCGCTTCGACGCCGATGCGGACGAGATCGACAGCGCTTAGCGTGCCGGTCAGGTCGTCGGTGACGCCCACGGCAATGGTCGCGCGACCATCGACCACGGCGAGGATAGCAGAGACGCCGCTGCCGAGAGCCTTCTTGTTTCCGTCGACGATGCCGCGCAATTCCTTGGGATCAAGGCCGTCGATAACTTGGCCAAGGAAGCTGACATTGCCCACCTGCTCCGGCCCGGCTGCCTGCGCTGCGCCGCCCCCGCCGAGCGCCAGTGCCTTCTTGGCTTCGGCGAGTTCGCGTTCCAGACGGCGGCTTTGTTCGACCAGCGCGGCGATGCGCGCGGGCACATCTTCGGGCGTCGTCTTGAGCGCCGCGGCGGACTGGCGCAACTTGTCGTCGCGATCGGCCAGCCACAGGCGCGCGGCCTCGCCGGTCTGCGCCTCGATCCGGCGGACGCCGCTCGACACGGCGCTTTCCGACACGATCTTGAACAAAGCGATGTCGCCGGTCGCGCGGACATGGGTGCCGCCGCACAGTTCGACCGAATATTGGGCATCATCGCCGCGCCCCATGGAAAGGACGCGAACCTCGTCGCCATATTTCTCGCCGAACAGCGCCATCGCGCCCGCGCCGATCGCATCGTCGGGGGTCATCAACCGGGTGGTGACCTCCTCATTATGGCGGATCTGTGCGTTCACGTCCGCTTCGATCTGCGCGATCTGCGCGTGCGTCAGCGATTCGGGGTGCGAGAAGTCGAAGCGCAGCCGGTCGGGCGCGACCAGGCTGCCCTTTTGCGTGACATGGCCGCCCAAGCGATGGCGCAGCGCCGCGTGGAGCAAGTGGGTGGCGCTATGGTTGGCACGCACGCGGTCGCGATGATCGACATCGACCGTCAGTTGCACGGTGTCGCCGACCTTGATGCTGCCCGCCTCGATCGTCGCACGATGGGCGTGGAGGCGGCCGAGTGGCTTGGCGGTATCCTCGACATTGGCGATCAGGCCGCCTTGCGTGCTGATACGGCCGGTATCGCCCATCTGCCCGCCGCTTTCGCCATAAAAGGGCGTCTGGTTGGTGATGATGATGACGCTGTCGCCAACGGTCGCGGAGTCGACATTCACGCCGTCCTTGACGATGGCCTGCACCTCGCCCTCACCCACGGTCGAGCTATAGCCGATAAACTCGGTATTGCCCGCCTTCTCCGCAATATCGAACCAGATTTCGTCCGATGCCTTGTCGCCCGATCCCTTCCAGGCGGCGCGCGCGGCGGCTTTCTGTTCCGCCATAGCGCTGTCGAAACCGGCGCGATCGACGCCAAGGCCGCGCGAGCGCAGCGCGTCTTCGGTCAGGTCATAGGGGAAGCCGAACGTGTCATAGAGTTTGAACGCGGTTTCGCCGGGCAAGGTGCCGCCCTCGGCCAGATCGACCGTCGCTTCATCGAGCAGGCGCAGGCCGTTTTCCAGCGTCTTGCGGAACCGGGTTTCCTCGCGCAGCAAGGTTTCCTCGATCAGCGGCTGGGCGCGCACCAGTTCAGGATAGGCCGCGCCCATTTCGGACACGAGGCTACCGACCAGGCGATACATGAGCGGATCTTTGGCACCGATGATATGCGCGTGGCGCATCGCGCGGCGCATGATCCGGCGCAGCACATAGCCGCGCCCTTCATTGGCGGGCAGCACGCCATCGGCGATCAGGAAGCTGGTCGAACGCAGATGATCGGCAATGACGCGGTGGCTCGCCTGATGATCGCCGTCGGTCGCGGTGCGGGTGATCGCGCCGGACGCTTCGATCAGCGCCTTGAACGTGTCGATGTCATAATTATTATGCACGCCCTGCATGACGGCGGCGATGCGTTCCAGGCCCATGCCGGTGTCGATCGACGGCTTGGGCAGTTCGCTGACGATCTCATTGGCTTCCTGCTCATATTGCATGAACACCAAGTTCCAGATCTCGACGAAGCGATCGCCATCCTCTTCGGGACTACCGGGAGGGCCGCCCCAGATATGGTCGCCATGGTCATAGAAGATTTCCGAACAGGGACCGCAGGGGCCGCTATCGCCCATCGCCCAAAAATTATCTTTGGTCGGGATGCGGATGATGCGGTGATCGGGCAGGCCCGCAATCTTCTTCCACAGGGCAAACGCCTCGTCATCGGTATGATAGACGGTGACGGTCAGCTTGTCGGCGGGGAGCCCCCATTCCTTTGTCAGCAACGTCCAGGCATGGGTGATCGCCTGTTCCTTGAAATAATCGCCGAAGCTGAAATTGCCCAGCATTTCAAAGAAGGTGTGATGGCGCGCGGTATAGCCGACATTGTCGAGGTCATTATGCTTGCCGCCTGCACGCACCGACTTCTGGCTCGACGTCGCGGTCTTGTAGGGGCGCGTCTCAAGCCCGGTAAAGACATTCTTGAACGGCACCATGCCCGCATTGACGAACATCAAGGTGGGATCGTTGTGCGGCACCAGCGGCGCGGACGGGACGATGGTGTGGCCGTTGGCCCCGAAATAGTCGAGGAAAGAGCGGCGAATGTCGTTGGTCGAGGTCATGGTAGGCGATTTAGGGGGAAGCGGCCCGTCGCACAAGCGGGGCTTTTCACAGCATGGTGAACATCCCGTCATAGGGCAGACCGATGCCCATCCCTGGTATCGAACCCGTCGAGTACCTAGTTGACTGCCGAACAGACAGGAGTTTCAAACATGCGCGGTACGGCTTTGGTGGTTGGGGCGAGCGGTATCGTCGGCAGTGCGACGGCAGCCTTGCTCGTGAAGGAAGGCTGGAGGGTCAAGGGTCTGGCGCGGCGTGCCATCCAGCAGCCCGGCGTGGAGCCGGTTGTCGCCGATCTGCAGGATGCGGAAGCGACAGCGATGGCGCTCGCGCAAGTCAATCCATCCGCCGTCTTCATCACGACATGGCTGCGTCAGGAGAGCGAGGCGGAGAATATCCGCGTCAATGGCGCGATGGTCCGCAATCTTCTCAACGGCCTGCGCGAGACGGCCACGCCCGCGCGCCATGTCGCTTTGGTCACGGGCCTCAAACATTATCTCGGGCCGTTCGAGGCCTATGGCAAGGGCGCGCTGCCGCAGACGCCGTTTCGCGAGGAGCAAGGTCGGCTCGACGTCGAGAATTTCTATTATGCGCAAGAGGATGAGGTGTTTGCCGCCGCCGCCCGCGATGGTTTTAGCTGGAGCGTGCATCGGCCCCATACGGTCATCGGCAAGGCGGTCGGCAATGCGATGAATATGGGCACGACGCTGGCGGTCTATGCGACGCTCTGCCGCGAGACGGGGCGACCGTTCCGCTTTCCGGGGTCCGCTGCCCAGTGGGACGGCCTGACGGACATGACCGATGCGGGCATATTGGCGCAGCATTTGCTGTGGGCTACAGAAACGCCCGCCGCTGCCAATCAGGCGTTCAATATCGTCAATGGCGACGTCTTTCGCTGGAGCTGGATGTGGGGCCGTATTGCTGACTGGTTCGGGCTAGACCCCGCGCCGTTCGACGGCAGTATCCAGCCGCTGGAACAGCAGATGGCGCAGGATGCGCCCATGTGGCGCGCCATTGCCGAGCGCGAGGGGTTGGTGGAACCCGATCTCGATCGGCTGGCCTCGCCCTGGCACACCGATGCCGATCTAGGCCGACCGATCGAAGTCGTTACCGACATGTCCAAGAGCCGTCGCATGGGATTTACAGCCTATCAACCGTCCGACGATGCCTTTGTCGCCCTGTTCGAGCGGCTCCGGGCCGACCGGCTGATCCCCTGAGGCAGCGGCGACATGTCGGCGCGCGCTATTTGCGCTTGCCGACAGCCGTCCCGGCGATGCGGTCGAGCGCACGGCGTTCGGCGGGGTCGGCGCTGTTATAGGCGTCCTCCGCCACCAGTTTGCGCCAGCGATCGAGGCGGGTGGCGGTTATCCTGCCATCGGCGATGGCAGCCCGTACCGCGCACTGCGGCTCGGTCTGATGCGCGCAATTGTTGAACCGGCAATCCTGCGCTGCGGTAACGATGTCATCGAAGACATCGGCGAGACCCGATGCCGCCTGGGTCAGCTGCAATTCCCGCATGCCGGGCGTGTCGAGCAGCCAGCCGCCCTGGTCCAGCCGATGCATTTCCCGCACGGTCGTCGTATGACGCCCCGTATCGTCGGCCTGTCGGATCGCCTGGGTGGCGATGCTGTCGGAGCCTCTGAGCGTGTTGACCAGCGTCGATTTGCCGACGCCCGAAGAGCCGAGCAGAGCCACCGTCTGCCCCCTGCCGCACCAGGCGGCTAGCCGTGCGACGCTGGCGCGGTCGCGCGCGTCGACGGATTCGACCACCAACCCCGGCTGTAGATCACGCGCGGGCGCCATGAATATATCCAACTCGTCCGTCAGGTCCGTCTTGGTCAGGACGACGATCGGCTCGACGCCGACCTCGCGCGCCAGGATCAGATAACGTTCGAGCCGGGGCACGCTGAAATCCTGATTGCAGGATGCGACGATGAACAGCGTATCGACATTGGCGGCGATCAACTGGGTCTTTTGATCCGGCCCCGGCGCGCGCCGTTTGAACAGATTTTCGCGCTGGAGAATGCGTCTTATCTGGCCTGTCTCCTGCTCGACCAGCAACCAATCCCCGACGGTTGGATGATCCTCCGCGGCGGCGGTTTCCACATTGACGGGGGCGACATGATCGATGGCCCCTGCCCCCGCGACCACGGTCTTGCCACGATGGACGGCCATGACGCGAACCGGATGGCAGTCTGCATCGTCATCGCCTGCAATCTGCGCCTCGAAGAACGGCCGCCAGCCGAGGTCGTTCAGAATATCGTCCACGATTGCCCTATGTCCATCTGGTTGCGACTGTCTCAGCATTCCGCCCGAACAGGGACGTCGATGCCGATCGGGCCTAGCTTCATGCTTTCTGTTAGCCCCGATAGGCCAGCTTGAGAACAAGCGAATGGGTGCGAGGGTCGAAACGACCCGATGTTGCAACCCTTCCGCGTCGCGCTAACCCGCCATGGGCGATTGCCAACCGCCGCCCAAGGCGCGGAAGAGATCGACCTGGGCGAAGGCAACCGCGCGATCGGCCGAGGCGAGGTCGGCTTCGGCCGCCGCTAGGGTGCGTTGGGCGTCGAGGACGGTCAGGAAATCGATCTGCCCTTCCCGCTGGCGGGCGAGGCTGATGCGGGCGGCGCGGTCAGCGGCGTTGCGCGCGGCCTGCAACGTGTCGCGGCGTTCCATCGCATGGGCATAGATGGACAGCGCGGTTTCGGTCTCCTCCAGCGCGCGCAATACCGTGCCATCGAAGGTCGCCAGCGTCGCCGCGCTGTCCGCACGCGCGGCGCCGATGCGGGCGCGGATCGCTTCCTGGTTGGGGAAGGCCCAGTTGATGAGCGGCCCCAGCACCCAGCGGAGCGGGCCGCCGCCTAATATATCGCCGCCGCCGATCGCGGTCGTGCCGATCGCGCCGCCCAGCGAAATGCGCGGATAGAGGTCCGCCGTCGCCACGCCGATCCGCGCCGTGTCGGCGGCGAGGCGGCGTTCGGCAGCGCGGACATCGGGCCGCCGGGCCAGCAGTGCGCGACCATCGCCCACGGGAATAGGCTGGGCCAGGGTCGGCGTGGTGACGCTGGCGCGGATATCGGCGGGCAAGTCTTGCGGCGTCCGCCCCGTCAGCGTCGCGAGTCGGAACAGGGCGGCATCCCGGTCGGCGGCAAGGCTTGGGACCAGCGCCTTTTGCTGGTCGCGCAAGGCGGTCACGCGGATCACGTCGAGACGATCCGAGCGGCCCGCGTCGAAGCGCGCGCCAGTGATGCGGATTGAACGATCGAGCAGGTCGACCGTGCGCTGCGCCACGGCCAGCCGCTCGGCCGAAGATGTGGCGTCGACATAATCGCGCACCGTATCGGCGACCACCGCCACGCGGACGGCGTCGGCATCCGCCTCGGCCGCGCCCAGGTCGCCGCGCGCCGCCTCGATGGAGCGCTTCACCCGGCCGAACAGATCGACCTCATAGCCGACGCTGAACCCCGCATCGACGGTGCGATTCTCCCGGTCGAGGCCGGGGAAGCTCTGCGCCGCTGCCGTGCGGCCATAGGTGACGGTGCCGTCGAGGCCAGTCGAGGGCAGTCGATCCGATCGCGCGCCGCGCAGGGTGGCGCGTGCCCGCTCCAGCCGCGCCACCGCGACGCGGATATCGGTACTGGCGCGCAGCGCATCGCCCACCAGCCGGTCGAGCAGCGGGTCTTCGTATAGCCGCCACCAATCGCCCTGCGCCTCCGCCGTGCTGACGGCGGGGGTTGCCGTGCCGATGAAGGGCGCGGCGGCGGTGGGGGGCGTGGCTGGCGACCTATAGTCGGGACCAGCGGCGCAGGCGGTGAGGGCCGTGGCTGCCAACAGGGCAGCGAACAGGGATTTGGTCATGGCATGATATCCTATTCGGCCGGTTGCAGCGCGGGAGCCTGGCCGCTCCGCCCGCGCCGGGTGAAGCGGTCGCCAAGCGCGCGGCAGACGACATAGAAAGTGGGGGTGAAGAGCAGACCGAAGGCCGTGACCCCGGCCATGCCGAAGAAGACCGCCGTACCCAAGGCCTGGCGAAGCTCGGCACCAGCCCCCTGCGCGATCACCAGCGGCACAGCGCCCAGGATGAAGGCGAAGCTGGTCATCAGGATCGGCCGCAGCCGGGTCCGTGCGGCCTGCACCGCTGCCTCGACGGGTGAGAGACCCTGCTGTTCCTCGGCCTGCTTGGCGAACTCGACCACCAGAATGGCGTTCTTCGCCGCCAGCGCGACCAGCACGACCAAGCCGATTTGGGTCAGGATATTATTGTCCATCCCCCGCAGGTTGACGCCGAGCATCGCGGCCAACAGGCACATCGGCACGATCAGGATGATCGCCAGCGGTAGCGTGAGGCTTTCATATTGCGCGGCCAGCACCAGGAAGACGAAGAAGACCGCCATCCCGAACACCAGGCCCGCCGTGTTGCCTGCCGTCGCCTGCTGATAGGCGATGCCGGTCCATTCCTGCGCGTACCCGGTGGGGAGCGCCGTTTCACCCAGCTTTTCGATCGTGCTGAGCGACTGACCGGAGGAATAGCCCGGTGCCGTATCGCCATCGACCTCCACCGCAGGCAGCAGATTATAGCGGACGACGCGATAGGGACCGGTCTTGTCCTGGAAGGTCGACAGGGAACCGAGCGGCACCATCGCGCCCGAATTGGACCGGGTCTTGAGATTGGCGATGTCCGCCGTCGATCCGCGAAACGCCTGATCCGCCTGTGCCGTGACGCGATAGGTGCGGCCCAGCAGGTTGAAGTCGTTGACGAAGGCAGAACCAAGGTAAACCTGCATCGCTTCGAACACACGCTCAGGGGGCACACCCAGCAGATCGGCCTTGCGCCGGTCCACATCGGCGAAGATGCGCGGGGTGGCGACGTCGAACAGGGTATAGACTTGGGCGAGGCCGGGCGTCGTATTGGCCTTGCCGATATAGTCGGTGGCGACCTTGTTCAGCGCGTCATAACCGCGCCCCTCGCGATCCTCGATCATCGTGCGATAGCCACCGGCTGACCCGATGCCCTGGATGACGGGCGGCGGCACGAGAATGATGCGCGCCTTGTCATAGTCGCCGATCGCCTTGCCGGCCTGCTCCATGATCCCGGCATAGGTCGCGCCCACTTTCTTGCGTTCGGCAAAGCTGGTGAAGGGGAAGTAGATCGCCGCTGAATTGGGCGCGGCGGTCTGCGACGGACCATGGAAGCCAGCGAACATTACCGCGCCGCGCAGCCCCTTGATCGGCAGGATCTTCTCTGCGACCTCGCGCGTCACCTTGTCAGTGCGTTCGAGCGATGCGCCGGGCGGAAGCTGGACCACGGCCAGGAAATAGCCCTGATCCTGCGCGGGAATGAAGCCGCCGGGGGTGACCCAGAAGAGCGCGATGGTCGCCGCGATCAGGCCCGCATAGGTGAGCAGCATCTTCTTGGGCCGGGCGACCAGGAAGCGGGTGAGGCTGGCATAGCGATCGCTCATCCGTTCAAAGCCGCGGTTGAAGGCGTCGGCTGCCTTTTGCAGCCACCGCTTCCAGCGCGCGGCATCCGCTGCTGGCGCGTCATGCCCGTGCTTGGGCTTCAACAGCAAGGCAGCGGCGGCGGGTGAGAGGGTGAGCGAGAGCAGCAGCGAGATCACTGTCGCAGTCGAGATGGTGACGGCGAATTGCTGGTAGAAAGCGCCCGAAATGCCGGTGATGAAGAGGGTCGGCACGAACACCGCGCACAGCACCAGAACGATCGCGACCAGCGCGCCCGCCACTTCGTCCATCGAGAATCGCGCCGCCTCCAGCGGGGACATGCCTTCCTCGATATTGCGTTCGACATTTTCGACCACGACGATGGCGTCATCGACGACGATGCCGATCGCCAGCACGAGGCCGAAGAGCGAGAGATTGTTGAGCGAATAGCCGACCGCCGCCAGCATCGTCGCGGTGCCGATCAGCGAGACCGGGATGGCGATGATCGGGATGACCGCCGCGCGCCAGTTCTGAAGGAAGATGAGGATAACGAGGACGACCAGGATCACCGCCTCAATCAGCGTGTCATAGACCGCGTCGATCGACTGGCTGATGAACTCGGTCGGATTATAGATGACGCTATATTCCAGCCCCTTGGGAAAGCGCTGGGACAAGCTGTCCATTTCCGCCTTCACCTTCTCCGCCGCGTCGAGCGCGTTGGAGCCGGGACGCTGCATGACCGCGATGACGACCGTGGGTTTGCCTGACAGATAGGTGTTGATGCCATAATCCTGCGCGCCGAGTTCGACCCGCGCGACGTCGGCCACACGGACCTGATGGCCATCGGCGTCCGTGCGAATGACGATATTGGCAAATTGCTGGGGTTGGTTCAGGCGGCCCTGCATCTCGACGCCAAGCTGGAAGGCTTCGCCGCTGTCATAGGGCGGCTGGCCGATCGCACCTGCCGACACCTGCACATTTTGCGCGCGCAAGGCGGCGACGATCTCGCCCGCCGTCAGGTTGAGCGCGGCGGCACGACCGGGGTCGATCCACACGCGCATCGCATAGTCGCGCGCGCCGAACAGTTGCACGTCGCCCACGCCGTCGAGCCGCGCGAGGCGATCACGCACTTGCGTCAGGGCATAGTTGGAGAGGTAGTTGCGATCGAGCGATCCGTCGGGCGACTGGAGATTGACGACCATCAGGAAGTCGGGCGATGTCTTGCGGGTGACGACCCCTAAGCGCTGCACCTCTTCGGGCAGGCGCGGCGTGGCGACCGCGACGCGGTTCTGCACCAGCACCTGCGCGGCATCCAGGTCGGTGCCGATCTTGAAGGTGACGGTGATCGTTACCTTGCCATCGCCGGTCGACTGGCTGCTGACATAGAGCATGTCGTCGACGCCGTTGATTTCCTGTTCGATCGGCGCGGCGATGGTCTGGGCCACCGTTTCGGCCGATGCACCGGGATATTGCGCGCTGACCGTGACGGTCGGCGGGACGATGTCGGGATATTGAGCGACGGGAAGCCCGATGAAGGCGAGCGCGCCGACCACCGTGATAATCACGGCGATCACGGCCGCAAAGATCGGCCGGTCGATAAAGAAGCGGGAGAAACGCATGGGCGTTATCCTTGGGAAATGGGTTTAGCGCGCAAAAGTCGCCTGGGCGGCGGCGGGTGCGGCGGCCGGATCGACGGGCGTCACCGGCTTCGGCTGCGGCTTGATGGGTGCGGCGCGCACCGCGACCTTGGTGCCGGGCATCGCCGCCTGGACATTGCCGACGATCACGCGGTCCTGCGGTGTCAGGCCGGACCGGATGATCCGCAGGCCACCCACGACCGGGCCGAGTTCGACCGGCTTGGCGGACACGCTGTCATCCTTGCCCACGACCAGCACCGTCTTGCGCGCCTGATCGGACTGGATCGCGGCGTCGGGCACCAGCAGGGCGCGGGTCGTGCCGCCGCTGGCAAGCCGCATATTGCCGAACAGGCCGGGCGCGAGGAACATCCCCGGATTGGCAAAGGTCGCGCGCACCCGGATCGTGCCCGAACGCGGGTCGAGACCATTGTCGGTGAAGTCCAGCTTACCCTTCCACTTATAGTCGGTTTCATCCTGCAAGCGGACCTCGACGGCGGTTGCGCCATCGCCATCCGCCCGGTCACGCTGCGCCTTGAGGAACAAAGCTTCCGACGCATCGAAGGTGAAGTAGATGGGATCGAGCGCATTGATCGTCGTCAGCAATGTCGCGCTGGCGCCGTCGCCGCCGGCCACCAGATTGCCGATATCGATCCGCCGGTCGGATACGTGACCGCCGATCGGCGCACGAACCTGGGTAAACTCCATGTCGAGCGACCGCTGGCGCGCGCGCGCCTCGGCAGCGGCCAGCGCCGCCTGTGCGGATTGCAGCCGGGCGCGCAGGGCGTCGACTTCGCTCGCGGAAATGGCTTCGTCGCCGGTCAGCCGCTGGACACGGGCATAATCGGAACGGGCAAGCGCCAAGGTGCTGCGGGCGGCGGCGACATTGGCTTGTGCTTCGGCCAGCGCGGCGCGGAACGGGCGTTGATCGATCGTGAAGAGCAGCTGGCCCTTGCGCACGATATCCCCGTCGCGAAAGTGCAGCGCGGTGACGGCACCCGACACGCGCGGCCGTATTTCGACCGTCTGGCTGGGGGCGAAGCGTCCGACATATTCATCCCACTGCGTCACTTCGCGCGCGAGGGGCGCGGAAATGCCGACGGTGGCGATCGGCGTGGCCGCGGCCTGGGCATTGGGTTGGTCCAGCCATTTCCAGGCGGCACCGGCGACGAGGACCAGCGCGATCGCGGCCATCGCACCGCCGCGCCGAGACAGACGCCGCTGCTTGGAGGGCGACACTTCGCTGGCGGTGTCGGCATGGATGGGGGCGAGCATGTTCATGGGCGAACCTTTCGTCCACGGGCACTGCGGCCCGCGCTGATGGTGGCGAGCAGCAATTCGAGCTGGTCGGCGGTGAAACCGGCCTCTTGCGCGTCGGCAAGGGCGGAAGGGGTGACGGCATAGCCGCGATGCCAGGCCTCGACCGACAGGCGGCGCAGCGCCTCCAGCCGTTCGCTGGCCAGCACAGGGCTTGGGCGCGGGCCAAAGATAAGCGCGCTCCATGTGTCCCAACTGCCGGGGCGGCGCAGGGTGTAGAGCCGATCGGATTGGGCCAGCGCCACCACCTGCCATTCCAAAGGCTCAAGCGTGGCCGTTTCGGTCGTGTCCGCCATCGCCAGGCATGCGGATAGGGGCGCGCCAGCCATGGGCTGGGCGAAATCTATAAAAGCCATGTGTTACGTCCTCCCTGGACGGCACCAGTGATGAAAAAAGCGCAGCCGATCCCGCCGACCGGACACAAAAGTAGCGTCCGGCAGATGAGCGACGACCGTAACCCACGCGCAGGTGCGCGGCGCTATCGAACGAGAATATCGGTGGGGGGTGCGACGCCCTGTTGGGCTACCGCAAGCAGTCGGTCAGGGACCGCCTCTGATGATGGGGCAGCGCATAATTACCTCCCTGAAGCCTGTCGGCTCAGTGGGTCATTCGATACTTATCGGTATATAATGAGATGCTGCGCCGCGTCAATCGGAATTACATACCGATCGGTAATTATTTATCGCAGGTGAATGGGGTGCCCGCTAGGCGACCTATCCCCTATCGCCCCGGCCACAGGGCAAGGGTGGTCTGCACCAGTCTTTCCAGCATTTCGCGCGATGCGCCGCCCGATGCCTGGACCGCCATGCCCTGCATCACCGTCGAGAGATAACAGGACATCGCCTCCGGCTCGATGCCGTCGGGCAAGTCGCCCTCTTCCTTCGCCTGCACGAACCGCGCGAGCAAGGCGGCGTTCGACGAGGCGCGGCGCTTCAACACTTCGTCGCGGATGCAGTCGGCCTCGGTCACGCCAGCCACGGTGCTGATGACGCCTAAACAACCCTGCGGCTCGCTGTCGCTACATTGCATGGCAAGCGACCCGCGCAACAATCGCTCGGCCACGCCGCGCGCCGTGGGGGCTTCCAACGCCGTCTTCACATAGCAGAGCTTCTCGGTCTCATAGAGGTCGAGCGCTTGCCGAAACAGGGCTTCCTTGTTGCCGAAACAGGCATAGAGGCTGGGACGTGTGATCCCCATCGCCTCGGTCAGGTCCGAAATCGACGCGCCTTCATAGCCACGCCGCCAGAAAACCTGCAGCGCCGCGGCCAAGGCCTGTGCCGGATCAAATTCACGCGGGCGACCGCGAGACGTGGTTGCAACCTGTTCCATACCGATCGGTATATAGTATGACGATGGCCAAAGGTCCAGAGAGCGGCTCTCCCGGTGCGCCTAGGTTTGACGCATAGGCTGGCGGACGCTACCGCCGCCGACGATGATCGCCCTCCTCTCCCCCGCCAAGACGCTCGACTTCGAGCGCCCCCTTCCGCCGATCGAGGCGTCCACGCCGCATTTTGCCGAAGAAGCGCAAAGCCTCGCACGCTCCGCGGCCAATCTGTCGCAAAAGCGGTTGTCGGAACTGATGCACATCTCCCCGCGCCTCGCCAAGCTCAACGCCGACCGGTTCCGCGATTTCGCCGACCTGCCGCAACGACCGGCGCTGTTCGCCTTTGCCGGCGACGTCTATACCGGCTTTGAGGTGGACACGCTGGATGAGGCGGGCGTCGCGTTTGCGCAGGATCATCTGCGCCTGTTGTCAGGTCTCTATGGCCTGTTGCGCCCGCTCGACGCGATCCGGCCTTATCGGCTGGAAATGGGCACGCGCTGGGCGCCGCGTCAGAAGGCGCTGACCGACTGGGGGGGCGATCGGATCGCGCAATTGCTGCTGACGCAATTGGCCGAGGAAGGATCGGGCGTCATCCTCAACCTCGCCAGCCAGGAATATTTCGCGGCGGTGAAGGACAAGCTGCCGGGCGTGAGGGTGATTGACGTCGATTTTCGCGAGCCCGGTCCCAATGGTCCCCGGTTCATCAGTTTCAATGCGAAGCGTGCGCGCGGGATGATGGCGCGCTGGTTGTGCGAACATCATGTGACGGACGTGGATGCGATGCGCGGCTTCGATAGCGACGGCTATCGCTTCGACGCTGATGAAAGCGCGCCTGATCGCTGGCGCTTTACCCGATCATGAGCGGTGCTGGCAAAAGCGCCGCCGTCATTATCGGTGCGTCGGGCGGCATTGGCGGCGCGCTGGAAGCCGCGTTGATCGAGGAAGGCCAGTTCGACGTCGTGCATGGATTCGCGCGATCGCGCAGCGGCAACCATCATCTCGACCTGCTTGATGAGGCCAGCATCGTGGCGGCGGCCGCTTATGTCACCCAAGGCCCAGCGCCAAGCCTCGTCATCGTCGCGACCGGCCTGCTGCATCGGGGCGACCAGCAGCCCGAAAAGGCCTTGTCCGATCTCGACCCGGACTGGCTGGCGCAGCTTTATGCCGTCAACGCGATCGGCCCGACGATCGTCGCCAAGCATTTCCTGCCGATCATGCCGAAAGTCGGACGCACCGTCTTTGCGGCCCTGTCGGCGCGGGTGGGATCGATCAGCGACAATCGCCTGGGCGGGTGGCATGGCTATCGCGCATCGAAGGCCGCGCTCAACATGCTTGTGCGCAACCTTGCGATCGAGGAGCGCCGCCGCAATGATCGCGCCATCGTCGTGACCCTGCACCCCGGCACGGTCGACACCGCATTGTCGCGCCCGTTCCAGAAAAATGTTCCCAAGGGTCAACTCTCCGATCCAGAGCGTGCCGCGTTGCAATTGCTGGACGTGATCGAAGGGTTGAAGGTGCCCGACAGCGGAAAGCTGTTCGACTTCCAGGGTGAGGAAGTGCCGTTCTGACGGCGAAAAGCTGGGAAGCCGCCGGAAATTTGGCGGCGCAGTGGATCAGGACTGTTGCTGAACAGTAAACCGATGTGTCGATACTATTATTTCATCGTAATTTTCGCAATTAGCGATTTGATCCGATGACGGTGCATCGCTACTTGGACCGCAAGCCATTGGCGTGGCCCGTGGCCCGGCAACGTCGGGTTCACTGCGCCAGGGCAGAATTATAGACAAAAACGTCATTAGGAGCTGAGCAGCGCCATCCAGGGTATCGCCATGGATGGCTTTATTATGCTCTTGATGATGCAGCGCGCCCTTGTGGTGTCGGCTGTGTTTTGGATCATGTTGTTACGCGGTGGGACATTCGAATATGGCGGCTCCGGTCGATGTGCGATTGCGCGACTTCTTTGCCTGGGCGGGGCCGATCATCGGTCCTGACAAGGCTTTCATCAGACTGACACTGGTTTACGGTGTCGGCATTGGCCTGTTGTCGCTGGCCACGCCGATCTCGGTGCAGATGCTGATCAACTCCGTGGCGAATACGGCGTTGCCAGCGCCATTGTTCACGCTGGCGGCAATCCTTCTCGGATTGTTGCTGATATCGGCGCTGCTCGGCGCGTTCCGCATGCATTTGATGGAGATGTTCCGCCGCCGTTTCTTCGCCCGGCTGGTCGCGGACATCACCTTGCGCGCGGTGTACGCGCAAAATCCCTTTTTCCAGGACGAACGACGCGGCGACCTGTTCAACCGTTTCTTCGAATTGATGACGGTGCAGAAGGCGATCCCGTCCCTGCTGATCGGAGGGTTCTCGATCATCCTCCAGGCCAGCGTCGGTTTCGTCGTAACGGCATTTTACCACCCCTTCTTCCTGGCGTTCAATGTCGGCTTCATCTTCGCCGTCTGGCTGATCTGGCGCCTCTGGTATCGCGGGGCGATGCGGACGTCGGTGGCGCTGAGCTATCGCAAATATGAGGCCGCCCATTGGCTGGAAAGCGTGGGCGGATCGAACGGCTATTATAAATCGAGCCGCCATCTCCACTTCGCCATGGATCGGTCAGAAGAAGCGACCGCCGCCTATGTGAAAGAGCATAAGGCGCATTTCCGCTATGCCTTTCCGCAGAGCATCGCGCTGCTGATCCTCTATGCCGCCGCCAGTGCCGGACTACTGGCTCTGGGGGGCTGGCTGGTCATCCAAGGGCAATTGTCGATCGGCCAGTTGGTCGCAGCCGAACTGATCCTGTCGAGCATCTTCTATGGAGCCGCACAGTTGGGGCCGTATCTCGACAGCTTCTACGATCTGGTCGCCGGGGCCGAAGAACTGTCGCTGCTCCTCGCCATTCCGCAGGAGCAGGTGCCCGAACTGAAACCGGGTGCGTCCCGGCCCGCCCATGGTGCGCTCGTACTGCATTCCGTCCGCGCGCCGATCGGCCGGGACGAAGCGGAAATCGACATCGTCATCCCCGGCGGCAGCCGACTGATCGGTGCAGCCGATCCAGACATGGACCGCCTGCTCGCCACGCTTCTGAAACGGCATATCAGGCCGAACAGCGGTATCATCACTTTGGGCGGCGCGGACATCACCTCGCTCGACATGTATCAGCTTCGCAGCGACGTGATCGTCCTCAACCGGCCGACCATCGTGGAAAGCTCGATACGCGATTATCTCTCGCTCGCGCGGGCCGAGAACGACTCCGTCGGCATCATGGACGTGTTGCGCGCCGTGGGTCTGGACGAGCGGGTCGCCGCCCTGCCCGATGGCATGGACACGCGCCTGTCCTCCACCGGCTGGCCGTTGGCGCTGGTCGAGATCATGCAGTTGAAGCTGGCGAGCGCCCTGCTCGCCCAGCCGCGCATCCTTGTCCTGTCGGCACTCTACGACATGGTGCCGGTCCATCATCTGGAGGCGGCTTTCGCCATGCTGAAGGGCAAGCCCGTGACCATCCTCTATTTCTCCAGCCGCCCGCACGACATCACCCTGGATGGCTGGCTGTGGCTGGGTCGCAAGAAGCAGCGGTTGGTTGCCGACCGGGAGAGTTTCGACGCCCTGCGCGCTGGCGCTGGCAAGGAGGCTGGCGATGCCGTTTCGCGCTAATCATCTGTCGCATTTCAAGACGCTGGCGAGCATTCGTGCGCCGCGCGTCACCCGCGCGCTGGCATGGATGCTGGTGGCGACGATCGTCGGCTGCATCCTGTTCATGATCTTCGTGCCGTGGGTGCAGACCGCGCCTGGGACCGGCGCCGTCATCGCGCTCGATCCGCGCGACCGGGTGCAGAATATCACCGCGCTGGTCCCCGGCCGGATCGAACAATGGTATGTTACCGACGGCAGCCTGGTGAAGCGTGGCGATCCGATCGCGCGGATCAGCGATAATGATCCCAATCTGCTCGACCGCCTGCGCGCCGAACGGGCGCAGGCCGATGTCGAAATCATGGCGGCGCAGCAAGCCATGCGCGTGGCGCAACTGGACGTGTCGCGCATGGAAACGCTGTACCGCGAAGGCTTGGCACCGCGCCGCGACTATGAACTCGCCCAGATTAAGGTCAGCGATTATGCCGCCAAAGTCGCGCAGGCGCGGGCCGAGCGGACGCGCGTGGACGTCAGCCTCAACCGCCAGTCGGTCCAGATGATCCGTGCGCCGCGCGCTGGCCGCGTGCTGCGCATCCAGGGTGGCGACAATGCCACCATGGTCAGCGCGGGGGATATCGTCGCGACCTTCGCACCCGAACAGTCGCAGCGTGTGGTCGAGCTTTATGTCGATGGCCGCGACGTGCCGTTGATCGAGATCGGTCGGCGTGTCCGCTTGGAGTTCGAAGGCTGGCCCGCCATCCAGTTCAGCGGCTGGCCCTCCGTCGCGCAAGGTATGTTCGATGGCAAGGTACGCGCGATCGACGTGTCGGCATCAGCCAACGGCCTGTTCCGCGTGATCGTCGAACCGGCAGCGGACCGGCCAGCCTGGCCGCAGGAACCCTATGTCCGATTGGGCGCCAAGGTGCGCGGCTGGGTGTTGATGGATACCGTCAGCGTCGGGTTTGAACTGTGGCGGCAACTCAACGACTTCCCGCTGCAATTCCAGCGGCCGGGCAATGTGCCCGACGCTTCGGCGACGAATGCGACCGATGCCAATGCCAACAGCAATGCCAAGTAAGCGCCTGCTCATGGTCGCCGCGCTGATGGCGACGGTTGCGCCTGCGATCGCGCAGGATATCGCGCCCTTGCCGACGCGGGCGGCTGCGCCGTCGCTGTCCGGCCCACTGCAATTGGCGGATGTGCTGGCGTCATCGCGCCAACATGCGCCGCAAGTGCTGGAAGCGCTGGCGCGGGTGCGCGGCGCGCAGGGCAAGCGCCTGTCGGCCGAAGGGGCGTTCGACACGGTCTTTTCCGCCGCCGCCGACAGCCGCCTGACCGGCTATTATGACAGCCGCTATGCCGAAACGAAGGTGACGCGGCCGCTCGAACAATGGGGCGGCAATGTCTATGGCGGCTATCGCGTTTCCGACGGACGATTCCCGATCTATGAGGATAAAAGCTACACCAACCAGCTTGGCGAGATAAAGGCGGGCGTGGTGCTGGCACTGCTGCGCGACCGGGCGATCGATGATCGCCGGTTCAACCGGACGCAGGCCGAAGCCGATATCGCGCTCGCCGACGCCGACCGGCTGTTCGTCGCGATCGGCGTGCAGCGGCGGGCGCTCGACGCCTATAATCAATGGGTCGTCGCGGGCGAACGGCTGGAGATCGTGCGCAACCTGCTGGCGCTGGCGCAGGATCGCCAGACGGGGCTGGAGCGTCAGGTCAGGCTGGGGCTGCGCCCGCGTATCATCCTGACCGAGAACCAGCAGAATATCCTGCGGCGGCAGACATTGGTGGTGCAGGCGGAGCAGGCGCTGGCCAGTGCCGCCAATACGTTATCGCTCTATTGGCGTGACGCGGATGGACGGCCGGTGATCCCGTCGCCTGCGCAATTGCCATCGGATCTGCCCACCCCCCTGCCCTTGCCGGTCGATCCCAAATCGGCGCTATCGATGCGGCCGGACCTGCGCACCATCGACCTGCGGATGCAGGTCGCGCGCGACCGGCTGGCGCTGGATCGCAATGCGCTTTTGCCCCGGCTCGACTTCAACGCCGAAGCGTCGCGCGACATCGGACCGATCGGCGAGGGCGGACGATCGCGCGAAGGCACGGACACCCGCGTCGGGCTGACCTTCACCCTGCCGCTGCAGCGCCGCGCGGCGCAGGGCCGGATCATGCAGACGCAGGCGGAGATCGAGGCGGCGATGCTGCGTGGCCAGGGGCTGCGCGAGCAGATCATCGCGGAGATCGACACGATCGGCGTCGCGGTCGATGCGACCGAGCGGCTGCTAACGCTGGCAGGCGACGAACAGGCGCGCGCGCAGGACATGGCGCAGGCTGAGCGCCGCCGGTTCGAAATGGGGGCGAGCGACTTCTTCCTGGTCAACATTCGCGAGGAAGCGGCGGCCGATGCGGCCCTGCGCAAGCTGGATGCCGCCTATCGCCAGTTGATCGCCCATGCGGACCTCGCCGCAGCCAGCGCCGACACGGACGCTTTGGGACTATGAGCGGATAATCGGCGCGCGCTTCACACGGCCAACCGCGCCCGATTGATGCGCAGGGTCACGATCAGGCCGGTTTCGGCCCAATCATAATCGATGGTGCCGCCGAGTTGGCCGCGCACGCTGCGCTGCACCAGCTTGCTGCCAAAGCCGCCCGCACCGTCCGGCTCCTGCACCTTGGGTCCGCCATGTTCCAGCCAGGTCAGGATGACATCGTCGTCCTCCGCCATGCTGGAGACATCGAGCGTACCGGCCTCATGCGACAAGGCGCCATATTTCATCGAGTTGGTCGCCAGTTCGTGAAGGACGAGGGCCAGCCCGGTCGCCGCATGTTCGCCCACGCCCATCCGCTCGACAGCGACCCTGATGCGACCCTTGAACGCGCCGAGATCGTCATAGGGGGCGAGCAGAACCGAGAGAAGATCACCCAGCAATGCCGCATTACCCTGCCCATTGGGCAGCGGGCGGACCAGATCATGCGCCCGGCCCAAAGCCGATAGACGGTCGGTCAATTCCCCCGCCATATCCTCCTTGCTGAGGGCGGAGCGCGAGGAAATGGCGGTCAGGCCGGAGGCGATGGCGAGCAGATTCTTGACGCGATGGCTCATTTCCCCGGCCAGAAGCTCATGCCCCTCTTCGGCCTGCTTACGGCCGGTCACATCCAGAAAGATGCCATACATGGTCCGCCCGACGATGCCGTCATCCTCGCCTTGACCCCGCGCGGCGATCCACCGCACTTCGTCGCCGATCAGGATACGAAAATCGGTTTCATAGGGGCCAAGGATGGCGCGCGTCGCGGAGAATGCGGATCGCACCCTGTCCCGGTCGGCGGGGTGAATGCGTGTGGATAGTTTTTCGAACGTGACCTGCTCACCCTGCGGCAGACCCCATAGTTTGAAGCCCAGCTCATCCATGGTGAAGGCGTCGGTATCGACATTCCAGGCCCAGAGCGCGACCCCGGCGGCGACGATCGCGCGCCGCAACTGTGCGGGCTGCCACTCATGCGCCTTCGGCATTTCTTGAACCACTGTCATTCCCCGATCATGCCGTGCGTCCAGCCCCTATCACAATGGGCGGGCGACGGGGGAATAATCCATCGGATGCCGCTTGGCGGTCAGCCTTCGGTCGGGTGGATGGTTTCGAGCCGGTCGGCCAGTTCGGCATTGCGGAAGGGCTTGGTCAGCCGCGGCAGATCCGGTGCAATCCCCTCCGCCTCGGCATAGCCGGACACGATCAGCACAGGCAGGTCGGGCATCCGGGTCCGCAGGCTCCGCGCCAGTTCCTCGCCATTCATCCCCGGCATAAGGTGGTCGGTCACCAATATGGTCGGCGCGACGCCCGCTTCGATCAATTGCAGGGCTTCCTCGGCCGATTTCGCCTCGACCACGTCATAGCCAAGGTCGTTGAGCATGTCGGCGGTGCTCATCCGCACCAGTTCCTCATCATCGACCAGCAAGGCCGTGCCGCGCGCGACGGATATGCGCGGCAGCACGCGAATCTGGTCGTCGCTGCCGATCGCGTCCGGGCTGACGGGGAGCCAGAGTTCGACCGTGGTCCCCTCACCCGGCGCGCTGATGATGGTCAGCCCGCCACCCAATTGCGCGGCCAGGCCGTGCGCCATCGACAGGCCAAGGCCCGTGCCCTTCCCTATGCCCTTGGTCGAGAAGAAGGGCTCGATGGCCCGCGCGCGCGTCGCCTCGTCCATGCCGACGCCCGTGTCGGCGACCGAGAGGCGCACATAATGGCCGACGCGCAGGCCCGCAGGATGACGCCCCCGCACGCTGGCGCGACTTGCCGAGATGGTCAGTTCGCCGCCCCCAGGCATGGCGTCACGGGCGTTGACGCTCAAATTGAGGATCGCCATTTCCAACTGGTTGGCATCGGCCCGCGCCGGGGGCAAATCGTCGGCGATATTGACCCGCAGGTCGATCTTCGGGCCGATCGTGCTGCTCACCAGGCTTGCCATGCCTGTGACGAGGTCATCAAGCGCGACCGCCTTGGGCTGGAGCGGCTGTCGGCGGGCGAAGGCGAGAAGGCGTTGCACCAGCGTCTTGGCGCGTTCGGCCGATTGGAGCGCGCCATCGATCAGGCGGCGTTCGCGCTCGCTGCCCAGGCCGCGGCGCATCAGCAGGTCGAGCGAGCCGATGATGGGCGTGAGCAGATTGTTGAAGTCGTGCGCGACGCCGCCGGTCAACTGGCCCATCGATTCAAGCTTCTGCGACTGACGCAGCGCTTCCTGGGTTTGCAGCAATTCTTCTTCGCGCGCCTTGTCTTCGCTCAGGTCACGGCCGATCGCGATGAAATTCACCCCGTCCGGTTCGGGCGACACGGTCCAGCCGATCGGCGTCCAGCCGCCGTCGGCGGTGGCGATGCGATTTTGAAAGCGGGTGGGAAGGCCGGTGCGACTCATATCCTCGATGGCGGCGAGCGTCACCGCCGCATCGTCGGGATGCATGAAGTCGACATAGGGTGTCGCCAGCAGATGCGCCTCCGACCAGCCCAATACGCGGGTCCAGGCGGGATTGACGGCCCCCATGCGCCCGGCGAAGTCCGCGCGGGCGAGCATGTCTTCGGACAATATCCACAGCCGGTTGCGCTCGGAGGCTTCGGCTTCGCGGCGGGTGCGCTCGGCCAATATCTGCTCGGTGGTTTCGACACAGGCGCAGAAGAGGCCATCGACCGTCCCCGCCGCATCGCGAACCGGCGTGTAGGAGAACGCGAAATGCGCTTCGCGCGGGCGGCCCGGACGATCGAGCATGAGTTCGATATCGTCCATATGCACAGGCTCGCCCGCCGACACCTTGGCGAAGAGCGGGGCGATGTTCGCCCGGATTTCGGGCCAGACGTCGAAGAAGGTGCGACCGAGCGCTGCCGGATGGCGGTCCGCCAGCATCGGGGCGTAGCGGTCATTATAGAGGAGGATATGGTCTGGCCCCCAGCCGATGAACATCGGTTGATCGGCCGACAGCATGAGGGCCACCAGCGTCTTGAGCGGCTGCGGCCAGCTTTGCGGCGCGCCAAGCGGCGTTGCCGGCCAGTCCTTTGACCGGACCAACTCGCCCATGACCCCGCCCCCCGACAGGAAGTGCATGTCCTGGCCGCGATCCATGCTGGCAGCGCTATCATTCATAAAAGGGGTAATCCGTCGGTCCTATCCATCATCTGATCTTTGCGAACCGACGCCAGCCTTCACAGTTCCGTCCAATATGCAATATGCCCTTGTCTTTGCGAAAATCTTGCCCGTCATCTGCGCCGAAATGGTGCCAAAGGGTGGCGGCATTTCCCCAGCGATGCTAGGACGGGGCAAGGCAGAACCAGATATGATACTCGCTCCCCCACGGCCCGGCATCTATGTCAGGGGCACCGAAACCGTCGATCAGATCCTCAAGGCCGCGCTCGACGTGCTGATCGATGAAGGAGCCGACGCCTTCACCCTGCGCCGCATCGCCGCGCGGTGCGACATGAAGGTCGGCAATGTCAGCTATCATTTTCCGCGCAAGGAAATGCTGATCCAGGTGATGCTCGATGAACTGGTCGAGTCTTATGGCAGCGTGCTGGATCAGACGGTGCGCAAGCCGGGGCTGACCGCCGAAGAGCGGCTGAGACGGATCATCCTCCTATGTCTCGACGACATCCAGACCAAGCGCACCACCCATTTGTTCACGGAATTATGGGCGCTCGCCAATCATAGCGATTTCGTAGCGGATCGCGTCCGTGCCTTTTACCAGCGCGTCCATGATGCGATCGGCGAATATGTCGCGCAGCTCAATCCCGCCTTGTCCCCCGACGACGTGCATAGCGTGGCCCTGTTCATCAGCGCGTCGATGGAAGGATCGACGCCGTTCCTGGGCCATGGCAAGCCCTGGGCACACAAGATGCCGGCATTTACCGCGCTTGCCGCTACGTCATTCATCCACCTGGCCAAGACGGTGACCGCGCGCGATATTGTCGGGTTGGTCAGCGAAACGGCGTGATTTTGGTATTGCGCGCGCTTTGTTGCGGTGCAGAAATAAATTCGCGACCGCCCCCGTTAAGCGCTTGACCGATCCCGGACATCTGTCCAGACTTCATGCCAGCGCTGGGGGGCGTGGACAGCGTGAGTCCGCAGGCCCGCCCGCCGCATCAAGGGGGATCAGGCCATATGTCGAGGACCGCCACCAGGGCAATATTCGCTGCCGCCGCGTTGGGCTGGACGCTGTTCGCGACCGCCGCATGGGCTGCTCCCGCCGCCGAGACCGACGCCGTGCCGGAAGCGGAAACATCCGACGTGATGACCATCCCGCCGCCCAAGCCAACCTGGTTCTTCGTCGATGGCGGATGGGACATGGCGGGCACCAGCATCTTCGACGGCGAAACCGGCAAGATGAAGGGCATGGTCGAAACCCGCCGCCTCGCCGACTTCGCGATCGATCCTGCAGGCAAATATTATTATGTTTCAGAAACCATCTGGTCGAAGGGCGATCGGGGCACGCGACAGGATATGGTGTCGGTCTATGACAGCCAGACGCTGAACCTCGTCACCGAAATCCCCCTGCCCGGCCGCATCCTGATCGGTTCGCGCAAGAATAATTTCATCATCAGCGACGATGGCAAGACCGCCTATATCTATGATTTCAGCCCTGCCTCCGGCGTCAATGTCGTTGACCTGGTGAAGCGCAAATTCGTGACCGCGATCGAACTGCCGGGTTGTGCCAGCCTGATGCCCAATCCCGGCGTCGGCTTTTCGGCGCTCTGTTCGGACGGGTCGCTCGCCACCGTGGCGATCAAGGGGAGCAAGGCGGACATCACGCATAGCGCGCCTTTCTTCTCCGCCACGGACGATCCGATCTTCGACAATTTCACCTATGACAAGCGCAAGCAGGAAACGACCTTCCTCACCTATACCGGCCAGATTTTCCAGGCGAAGCTGGGCGCGACCCCGACCATTGCCGCGCCCTTTTCAATTCAGGCGGCGGCCGGCATTCGCCCCGGCGAAACCAAGCCGCTGGAATTGAACTGGTATCCGGGCGGTCGGCAGCCAATGGCGCTGCATCGACCGTCGGGCCATTTGTTCGTGCTGATGCATATGGGCGAATATTGGACGCACAAGGCATCGGGGACCGAAGTGTGGGAGGTCGATCTCGCCATCCAGAAGGTCGTCAAGCGCCGCGCGCTCAAGGAACCGATGAACAATATCGAGGTGTCGCAAACCGATAAGCCACTGCTGTTCATGAATGGCGAGGAGGCCAGCGCCATCGTCATCGACCTCGCCACCGGGGAAGAAAAGCATAAGATCGAGCGGGCCGGTGGCAGCACCATCACGGTCGCGGACCCATCCTGACCATGGAACTGGGCCTTGCGATCATCAGCCTTGCGGCATCGATCGGCATTGGCCTGATCCTGCTGCTGTCGGGCGCTGAGAAGCTGCGGCACCGCGCGCTGCTGCCCGGCGTGATCGCCAATTATCGGCTGCTGCCCCCGGCTTTGGTCGCGCCTGCTGCGCTGCTGCTGCCGGTGGCGGAACTGCTGATTGGTGGCGCGTTGGTGGCGTGGCTTGCGCCGCTGCCGGTCGTTCTGGCGATCGGGCTGCTGCTTATGTTCGCGCTGGCCATGGCGATCAACATCGCGCGGGGTCGCAGCCATATCGATTGCGGATGTGGCCGCTCGCAACTGCGCCATCCGATCGGCTGGCCGCCGGTCGGGCGCAATATGATCCTGGCGCTGCTGCTCGTGCCGCGCCTGTGGCCCGTGCCGCCACTGTCCGCCATCGACATGGGCACCGCCATTGCGGGCGGCCTCGCCATCGCGCTCGCCTATCCGCTCTATACCGCCATCGCGGCTTTGATCGCGTCGCCCGCCGCCTACCGGAGATAAGCATCCATGCTGACATCGCTCATCATCTCGCAAATCCTCTCCTGGGTCGTGATCCTGGGACTTGGCGTCGCGCTGCTCGCGCTCGCGCGGCAAGTGGGCGTGCTGCATATCCGCGTCGCGCCAGCGGGCGCGCTGACCACCAGTGGCGGCCCGGCGGTGGGCGACTCCACGATCAAGATTGAGGCCCGCTCCATAGACGGCGCGCCGGTCACGGTCGGCGGTCATGCCCATGACGTGCCCTTGCGGCTGCTGATGTTCGTGTCGGCACAATGCCCGCTTTGCAAGGCCATCATTCCCATGGCCAAATCCTTTGCCCGCGACGAGCGTGTCGCGCTGACCTTCGTCGGCGATGACGATGCCGCCGCGCAGCGCGCCATGATCGCGCAGCACGGGCTGGAGGCCTATATGTTCGTCAACGGTCCCGATGTGGGCCAGGCGTTCGGCGTCGCCAAGCTGCCCTTTGCGGTGCTGCTCGATGCCGAGGGCATGATCCTCTCCAAGGGGCTGGTCAACAGCCGCGAGCATCTCGAAAGCCTGGTCGTCGCCCATGAGATGGAGATCAAGACCGTGCAGGATTATATCGGATCGTTGAAGGCACAGGCGGCCTGAACGGCCAAAGGGGGGCAGTGACATGAAGAGGTTCAACGCCGACGCCATGGGCGAAAAACTGCTGCGGCGGCTGGCCGGGGGCAGCTCGCGCCGCTCCATGCTCTCGCGCCTGGGCGCGGCGCTGGTGGCGGCACCCGTTTTCCCGCTGCTACCGGTCAGCCGCGCGGAGGCGGCCAAGCCCGATCGCTCGCCCGAAGCCAAGACCGGCTTTGCCCGCAATGCCCAGACCAAGGACGATACCAAATGTGACTATTGGCGCTATTGCGCCATCGATGGTGCGCTCTGCACCTGTTGCGGCGGTGGGCTGCATAGCTGCCCGCCTGGTGCCGAGCCATCGCCGGTGTCCTGGGTCGGCACCTGCATCAACCCGGACGATGGCAAGGCCTATCTGATCGCCTATCGCGACTGTTGCGGCAAACCCGCCTGCGGCCAGTGCGGCTGCGACAATACCGACCGCGAAACCCAGCTCTACATGCCCCAGCTCAACAATGACGTCATCTGGTGCTTTGGCACCAGCAGCATGGAATATCATTGTTCGACGGCGGTGATGGTGGGCGCGGCCAGCTGAGGGCAAGGGTTTGCGCAGGCTTTTGACGGGATCGCTGTTGCTGCTCGGCCTGGTCGGCATCGGCCGCGCCGCGTTGCCGCCAATGGGGCCATTGCCCGACGCGATCAGCGACCCGGAACTCGCGCGCTCCGACTATGCCGAACATTGCGGCGGCTGCCATGGCATTCAGGGGAGCGCGGCCCCGGCGCAACTGCCCGAACTGCGCGGTCGGGTCGGCTGGTTCCTGTGCACGCCGCAATCGCGCGCTTACCTCATCCGCCTACCCAACATCGCGCACAGCCGGATCAGCGATAACCAGCAATTGGCCGACCTCGTCAATTTCATGGTGTTTGGCCTCGGCGGTCCCAGCGTGCCCGCCGGCGCCAAGCCGTTCACGGCGCAAGAGGTGGAACGAGAACGCAAATTCGCCCTCTCCTCTGCCTCGCTCAAGGCCGAGCGCGCCCGCTATGTCGAAGTCGCGATCAAACAATGCGGCGCGCCCAGCGCCATGCGCCTGCTCTATCCCGGCCAGAAACCCTAAGACGCTCTCTAATAGCATCGCGCAATAGGGCTGACTCATGCGCGTCGTTCCCCGGCGAAGGCCGGGGTCCAGTTCTGACCGCGGGACTGAACCCCGGCCTTCGCCGGGGAACGACAAGCTATAGGTTCCCGTCTATGCACCTTGGCATAAAATAATGCCGCCGGATCGCTGATCCGGCGGCATTGTCATGCGATAGCCCTGACCGTCAGAATTTCTGGCCGAAGCGGATGCCAAAAAATTGCGGCTTGATCGTGAAGGTCCGCGCAGAGCCGGAACAGAAGTCGATCGAGCAGAAGGTATTTTTCGTCAGCTCGCCCCGCTTGTCGAAAGCGTTCTGCAGGAACAGCGTCAGGCTCCAGCTATCCTTCTTGATCCCCCCTGAAAAATCGAAGCTGACAAAGCCCTTGGTATTGCCGAGCAGCGCATTGCTGGCGACGTTCAGATCCTGCGTCGCGCCGGTCTGATACAGGGCGGCACCCTGAATATAGGCGGCATAATCGCCCATATAGGTGTCGTAGCGGATCGACGTCGTGCCCTTGAATTTAGGCTGGCGCGGCAGCCGGGTGCCATCGGCAGCGGCGACCTGTGGCGTGGGAGGGTCAGAGTCCGGCACGAATTCACCCAACGTGCATGTCGACAATTGGGATATGCTCGATGTGTCGCGATCCAGCGCAAAGTTGCAGAAATTGCCCTTCAGTTTACCGTCATTATACGCGCCGGAGGTCGAGAGCGTCACATTGCCGAGTTTCAGATCGGCATCATATTCGATGCCCTTCACCACGGCCTTGCCCGCATTGCCGGTCATGCCCGCGCCCTGCGCCCCGGATACGACAACGCCATATTGGATATTGTTCCATTTTTCATAATAGACGGCGGCGTTAAAGCGGAAGATGTTGTTCCACGTCGTCTTGACGCCCAGTTCGAAATTGGTGAGCGTTTCGGACTTGAACGGGGCCACATCCACCGGGCCGAAATTGCGGATGCGCAGGGGTCGGTTGAAGCCGCCGGGGCGGAAACCGGTCGAGTAATTGGCATAGACCATCTTGTCGGGCTGGAACTGCCAGTCGAGCGCGATCTTGTGCGTCTCGCCATCCTCCTTGTAGCGCCCGGTCTGATCGGCCGCGCGGAAATTGGTATTGAGACATTGCAGACGCTCGGCCGGAAGCGGCGTCGGACAGCCCATTTCGCCAGTCGGAACATAGACCGACGTAATGGTATTGGCCGCCGACCCCGCCACGCCCGCAAAGCCCTTCACCGCATAATCGGTCCAGAAATAGCGGATGCCGCCGGTGATCTTGAGCGTCGGCGTGATGTTGTAATGCCCCTCCGCAAAGATCGCCGTGTCATGGTAAAGCTGGTTCTGCTCCGTGATATAGAAGCCGTCGCCCTTCACCGCCTGCGTCCCCAATATCATCGTGCCAAGCGGGTTGCCGTTGGCATTGATGACATTGCTGGTATCGAAGAAGGGATTGCCGTCTTCGTCATAATCGATCCCGTACATGCCCGGCACGCCGATCAGCCCGCCAGGCACATCGCCGCCACCGGTCTGGGTATAGCCTGTGATCGTATCCAGCCCGCGAATGGCATAATAGGTATTGGTCTCATTCTTCTGCCGCTGGTAGAAGGCACCGAACGTCACGTCGAAAGGCCATTCCTTGGGCGTCGAAATCCGCAGTTCCTGCGTGAACTTGTTGCGGTGCGTGTCCGCATGATAATATTGCGTCGGGTCGATCAGCGAACATTGCTGCGCCGCGCCCGACCCGGTGCAATTGTCGAAAAACTGCAGATAGCTTTCATAGCCTGCGCCGAACCCGTCATAGGTAACGGTATAATAAGTATAATCGTTGAGCGTCCGGGTCCGGCGTTTGAAATAGCCGGTCGCCGATACGACGTCCCAGTCGCCGATATGGCCATGAATACTCAGCGCTGCCTGATACCAGCGGTCATCGTTGCGGGTCTTGTCATAATCATGGACTTCCAGATCGCCGACGCGCGGGTCGAACCCGAAATAGCCATTGGCGACCTGCTTCTGCGCCGTGATTTCCGGGGTAATCGCCCAGCCATCTACGGGCTCCCACAGCAATTGCAGGCGGCCGCCAAATTCCTTGATCGTGTTATAATCATCCTTGGCGATGTCGCTATTGTCGAGATTGAAGAAGGTCGCCGGATTATTGTCGCCCAGCGTATAGACCGCCGGCGCGCCATTATTGAGCAGGCCGTTATTGGGTATATTATCGATATAGCCGCCATCGCGCCGATAATAGCCCATGGCGCGCACCGCCATCGTGTCGCTCAGCGGCACGTTGATATAGGATTCGAGCTGCCCGCCAAAATCGCCCTTGCCATATTTATTGGCCTCGACGTCATAGCCGAATTCGAACTTGTCCAGCTTGGGCTTGTTGGTGATCAGGCGGATCGTGCCCGCCAGCGACCCCGCGCCATAGAGCGTGCCCTGCGGCCCCGCCAGCGCCTCGACCCGCTCCAGGTCATAGGCATGAATGTCGGGTACTTCGGTGCCGGTGATCGGAATATCGTCGAGATAATAGCCAACCGATGCATAAGCCCCGCCCGCAGGCACGATGCCGCGGAAAAAGGCGGTATTGCGGCCCGGCCCGATGCCTTCGAACGAGACGGAGGGCAGCAGCGCGGCGAAATCGCTCAAGCCTTTCACCTGGCGCTCCGCCAGCGTTTCGGCACCCAGCGCCAGCATGGAGATCGGCACTTTCTGAATGCTCTGCGCGCTGCGCGTCGCGGTCACGACGATTTCGCTGAGGCCCGATGATGGATCGGCGGCGGCGGCCTCTGCCGGTGCTTCGGTCTGGGCAAAGGCTGGCGCTGCGAGCGCCAAGTGCGTCAGGCATGTCGTTGCGCCCAGCGCGCAAAAATTGCGCACTCGTCGCGAGCCAAATTTGATGGCCATGGATAGTCCCCCCTTATACGCGTTACGTCATGGCCTCTCCCGTTGCAGTGCCCGGCGACCGGGTCTTAACCTTGTAAATCATGACATGTGCCTGCCTTCACCGCGCCGAAGACACGCAAAAACCCCCTGCCCGAAAGACGCATCTTTCGGGGTCGCGGCCGAATAACGACCACGCCGAACATCGTATTTTTTATAAGACAGTTCGCTCACGCAGCAATTCGAACGACTGTCCTAAATTGGATACTGCCACTCAGACGGGCGCTGTCAAGCAGGTGAAATCGCATTTTTTGAACTTTTATGACGCGCCCACTCGACGGCACGCTGCAATCGGCATAGCCTTTTGTGCAATCGCACAATTTTTTGAGGTGCTATGGGAAACGGGTCTGCCGCTGCCGCAACGGGTACCATCGAATCTACGCTGGCGCAGATTGCTGGTCTGGTCGAGACGCGCCCCGATCTGGCGCTGACGCAGGCGCAAGCCCTCCTCGCCCGAACCGGCGGCCTGCCGCAGGCGGAGTTGCTCGCTTGCCAGGCGTTGCGGCGGCTGGACCGCCCCGAAGACGCCCTACCCCGCCTCGCCGCCCTTGGCCGCACCTATCCGCGCATCCCGGCCGTGCTATGGGAATTAGCCCAAGCCGCCGAAGCAGCAGGCGATACCGCCCAGGCCATCGCCGCGCTGGAGGCGCTGACCCGCCAGCAGCCATCGGTCGCGGGCGGCTGGTTCCTGCTCGCCCGGCTGTTGCGCACGGTGGATCGCGAAACGGAGGCGTGGCGCGCCGACCTGTCGGGTATCCATGCCTCGTCGCGCGACCGCGACCTGCTGGAAGCCGCGATCGCGATGAACGAGGCCCGGTTGGACGATGCCGAAGCGATCCTTGTGGCGCGGCTCGACCGCCTGCCCGATAACGCCGCCGCCTGCCGCCTGCTGGGCGAAGTCAACTGGCGGCGCGGTGATATGAGCCAAGCGCTGGCGCTGGTCGAGCGCGCCGTCACGCTGGCCCCCGGCTTCGACCTGGGGCGCGATTTCCTGATCCGGCTATTGCTCCAGAACAACCGTTTGCCCGAAGCGCTGAGCCATGCCGAGATATTGGAGAGGTCGCCGCTCAAAAATCCCGGCTACGCGCTGATCAAGGCATCGGTGCTGGTGCGGCTGGGCGATCAGGATGGCGCGCGGACCATTTACGAACGCCTACTCGCGGATCAGCCCGACCAGCCACAGGTCTGGCAGAATTTGGGCCATGCCTTGAAAACGCTGGGCAAACAGGGCAATGCCGTCCACGCCTATCGCCAGGCGGTTCGTCATCGCCCGACCATGGGCGAAGCCTGGTGGAGCCTCGCCAACCTCAAGACCGTCAGGTTCGATGCGCAGGACATTGCGGCTATGGAACAAGCGCTTGCGTCCCTGAAACCGGACGCGGCGGACGGACAGGAGGATATTTTCCACCTCCATTTCTCGCTCGGCAAGGCGTTCGAGGATGTCGGCGATTATGCCGCCGCCTTCCGCCATTATGATGCGGGCAATCGCCTGCGCCGGACGATGGTGCGCCATGATGCCGACGAATTTTCCGCCGAAGTGCGCGCCATCGCCACCACCTTCACCGCGCCCTTCATCGCCGCGCGGGGTACAGGCGGTTGCCCCGCACCCGACCCGATCTTCATCGTCGGCCTGCCCCGCTCCGGCTCCACACTGATCGAGCAGATCCTTTCCTGCCACAGCCAGGTCGAAGGCACGATGGAACTGCCCGACATGATGGTCATCGCCAGCCGCCTGCAATCGCGCGTGGATGACGGCGAATTTCCTGATTTCGCCGCCATGGTCGCCGCGCTCACCCCCGCCGACCGGCTACGCCTGGGCGAGGAATATATCGAGGGCACGCGCGTCCATCGCCACAGTGCCAAGCCGCATTTCATCGACAAAATGCCCAATAATTGGCAGCATGTCGGCCTGATCCAATTGATCCTGCCCAACGCGAAAATCATCGACGCCCGCCGCCATCCAATGGGCTGCTGCCTGTCAGGCTGGAAGCAGCATTTCGCGCGCGGCCAGGCCTTCACCTACGACCTGACCGACATTGGCCGCTATTATTGCGACTATGTGGCGCTGATGACTGCCTATGACGCAGCCGCACCGGGGCGGGTGCATCGCCTGATCTACGAACAGATGGTCGTCGATATGCCGGGAGAAGTCGATCGGATGCTGGCCTATCTTAGCCTGCCGTTCGAAGCACAATGCCTGGACTTCTGGCGCAGCGACCGCGCAGTGCGCACCGCCAGTTCCGAACAGGTGCGCCAGCCCATCTATGCCGATGGCGTCGATCATTGGCGGCGCTTCGAACCCTGGCTTGCGCCCTTGGCCGATGCGCTGGGGCCGCTGGTCACGACCTATCGCGATCCACCGCCGCTATAGGATCCGCGCGAAGCCCGCGACGCCCTGAGCCGTCATGCCTTTCTCCACCACCGACGGCGGTGGGGGAAGCAGCCTCTCGGCCGTGCCATCGCCCGCGAATATCGCCTCGATCGTGCGGACGCACAGCGCCACGCCATCGTCGGCGAGCATATACCAGACCTGCTTGGCCTCCTTGCGGTTCTGCACCAGGTCGGCGCGGCGCAGTTCGGCCAGTTGCTGGCTGAGCGCGGGCTGGCCGATGCCGGTGATCTCGGCAATCTCGCCCACATTGCGTTCGCCGCGTAGCAGGCAGGACAGGATCATCAACCGCTGCGGCTGGGCGAAGACCTTGATCTTTTCGGCCGCCAACGCCGCGGCGTCGCGATCGACATAGAGCGCGCTCATCTGGACGCCTCGAACCGGCAGAACCAGTCGGGTGCCGCATCGGTCCCGTCGGCGGCAGGCAGCAATAGCGGCTGACCGTCCGTCCAGCCCTCGGGCGTCAGGTGGCTTGCGCCATCGACCCGCTGCAACGCGCGCAACAGGCGCAGCATCTCGTCCACCGAGCGGCCGACATTATGCGGATAGCAGGTCGTCGCGCGAACGACCCCCTGCGGATCGATGAAGAAGGCCGAGCGCATGGCCATGCTGTCGACGGCTGAGTCATCGATCATGCCATAGGCACGGCCCACCGCCATGCTGGGATCTTCGATGATGGGAAAGTCGATTCCCACGCCGAACAGATCGCGCAATGCGCGAACCCAGGCGAGATGGGCGTAAAGGCTGTCCACCGACAGGCCCACCAGTTTGCAATCGAGCGCGTCGAACTCCGACTGACGCCGCGCCAGCGCGGCGAACTCAGTGCTGCATACCGGCGTGAAATCGGCGGGGTGGGAGAAGAAGATCACCCATTGGCCACGCAGCGCCGAGAGTTGAAAATCGCCCTTTGTCGATCGGGCACGGAAATCGGGAGCCATGTCGCCGATCCGCACCGGCCGCCGTCCATCTGTCATCACTTCGTTCATGCCTGTCGTCCTGCAATCCCTGCCACCATGAGGCAACCCCTTGACGGCCTGCCTCTATACAGATACATGGTTTCTGTAAATATGAAACTAAAGGAGAGTCGCATGTCCGACCCCGCATTGACCAAAGCCCAGACGCAGATCCTCGCCGCCCGCGAAGGCGTGCCCGTGATCAAGTCCTTCTTCGATCCGCCGACCTTCACCGTGACCTATGTCGTGCACGATGCGCAGACGCGTCGCGCCGCCGTGATCGACAGCGTGATGACCTATGACCCCGCCTCCGGCCGCACGAATGTCGCGTCCGCCGATCCGGTGATCGCCTATGTCGAGGCGGAGGGACTGACCGTCGATTGGCATCTGGAAACCCATGCCCATGCCGATCATCTCTCGGCGGCTCCCTATCTCCAGCAGAAGCTGGGCGGGAAGATCGCGATCGGCGCGCATATCTGCGAAGTGCAGCATATGTTCGGCAAGCTGTTCAACGTCGGCGCGGAATTTCCGCGCGACGGATCGGACTTCGACCATCTGTGGGCCGATGGCGACAGTTTCGCGATCGGCACCCTGTCGGTCACGGTGCTGCATGTGCCCGGCCACACCCCCGCCTGCGTCGCCTATGTGATCGGCGATGCGGTGTTCGTGGGCGATACCATGTTCATGCCCGATTATGGCACGGCCCGCGCTGACTTCCCCGGCGGCGACGCCCGCACCTTGTTCCGGTCGATGCGCCGGTTGCTGGAACTGCCGCCCGAAACCCGGCTTTTCCTGTGCCATGACTATCTGCCCGCTGGCCGCGACCATTATGTCTGGGAAACCACCGTGGCGGAAGAGCGGCGGGCCAATATCCACGCCCATGACGGCATAACCGAAGACGAATTCGTCGCCATGCGCGAAGCGCGCGACCGCACGCTGGACATGCCGCGCCTCATCCTGCCCTCGGTGCAGGTCAATATGCGCGCGGGCCACCTGCCGGTCGCCGAGGATAATGGCGTCGCCTATCTCAAGATACCGGTGAACCAGCTATGATCCCCGGCTTTCCCGATGCCCAGCCGGTGGCCGGCCTCATCGGCGGGCTGATGATCGGCGTGGCGGCGGCGATCATGCTGCTCGGCCTCGGCCGGATCGCGGGCGTCAGCGGGCTTGCGGCGCGGGCCGTTGGCTTCACGCACGGCGGCGCGCCGCGCAGCGTCGCCATCGCCTTCATCCTCGGCTTGCCATTGGGTGCGCTGGTCGTGGCGCTGCTGTCGGGCGGCGTCCCGGCCAGCTACCCCGCGCCCGCCCTGCTCATCATCGCGGGCCTGATCGTCGGATATGGCACGCGGCTCGGATCAGGCTGCACTAGCGGCCATGGCGTATGCGGCGTGTCGCGCCTGTCGCGCCGCTCGCTCACCGCCACCGCTTTGTTCATGGGCAGCGGTTTTGCCACCGTGGCGATCCTCCGTTTGGCGGGACTTGTGTGATGCGGATCATCCTTGCGCTACTGTCCGGTTCGCTGTTCGGCGCAGGCCTTGCCCTGTCGGGCATGGCCGATCCGATGCGGGTGCGCGCCTTCCTCGACCTGTTGGGACCATGGGATCCGACGCTGGCCTTCGTCATGGGCGGCGCGATGATCCCGATGGCGCTTGCCTGGCTGGTGCAGAAGCGGATCGAGCGCCCCATCGCCGATCAGCAGTTCAACTTGCCCGAAACACGCGGGATCGACGGGAAGCTCGCGCTTGGCGCGATCCTGTTCGGCATCGGCTGGGGCATAGGCGGCCTGTGCCCCGGCCCCGCTCTCGCCAGCCTAGCGCTCGCCCCGGCGGCGGTCGCTCCCTTCGTGCTGGCCATGCTGGGCGGCATGGCGCTGCACCGCGTCACGTCAAGACCATAACCGGCACGCCGGACTCGAGGAGGATTATCATGGATATCAAGCGGCTGACCCCGGCCTTTGCCACCGCCCCGCAACTGACGCCGCACGATGTCGAACAGGCCGCGCGCGAGGGCTTTCGCGCGATCATCTGCAACCGCCCCGATGGCGAGCAGGATGGTCAGCCGACCGCTGCCGACATCGGTGCAGCCGCCACAGCCGCTGGCCTCGCCTTCGCGCATGTCCCGGTGACGCCCGGCGCGATGACCGATGCCGATGCCCAGGCGATGCGCCACGCGCTCGACACCCTCCCCGGCCCGGTGCTGGGCTATTGCCGGTCGGGCGCCCGCGCCGAAAAACTGGCGGCGATGGCGGACGCACTGGTCGCCGGACAGGACGCCGCCTCTTATGATATCCTGATCATCGGCGGCGGCAGTGCCGGGATCGCCACGGCCGCCAGCATCCTCAAGCGCCGCCGGGGCATCCGCCTCGCCATCATCGAACCGAGCGACGATCATTATTATCAGCCCGGCTGGACGATGGTGGGCGCGGGCGTGTTCGACAGCGGCTTTACCCGGCGCAGCGAGGCGCACCTGATCCCGAACGGCGCGACCTGGATCAAGGGGGCGGTCAGCCATTTCCAACCCGATAAGAAACAGGTGCTGCTCGATGACGGGCGGCGGATCGGCTATGGCGTGTTGATCGTCTGCCCCGGCATCAAGCTCGACTGGAACGCCATTCCGGGCCTCGCCGATGCGCTGGGCCATGATGGCGTCACGTCCAATTATCGCTACGATCTGGCCCCCTATACCCATCGCCTGGCCAAGGCGTTCAAGGGCGGACGCGCACTCTTCACCCAACCACCCATGCCGATCAAATGCGCAGGCGCCCCGCAAAAGGCGATGTATCTGTCCTGCCACCGCTGGGAAAAGGCGGGCGTGCTGGCGCAAAGCGACGTGCAGTTCCACACCGCCGGTCCAGCCTTGTTCGGGGTCGCCGCCTATGTCCCGGCGCTGATGGACTATGTCGATCGCTACGGCATTCACCTTAATTTCGGGTCGAAGCTAGTGGAGATTGATGGCCCGGCCAAGACCGCCATTTTCGAGCAGGCGGACGGCGATGGCGTCAGGCGCGTGGCGGAACGCTATGACATGATCCATGTCGTCCCCCCGCAGGTCGCGCCGGACTTCATCCGCAACAGTCTGCTCGCCGCCCCCTCCGGCTTCGTCGCGGTGGACGAGGCGACGCTGCGCCACCCGCTCTTCCCCGATATCTTCGCGCTCGGCGATGCCTGTTCCGCGTCCAATGCCAAGACGATGGCCGCCGCGCGCAAGCAGGCACCGGTGGTCGCGGTGAATGCGCTGGCCGCGCTCGATGGCCATCCGCCGGTCGCCGCCTATGACGGCTATGGCAGTTGCCCGCTGACTGTCGAGGCCGGCAAGATCGTGCTGGCCGAGTTCGGCTATGGCGGCAAATTGATGCCCAGCTTCCCCAACTGGCTGATCGACGGCACCCGCCCGTCGCGCCTGTCCTGGCTGCTCAAGGATACCATCCTGCCGCCGGTCTATTGGCATGGAATGCTCAAGGGCCGCGAGTGGATGGTCAAGCCCCAGCCGATCGAGTCACAGTCATGATGGACCTGACCCAATATCTGCTGGGCGGCCTGTCGGGCAGCCTGGTCGGCTTCGTGCTGGGTCTGGTCGGCGGCGGCGGGTCCATCCTGGCCGTGCCGCTGATGGTCTATCTGGTCGGCGTGCCCAACCCGCATGTCGCCATCGGCACCAGCGCGCTCGCGGTCGCGATCAATGCCGCGACGGGGCTGGCCAGCCATGCCCGTGCCCATCATGTCAAATGGCGTTGCGGCGGCATCTATGCCGCGGCGGGCATCGTCGGCGCGCTCGCCGGATCGACCTTTGGCAAGATGGTGGATGGCGACAAATTGCTGGCCCTGTTCGCGCTCGTCATGCTGCTGGTCGGCGTGCTGATGCTCAAGGGGCGCGGCAATGCGGGTAATCCGGGCGCGGAATGCAATCGCGAAAAAGCGCCCAAGGTGGTGGGCTATGGCCTTGGGTCGGGCTTGTTTTCCGGCTTTTTCGGCATTGGCGGCGGCTTCCTGATCGTGCCGGGGCTGGTCGCGTCGACCGGCATGCCGATGTTGATGGCGGTCGGCACCTCGCTCGTCGCCGTCACGGCGTTCGGCCTCACCACGGCCGCCAACTATGCCTTTTCCGGGCTGATCGACTGGCCGCTCGCCGCGGTGTTCGTGGCGGGCGGGGTCGTCGGCAGCGTCGGCGGCACGCGGCTGGCCGAGCGGCTGGGGGCCAAGACCGGGCGGCTGACCACCGTCTTTGCGATCCTGATCTTCGTCGTCGCCCTCTACATGCTCTGGCGCAGCGCGGCTGCCTTCGTGCCTGGCCTCTGACAATCTGACCTATCTCTTTATCCCTGCCCATCTGGTACAAGATCGGGCGAAAGGACATTTCCAATGTTCGACTCCTTAGACGCCCTGATCCTCGCCCGCGCCCAGTTCGCCTTCACGGTGAGCTTCCATTTCCTCTTCCCGGCCTTTTCGATCGGCCTCGCCAGTTTCCTGATGGTGCTGGAGGGGCTGTGGCTCGCCACCGGCAAGGGGGTCTATGCCAATCTCTTCCGCTACTGGCTCAAGATTTTCGCCGTCGTCTTCGCCATGGGCGTCGTTTCGGGCATCGTCATGTCCTATCAGTTCGGCACCAACTGGTCGGTCTTCTCCGACAAGGCGGGGCCGGTCATCGGGCCGCTCATGGCCTATGAGGTGCTGACCGCCTTCTTCCTGGAGGCAGGCTTCCTGGGCGTCATGCTGTTCGGCATCAACAAAGTCGGGCGCAAGCTGCACTTCACCGCCACCTGCGCGGTCGCGGTCGGCACCTTCATCTCCGCCTTCTGGATCCTGTCGGTCAATAGCTGGATGCAGACGCCGACCGGTTACGAGATCGGCGCAAACGGCCAGTTCCTGCCCGGTCCCAGCTGGATGGCGATCATCTTCAACCCCAGCTTCCCCTATCGCCTGGTCCACACCGTCCTGGCCGCCTATCTGACCACGGCCTTTGCGGTCGGTGGCGTGGGGGCCTGGCATCTGCTCAAGGACCGGACCAATCCCGGCGCGCGTACCATGTTCTCCATGGCGATGTGGATGGCGGCGATCGTCGCGCCGATCCAGATTTTCGCGGGCGACATGCACGGTCTCAACACGCTGGAGCATCAGCCGGTCAAGGTGATGGCGATGGAAGGCCATTATGACAGCCATCCCGACGGCGCGCCGCTCATCCTGTTCGGCATTCCCGACAGCGCCAACAAGCGGGTCGATTATGCCGTGTCCATTCCCAAGGCGTCGTCGCTGATCCTCAAGCATGACCTCAATGCGCCGATGAAGGGCCTCGATACCGTGCCGCAAGCCGATCAGCCGCCGGTCGGGATCGTCTTCTGGGCGTTTCGCGTCATGGTCGGCATCGGCTTTGCGATGCTGGGGCTGGGGCTGTGGAGCCTGATCGCGCGCTGGCGCGGCAAGCTGAATGACTGGCCGTGGCTGCATCGCGCCGCGCTGGTGCTGGGGCCATCGGGGTTCGTCGCCGTGCTGGCGGGATGGATCGTGACCGAAGTCGGGCGGCAGCCTTTCACCGTCTACGGCCTGCTGCGCACTGCGCAAAGCGCCTCGCCACTGGATGCGCCCGCCGTCGCGGCATCGCTGCTGGCCTTCGTCATCGTCTATTTCAGCGTCTTCGGCATGGGCATCTGGTATCTGCTGCACCTGATGAAGAAGCCGCCCGAAGCGCATGAAAGCACGCTGGACGGTGCGCCGATCCGCACCGCAGGCATCACGCCTGCACCCGCCATCGAAGGAGGCGAAGCATGATCGACCTGACCGTCATCTGGGCCGCCATCATCGGCTTTGCGATCATCGCCTATGTCGTGATGGACGGGTTCGACCTCGGCATCGGCCTGCTCTTCCCGCTGTTCAAGGTGGGCAAGGACCGCGACACTGCGATGAACAGCATCGCGCCGGTGTGGGATGGCAATGAAACCTGGCTGGTGCTGGGCGGCGGCGGGCTGCTTGCGGCCTTTCCGCTCGCCTATGCCATCATCCTGCCCGCCCTTTACGCGCCGCTGATCGCGATGCTGCTCGGCCTCGTGCTGCGCGGCGTAGCCTTCGAGTTTCGCTGGCGCGACCCGGCGCACCGCGCCTGGTGGGACCGCGCCTTCACCGGCGGGTCCGCCGTCGCCACCTTTGCCCAAGGGATCGCGCTGGGTGCCTTGCTGCAGGGCATCAGCGTCGAGGGCCGCGCCTATTCAGGCGGCTGGTGGGAATGGCTCTCGCCCTTCTCGCTGCTCACCGGCTTTGGCCTGATGGTCGGCTATGCGCTGCTCGGTGCCTGCTGGCTCAACTGGAAGACCGAGGGCGGCTTGCAGCGTCAGGCCGTGACCTATGCCGGGCGGCTGGGCATCGTCATGCTGGTCGTGATCGGCGCGGTCAGCCTCGCCACACTGACGCTGGAGGGCAGCTATCAAAGCCGCTGGCTCGCCTGGCCGGGCGTGCTGGCCACCGCGCAAGTGCCGCTGGCGACGATCATCGTCACCGCCCTTTTCTACCGCAGCCTCTCCCAACGCAAGGATACGCAACCCTTCCTCTGGGCGCTCGCCCTGTTCGGGCTGTGCCTGCTCGGCCTTGGCATCTCGATCTGGCCCTATGTCATCCCGGAACGCGTGACCATCTGGGAAGCCGCCGCCCCCTATTGCAGCCAGCTCTTCATGCTGGTCGGCGGCGCGGTCCTGGTCCCGATCATCCTCGCCTACACCGCCTGGGCCTATTGGGTGTTCCGGGGCAAGGTCGGCAGCGATGGCTATCATTGATGCGTAAGCAGCTACGCCAAGTCGGCTGGTTCATCGGCATCTGGGCCGCGAGCATCGCGGCCCTTGGGCTGCTGTCCTTAGGCCTGCGCCACTGGCTGCTCTGATCCGGCGACCGAGCCGCGCTCCAGCACGCAAGAGCGTGGCGAGTTCTGAAGACCGGTCTTAGACTTTGCGCTGGCGACCGCCTCACCGATCAGCAGCAAAGTCGGATCGTCATCGCTGATCGTCTGGACCAGGAAGGCCAGCATGGACAGCCTGCCCCGGATCAGCCGTTCGCTGGGCAGCGAGACATTGACCGCGACCATCACCGGCGTTTCCGGGTCGCGCCCCGCTGCAATCAACGACCGGGCAATCTCGCCTGCCGCCGCCCGGCCCATATAGATGCCGATCGTCCCGCCCGGTTGCGCCAGCGCGGCCCAGTCGAGTTTCAGCGGCTCGCCCGCTTTCAAATGCGCCGTCACCAGCGTCAGCCCGCGCGCCTTGCCGCGCAAGGTGAGCGAGGCATGGCCGCTCGCCGCCGCCGCGCTGGCGGTCGTGATGCCGGGGCATATCCGCACCCGCACGCCGCCTTCGCCCAGATGCGCCATCTCCTCCGCCGACCGGCCGAAGATCGACGGGTCGCCGCCTTTCAGCCGCACGACACGCTTGCCCGCGCGCGCTGCGGCCAGCAGCAGGTCATTGATACTCCCCTGCTGCTTGCTATGCCGCCCGGATCGCTTGCCGACGCTCACCCGTTCGACACCAGCGGGGATCAGGTCCAGCACGCCCGGCCCCACCAGCGCATCGTAGAATACGATGTCCGCCGCGCCGATCAGCTTTTCAGCCTTGCGCGTCAGCAGGTCCGGGTCGCCCGGCCCCGCGCCCACCAGCCAGACGTCACCGGGCGCGATCAGGTCATTCGGCTGCATGCAACGTCTCCTGCGAAGTCTGGACGAGAATATTGGCGAGTGCGGGACGGCATGACCCGCAATTGGTCCCCGCGCCGATCGCCGCGCCGATCGCGGGCACATCGACCAGTTGCTGGTCGCGGATCGCCGCGACGATCTGGTTGAGGCCGATGTCGAAACAGACGCACACCACCGCGCCCTTGTCGGGCTGGTTGCCTGGCCCTCGCGCGGCAAGCACGGACGCGCCCACGCCCTCGACCGCGAGTTGCCCGATCAGCCAGTCACGCGTTGGCAACAGGCCGCTACGCGTCACGATCAGCACGCCCGCGAGCTTCCCTTCGCGGATGATCGCCACGCGACGCGTGCCGCGCGTCTGGTCGATCGCCTCGACCCGGTCGCCCTTGGGCAGGCAGGCTTCCAGCCGCGCCGGATCGCCATTGCCCGCCACTTCATAGAGCGCGCCGCCTGGCACGGTGATCCGCGTAGCCCATAGGCACGGGATGCGCACGGGTTCGGCCCCGCGCAGGATGAGAAATCCCTTCCATTCGGTCGCGATCCTTTCGACCCGGACGGGGGTGGATTTGAACCCCGGCTGCCCCGAATGGGGATCGACCAGCGGGCGCGGCAACAGGCCGGTGCGGCCGCCGCTCGATTGCTGGTCGGTCCAGTGGATCGGCGTAAACACTTCACCGGGGCGCTGCCCCTCGCTGATCCGCGCGCGGAACAGGCTTTCCCCCTGCGCCGTCGACACCCGCGCCAGATCGCCATCGACAATACCCAGCGCCGTCGCGTCGCGCGGATGCAGTTCGACCAAAGGCTCCTCGCGATGCCGCGCCAGTTTGGGCGACAGGCCAGTGCGCGTCATCGTGTGCCACTGGTCGCGATAACGGCCGGTGTTGAGCGTCATCGGCCAGTCCTTGAGCGGTCCCTGCAACGCCATCTGCGTCACCGGCACCAACCGCGCCTTGCCATCGGGTGTTGGAAACCGCCCGTCGGCAAAGGGCGCGCCGCCCCAGCGGAATGGCGCCATCGCTTCATAGGCGTCATTGCCGATCGTCGCCTGCGCGCGCAGATTGAGCAGCCGCGCGCCGTCATTCTGATAGGCGGTCAGTCGCGCATGTTCGCGCCAGATGTCGGCGAGCCGGTCATAGGCGAAGGCATTGCGCCACCCCATCCGCCGCGCGACCTGGGTAACAATCCACCAGTCGGGCTTGGCCTCGCCGGGCAACGGCAGCAGCGCGCGCTGGCGGCTGATCGTGCGGTCGGAGTTGGTGACGGTCCCATCCTTCTCGCCCCAGGCAGCGGCGGGCAGTCGGACATGGGCGTGGACGGCGGTATCAGTGGTCGCCATCACGTCCGACACGACCACGAACGGGCAGGCCTCCAGCGCCGCGCGCACGCGCCCCGCATCGGGCATCGAGACGGCGGGATTGGTGGCCATCACCCACAGCGCCTTGATCCGCCCCTCATCGATCGCGCGGAACAGGTCGACGGCCTTCAACCCCGGCTTGGTCGCCACGCTCGGCGCGGCCCAGAAACGCCCGACCCGCGCGACATTGTCGGGTGCGAAATCCATATGCGCCGCCAGCGTCGTCGCCAGCCCGCCAACCTCGCGCCCGCCCATGGCATTGGGCTGGCCGGTGATCGAGAAGGGAGCCGCGCCCGGCTTGCCGATGCGGCCGGTCGCGAGGTGGACATTGATGATCGCATTGACCTGATCCGTGCCCCGGATCGACTGGTTGATCCCCTGGCTAAACAGCGTGACGGTGCGCGGGGTCGCGGCGAACATCTCGTAAAATTGCTGCAATTCGGCAGGCGGCAGATCGCACGCCTTGGCCGTGGTCCAAAGGTCATTACCGTCTCGGATCGCGTCCCAGAAACCATCGGGCGCAGCAACGCTATCGCGCAGAAAGTCCGCATCCAGTTGCCCGGCCTGATCCATCCAGGCCAGCAACCCGTTCATCAGCGCCACGTCGCTGCCGGGCTTCAAGGCAAGATGCAGGTCCGCGCCTTCGCAGCTTTCGGTGCGACGCGGGTCGATCACCACCAGCTTCGTGCCACGCGCTGCCCGCGCCGCCTGTATCCGCTGATAGACGACCGGATGGCACCAGGCGGTGTTGGACCCGACCAGAACGATCAAGTCTGCTTCGTCCAGATCGTCATAGCTGGCGGGCACCACATCCTCGCCGAACGCGCGCATATGCCCGGCCACCGCGCTCGACATGCACAGGCGGCTATTGGTGTCGATATTGGCCGACCCGACAAACCCCTTCATCAGCTTGTTGGCGACATAATAATCTTCGGTCAGCAATTGGCCGGAGACGTAGAAGGCGACGCTGTCCGGGCCATGCTTGGCGATCGTCTCGCGAAAGCGCTTGGCCACCAGATCAAGCGCCTTGTCCCAGCTTGCCCGCTTGTCGCCGATCATCGGATGGAGCAGGCGCCCCTCCAGCCCGACCGTCTCGCCCAGATGCGTGCCCTTGGAACAAAGCTTGCCGCCATTGGCCGGATGCGCCGCATCCCCCGCGATCGTCACGACACGCGGCCCGGTCGGCGTCGCGGAGATACCGCAACCGACACCGCAATAGGCGCAGGTGGTGCGGATGGGTTCGGTCATAAATCCTCCCCGGTACGGGGAGGGGGACCAGCCGCAGGCTGGTGGAGGGGGCGAGCGTCAGGCGCAGCGGAAGGAGAGGTCGCACCTAGCGGCCTCCCCCCTCCACCACTCGCTTTGCGAGCGTCGAATGGAGGCACGTGTCTCCATTCGACCCTCCCCGTGCCGGGGAGAATACTCACGCCGCGCGCTTCCCGATGACGGCATCACGCAGCAGGAAGATGCGCCCGGCATCGACCTTGAGCGGGATCACCGGCACGCATCCCTTATCCTCGCCCAGCGCCTCGCCGGTCTTGAGCGAGATGTTCCAATTGTGCAGCGGGCAGGTGACGACCCCGCCATTGACGATCCCTTGGCTGAGCGGCCCATGTTTGTGCGGGCAGCGGTTGACGAGGGCATGGAAATCGCCGCTGGTCGTGCGGAAGATCGCAATCTCCTCGCCGCCCAGCACTGGCAGGGTGCGGGCATTGCCCGGCGTGATCTGGTCCACCGAACCGATATCGAGCCAGTCTCCGGTCATCATACGGTCTCCAACGGGCGCACTTGCGCGATATGCTGATGTAGTTCGGCATGCTGGCCCGCGGCGCGCTCCGCCCAGGGATCGTCCTGCATGAACTGTTGCGAGAAAAGGAAGCGCGCCCGCAGCGCTTCGCGGCCTGCATCATCCTCGACGATGCGGGCCTTCACATAATCGACCCCGACCCGCTCGATCCACGGCGCAGTTCGCTCCAGATAGCGGGCTTCTTCGCGGTAAAGCTGGGTAAAGGCGGCACAATAATCGAGCGCTTCCTGCTCGGTTGATACCTTGCACAGCAGGTCGGTGACGCGAACATGGATGCCGCCATTGCCGCCGACATGCAGTTCATAGCCGCTGTCGACGCAGACGATGCCGAAATCCTTGATCGTGGCTTCGGCGCAATTGCGCGGGCAACCCGACACCGCGATCTTGAACTTGTGCGGCATCCACGATCCCCAGGTCATCCGCTCGGCCTTGACGCCCAGGCCGGTCGAATCCTGCGTACCGAAGCGGCACCATTCGCTGCCGACACAAGTCTTCACCGTGCGCAGCGACTTGCCATAGGCATGGCCCGACACCATCCCCGCCGCATTCAGGTCCGCCCAGACAGCGGGCAGATCCTCCTTCTTGATCCCGAAAATATCGAGCCGCTGGCCGCCGGTGACCTTGACCATCGGCGCGTTGAACTTCTCGACCACGTCGGCGATCGCGCGCAACTCCCTGGGATTAGTCAGGCCGCCCCACATGCGCGGCACGACCGAATAAGTGCCGTCCTTCTGGATATTGGCGTGCATCCGTTCATTGACGAAGCGGCTCTGCTGGTCATCGACATAGACACCGGGCAGCGCGCAGAGCAGATAATAATTGAGCGCCGGACGGCAGGAAGAACAGCCGTCGGGCGTGGACCAATGCAGCTTCTGCATCACTTCGGGGATCGACGTCATGCCCTGCGCCACGATTTCGCGGCGCACATCGTCATGGCCGAAACTGGTGCATTTGCACATCGTCTTGGGGCCGGACTGGACATCCTCCCCCAGCGTCAGCGCTAGGATATTTTCCACCAGCCCGGTGCAGGAACCGCAACTGGCCGACGCCTTGCACCCGGCCCGTACCGCGTCCAGGCTGCATGCTCCCGCGTTGATGCAGGCAACGACCTGGCCCTTGGACACGCCGTTGCAGCCGCAAATCTCGGCATCGTCCGAGAGCGCTGCAACGGCCGCCTTAGGGTCCAGCGCGCCCCCTCCAGAGGCGAAGGCTTGGCCAAAGATCAGAAGGTCGCGAATGTCGGCAACATCTTCGCCGCGCTTGAGCAAGTCGAAATACCAGCCGCCATCGGCGGTATCGCCATAAAGCACCGCGCCGATGACGCGATCCTCCTTCACCACGACCCGTTTATACACGCCGCGCGACGCATCGCGCAGCACGATGTCTTCGCACCCCTCGCCGCCCGAAAAGTCACCGGCGGAAAACACGTCCAACCCGGCGACCTTCAGCTTGGTCGATGTCACCGAGCCCTTATAGCCCGTATGCCGGTCGGTCAGGCCATCGGCCAGGCTGCGGCACATATCCCACAGCGGCGCGACCAGGCCATAGACATTGCCGTCATGTTCGACGCATTCGCCGACCGCCAGCACATCGGGATCGCTGGTGACCATATGGTCGTCCACCTTGATCCCGCGCCCGATCTCCAGCCCCGCCGCCCGTGCCAGCGCGATGCAGGGGCGGATGCCCACCGCCATCACCACCAGGCTGGCGGGGATCAGCGTGCCGTCCTTCAACCGCACGCCCTCGACCTTGCCGTCGCCACAGATTTCCGCCGTGTCGGCCCCGGTCAATATCGTCTGGCCGCGCGCTTCGAGCGCGCTCTTGAGCAGCCAGCCGGCCGCCTCGTCCAATTGCCGTTCCATCAGCGTCGGCATGATGTGCAGCACCGTGACCTTCATGCCGCGCAGCGTTAGGCCATGCGCCGCTTCCAGCCCCAGCAGCCCGCCGCCAATCACCACCGCGTCCCCGCCGCGATTGGCCGCGTCCAGCATCGCATCGACATCCTTCATGTCGCGAAAGCTGATGACGCCCGGCAGATCCTTGCCCGGCACCGGAATGATGAACGGGTCGGAGCCGGTCGCGATCAACAGCTTGTCATAGGCAACGGTGCGGCCCGACTGGCTCGTGACGGTCCTGGCGCTGCGATCGATCGCCACAACCGGATCAGCGACGATCAGGTCGATGCGATTATCGTCATACCAGGCGCGGTCGTTGATGATGATGTCCTGAAACGTCTTTTCACCCGCCAGCACCGGCGACAGCATGATGCGGTTATAATTCACATGCGGTTCCGCGCCGAAGATGGTGACGCGATAGCGCCCCGCATCGCGCGCCAGCAGTTCCTCGACCGCGCGGCACCCGGCCATGCCGTTGCCGATCACGACCAGATGCTCGCGCGCCTCGTCGGCAGGGACGAAGATCGTCTCCTCGCTGCCCGCCATCGGCTCCGTTCCGATCTGAAATTCCATATTCGTGACTCCAGAAAACAAAAAAGCCGCCATCCTGACCCCCGGTGAGAACCGGAAGTCAGGATGGCGGCTTTGCCATCATATGCGCCTTGTCGATCCGTCCCTGGATCGCTTTGGCTATGGTTGGAAGGACAGCTTTGTCCTCTTGCACTGCACCATAACAGAATCGCCCGATGCCTCAAGCGATTCCTGTTCCTGGCCCGATCAATAGGTCCAGTCGGCCTGCACCCATAATTTCTGCGTATCGGTCGCCATCGTCTTGGCTTCGTAACGCGCATAACGAACCGACAGCGCGATCTTCTTCAGCTTTGCCGACGCGATCAGGTTGATCTCATCACCATAATGCTGGTCCAGCCGGTCGCTGTCGAATCGATGCCACACCGCCTGCACCGACACGGTGCTCAGCGGCCCCACCTGTTTCCAGCCATAGCCGCCGCCGACATAGAGGTCGCGAATGCCGTTGGCGGGCGTGGTCAGGAACTTGTCGGCCCAGCCCTGGAACTTGAAATTGGTGCCGAGCGGCGTCTGGAAACTCGTCAGCGGCGTGCCGCTGCTCGCGCCCAGCACCTCATAGCCAGCATTGAGCTTCCAACCCTTCACGTCGAGCGTCAGGTCCGCCAGCCAATAGTCCGCGCTGTAAGCATTGGGATTGTGATGATAATCCGACTGACGCGCATAGCTGAGCTGGTAGCTGAGCTTCGCCGCCTTGGACAAAGGCCGCGCCCCCGCCAGCCGCACGCCATAGGTCTGGCTCGATAGCCGATAGCCCTGCATCGCCGCCTCATCCTGATCGACCAGATAGGCAAAGCCCGTCAGCGCCCCGACCGGCGTGGCATAGGACATGTTGGCGAGGATCGTGTCGCCACCCACCGCCTGCTGCCGCGCACCGCGCCCCTGAAAGCCCCAGATCGTCCGCACGCTCCACACATAGGACAGATCGAACTTCAGCCCCTTGGCCGGGGTCAATTCGGCGCGCACCGCATCGAACGTCTGGCCATTGTCGCGAAAGGCGACATTGCCGACGAACCGCTCGTCATCCAGCACGATTCTTTGCCGCCCGCCGGTCAGCGTCACCACGTTGGTCTTGTACTGGAGCTGGGCGATATAGAGCGCGATGTTTTCGGGATCGGCGATGATCGGGCGGGTCGCTGCGCCGTTCAGCCCGTCATAATAGTCGTCGATGGCAGCCAGCGTCCCCTGCCCCACGACCATCGCCGAAAAACCACCGCTGCTCGCCGACAGTCCGGCCCGCGCGCGGATGGTCAGCGCGTCGGATGTCTCGGTCGCCATACCTGCCTGATCGGCCTGTTCATAGCGCAACCGCGCTTCGGCGATCGGCTTGAGCGTCACTTCCTGGGCACAAGCGGTCCCTGCGACGGCCAAATAGGCCGCCGTTGCGAATAGATAATGCATGGAAATCTGTCCCCCTCGGACTTCGCTAAACTCCTCCCCTCGCAGGGGAGGAATTATTGGGAGGCGGCCTGGCTATGCCGGTCCGCCCCCGCCCCTCCAAAGTCAGATGCGTGCGCCGCTGGTCCAGGTCGCCCGCCACCGCGCCTTGACCAGTGCGACTCCGATGAAGGCGACGATGGCAAGGCCCGCGAAGATCAGGAACCCGGCCGAAAAACTACCAGTCAACTGCTTGGCAAAGCCGAGCGAACTGGCAAGGTAGAAGCCGCCAATGCCGCCCGCCATGCCGACAAGGCCGGTCATCACGCCGATTTCCGCCTGAAACCGCTGCGGCACCAGTTGGAACACCGAACCATTGCCCGTGCCCAGTGCCAGCATGGCGAGGACGAAGAGGCCAAGCGCCGTCACCAGCGTCGTGGCAAAGGCGACCCCTGCCAGCGCAACCGCGGCAACGATGTAGACGATCATCAGCGCCTTGACGCCACCGATCTTGTCAGCCAGCGCCCCGCCGATTGGCCGAACCAGCGACCCGGCGAATACGCAGCCTGCGGTGCAATAGCCCGCCATCACCGGCGTCAGGCCGAACTGGTCGGTGAAGTAGATCGGCAGGCTGGCGGCCAAGCCAACGAAACCGCCGAAGGTCACCGCATAGAAAGCCATCAGCAACCAGGCATCGGCCTGCTTCAACGGCTGGAAATAATCGATCATCTTCTTGGGCGGCGGCGCGTTGGGGGCGTCCTTCGCCATGACCATATAGACGACGAACACGATGGTCAGCGGAATGCAGGCCAAGCCCAGCACCGCATTCCAGCCGAATAACTTGGCCAGCCCCGGCGCGAACAGCGCTGCCAGCACGGTGCCCGAATTGCCCATGCCAGCCAGCCCCATGGCCTTGCCCTGATGCTCAGGCGGATACCAGCGGCTCGCCAGCGGCAGCGCGATCGCGAAGCTCGCGCCTGCAAAGCCCAGCACGACGCCCAGCGCCAGCGTGCCTTCAAAGCTGCTGACCCCCATCATCCAGGCCACAAACAGCCCGGCGATGACGATCAACTGGCTGATCGCGCCCGACATTTTCGGCCCGATACGGTCAACCAGCAGGCCGTTCACGACGCGCAGCAACGCGCCCATCAATGTCGGCGTGGCGACCATCAGGCCTTTTTCAGCCGGGGTCAGCGCCAACGTCTGCGCAATCATCGGCGCCAGCGGGCCGAGCAGCACCCACACCATGAAGGCGAGGTCGAAATAGAGAAAGGCGGCAACAAGGGTCGGCGTGTGGCCGGCCTTCCAGAAGCTGATCGCGGCGGCGGGCTGTTCACCCTCCTTGTCGCGATCCCAATAAGCAGTAGCCATGATACGTCCCCCAATAAACGGAAATGGACACGAAAAAAGCCGCAGGCCGGACGCACGCACGAAGGGCGTAGTCCGGTCAGCGGCTTTGCTGCGATGTGGAAGGGGATGGCGGTCCCGTCCTTGGGAGAGCGCATCCAGATATAGGCGCGCTTCATCGCGCGACGCCTATACTATCTCCCGATTCGCATCATGTTGCAAGGCACAATTTTGCGCCTGCTTTCAACGTAGCGGCGTAAAGCTCGCGAGAAACTCGTCGATCCGTTCGGGGTCGAACACCCGCCCGTCGAAGAATCGGTCCGGCCCCAGCGTCAATTCGCCCCGGCGCGATCCCACCGCCAGCGGCATACCCACCGCCCCCTCCAACTTCATGCTTGCGCCCGGCATCGGCACATCGCTGTCGGCCAGCGCGCGGCGGAAGATGTCGGGCCGGAACACCGCCCCCGCCTTCGCCACTGTCGCGGGATCATGATCGACCATGCCCCAGCGCACCAGTTGCGAATAGATCCACAAGGCCTGGCTGCGCCACGGAAAGGGCGTCGCCTCACGCGCGAACAGCATGAAATCGGGGCTGGCGATCGGCGCTTCACCCGCCCGCGCGACGATCTGCCCCGACAAAGCCCGCGCGATCAGATCGGCGGGTTGATCGACATAGGCAGGCGCCGCCAGCAACCCGGCCAGATCGGCATGATTGGCGGGATCATCGCACCAGGCCGCCGCCCGCACCAGCGCACGCAGCAGGCGATCGACCGTATCGGGATTTTCCTCCGCCCACGCCTCGCGAAAGGCCAGCACCTTCTCGACGCCGCGCCGCCAGATCCGCTCGCCGATCGCCACGGCTTCGGCCAGGCCCGCCTCGACCGCCGCGCTGCCCCACGGTTCGCCTGCGATGAAGCCATCAATCTCGCCCGCCTGCATCGCCTCGACCGTCAGCGACGGCGGCAGCACGCGCAGCACCACGTCGCGGTCCGGGTCCACCCCCGCGCTCGCCAGCCAATAACGCAGCATGATCGCATGGCTGGAAAAACGATGGACGACGCCGATTACCGGCTTGCGCCGCCACAGGCCGATCGCGGCGGCGAAATCATGCGCCGTCCCCAGCGGATCGGCCAGCCGCGCCGCGACATCTGGTTCCAGCGCAGCGGCGAAATCGCAGGTCATCACCAGCATATTGCCGTTGACGTTGAGCTTATAGGGCGCGGCCAATGCGGCAGGCTGCTGGCTCAGCCCCAGGGTCACCGCGACCGCCAGCGGGGCCAGCATATGCGCCGCCTGCACCTGGCCATAGACCAGCCGGTCGCGCAGCGTCGCCCAGCTTGTGGTCCGCACCAGGTCGAGCGCGATGCCCTCGGCCTCCGCAAAGCCCCGCTCGCGCGCCGCGACCAGCACGGCCGCATCGGTCAGCGGCAGGAAGGCGATCCGCAGGCCCGTCGTCATACTCCCCCTCCCAACAATTCGCTGGCGGTGATCAGCGCCTGTGCCACCTCCACGATCTTCTTGCCCTGGTTCATCGCCGCCGACCGCAGCAGCGCATAGGCATCCTGCTCGCTCAACGACCGCTGGTTCATCAGGATCGACTTGGCGCGGTCGATGATCTTGCGATCCGACAGCGCCGTGCGCGCCTCGTCCAACTCGCTCTGCATCTTGGCAAAGGCGTTGAAGCGCCGCACCGCCAGTTCCAGCACCGGCTTGACCCGCTCCTTGCGCAATCCGTCCACCACATAGGCGGAAACGCCCGCATCGATCGCCGCGCCGATCATCGCATCGTCGGACTGGTCCACGAACATCGCGATCGGCTTGGCCAGCGCCCGGCTGACGATGAGCATTTCTTCGAGCGTATCGCGGCTGGGGCTGCCCAGGTCCATCAGCACGACATCTGGGGCCATGCGTTCGAGCCGCGCGACGAAAGCGCCGCGCGGTGGCACGATATGAATATCGTCATAGCCCGCCTCGCGCAGCCCCTCCTCCAGAACCGTCGCGCGCAGCCCGCTGTCGTCGATGATGACGATTCGCATCAATCCAAAGCCCTTCGCCCCTGAGTGACGCCAATGCTGCACCGCGTCAATCAGGCGGGGGATGGTGCCTCTATCGCCTCACCGGAGCGCCCGCCTATTTAGGTCATCTGCGTCCTGATGGTGCGCGCGCTATAGACTTCCACCCCTTGCCAGGCATCGGCCTCAAACCGGACCCGGATCTTCGACTGCCCTCGCGCCATGTCAGCGGGCAGCGCATAGGTCTGCACATTGCGGGCGGATGTTACCGCACCTGTCAGCCGTTCGCGCGCCAATTGTTTGCCATCCACCAGGATACGGAAATCCTTGTCGCGCTGGCCACCGCTATAGGTAATTTGCAGCGCCAGCGGCCCCGGCGCGACGGCCAGGTCGAATTCGAAAAAGCCCTTGTTCACGATCCGGCTGCGATCGGCGACGTGCGAAACCGCCTCCGATCCGCCACTGTCGGCAAAGCCATGATCGACCTCCGGCTGTTGTTCGCCCAGGCGGATGACGTCGATCGTGCGCGCGGCCAGGTCCGCCCGCGCCATGGCCGCGCTCTCCCACGCCACCCGTTCGGTCTGCCATTCGGCGGTATCGAAGCGGCGAAAATAGACGGCGGTGCGGTTGTCATGCTGCGCAAAGAAGGGCCGCAACGTCAGGTCACCCGGCTTGCCTTGTTCGCCCAGCCGATATTGGTGCAGGCCGCCTGCCGCCACCAGGGCCGGCGCGCTCTGGTCGGTGACGAGGGCCGGGTCCACGCCCTCCCACGACCGTTCGCGCGGCCCCATGTCGCCCGCCAGCACCAAGGGGCCACTCAGGAAGGCAATCAGCTTGGCATCGTCGGGCATCGCTTCGACCCGCACGGACATGGGCAGCGACAATGTAATCTGGTCGCCCGCCTTCAAGCCCGTCAGCATCAGATAGCCGTCTTCGCGGACCCCCGCCGTTTTGCCATTCACCTGCAACACAGGGGTAGCGCACCAGCCGGGCACACGCAGCGCCAGCTTCTTCGGCGCTTTCGTCACCGCGATCCGCACCATATCGTCCAGCGGAAAGGCGGTCTTCATGTCGATCTGCGCTTCGGGCGCCTTCAGCGTCGAGGCATAATAAAGGTTGATCGCGACTGCATCGTCACGCTTCCAATAAATGCTCTCGCCATGTTTGGAATGGCTTTCCATGCCCGACCCGACGCAGCACCAGAAATCCTCGGTCGGGTTCGAATGGACGCGCGCCATCCCCGATGCCAACCCCGTGAAATAGGTGAACATGCCCGTCTTGGGGTCTTGCTGGCTCATGATGTGATTGAGGTGCGACCGCTCGTAGAAATCGAAATAGCGCGCGTCGCCGTTCCACCCGTACAGATGCCGTGTCAGGCGCAGCATATTATAGCTGTTGCACGCCTCGCAGGTCTGCTGGTCAAGCCGCTGGGCCAGTTGCCGCGGCAGGCCGAAATGCTCATGATCCGAATTGCCGCCGATGACATAGCTGTGATCGTTGGTGACGGTGGCCCAGAAGAATTGCGCCACCTTCGCCTGGTCGACATTGCCGGTCACTTCATGCAGCCGCGCTTCGCCGACGATCTTGGGGATCTGCGTATTGGCATGCTTCCCCGCCAGCTCGTCGCGCCCGGCCAGGAGCGGATCGACGATCGCATGATGCCGCATCCGTTCGGACAGGGTCAGCCAGCGGCGATTGCCCGTGCGTTTATATAATTCGGCATAGGATTCGGTCAGCCCGCCATGCTCGGTGCGGAGAATATCCTGCACTTGGGCATCGCTCAAACCTTCCACGATCGTACCGAGATAATCGCCAAGGCCGATCGCCACCGACAGGCCATCCTTGATGCCCGCATGATGATGCGCATCCAGCGCACCGGCGATGACCTTATGATAGGTATAAAGCGGCACCCATCCTTCGTTCAGGCTGAACCCGGTCGATCGGATGTCGCTCTTGCGCAGTTCCTCATAGACGATCTTGCCATCGACCGTCTTGCCGTCGCGCTCGACGGTGGTGCCGCCCGCATAACCGTCGCCCTGCTTCGCCTGAATCGCCTTGAGTTCACGCACGATATAGGCAGCGCGGTCGCGAAACGGCGCATCGCCCGTCTGCGCATAGATCAGCGACAGCGCGCTCAGATAATGGCCCAGCGAGTGCCCGGCGATGCCGCGCGATTCCCACCCGCCATAAACATCGCCTTTGGTCGGCAGCCCTGCCCCGGCATGGAAATTATGCAGCAACCGGTCGGCATCGAGCGACAATAGATAGCGCTGGTTCGCCTGTACCGAGGTCAGGAAAATCGACGGCTTCAACCGTACCTGCGACAAGGGAAAGGGCGTCGCCCCGGATGATGCGCCACGCGCCGCCCAGGCAAAGGACGGCATCGTGCCGAGCGCAACCCCTGCCCCCAACATAGCGCGGCGGGTCCAATCCATGTCACTCTCCTGATCCAGTCGTTGGGCCGACCCTATCTCCTCTTTTTGTATGAGTAAATGCCAAGGTGGAAGACCACCGCCACCATCCAGGAAGAGCCATATCGCTTCGACAATTCAAGAAAACGCAAGGGAAAAGGGGCGAACTGCAAGCCGGCGATGTCTCTGCCCTCCTCACACATGCCCCTTGCACCCCCTGCCGCACCCCGCCTATCAGCAGTGCAAAGGGATAAAGAGGATTGCGGGCCGATGAGCTATTATGATGTTCTGATCGTGGGTGCGGGCCATGCCGGGGCGCAGGCGGCGATTTCGCTGCGCCAGCATGGGTTCGACGGCAGCGTCGCGATGATCGGCGACGAAAAAGACCCGCCCTATGAGCGCCCCCCCTTGTCCAAGGAATATTTCGCAGGCGACAAAAGTTTCGACCGCATACTGATCCGTCCTGCCACCTTCTGGGGCGAGCGCAATATCGACATGCTGCTGGGCCGCCGGGTGAAGAGCGTCGATCCGGTCGGCAAGTTCGTGACGGTCGGCACCGAAGAAATCGGCTATGGCAAGCTGATCTGGTGTACCGGCGGCACCCCGCGGATGCTGACCTGCAACGGCGCGGATGCGTCCAACGTCCATGCCGTGCGGCGCCGCGACGATGTCGATGCGATGATGGCGAAGCTCGACAGCATCAACCATGTCACGATCATCGGTGGCGGCTATATCGGCCTGGAAGCCGCCGCCGTCCTGACCAAATTCGGTAAGACCGTCGTCCTGCTCGAAGCGCTAGATCGCGTCCTCGCGCGCGTCGCGGGCGAACAATTGTCGCGCTTCTACGAAGCCGAACATCGCGCCCATGGCGTCGACCTGCGCACCGGCGCACGGATGGACTGCATCGAAGTGGTCGACGGCAAGGCGACCGCCGTCTTGATGGAAGATGGCGAGCGGATCGAGACCGACATGGTGATCGTCGGCATCGGCATCATCCCCGAAACCGGCCCGCTGATCGCGGCGGGCGCAGCGGGCGGCAATGGCGTCGATGTCGATGAATATTGCCGCACTAGCCTGCCCGACATCTACGCCGTGGGCGATTGCGCTGCCCACGCCAACCGCTTCGCCGGTGGCGCGCAGATGCGGCTCGAATCCGTGCAAAACGCCAATGATCAGGCAAAAGTCGCGGTAGCGCACATATTGGGCAAGGAAGAAGCCTATAATGCCGTGCCCTGGTTCTGGTCCAACCAATATGATCTCAAGCTCCAGACCGTCGGCCTCTCCACCGGCTTCGATCAGGCGATCACCCGCGGCGACCCAGCGACGCGCAGCTTTTCCGTCGTCTATCTCAAAGGCGGCAAGGTCATCGCGCTCGATTGCGTCAATATGGTCAAGGACTATGTCCAGGGCCGCGCCCATGTCCTGTCAAGTGCGGCGCTCGACCTCACGCAACTCGCCGATGCCAGCGTGCCGTTGAAGGAAGTCGGGCTAGCCTGAGATTAAGGCTGCCACATCAAAGCTGTTCCCCGGCGCAGGCCGGGGTCCAGTTCAGACCGTTGGACTGGACCCCGGCCTGCGCCGGGGAACAGAAACGCGAGGCCTGAAAAGCGGCCGTTCGACAGACTCAGGGCGAACGGCAATATATACCTACCCCCGAAAACTCGCCTTCATCGCCAGTTCCCATGGCCCCCCGCGATAATGCCACGCCGCCAGCCCGGCGATCGCGAACGGGCGTGGCACAAAGTCCGCACGCAACTGCGCCGCCAGCGCCTTCGCTTGCGCCGGCGCAACCTTGTTCTGCACGGTGACATGCAGCCGGGGTCGCGCCTGGTCCTGCGGCGTCAGAAGCCCCGTAAACGCCTCCGCCAGTTCGTCGCGCATCGCCGCCAGCTCCGGGCTGTCGATGCGATAGGCCACCCCCCGCCCCAGCATCATGACCTCGCTCAGCCGGGCAGCCGGTGCCCGCCCCCGACACAAGGCCTTGAGCCGATCACCCACCTCCCCCAGTACCGAAGGCGGCAAGTGATGGAACAGCGTGATATGCGCAGACAGTACGTTACGCTCAGGCGGAAAATGCGCGCGGCGCAACCCGTCCGCCCAAGCGAAGTCCGCCGCCCCCATCAGCGCACTGACGATGATGGGGGCCGGTAGGGCAGCCTCAACCAGCCGGATGCGCCTTCAGCCATTCCAGCACGGGTTCAGGCTGGGTCTCGCCATAGGGGTCTTCATCTTCGCCGCTATCGTTGATCCCCGGTTCCTCGAACCAGGCGACGATCTTGCCGTCTTCGACCACCATCGCATAGCGCCAACTGCGGTCGCCAAAGCCCAGATGGTTCTTCTTGATCAACATGCCCATCCGCCGGGTGAAATCCCCCGACCCATCGGGCAATAGCTTCACATTCTTAAGACCAAGCTGCTTGCCCCACTGGAACATGACGAAGGCGTCGTTGACGGAGATGCAATAGACATCATCGACACCGACCGCCTTAAAATCCTCATAATAGCGTTCGAACGCCGGGCATTGCTCGGTCGAACAGGTCGGCGTGAACGCGCCGGGCAGCGAGAACACCACCGCGCGCTTCCCCGCGAACAAGTCGCCGGTCTGCACATCCTGCCAGCGATAGGGGTTTGGCCCCTCGACGCTTTCATCGCGCACGCGCGTCTTGAGCGTCACATTCGGTACGGTTCTTCCCAGCATCAGTGCGTCTCCCAATCAGGGCCGCCTTGTCGCACAGGCGGCAACCATCTTTATGGGGATGAGGAAGCCGGACGGCAATCGCGCCCGGCATGCAATCGACGGTCGCGCCTCAAAGCTCGCCGCGCGACCGCCGGATTTCGAACCATTTGCGCACATTCTCATTATGCTGCTGATAGGTGTCGGCAAAGATATGCCCGCCCTTCCCGTCCGCAACGAAATACAGCGCCTTGGTTTCGGCCGGATGCAGTACCGCCAGGATCGACAACCGCCCCGGATTGGCGATCGGCCCCTTGGGCAGGCCGACCATCGCATAAGTATTATAGTCGTTGACGTCCGCAATCTCCGACTTGCGGATGCGGCGGCCCAGCGGCTTGCCGCGCGTGATCGGGTAGATGATCGTCGGGTCGGCCTGCAACATCATATTGGTGCGCAGGCGATTGCTATAGACGCCCGCCACCGTCGGCCGTTCGGACGCGACGGCGGTTTCCTTCTCGACGATGCTGGCCAGGATGATGGCTTCCTTGGGCGTCTTGGCGACCGTGTTGGGCGCGCGCTCGGCCCATAATTTGGCCAGCGCCTCATCCATCGCCACCTGCATCCGCTTCAACACGGCCGCGCGCGGCTCGCCCTTGTCGAAGGCATAGCTGTCGGGCAGCACGCTCCCCTCCTCCGGCACAGGAATGTCGCCGGTCAGCTGATCGTTCGCCATCAACCGCTCATGCACCAGGATAGAGGGCATGCCTTCGGGAATGGTGATCAGGCGGGTCAGCGTCTTGCCACCCTGCAGGATGGAGAGGATATCGCTGTTGCTGGCCCCCGCGGGAATGACGAACTCCCCCGCCTTGATCGGTGTGCCCGCCCCGAAAATCTTGGCCCGCGTCAGGAAAGCATCGGCCGACCGCACCGCGCCCGCCTGTTTCAGCAACACCGCCGCATCGGACAGCGTAGACCCTTCGCGCACGACCACGCTGACATCCTGAGCCGCCGGCCCCTGTTCGGTCCAGCCCACCACGAAGCGAAAGGCGATGAAGGCCGCAACGGCGAGGCCGATGAGCAGGACGATACAGCCCAGTCGTTGCTTCGAATTCCGGTTCGATCGTCTTGCCATCATCACCATCGCCCCAGAGGAATATCCACGACCGCCAAATCTTCCTCTTATAGGCCGGGCTATCGTATATGGCACCCAACCTATCAAAAGTCGTCACCCTGAACTTGTTTCAGGGTCCATTTCTCCCCACGAGCCGCCGCTGGTGGGGCATGATGGATGCTGAAACAAGTTCAGCATGACGAAGGAAAATGGGCGCGTTCCATATGCGATAGCCATCCCCTACAGGGGGAGGAACTTACTTTCCCAACGTCCTCAGATCGCCTTCATGATCAGCGACGCATTGGTGCCGCCAAAGCCGAACGAATTGTTCAGCACCGCGCGCACCTTACGCTCCTTGGCAACATGGGGAACGAGGTCGACGCCCTTGCAGCTTTCGCTCGGTTCATCCAGGTTGAGCGTCGGCGGCACGATCTGGTCGCGCATGGCGAGGATGCAGAAGATGCTTTCCACCGCGCCCGCGCCACCCAGCAAATGGCCGATCGCCGACTTGGTCGAACTCATCGACATCGCACCGATCTGGTCACCGAACAGGCGGCGTACCGCGCCCAGTTCCAGTTCGTCGCCCATCGGCGTCGATGTGCCATGCGCGTTCACATAGTCGATATCTTCCAGGCTCAGGCCCGACTTCTTGAGCGCCATCTGCATCGAGCGGAACGCGCCGGAGCCTTCGGGGTGCGGAGCAGTGACATGATAAGCGTCGCCCGACAGGCCATAGCCCAGCACTTCGGCATAGATTTTCGCGCCGCGTGCCTTGGCCCGCTCATATTCCTCCAGCACGACCACGCCTGCGCCCTCGCCCATGACGAAACCGTCGCGGTTGACGTCATAGGGACGGCTGGCGCGCGTCGGATCGTCGTTGAAATTGGTGCTGAGCGCCCGCGCCTGCGAGAAACCGGCGATGCCGATCGGGCAGATCGCGCTTTCCGCGCCGCCCGCCAGCATGACGTCGGCGTCGTCCATCGCGATCATGCGCGCGGCGTCGCCGATCGAGTGGGCACCGGTCGAGCAAGCGGTAACGACCGCATGGTTCGGCCCCATCAGGCCATATTTGATGCTAACCTGGCCAGAGATGAGGTTGATCAGGCGACCATGAACGAAATGCGGGCTGACCCGGCTCGGTCCCTTGTTCGCCAGCACCAGCGATTCGCTTTCGATGCCCGGCAGGCCACCGATTCCCGAACCGATCGAGCAACCGGCGCGGAACCGTTCCTCTTCGGTCATGTTCAGCAGGCCCGCGTCGCGCAGCGCCTCGCTCGCGGCGGCGATGCCGAAGACGATGAACAGGTCGACCTGGCGCTGGATCTTGTGATCCACCTCCAAATAGGGGTCGAACCCATATTCATGCTCTTTGGGCTTCACTTCGCACGCGATGCGGCACTTATAGTCGGTCGGGTCGAACCGCGTAATGGTCGCCGCGCCGGATTTGGACGCGATGATGTTCTTCCATGTGGTTTCCACATCCCCGCCAAGCGGGCTGACCATGCCAAGGCCGGTTACGACGACGCGACGCATATATTTGCTCCGAAATAGTCTCTTTGACGCAATGTAGGTCTGGCCGATCCGGCCTGCAAACGCTGCATCAGATACGAAAAAGCTCCCCGCGCTCCGGGGTTACCGGACAGGAGGAGCCATTTCCTAACACGAAAGGCGGCCCGCTTATTGCGGGCCGCGAAACGCCTTACTGCTTGCTGTCGATATAATCGATGGCATCCTTGACGGTGGCGATCTTCTCGGCCGCATCGTCGGGGATTTCGACGCCGAATTCTTCTTCGAACGCCATGACCAGCTCAACGATGTCGAGGCTGTCAGCGCCCAGATCGTCGATGAAGCTGGCATCCTCGGTCACCTTTTCGGCTTCAACGCCCAGATGCTCGACGACGATTTTCTTTACGCGATCCGCGGTCTCACTCATGAGTGGTCCTTCTTGACTGGTATCGTTGGTGGTTGTGAATAACCGTTAAGGCAATGCCCTAGAGCCATGCGCCGATAGAGGCAAGAGGCAAGGCCGCCAAGTCCTTTTCAATCTGCCGATCGATGATTTCCCGATGATCCGGCCCTTATTGCGCCATTTACCAAAATTTCAGCCGCATCTGCAAGGGTGGACGCCATGCCCGCCCTCTCCCCAACCGATCGGCTTGTCACGCGCGCGCGCGTCCGGCTGGTGGCGCGCTGCATGCTGGCGGCGACCTTCATCGGCCTGATCATCCTGTTTGCGGGCGCGCAGGGCACGGTGGATTCGCTGGGAAGGCCGCTGGGCACGGACTTCTCCAATGTCTGGACCGCCGGGTGGATGGCCGATCACGGCCGCGCGGCGGAGGCATGGGACTGGGCGATCCAGCATGACGTGCAGCGGCAGGTCCATCATGACCCGGCCATTCCCTTCTATGGCTGGCATTATCCGCCCCCCTTCCTGATCATCGCCACCTTGCTGGCGCAACTGCCCTATGTGGCGGCGTTGCTGATCTGGCAGGGCTTGACGCTCTCGCTCACCCTGCTGCTGATCAAGCATATCCTACCCGCTGAACGCGATGCATGGCTGCTGGCGCTGGGCGCGCCTGTCGTGCTGATCTGCCTTGGCCATGGCCAAAATGCCTTCCTGACGGCCAGCCTGCTGGGCGGCGGGATGCTGCTGCTCGATACGCGCCCCTGGGTGGCCGGAATCTTGTTGGGCGCGCTCGTCTACAAGCCGCAATTCGCGGTGCTGATCCCCGTCCTCATTCTCGCGCGCGGCAATCTGCGCGCCTTCATCGCGGCGGGCCTGACCGTCGTCACCCTCTGCTTGCTGACATGGGCGATCTGGGGTTGGGCAGTGTGGCAGGCGTTCATCGACTCCCTGCCACTGACCCGCCATATCATCATCGAAGCAGGCGCGACCGGCTGGGAAAAGATTCAAAGCCCCTTCGCCGCCATCCGCCAATGGGGCGGATCGATCCCCGTCGCCTATGGCCTGCAGGCGGTGGTCACGATCGGCGCGATCGTTACGGCGGGGCTGGTCGCGCGCCGGGGCAGCATGGCCTTGCGCGGGGCGGCCGCCCTCAGCGCAGCTCTGCTCTGCACCCCCTATGTGCTGGACTATGACCATGTGTTGCTCGGCGTCGCCATAGCCTTTGTCGCGGCGGACATGGCCAACCGTGGCGTCCTGCGGTGGGAGCCGACATGGCTCGCCTATGCCTGGCTCGCGCCGCTGTTCGGCCGGACGGTGTCGGACCTGACCCTGATCCCCGTCAACCTGATCGCGGCCATCGCCATCCTTGCCATCACCGCCCGCCGCGCAGCGCAGTTCGACGCGCTGACCTTGCCATGGCCCCCGCGCCTGAGTGCTTATCGGCAATAGCCCTCCTGCCCGGCCACCACGATCAGGCAATCGCTCTTGTCCGCGAGATATTTGAACCCCGTCTCCGCCCCCGTGCCCGGCCGGATCGTCAGTTCCTTCCCGTCGCGCGTGAAACGGATCATCGCCCCCTCCGCCATGCCGGCATAATCACCCTGCCGGTCGAGAGTATCCTTGTTGGTCAACGCATAGCTGCCCGGCTTCCCATCAGGTCCAGGCTGGATGTCGAGGAACAACCCCTCCGGCCCGGTCCAGCGGCCGATCCAGTCATCGGTCGGCAAGCGCCCCGCCGGGCCATCCACGCTATTGATCGCATCGCTATCCTCGATCGTCTCGACCGTCGGCACGCTGGCCGTAGCATTGGCACCATTGTTCGTCTCGGCCGCAGGGCCACATCCGGTCAACAGCGCGCCAGCCAGCAGTAACGGCAGCGTGAAGCGGGACGAAAGGCGGCAGGTCATCGGTTGATCTCCTTGGCTATCGGGCAGAACAAGTCGCGAAACGGCACATTCGATCCCTCCGCGCCTAAGACGTCGCCTTGCCAGCGCCGCCGTCTATCGCCAAACACGCGAGGCGGGGGGACGACATGACCAACAATATTATGCAACGACCCAGGGCGAAATTCGTCCGGGAAACGCCCGACGTCCGGCGTCAGGCCTTGATCGAGGCGACCGCCCGCTGCCTCGCGGAAAAGGGCGTCGGCGGAACCTCCGTCCGGGCGATCTGCGCGCAGGCGGGCGTATCCTCCGGCCTGCTCACCCATTATTTTGAGGGCGTCAACGCGCTCATCCTCGCCACCTATCTCGATGTCGGCGCAACCGTATCCGCGGCGCTCGACCAGGCGGTGGAGGAAGCCGGCGATGACCCCCGCGACCGGCTGCGCGCCTGTCTCCAGGCCAATTTCCGCGCCCCCATATTGGACCCGGACCTGCTCGCCACCTGGATCGCCTTCTGGAGCCTCGTCAAAAGCGATCCCGCCATCGCCGCCGTCCATGCGCAAGTCTATGCCGCCACCCGCGCCCAGCTCGAAACCCTGCTCCTCGCCGCCGTGCCCGAAATGCCACCCGCCCGCGCCCGGCTCGCCGCGATCAGCCTGACCGCGCTCGTCGATGGCCTCTGGCTCGAACTCTGCCTCGATCCCTCGACCTTCTCGGCTGAGGAAGCACAGGCCATGGTCGAACGCGCGATGATGCTGGCGCTTGGCCAATGGCGCGGTGAGTGGGTCGATCAATCCGATCGGCTGTGATCGCTTTTCTCACTCACCCCATCCGAGAAAACCAATTTCCCTCGACTCGCCCCCTCCCCTACATGGGTCAGGCAACAGCAACCCACATAAGGAACTGGACAGCCCATGGCTCTCATCAACACCACCATCAAGCCGTTCGCAGCGACCGCCTATAAGGAAGGCAAGTTCGTCGACGTCACTGACGCGGACGTGAAGGGCAAGTGGGCGATCTTCTTCTTCTACCCCGCCGACTTCACCTTCGTCTGCCCCACCGAACTGGAAGACCTGGCCGGCATCTACCCGACCCTCCAGGGCCTGAACGTCGAAGTCTATTCGGTCTCGACCGACACCCATTTCAGCCACAAGGCCTGGCACGACACCTCGCCCGCCATCGGCAAGATCAACTACTACATGCTGGGTGACCAGTCGGGCCAGATCACCAACAATTTCGACGTGATGCGTCCGGGCGTCGGCCTTGCCGACCGCGCCACCTTCCTGGTCGATCCCGAAGGCGTGATCCAGTTCATGGAAATCACTTCGGAAGGCGTCGGCCGCAACGCGACCGAACTGCTCCGCAAGGTGAAGGCTGCGCAATATGTCGCCGCCCATCCCGGTGAAGTCTGCCCCGCCAAGTGGGAAGAAGGCGAAACCACCCTCGCCCCTTCGCTCGACCTCGTCGGCAAGATCTAAAAACGACCCGCAGCGCGGCCCCCTTGGCCGCGCTGCCCTGAACGGCCGCCGGGTTGCCCCAAAGGGCACGGAACCCGGCGGACCCTTCAACGCTATCTAAACCGTCATCCTATTCTCATCGGGGTCTTTGGGTCGCACCATCCCCCGAAGGGCCGCCGCACGCCCCCCTCCCTCAATATGCGGCGGCGGCCCGCTTTCATGCAACGGAGCAAGGCACGATGTTGGACGCAAATCTCAAAGGACAGCTGAAAGGCTATCTGGCGAACATCACTCAGCCGATCGAGCTGGTGGCTTCGCTGGATGAAGGCGCAAAGTCGCGCGAACTGGGCGAATTGCTGGGCGATATCGCCGAGCTGTCGGACAAGGTGACCGTGGTCACCGGCATCGACAAGCGCGTCCCCAGCTTCATGATCCGCCGCGCAGGCACCGATATCGGCGTGCGGTTCGCGGGCCTGCCGATGGGCCATGAATTCACCTCGCTGGTCCTCGCGCTACTGCAGGTCGGCGGCCACCCGTCCAAGGCTGCGCAGGACTTGATCCAGCAGATCAAGGATATCGACGGCGACTTCGCCTTCGAAACCTATTTCTCGCTCTCCTGCCAGAACTGCCCCGACGTGGTGCAGGCGCTCAACCTCATGAGCGTCCTCAACCCCCGCATCAGCCACGTCGCCATCGACGGCGCACTGTTCAAGGAGGAGGTCGACAGCCGCAAGGTCATGGCCGTCCCCACCGTCTTCCTCAACGGCGAACCCTTCGCCAGCGGCCGGATGGAACTGGAACAGATCGTCGCCAAGATCGACAGCGGCGCAGCCACCCGCGCCGCCGAAAAGATCAAGGCCCAGGAACCCTTCGAAGTCCTCATCGTCGGCGGCGGGCCCGCTGGCGCAGCGGCGGCCATCTATACCGCGCGCAAGGGCATCCGCACCGGCGTCGCGGCCGAACGCTTCGGCGGCCAGGTGCTCGACACGATGGATATCGAAAATTTCATCTCCGTCTCGCGCACCGAAGGGCCAAAGCTCGCCTCCGCCATGGAAGCGCACGTCAAGGATTATGACGTCGAGATCATGAACCTGCAAAAGGCGGCGAAGCTGATCCCGGCCCGCACCGAAGGCGGCTATCATGAGATCGTGCTGGAAAATGGCGCCTCGCTGAAGGGCCGCACCCTCATCCTCTCCACCGGCGCGCGCTGGCGGCAGATGGGCGTGCCCGGCGAAGAGGAATATCGCAACAAGGGCGTCGCCTATTGCCCGCATTGCGATGGCCCGCTCTACAAGGGCAAGCGCGTCGCGGTGATCGGCGGCGGCAATAGCGGCGTCGAAGCCGCGATCGACCTCGCCGGCATCGTCGCCCATGTGACGCTGATCGAGTATGACAGCCAGCTCCGCGCCGACGCGGTGCTGCAACGCAAGCTCGCCAGCCTGCCCAATGTCAAGATCATCACCTCGGCGCTCACGTCGAAGGTGGATGGCGATGGCGACCGCGTCACCGGCCTGTCCTACAAGGACCGCAACAGCGGCACCGAACATGACGTCGCCCTGGAAGGCATCTTCGTCCAGATCGGCCTCGTCCCCAACACCGAATGGTTGAAGGATGCGGTCGCCCTGTCCCCCCGCGGCGAAATCGAAATCGACGCCCGCGGCGAAACCAGCGTGCCGGGTGTGTTTGCCGCAGGCGATTGCACGACGGTCCCCTACAAGCAGATCGTCATCGCCATGGGCGCAGGCTCGACGGCAGGCTTGTCGGCCTTCGACTATCTGATCCGCTTGCCCGCAAGCGAAGAGGCAGCGCAAGCGGCGTGAGGCCGGGCGCATTGCGCGAGGTTTGAAAGAACGGCCGATCCGGCGACGGGTCGGCCGTTTTTCCGTTCGAACACAGAATCCCCAGCGCGTTGGCAAATTGCGTGTTCCAGAAAGCTGGGGCATAATGGACCGATGAAAAAGGCCGAAGCGATCACCCGGTTGAAACCCTTCGAGCGCCGCCTGCGCGAGCGCGGCATCAACGCGCTGTATCTGTTCGGATCAACCGCCAGGGAAGAAGCCAGCCCGGCCTCCGACCTCGACCTGCTCTACGACTATGACTCGGCGCGGCAATTCAGCCTGTTCGATCAGGCCGGGGCCATGCTGGAATTGTCCGATGCGCTCGGCACCAAGGTCGATCTCGTGTCACGCATCGGCCTGCGCCCCCGCCTGCGGACGCGTGTCGAAGGCGAGATGGTCCGGGTCTTCTGATGGCCGGGCTGCGGGATACGCATTGCGGATCGCGCGCGCCGAAAAATCGGTGACGAGGTGAGATGGGCGCGGCCGCAGCTATCAAATGGATCGCGGCTAGAGCATGATGACTTTAAGTCGCATCACTCCGTTCGCCCTGAGTAGGGGCTGAGCTTGTCGAAGACCCGTATCGAAGGGTCGGCTGCGCTTATATCCTTCGATACGCCATTTCGACTTCGCTCAAT
>MIAK01000050.1:28390-31861 GCA_001829085.1 Sphingomonadales bacterium RIFCSPLOWO2_12_FULL_63_15 | reverse complement strand
GCAATGCGCCGGCTACATCCGACCGACAATGCGGCCGCTACCGGAGGCGTACGACGACGATATCCTCAGCCTCGTTCTTCCACGCTGACGGGGTATGCAAGCGCACGTGGGGAACGGCTGGCGCAACGGGGTCTTGCAGAATTGCGCTGATAAGCTCTCTGCCGCTGTCCTCATCCTCAATGTATGTGTGGAGGGGATCGCGCTCATATGGCGCTGAGAGGGGCGATTTTGGGCTGTTTCGTAGGGCGCGGCGCTCAATTGCACGTGGGTCGCATTTATTTAAGCTGTCTGTCATACAGCTATTTAGCAATTCCATCGACGGGGGATTCAGTGGAGTTTTACGACAGCTACGCGATCTTTATCGACAAACGGTGGTCGCTTGAGGACTTGTATAAGTTTCCTCGCGCATATGAGCAGGTGTATTTCGCCTATGAGGCTGTCCTTCCTGCGCCAGACGAACAAACTAATGAACGCATCAGTTCAGCGTTTTTAGCGTTTCCTTGGCGTGGCGGCTACAGCGCGGTTAACTTCTACAATCAGCTAAAGTCCGCGACGCCAGTGAGGCAGCGGCCAGTTATCAAGGCCATTCAATATGCCTCGCCCGGCTTCATAGAGCTAATATTAAACCTACCACTAGCCGTCCAGATTGCAGGATACGTAAGCAGTGTCGCCGGTTCGATTGGAGTTTGCAACAAGGTATACAATGCCATTTACACCGACTTGCAGAAGCGAGAGTTGCTTAGGCTCGACGTCGAACGGAAAAAGATCGAACTGACTAGGGAGCAGTTCGATCTTGTAGTTTACGCCAATCATCAGATGGCGACGATACTTGGACTTCCTTCCGCTGAAACAATCATGAAGCGGACAAATGATCCTTTGATCGCGCTCAAAATTCTCTTGAGCATTTATCGCCGCGTAAGGACGCTGGCGGAATACAAGAACAAGGGCAAGGCAAACCTCGCTGAACGCATAGGACCGGACGAAGATGGCGAATTCTACTGAGGGCGAAGCGGCAGAAGAAACCGCAAAACCAGCCCAGCCAGAAAAAGCGCATTGCCCCACGTGCGACCGTTCTCAGAACTGCGACGTTCATGGTCGCACAGATAAAGAATGGAGCCATTCTGATCGTAGTGGTCAATATTATAGCTTTGGCAGCGTTATCCACACGCTTTTTGAATGCAGGGGATGCAATACCGTCTTCTATGAAACCAGTTCGTGGGACGACAACGACTTAGACTACTGGGACGACGAAAGCGGCGAATCGCAATGTGAGGCAATTCACACGAAAGCGACGTATCCTAAGCCGCCCTCTCGAAAGCGACCAGATTGGTTCGATAATATCGGGACCATAGATCGTGCTATTCATCGCATTCTTGATGAGGCTTACAAAGCTTATGAAATGAAATGCTACGTTCTAACCGCCGTTGGCTTGCGGACGGCATTAGACAGTTGCGTAGCCGCTGTGAAAATTGACCCTGCCCTGACATTTGTTGAGAAGTTGGATGCCCTTCTCAAGGGCGGCTGGATAGGCGAAACCGAACATGCCTTGCTCAAGGTGCTGACCGATGCAGGCAATGCTGCGGCTCACCAAGGATGGTCGCCAGATGACGAAGAGGTAAGGCACCTGCTCGATCTGCTGGAGAACTTCATTCAGCGCAATCTGGTCAACGGAAAGCGCGCTCTGGCTATGCAGGCAGGCATACCCCAAAAACAAAAGCGCCAGAAAAGGGCGGAAGCGAAGCTTAGAAATCTGGAATGATAATACCTTTGGTTGTCTCGTACATTACGGACCTTGGCCGCGACATTGGTTCAAATTCACCCAGCACAGTCCGCATAGTCAGCAGTTTGTGGAGGTAAGCAGTGTTCCAGCCAGCCGCGTTGCGCTTTGCTCCGTAACCCCAAGTGGGTTCCTTACGGGCGTTGAGCGTGTTCACGATCCACGGCAGGCCGCGTCCGTCGCAATACCAATCATAAATCTCGTTCAGGACCGCAACGCGATGTGGAATGACCGCCATCTTGTTGTCTTTGGTACGCTCTAGCCAAGCTGGGAGGATTTTGGTCATCGCCGTGCGGTCGCCGTTCTGCGCAGCTTCGATCTTGTTCATCCAACTAGCGCGGATGCGTTTGCTCTTTTTGTCGCTTTCCTCACGGGCAAGCTCTGCCTTGAGGATGATCGACAGGACTTTCATCATATCGATTCGCTCGTTGGCGAGATAAATCTGATTGTCGTGCCACGTGGCGACGGTGACGCCGTTCGTGGTGAGCAACCTCAGAAGGTCGATTGCCTCTTCGTAGCCTTGGCGCGTGATGCGATCCAAGTTCTCTACGACAAGCACAGCGCCTTTGCTGAAATGACCTTCGCGGGCCTTTTGCTCGAATTCGTAGAGGCCTGAACCCTCAGCGCGATTCGCGCCGTGGTAGGCGGACTTGCCCTCATCAGCGATTTCACGGGCAGGAGAATGCTCCCATCCCATTTGCTCAATGTAGGCTTTGCCGTCCTGTAGCTGGCGCTCTAGAGAGTGTCCCTTGCTCTGCTCTAGGGACGAGAATCGGGCGTAAATCCAAGCAGGCTGCGTCATATTTTCTCCGTAAACGCGGGGCGTTAACAGAGTGTGCTACTGTATACGGACTGATCAACTGGTTGCATCCCTGCGCGCGCGGGTCGAGCGGGGAGCCGGGCACGGCCATCACCTCGCGCCCAGCTTCGCCCGCCAGCCGAGCGGTGATGAGCGAGCCGGACTTGGGCGCGGCCTCCACGACCACAGTCCCCAGCGCCAGTCCGGCAATGATGCGGTTGCGTGCCGGGAAATGGCGGGCCAGTGGCTGGGTGCCGGGGGGATGTTCGGTCACCAGCAGGCCTTCGTCCGCAATCTGCGCCTGCAGGTCGCGATTTTCCGGCGGAAATACGACGTCCAGCCCACAGGCGATGACGCCGATCGTCCCGCTCGCCACAGATCCCTGATGCGCCGCTGTGTCGATGCCGCGCGCCAGGCCCGATACGACCACTGCGCCGCGCTGCCCCAGATCCTGCGCCAACACCCGTGCAAAGCGCACCGCCGCTGCCGACGCATTGCGCGCGCCGACCATCGCGATACATTGGCCCTCGGCCAGTGCCGCATTGCCGCGCACGATCAGCGCAGGCGGCGCGCCCTCCATCTGTTCAAGCAGCGCGGGATAATCCGCATCGCCCATCATCAGATAGCGCGCGCCCAAAGCCTGCGACGCCGCAATCTCCCGCTCCACCGCGCCCGCGTCCGCGACGCTGGCCTTGCCGCCACCGCGCGCCGCGAGATCAGGAATGGCACGCAACGCTGCCCCGGCCGTGCCGAAGCGGGCGAGCAATTGCCGATAGCTGACCGGGCCGATCCGGGGCGATCGGATCAGCCGCAGCCGGTCGAACCGCTCCCCCTCGCTCATTCCTTCGCGGCCCCGATCTTAGGCTCTGTGCCCTGCATCAGCCGCGCGATATTG
>MIAK01000050.1:0-28378 GCA_001829085.1 Sphingomonadales bacterium RIFCSPLOWO2_12_FULL_63_15 | reverse complement strand
GCGCGGTGCCGCCACAGCAGGATCAGCGTCAGCGCCAGCGTCACCGGCACCAAGTCGATCCGCCCCATGAACCACAAAGCGATCGGCGCGCTGACCGCCGCCGCCATGCCACCGACCGACGACCATCTGGTCCCGAACAGCGCAGCCAGCCAAACCGCCGCAAAGATGCACCCGGCGGGCCAGTGGAGCGCGGTCACCACGCCCATCATCGTCGCCACGCCCTTGCCCCCGGCAAAGCGCAGCCAGACCGGATAGCAATGGCCAATGAAGGCCATCGCACCCGCCATCGGCCCGCCGCCCTCGATAAGCGCCGCGCCGATCAGCACCGCCACCGCGCCCTTGAGTAGATCCAGCAACAAGGTCGCCGCCGCCAGCCCCTTGCGCCCGGTCCGCAGCACATTGGTCGCGCCGATATTGCCCGAACCGATCTGCCGCAAATCTCCCGCTCCGGTGAGGCGCGTGAGCACCAGGCCAAAGGGGATGGAGCCAAGCATATAGCCAAGGGCCAGCACGAAGAGCGGAAGCAGCCAGGGAAGTGTCATGATCTCGCCGATAGAAGGAAAGCGCGACCATAGCGTGACGAACGGCACGGGCAATGGGTGTGTTGACACCCTCGTCCGATCCCGCGACATGGTCGGCATAATGACCGTCGCATCCTCCGCCCCGATCCTGTTTTTCGATTCCGGCGTCGGGGGTCTGTCCATCCTTGCCCCTGCGCGCGCGCTGATACCGACTGCGCCGGTGATTTACGCCGCCGACAGCGCGGGTTTTCCCTATGGGACCAAGAGCGAGGCGGAGATTGCGGCGCGGGTGCCAGCGCTGCTGGGGCGGCTGGTCGAACGCTATCGGCCGCGCCTTGCCGTCATTGCCTGCAACACCGCGTCTACCATCGCGCTCCAGCATGTGCGCGCCGCGCTCGACATTCCGGTCGTCGGCACCGTCCCGGCGATAAAGCCCGCTGCCCTCGCATCCAAAACCCGCGTGTTCGGCGTACTCGGCACTGCCGCCACCGTGCGCCAGCCCTATGTCGATCGGCTCGCCGCCGAACATGGCGCGGACTGCATCATGCTGCGCCATGGCAGCGCGGCGCTGGTCGAACTGGCCGAGGCGAAGCTGCGCGGCGAACCGCTCGACCCCGCCATTGCCCGCACCGCGCTGGCGGGGCTGACCGAGCAGCCCGGCGGCGATCGGATGGATGTAGTGGCGCTCGCCTGTACCCATTTTCCGCTGGTCGAGGCCGAACTGGCCGCCGCCGCGCCCCGTCCGCTCACCTTCGTCCACGGCGGCGACGGCATTGCCCGGCGCATCGCTTTTCTGACGCAGGACCAGCCTTGGCCCGACACGCCGCCGCCGGGTATAGCGGTACTCACGCGCGTCGATGACAAGGTCCGCGCCCTCGCCCCGGCCCTCGCCCGCTACGGTCTTTCCCGCCTGGAACAGCTATAATATAGGGGCTTGGACAAAAGGTCCGATATCACTGATCGGTATTTCCCCCTATGTCTGCGAGCGGTTAGCGCTGGTAATGCGCGCCATCTACCGGTAAACGCCGCACCCAGAGGATGCGGGCCATCAAGGGATAGGGCGAGCGTGAACTACAAGCATATCTTTGCGCAGGCGATCGACCGTCTTCATGAAGAAGGCCGGTATCGGGTGTTCATCGACATCCTCCGCAATCGCGGTTCCTACCCCAATGCGCGCTGTTTCCACGGCCATAACGGCCCCAAGCCGATCGCCGTCTGGTGCTCCAACGACTATCTCGCCATGGGCCAGCATCCCAAGGTGATCGCCGCGATGGAAGAGGCGCTGCACGATGTCGGCGCGGGTTCCGGCGGCACGCGCAATATCGGCGGCAACACCCATTATCATGTCGATCTGGAGGGCGAACTGGCCGACCTGCATGGCAAGGAAGCCGCCCTGCTGTTCACGTCGGGCTATGTCTCGAACGAGGCGACGCTCGCGACGCTGGCGCGACTGCTGCCTGGCTGCATCATCTTTTCCGACGAACTCAACCATGCCAGCATGATCGCGGGCATCCGCAATTCGGGTTGCGAAAAGCGCGTGTTCCGTCACAATGATGTCGAGCATCTGCGCGAATTGTTGGCTGCCGAAGACCCCGAAGCCCCCAAGCTGATCGCCTTTGAAAGCGTCTATTCGATGGATGGCGACGTCGCGCCGATCGCGGAAATCTGCGACCTGGCCGACGAGTTCAATGCGCTCACCTATCTCGACGAAGTCCATGCCGTGGGCATGTATGGCGCGCGCGGCGGCGGCATTTCGGAACGCGATGACGTCGCGGATCGGCTGACCATCATCGAAGGCACGCTTGGTAAGGCGTTCGGCGTCATGGGCGGCTATATCGCGGCCGATCAGATGATCGTCGATGTGATCCGCAGCTATGCGCCCGGCTTCATCTTCACCACCTCGCTGTCGCCCGTATTGGTCGCCGGCGTGCTGGCGAGCGTGCGTCACCTCAAGGCGTCGAGCGAAGAGCGCGAGGGCCAGCAGGCCGCCGCCGCGATGCTCAAGACGATGATGGCGGACGCTGGCCTGCCGGTCATGCCGTCAGTCACGCATATCGTCCCGCTGATGGTGGGCGATCCGGTCAAGGCCAAGCGGATCAGCGACATCCTGCTCGCCGAATATGGCGCCTATGTGCAGCCCATCAATTACCCCACCGTCCCGCGCGGCACCGAGCGCCTGCGCTTCACTCCCGGCCCTGCGCACACCGAAGCGATGATGCGCGACCTGGTGAACGCGCTGGTCGAGATTTGGGATCGGCTGGACCTGGAGAAGGCGGCGCGGCGCGCGGCTTGAATTCTCCCCTCAAGGCAACTGTCTCCGTTCGCCCTGAGCTTGTCGAAGCCTGTCCTGAGCGCCTGCCTTGCAGGCAGTCGAAGGGGGCCTTTTTTCTATCCGTGAAGAAAAAGGCTTCGACAGGCTCAGCCCGAACGGGCGGGAGATTGGTGCGTAATCAGTAGTTCTCGCTAGAGCGAGAGGCAGGGCTAACCCAGTGCCACGCCCCCCCGCAGCGCATAACCGCGATACAGCGGCCGAACGCTGGCTTCACCGCCAACGTCCCCCGCCACTTTCTCGATCGCCGCTCCCAGCACATGGCGCGGCGTCACATGGAACCGCGCCAGCCATCCGAACAGCACCCGCCGCCACACAGCCGGCCAACCTTCCTGCTGCCCGAAATCGACAACTTCGAGTCGACCGCCCGGCGCAACGCAGCGCGCGGCTTGCGTCAGCGCCGCCTCCCACTGCGGGATCATCGATAGCGCATAACTGATGAACACCCGATCGAACGTGGCTTGACCGAACAGCGCCATCGGATCGAAATCGACAGCATCGCCTTGTGCCAACCGGACGCAGCGCGCCATGCCGACTCGTTCGACCGACAATTGCGCGGTGTCGAGCATCGCCTGCGAAATATCGACGCCGTACAGCCGCGCATGGGGCCAGGCCTTGCCCACCGCGATCAAATTGCGCCCCGTGCCGCAGCCAATCTCCAGCACGCTGCCACCCGACGGCGGGGAGAGGTCAGCGATCAGGCCGTCCCGACCCAGCAGATAATATTTGCGGGTGATGTCATAGATGTGGCGCTGCCAGCGATAGGTGCCGTCCATCAACCGCCCATGGTCGCTCACAGCGCGTCTTTCAGCACATAGAGATGGACGCCGCCATAAATGGCCGACCGGTCGCGCGCGGTATAGTCGAGCGATGCTTCGGCGCGATACGCCCAGCGGTCCAGCACCGCGTCCACGACCCGACCCGGCAGGATGCTGGGTTCGCCCGCGGTGCGGAACAGCACCCGCGCGCCGGGCTTCGCCGTCCGGGTTATCTGCGCCCAGAGCGCGTTCAATTGCTCGTCATCCATCCAGTCCTGCGCATCGAGCAGGATGTAGCGATCCGCCGACGCATCAGGCTGTTCGTGCAGAAAGTCGGTGAAATTGGCATGACGCACATCCACGCGGTCCGCGCGCGCACGAACGGCGTCATGATTGGCGGCCTGCAAATAGGGCGGCAATGGCCCTTCACCGCCGTCATAGCCGCGGCCGAATGCCTGCACCGCGAAATAATTATCCTTGAGGTCAAAGTCGCAGGCCAGTTTCTCCAACCGGGCCTTCAACACTACGTCCATGCGTGCGTCACCGGCCAGCGCTTCGAACTGCGCGGGCGGGATGCCCAGGCCGAAGAGCGAGGCGGGCTGGCTGGTAAGCCAGCGGACAAAGGCGCGGTCGAAAATCGGCGCGACCTCCCGCTCGAAAATCTCGCGCTGTTCGGCGCGCGACGTCGCCGCCAGCATCCGCCGCAGGTCCACGCCATGCACCCGCGCCAGCAGATGCGCCGCGCCGATGAAGCGGCCCAACAGCCCATGTTTATAGATGCCGCGCGCAAATCCGCCGATCCGCCGCCGCCCGATCAGGTCGCGTCCTTCCCAATAGCGCCGCGTCGCTTCATCGAGGTGCGGCGCGACGATATCGCGATAGGCGGCGATATTTTCCTTGCTGTCGGCCTGCGCAAAGAAGCGGTGGAAGGCGGCATGATCGGGCAAGGTCCGTGCCGCCATCAGCTTCAACTTGTTGAGCGCGATATGCGCGGTGTTGAGATCGACGGCGGTGATCTTGGCCGGATCGGCGGTCAGGTAAGACAATACGTTGCAGCCCCCCGACGCGATCGTCACGACATGGCTGTCGGGCGTGATCGCCAGCGCTTCCATGTCGACAGCGGGGTCTTCCCATATCTGAGCATAGACGAGGCCGCGAAAGGCGAAGGTGAAGGCGCGCTCCAGCAGCCCCTGTTTAGACAGATGCCGGTGGCGATGCACCGCGCGCGTGACGTTCTGATGTGCCGGTGCCGCCATGTCCTTCAAGCCTCCTCGCAGTCGGGTCGTGGGCGGCGCATAGGGCAGATGCGTGTCGCGGCCGTGACGGTAGCGTTACGTCCTTGTGACCAGCTTGCGGAACCGCGGGCGCGCTCACATCTTCTGGAGGGAATGGCCCATTGGATGGAACCCCACCCCACCGGCATCTATGTCCGCCCCGCCGATGCCTGGATCGACCCGTCGATGCCGCGCGAACGCGCGCTGGTGACCCATGGCCATGCCGATCATGCCCGCAGCGGCCATGGCCATGTCTGGGCCACGCGCGAAACGCTGGCGATCATGGGGCTGCGCTATGGCACCGCGTCGGGCACGCCGGTCGGCTATGGCGAGGAAATCCGGCTGGGCGGCGTCACCATCCGCTATGTGCCTGCGGGTCATGTGCTGGGATCGGCGCAGATCGTATTGACTCATGCAGGTGAGCGGGTCGTCGTGACCGGCGATTATAAGCGTCGCCCCGACCCCACTTGTCCCCCGTTCGAGCCGGTGCCCTGCGACATTTTCGTCACCGAAGCGACCTTCGGCCTGCCCGTCTTCCGCCATCCCGACACGGGCAGCGAGATCGACCGGCTGCTCGCCGCGCTCCACGCCAATCCTGACCGGAGCGTTTTGGTGGGCGCCTATGCGCTGGGCAAGGCGCAGCGGGTCATCTGTGAACTGCGCGCGCGCGGGCATAGCGACCCCATCTACCTCCATGGCGCGATGGAACGCATGTGTGCGCTCTATGCCGAACTCGGCGTCGAGATGGGCGACCTGCGCCCCGCCACCGGCGTCGCGGCCAAGGATATGCGCGGCGCGATCGTCGTCGCCCCGCCCTCCGCGCTCAACGACCGCTGGAGCCGCCGCCTGCCCGACCCGATCACGGCCATGGCGTCAGGCTGGATGCGCGTGCGCCAGCGGGCGCGGCAGAAAAATGTCGAACTGCCGCTGATCCTGTCCGACCATGCCGACTGGGACGAATTGACCAAAACGATCCGCGAGGTCGCCCCCACCGAAACCTGGATCACCCATGGCCGCGAGGAAGCCCTGCTCCACTGGTGCATGACCCACCAGATCCGCGCCCGCGCACTGGCGCTGGTCGGGCGCGATGATGAGGAGGAAGGGTGATGCATATATCCGTTCGCCCTGAGCGAAGTCGAAGGGCACGGCTGAGCCGCAGGCGAAGCCACTTCGCTCCGCTCAGCAGAAGGCTTCGACTTCGCTCAGCCCGAACGGATCGAGGCGTATTCCCATGAGACCCTTCTCCCAATTGCTTGACGCCCTCGTCTACACCCGCTCGCGCAATGGCAAGCTGGCGCTGATCGCCGCCTATCTGCGCACCGCACCAGACCCGGATCGTGGCTGGGCGCTCGCCGCGCTGACCGGCAATCTCGACCTCAAGGCCGTCAAATCCTCCGCCATTGGCGAGATGATCCGCGCTCGCGTCGATCCCGTCCTCTACGAAATGAGCCGCGACTATGTCGGCGATCTTGCCGAAACCGTCGCCCTGCTCTGGCCCCCACCGCCCAATGAACCGCCCGACTTGGACGATGGCACGCTGACGCTCGCTACCGTGGTCGATCGCCTCCACGCCACCAGCCGCGCCGCCGCGCCTGACGTCTTAGCGCAGATGATGAACCATCTCGACGCATCGGGCCGCTTCGCCTTGCTCAAGCTCGCAACCGGGGGCCTGCGCGTTGGCATCTCGGCACGCCTCGCCAAGACGGGCTTTGCTCAGGCGTTCGGCCTCGATGTCGATGATGTCGAACAGGTCTGGCATTCCCTGATCCCGCCCTATGCCGAGTTGTTCGACTGGGCGGAGGGGCGCACCGAACGCCCCGATCCATCGGGCACCCCCTTCTTCCGCCCTTTCATGCTCGCCCATCCGCTCGAAGCCGACAGCGTCGACCTTATTGACTATGTCGCCGAATGGAAATGGGACGGCATCCGCATCCAGATCGTCAGCACGGGGAGCGAGACCCGCCTCTACAGCCGCGCGGGCGACGATATTTCCGCCAGCTTCCCTGAAATCGCGGCCGCCTTCACCGGCCATGCCGTGCTGGACGGCGAATTGCTGGTGCGCGGCGATTTTCAGGGCGGCGAAGCGGCGAGTTTCAACGCCCTGCAACAACGGCTTGGCCGCAAAGTCGTCAGCGCCAAAATGCAGGCGGATTATCCCGCTTTCGTCCGCCTCTATGACCTGCTGCTCGACGGCGACGAGGATTTACGCGCCCTCCCCTGGACCGACCGCCGCGTTCGGCTCGAAGCCTATATGCCGGAGCTCGACGCCACCCGCTTCGACCTGTCCGCCATCATCGACGCCGCCGATTTCGACACGCTGGCCGATATCCGCGCCGGTGCCCGCGACGCCGCGATCGAAGGCGTCATGCTCAAGCGCCGCGACAGCCCCTATGTCGCGGGGCGCAAGGCTGCGCTCTGGTATAAATGGAAGCGCGATCCGCTGACCGCTGATTGCGTGATGATGTACGCCCAGCGCGGCCACGGCAAACGCTCATCCTTTTATTCGGACTATACGTTCGGCTGCTGGACGGCGGACGGCGAACTGCATCCGGTCGGCAAGGCCTATAGCGGCTTCACCGACGAGGAACTCAAGATGCTCGACCGCTTCGTTCGCCAGAATACGGTGGCACGCTTCGGCCCGGTGCGGGAAGTCGAAAAATCACTCGTGCTGGAGGTCGCGTTCGACAGCATCCACGACAGCAAGCGGCACAAATCGGGCCTTGCCATGCGCTTTCCCCGCATCGCCCGGATCAGGCGCGATAAACCTGCGGCAGAGGCGGATACGGTGGAGGGTTTGAAGAAACTGGTGCGCTGAGCCTGCTTCACCAACACAAACGGGCCAGTAGCGGGAATATCCCGCCACTGGCCCGCCGTCCTTCATGTCACCCGACAGGGATCAGGGCATCAATACCGTGTCGATGACATGAATGACGCCGTTGGACTGGTTGACGTCAGCGATCGTCACCTTGGACGTGCCGCCCTTGGCATCCTGCAGATAGACGGCGTCGCCATCCCTCCATGCGGTAAGTGGCTGGCCTTCCACCGTAGTCAGCGTCGCCTTGCCACCGGCGGCCTGTGCGGCGGCGATGATGTCGGCGGCGTTCATCTTGCCCGCGACGACATGGTAGGTCAGGATCTTCGTCAGCGTCGCCTTATTTTCCGGCTTCACCAGCGTATCGACCGTACCGGCGGGCAGCTTGGCAAAGGCGGCGTTGGTCGGCGCGAACACGGTGAACGGCCCGGCGCTCTTAAGCGTATCGACGAGGCCAGCGGCCTTGACGGCGGCGACCAGCGTCGTGTGATCCTTCGAATTGACGGCGTTATCGACGATATCCTTGGTCGGATACATGGCCGCGCCGCCGACCATCGGGTTCTTTTCCATATGATGATTGGCCAGGGCCGCGCCACTGACGGACAACAGGGTCGCGGCCAGCGCCAGCGAGACGTTCGAGAATTTCATGGGCTTACTTCCTCTTCCACGCATCGGCTTGATAGGGATGCGATGCCCTTACGTTTGCGGACTGGATAAGGTTGCGCCACTGCCCCTTAAGGCATGTGCTGTGCGCTCTGCCGAAGCATCTGACTTTGCGCTGTCACGCCAAGCCCCTATATGACCCTTTTAGCGCGCATGCCGCGTACAGGATATGGAGACGAGATTGAGCAAGGTTCTGGTCATCGGCGCAGGCGGCGTCGGGTCTGTCGCAGTTCACAAGATGGCGATGAACCCCGATATTTTCTCGCACATCACGCTGGCCAGCCGCCGCATCGTGAGTTGCGAGAAGGTCGCCGAATCGGTTCTGGCCCGCACCGGCGTCACCATCGACGTGGCACAGGTCGATGCCGATGATGTCGCGGCCACCATCGCGCTGATTGAGAAGGTGCAGCCCAAGCTGGTCGTCAACCTGGCCCTGCCCTATCAGGACCTCAACATCATGGACGCATGCCTCGCGACCAAGACCGACTATCTCGACACCGCCAATTACGAACCACGCGACACGCCCAAGTTCGAATATGGCTGGCAGTGGGCCTATCAGGATCGCTTCAAGGAAGCGGGCATCATGGCGCTGCTGGGTTCGGGATTCGACCCCGGCGTGACCAGCGTCTTCGCCAGCTACATCAAGAAGCATCTGCTCGACACGATCGACACGCTCGACATTCTCGATTGCAATGGCGGCGACCATGGCCAGCATTTCGCGACCAACTTCAACCCGGAAATCAACATCCGCGAAGTGACCGCGCCATCGCGTCACTGGGAAGCCGGCGAATGGGTCGAAGGCCCGGCGCTCAGCCACAAGCAGACGTTCGATTTCGACCAAGTCGGCGAGAAGAATATGTACCTCATGTATCATGAGGAACTGGAAAGCCTTGCCAAATTCTATCCTGAAATCAAACGTATCCGTTTCTGGATGACGTTCGGCGATGCCTATTTGAAGCACCTCGAAGTGCTGCAGAATGTCGGCATGACCCGCATCGACCCGGTCATGTATGAGGGCAAGGAGATCATCCCGCTCCAGTTCCTCAAGGCCGTGCTGCCCGAACCATCGAGCCTGGGTTCCACCACCAAGGGCAAGACTAATATCGGCGATATCGCAACCGGCGTGAAGGATGGCGAGGCCAAGACCGTCTATCTCTATCAGGTCTGCGATCATGAGGACGCCTATGCCGAAACCGGCAACCAGGCCGTGAGCTACACCACCGGCGTTCCTGCGATGATCGGCGCCGCTATGATGCTGACGGGCGCGTGGCGCGGCGAAGGCGTATTCAACATCGAACAGTTCGATCCCGATCCCTTTATGGACATGCTCAACAAGCATGGCCTGCCTTGGCAGGTGAAGGAACTGGACGCGCCGCTGGCGTTTTAACACCTCGTCATCCCAGCGAATGCTGGGATCTCCCTTTTCTTTTGCGCCACGAGGAAGTGGGACCCCAGCGTTCGCTGGGGTGACGATGTGGCGGAGGATGACTTATGGAAACCAAAGCCGGCGATCCCGCCGCCTTCGCGCATTTCGACCTGTATCGCGTCCCCTCGCCCGCCTTCGTGGTGGATGAGGCCGCGATCCGGCGCAACCTGGCGATCCTTGCCGATGTCCGTGACCGCGCGGGCATCAAGGTGCTGGGCGCGCTCAAGGCCTTTTCCATGTGGTCGCTGGGCAGCGTCGTGGGCGAATATCTCGACGGCGTGTGCGCATCGGGCCTGTACGAAGCGCGCCTCGGCCGCGAGGAATATAAGGGCGAGGTCGCGACCTATTGTGCCGCCTACAAGCCCGACGACCTGGCCGAAATCCTCAAGATTTCCGACCATGTCATCTTCAACAGCCCCGGTCAGATTGCCCGCTTCAAGCCGCAAATCGACGCTGCCCGCGCCGCCGGATATCGTTTCGACATTGGCCTGCGCATCAACCCGCAAAACCCGGAGGGCGAGGTCGCCAAATATGACCCGTCGCAGCCGCACAGCCGCCTTGGCTTTCCCATCAACCAGTTGACGCCCGATCATCTTGCGGGCGTCGACGGCATCCATTTCCACAATCTGTGCGAACAGGATTTGGCACCGCTGGAACGGACATGGGCGGCGGTCGAACCGCATGTCATGCCGCACCTATCGACCCTCAAATGGCTGAACTTTGGCGGCGGCCATCACATCACACGCGCCGATTATCAGCGCGACGATCTCGTCGCCTTTCTCCAGGGCGTGAAGGCTAAGACCGGCCTCACTCTCTATCTGGAACCCGGCGAAGCGATGGCGCTCGACGCAGGCATATTGGTCGGCGAAATTCTCGATGTGATCGACAATGGCATGCCCGTCGCCATCACCGACATCTCCGCCACCTGCCACATGCCCGACGTGATCGAGGCACCCTATCGCCCCGCGATGCTGCATGAGCCGAGCGAAGGGCCGCTTGTCCGAATCGGCGGCCCCTCCTGCCTTGCCGGGGACATTATTGGGGACTATCATGTGCTTGGTGGCGCGGAACCGGGCGCGCGTATCGCCTTCCTTGACCAGGCCCATTATTCGATGGTCAAGACCAACACCTTCAACGGTGTGCCCCTGCCCGCCATCTGGCTGTGGAACTCGTCCACTGACGATCTCCGGCAAATCCGGGCCTTTTCCTATCAGGACTTCAAGGCCCGTCTCTCCTGACGCACGCTTCGTGCGACCTTGCGCAACAAAATTTTCATATGCGCTTTACAGGGGGGGGGCCTCCGCATATAGCGGCCGTCCGCTGCCCCATGGGACTTCCACCGCAAGGCAGCTTCTTTCACCTTGACTACACTGGAGGTCCCTTGAATTGCACAAGCATCCTAGCGCGCTGGGGGTAGCAACCGCCCTCACACCGGCAGCACCGGTAACGCTTATTCGTCCCCAAGCTGCGGCTCGGGCAGCCCGGTTCTTCGTCGAGAAGTTTCCGGGGCGCTCGCTCTATGCGGTGAAGGCGAACCCCTCGCCCGATTTGCTTCGGACATTGTGGGACAGCGGTATCTCGCACTATGACGTTGCTTCCATCGCGGAAGTGCGCCTCGTCGCCGAAACGCTGCCGGACGCGAAGCTTTGCTTCATGCATCCGGTCAAGGCTGAAGAAGCCATTGCCGAAGCCTATGCCGTCCATGGCGTGCGCACCTTCTCGCTCGACACGATCGACGAGCTGGAAAAGATCATGCGCGCCACCAATGACGCGACCGATCTGGAACTGTGCGTCCGCCTGCGCGTGTCGTCCGAGCATAGCGAATTGTCCCTCGCGTCGAAATTCGGCGCGGAACTGGGCGAGACCCGCGATCTGCTGATGGCCACCCGCCAGGCTGCCGATGCCCTGGGCATCTGCTTCCATGTCGGCAGCCAGGCGATGAGCCCGCAGGCCTATAGCGACGCGATCGAGCGCGTCCGCGCGGCGATCGTCGATGCGGCGGTCACGGTCGACATCATCGATGTCGGCGGCGGCTTTCCGTCCATCTATCCCGGCATGGAGCCGGTCGCGCTCGAAAATTATTTCGATGCGATCCACCGTGGCTTTGAAAGCCTGCCGGTCAGCTATTCGTCCGAATTGTGGTGCGAACCCGGCCGGGCCTTGTCCGCCGAATATAGCTCCATCATCGTCCGGGTAGAGCGCCGTCGCGGCACCGAACTCTACATCAATGACGGTGCCTATGGTGCCTTGTTCGATGCGGCGCATATCGGCTGGCGCTTCCCCGTCGCGCTGCTACGCGAAGAGGATAGCATGGCGGAGCAGACCGGCTTCTCCTTCTATGGCCCGACCTGCGACGATATGGACCATATGGTCGGCCCGTTCATGCTGCCCGCTGATGTCGGCGTTGGCGACTATATCGAGATCGGCATGCTGGGCGCCTATGGCGCGGCCATGCGGACCGGCTTCAACGGCTTCACGTCGGAAGCGACCATCGAAGTGGAGGATGCGCCGATGGCCAGCCTCTATGCCGAAGCCGTACCCGCCCGCCGTCGCGCAACCGTCATCAAGCTGGGCTAAACCGACCTCGGTTTCCCTGTTGGAGAGGATGCCAGTCCCTCGCCGCTCCCCCTGCGGCGAGGGACTTTTTTTATCGGCGGAAGATGCCGACCATCTCGACATGGGTGGACCAGCGGAATTGCCCGACCGGGCGCACGCTCTCCAACCGATAGCCACCTGCGACCAGATGCACCGCGTCGCGCGCGAAACTCGCCGGATTGCAGGAGACATAGGCGATCACTGGCACGGTAGAAGCCGCCAGTTGCATCACCTGCTCGCGTGCACCCGCGCGCGGCGGGTCCAGCACGATAGCGGCAAAGCGGTTGAGTTCCTCCGGCGTCAGCGGACGTCGGAACAGGTCGCGATGGTCGGCCACCATCCGCCGCTGCGCCCGCTGTCCCGCCAGTTTGAGCGCAAGCAGTACGTCACGCGCACCCTCCGCCGCATAAACGGGCCGTCCAGCACCTAGCGCCAGCGCGAACGTGCCAAGACCGCAGAACAGGTCGGCGATCGCGCCCGTCTCCGGCATCGCGTCGCGCACCGCTGCCACCAGCGCCGCTTCGCCATCGGGTGTCGCCTGCAGGAAGGAGAAAGCCGGAAAGCCGACCGCCACACCGCCGAATGTTACCGTCGCCGCTTCGGGTTCCCACCGCGTTTGCGGCCCATCGCCTTCGTCAATCGTCAGCCGGGCAAGCCCGTGCGTCCGCGCGAAATCGCCCAGCCCTTCGTCCGCCGCCAGTCCTTCGACCCGCACCCCTTCCAGCAGCAGGTCGACACCCTGGCCGATCAACGACATGCGGACATGCGCGGCCCGCTTGTCCGGCAGGATCAGCGCCAGCAAATCCCGCAACGGTGCCAACAGCGCGAACAGGCGCGGATCAAGAACCGTACACATGGTGAGGTCAATGAGCGTGTGGCTGCCCGCCTCGGCAAAACCGATGGTGATCTTGCGCCCCGATCGCGCCGCCCGCAGCGATGCCCGCCGCCGCGTCATCGGCGGCGACAGATGGGCGGGCAACACGACCTGCGCCGTCACCCCTTGTCCGGCGAGCGCCCCGACGACCCGCCCGGTCACGAAATCGGACAGGCTGGCGTCATCGAGTTGCTGTAGCTCGCAACCGCCACAGGCCGGAAAATGCACGCAGGGCGGCGCGACATGATGGGGTCCGCGCTCGATGGTGCCATCGGGCAAAAGCCGGTCGCCCGGTGCGGTCAGCGCCGCATGGCGGCCATCGGCGGTGATGCCATCGCCCTTGGCGGCGATGCGAATGATGATGTCTGGGTCGCTATCTGTCACAATCGCGCGGCGATAGCCGCTGGCAGCGCATCAGGCAAATCATCGGCAAGGAACGCCGCGCCCGCCCTCCGCGCAGCATCGCCATGCAGCCATACCGCCTCGCTCGCGGCACGAAACGGATCGCCCGTCACCGCCAGCCGTCCGGCGACCAGCCCGGCCAGGACATCGCCGGTCCCGGCCGTCGACAGCCAGCTCGAAGCGCCCGCCGCCACCGCCACCCGCCCGTCCGGCGCAGCGATCACGCTGTCCGCGCCTTTGTAGATCACCACCGCGCCGCATTGCGCTGCGGCAGCCCGAGCGCGATCAATCTTGCTGCCGGGCAGATCGCCGAACAGCCGTCGAAACTCGCCTTCATGCGGCGTCAGGATCGCGCCGCGCGGAATGGCATCGACCGCCAACAGCGTTAGCGCGTCGGCATCCAGCACCAGCCGATGGCCCGCCCCCACCGCTGCCGCCAGCCGATCACGCGCCACCGCATCGCGTCCCAGCCCCGGCCCGACCAGCACGACAGCGATTCGCTCATCATCCAACGCCTTCGCCACGTCCGCCGCCGTCTGCGCCTGCTGATGAATGATGGCATCCGGTCCCGTCACTGCCCCATCCATGGCAAACAGCCGAATCATGCCAGCACCCGACATCGCCGCCGATCGCGCCGCCAGCCGCGCCGCGCCAGGCATTGATCCACCGACCACCGCCACCAGCCCGCGTATATATTTATGCGTATCCGCCCCCGGAGCCATGAGCCGGGGCGGCGCCAGCCGGTGCACCTGATCCGGCGCAGCGATTCCGATCGGCGCAGTGATCAGCCGATCGAAGCAGCCCGCCGCCGGATAGAGAAGATGCGCGGGCTTGAGCGCACCCAACGCGATGCAAAGCCCAAAATGCGGCACGGCGGAGAGAAGCGCACCACTATCCGTCTCCACCCCGCTCGGCAGATCGATGGCATGGCTATGGCTCGCCGCCTTGGTCAGTTCAGCCAATCGCGCGACAGCCGCCCCGTCCAATCCGCGCGACAGGCCGGTGCCGAACATCGCGTCCACCAACTGCGACGCAGGTGCAGCCTTGGCCATATCCTCTATCGGCCCATCCCACGCGGCGCGGGCGCGCTGGCTCGACGGCGTGCGGCTTTCGCTCAGCGCTGCCACCCGCACCGGCACGCCCCGTTCGCGCAGCAACCGCGCGATCACATAGCCATCACCGCCATTATTGCCCGGCCCGCACAGCAGCAGCGTGTCGCGCAGCCCACCTGCCCGCCAGATGATCGCCGCCGCCGCCGCGCCCGCCCGCTCCATCAGCGCATAGTCCGGGACACCTGACGCAAAAACCGCCTGCTCCGCCGCCCGCATCTGCGCAGCGGTCAGGATCGGCGTGCCCGTCATCGGGGCGCGGACCCCGCCACTTGAACCGGCATGCGGTAGCGGTCACTGCCGATGCGGATTTCGATCTGATCCTTGTCGATCAACTGGAGCTTGGCTTCCTCGGCGCCGTCAGCGGCCTCAAGCCCCCGGCCATCATCCAGCACCGTGAAGCGGCGAAACCCGCCATCGGGATGCCGGATCGTCAGCTTAGTGCCCGCCCGCTCGACCGCACAATCCCGCGCCCAGGCCGCATCCCCGATCGCACATTCCGCCATGCCATCATCAACGCGCGCGTCCGGCCCATTTCCCAACACCGAGGGGTCGGCGCCGCACGCCGAAAGGCTCAGCAGCAGCCCCCAATAGCCATATCGCCTCATGTCAACGCACTCCGACAAGCCAGCACCACCGGCCCCAGCAGATCGGCAAAGCGTCGCTGCCCCGCCGGGTCCGCGACCAAATCCTGCCGCATCTCGATACCCAGATACGGGGTGCCATTGGCTTCGCCATGGCGGTTCATCGTCGCATTGAGCAGCTTGCCCGAATAGGGTTGCTGATCGCCGACGATCAACCCCGCCCCCTCCAGCAGGGGAATGGCGATTCGCGCTGCGCGATCATCCTCGCCATAGAGGATGCCGATATCCCACGGCCGCTGCTGGTCCGGGTCGCTCGCCAGCCGGGGCGTAAAACTGTGGACGGACAGGATGAAGGGCGAGGCCATCATGGCCAGTCGCTGCCCGATCGCATGATGATAGGGATGATAAAAGCGCCGCATCCGGTCGGACAGGTCAGCAGCGCGGTTGCCTGATATCACATGGCCATCGCTCATCACCGGCAACAGGCCGGGCGCATCCTCTTCGCGGTTGAGGTCGATCACCAGCCGCGACACACCGCCCAATATTGCCGTGCCACCCAATTGCGCAGCGAGCAGCCGACTGACCGCCGCCACGCCAATGTCGATCGCGATATGGTTGCCGAGCAGCGCCGGGTCGATGCCAAGATCAATATCCTCCGGCACATGCGCTGACGCATGATCGGCAACGATCAGCAGGTCCAGCCCACCCGCTTCGACCAGGGTAAAGGCCTCGCTCATGCCGCGCCGATCCGTGTTTCCATCACCCACCAGTCGGGACGGGCGATACGCACCGCCATCGCCGCGTCGGCCAAAGCGGCATCACCCGCGAACAAGGCAAAGCAGGTCGCGCCCGACCCCGACATGCGAGCAAGCACCAGCCCCGGTTGCGCGTTGAGACAGGCCAGCACCTCCGCAATCACCGGAGCCACCGCAATCGCCGGTGATTCCAGATCATTGCGGCCTGAACCTGTCAACGCATCCAAGCTCCCGGCATCAAGCGGCCCACGATCCTGCCTGTCCCACCCGGCAAAGACCTGCCCCGTCGGCATGGCAACGCCCGGATTGACCAGCAGCATCGCCATGCCCGCCAGCCGCTCGACCGCGTGCAGAGCAAGCCTCTCGCCCCGCCCCGTGACCAATTGCGTCACGCTGGCGATGCAAGCCGGCACGTCCGATCCCAGATCGAGCGCCAGCGCCGCCAATTCGCCATCCTCGATGCGGACATCCCATAGCCGCACCAGCAGCCGCAAGGTTGCGGCGGCATCGGCCGATCCGCCGCCAATCCCCGACGCAACCGGCAAAATCTTGGTCAGCCGGATCGCCGCGCCGCGCTGTTCACCGAGATAGGATTGCAACGCCCGCGCCGCCTTCACCACCAGATTGCCCGGTCCCGCATCCAGCGCCTCGCCGAACGGCCCGTCGATCACCAGGTCGATCGCGCCATCATCCGTAGCCCAGCCGATCAGCCGGTCGCCATGCTCGGCAAAAACGAACAGGCTTTCGAGCGCATGATAGCCATCATCCCGCCGCGCCCGCACATGCAGCGCGACATTGACCTTGGCATAAGCGGTTTCGACGAGGGTATCGGCCTCAAGCTCCGCGTCATGGTGCGGCATATTCGGGCTTCAATCCTTCCTTGGTCTTGGCGGCAATCCGCGTCGCCACATCGCCTTCGGCATGGATCGACGCAGCAGCCCAGGCATAGCGCGCCTCATAACGGCGACCCGCGGTCCACAGCGCATCGCCCAGATGCTCGTTGATGGTCACATCGGCAGGCGCGCCCGCCGCCGCACGTTCCAGCACGGGGACAGCGGCTTTGACGTCGCCGGTGACGAACTGCGCCCATCCCAGCGAATCGGTAATAGAGGGGTCTTGCGGCTTGAGCGCGCTTGCCTTTTTGAGCATGTCGAGCGCCGCTGCGACATTCTGACGCCGTTCGATCTGCGCATAGCCCAGATAATTGAGGATGACCGGCTCATTGGGGGCCAGCGCCGCGGCCCGTTCCAGCACCGCCCGCGCCTCGTCCCAGCGCTTGCCCTGCTCCAGCGCACTGCCTTCGAACAGCAGCAGCGACCAGGGTGGGGCCGCATCGCCAAACCGCGCCTGCGCCGCGCGAAAGGCGGCTGCCGCGCCATCGAAATCCTTCTGTTCGGCGAGCAGACGGCCCAGCCGCACATGGCGCTCCGCCTCCGCGTCAGGCTCGTCCGCCAGCGTGCGCGCAAGCGTTAGCGCCGCGTCGACCTGCCCATCGGCCGCCAGCGCATCGACTCGCTCCGCCTGCGCCAGCGCCCCATACCAGCCGGCAGGCGGCACCTTGTCCACTTGTGCAATCGCGGCTTTGGCAAAACCCGCGACCGTCAACAGCCGCGCGGCAATGATATGATTTTCCGGCGAATCAGGATCGGCAAAGGTCGCGATCCGCGCCAGCCGCAGCGCCAGCCCAACGCCCTCCCGATCCGATCCGATATCCACCGCCAACCGCGCCAGCAGCCGCGCATAGCCCTGCGCCGGGGTCAGTGGCGCAGCCTTGATCCTGCGTCGCTCGATCTCGGCCCGCGCCTGTCTGAAATGGGCCTGGCCCGGTGGTAACAGCAGCAGCGCTTCCGCCTTGGCCTTTCGCCCCGCCAATTGGGTGGCAAAGGACAGGCGCAACCCGGCGTCGGCAGGGCGAAGGGCGATCGCCCGGCGCAGCGGCAACTTCGCGCCTTCGACATCACCCGCGTTCAACGCCAGCAGCGCCTGATGCTCATCGACATAACGCTGCGCCAATGCCGCGAATCGATCCTTCGCATCGATCGAAAGCAGGACGGAACCACCTTCGCCCAGCGCGATCCAGCTCCGCAAAATCGGGCCGAGAAAGGCGAAATTGCCTTCCTCTTCCATCCGGTCGGCGAGCGTTGCGGTGGCAATCCAGTTGCGCTGCTCCAGCGCTTCGCCGATCCGCAGCAAGGTGCCATCGCGCGGCAGCAAGCCAGCCTGATCCAGCAAAGCCGCTGATCGCAGCGCCAGCGCCTTGTCCCCGCTCTCCAGCGCCTGCACATAGGCGCGTTCGGCAATTTCGACCCGATCGGGGTCGAGCGCCAGCGCCTCGCCATAATGGGCAACCGCCAACGCCAGCGCGCCGTCGCTATCCGCCAATCGCGCCTGCGCATAGGTGTGCAGCGCGCTTTGCGGATCGACCGATGCCCCGGCAGCGGCCGGGATCATCAGCGAGAGAGGCAGGATCAGGCGCTTACATATTGGGATAATTCGGTCCTCCGCCGCCTTCGGGTACGACCCAATTGATATTCTGGGTCGGGTCCTTGATATCGCACGTCTTGCAGTGGACGCAATTCTGCGCGTTGATCTGGAACCGGGGATTGCCCTCTTCCTGACCCACCACTTCATAGACGCCTGCCGGACAATAACGCTGCGCCGGTTCGTCATAAAGGGGCAGATTATAGCTGATCGGGATCGCCGGGTCCTTCAGCTGCAGATGGACCGGCTGGTCCTCCTCATGATTGGTGTTCGACAGGAACACCGAAGAGAGGCGATCGAAGCTGACCACGCCATCGGGCTTGGGATAAGCGATCTTGGCGCAGGCGTCCTTGTGCCAGATCTTCTCATTGTCGGGCTTGTGCTTCATCGTGAAGGGCAGGCCGATCTTGAGCGTCCGCATCCACATATCGATGCCCGCCAGCAATGTGCCGATCGTGCCGCCGAATTTGGACAGCAGCGGTTCGGCATTTTTGACAAGCTTCAATTCGTCGGCGATCCAGCTCGACCGCACGGCGGCGTCATAGTCGGTCAGGCTGTCACTCGTCCGTCCCGCCTGCACGGCGGCAAAGGCCGCTTCGGCCGCCAGCATGCCCGACTTCATCGCCGTATGCGTGCCCTTGATGCGGGGCACGTTAACAAAGCCAGCAGAACAGCCGATCAGCGCGCCGCCGGGGAAGTCCAGCTTGGGCACTGACTGCCAGCCGCCTTCGTTGATTGCGCGCGCACCATAGGACACACGACGACCGCCTTCGAGAAACTTGCGGATTTCGGGATGCTGTTTCCAGCGCTGAAATTCCTCGAACGGGTAGAGGTGCGGGTTACGGTATCCAAGCCCGACAACGAAGCCCAACGCCACCTGGCCATTGGCCTGATGATAAAGGAAGCCGCCGCCATAGGCATCGGTCAGCGGCCAGCCCTGACTGTGGATCACCAGGCCGGGCTGATGCAGCGCCGGATCAATGTCCCACAATTCCTTCATGCCCAGGCCATAGACCTGCGGCTCGCTGTCCGCGTCCAGCGCAAACTGGCGCTTCAAGATCTTAGTCAGGTGCCCGCGCGCGCCTTCGGCGAAGAAGGTATATTTGGCGTGGAGTTCGAGGCCCGGCTGATAATCACCCTTATGCTTGCCTTCGCGATCGACGCCCATGTCGCCGGTGGCGACACCCTTCACGCTGCCATCTTCATGATAGAGGATTTCGGCGGCGGCAAAGCCGGGGAAGATTTCGACACCCAGCCCCTCGGCCTGCTCCGCCAGCCAGCGGCACAGATTGCCCAGCGATCCGGTATAGGTGCCCTTATTATGCATCCAGCCCGGCGTCATGATGTGCGGCATGGCCATCTTGCCGGACTTGGTCAGGAACCAATGCTGGTTGTCGGTCACCGGCGTTTGCGCCAGCGAACAATCCATGTCGCGCCATTGCGGCAGCAACTCATCGAGCGCCTTGGGATCGATCACCGCGCCCGACAGGATATGCGCCCCGATTTCGGAGCCTTTTTCCAGTAGGCATACGGCCAGCTCCTGGCCCGCGTCAGTGGCAAGCTGTTTCAGCCGGATCGCCGCAGACAGGCCGGCCGGTCCACCGCCGACGATGACGATGTCATAGGGCATCGATTCCCGTTCGCTCATAGTCCCTCCATATCGGCGTCCGGCGGGCTGCACCCCGATCTTCCGATCGCCTTATTACTCCAACACTCTACCATCACAGGCGATGAAGCACCTTGACCCCCTCGTCAACCTCTGGCCCTTAGGAGCATATGCGGGGATCAATGCAGGATAATGCGGTGTTGGGTGCCGACGCCTATCTGGCGTGGTGGCAGCTTGCCGGCGTGGAATGCGCGGTGGCGGAAACGCCCGTCAACTGGTTGCGTCCGGCTGTGGCCGCTACGGCATCAGCGGCGCAATCGAGCGTCCCTATTACTCCCCCGGTCGCCAAACCGCAGGATTTGCAGGCGTTTCAGACGTGGCTCGCAAGCGATGCGGGGCAGCCCGAACAACGCTGGGCGGGCCGCGCGATTTTGCCAACCGGGCCGATCGATGCGCCATTGATGATCGTCACCGACATGCCCGATCCTGCCGATATTGAGCAAGGCACGCTGCTGGCAGACCGGGCGGGCGCCTTGTTCGATTCGATGCTGCGCGCCATCGGCCTTGACCGGGCGCATTGCTATATCGCTTCCCTGTTTTTTGCCCGCCCGCCCGGCGGCATGGTGGAAGCAAGCGACATCGCGAGCGCCGCCACGCGCATGGCCACCCATGTCCATCTCGCCCGGCCACGCCGCCTGCTTCTGCTCGGCGATCGGACGATCCGTGCGCTGATGCCGACGGACGGTGGTGAGGCCTCTTCTGCTTTACCCGGCTTTAACCATGATGGCGGCATTGTGCCCGTCGTCGCCACATTTCACCCCCGCCTGCTGCTCACGCAACCGGCGGCCAAGGCGCAATGCTGGCGCGCCCTGCAAAGCCTTATCGAGGAAACCGACCATGACTAGAGCCGCGACGCGCCTGTCCTGCCTGGCCCTGTTCGCAATGGGTGCAGCCGCCGCGCTGCCCGTGTCGGCGGAAACGACCGGCACCTTGCCACCGGCATCAGCGGCTTTGGTCAACAACGCGACGCTTGTCCTGTCGGACGGGGACAAGGCCCGCTATCGCAGCATCTTCGTCGCCCTGCGCGATCAGAAATGGTCCGACGCCCGCGCGATGATCGACGCGCTGGACGCGCAGGATGCAATGCGACCACTCGCCCTGTCCGAACTCTATCTCGCAAAGGGATCGCCCAGGGTCGAACTGTTCGACCTGCTCGACCTGGTGAACAAAGCCGCATGGCTCCCCAAGGCCGACCAACTTTCCCGCCTGGCGCAAAAGCGCGGCGCGACCATCTTGCCGACCCTGCCGCAAGTGCAGAAGATGGTCTGGCTGGGCGCTGCCCCCCGCCGCGAATATGTCGCCGCGGTCAAGACCGACATGCTGGCCCAGGCACTTGCGGGCCAAATTCAAACGTACATCAAAGCGGACAATCCCATCGGTGCCGAAGCGCTGCTGGCAAGCGGCGAAGCGGGCCTGACGCCTGAAGGCCTGACCGAAGTGCGCCAGCGGGTTGCCTGGGCCTATTATATCGAAAGCGACGATAGCAACGCCCGGCGCATGGCCGCCCGCGCGCTGGAAGCGCGGGCTGGCGGCGACTGGAGCGTACAGGCCCACTGGACCGCTGGCCTTGCCGCCTGGCGCCAGAATGACTGCCGCGCCGCCGCCCCGTCCTTTGCCAATGTCGCGGCGCTGGCCGGTAACAACGACATGCGCGCCGCAGGGGCCTATTGGGCATCGCGCGCCTATATGGTGTGCGGCGAAGCGGACAAGGTCCAAAATTACCTCAAGCTCGCCAGCCGGTCGGAAGAGACTTTCTACGGTCTGCTCGCCCGCGAATCGCTTGGTCTGCCGCTCGGCGCTGCGCCTGTCGCCAACCGGTTCGGCGCGTCCGAATGGCAATTGCTCAAGGACAGCCCCAATGCCCGCGCCGCGATTGCGCTCAGCGCCATCGGCGAAACCGGCCGTGCCGAAGAATTGCTGCGCCATCAGGCGAAGATTGGTGGCACGGGCCATTATGATGCGCTGATCCGCCTCGCCAGCGCGCTCAGCCTGCCCGAAACCCAATTATGGCTCGCCCATAACGGCCCCGCCGGCAAGCAGCCGGAAAGCTTTGCCCGCTTCCCCGCGCCCAACTGGCAGCCCGACGGCGGCTGGCGCGTCGACCCGGCGCTCATCTACGCCCACACCTTGCAGGAATCGGGCTTCCGATCGCAGGTCGTCTCCAGCGCTGGCGCGCGCGGCCTGATGCAGGTGCGGCCCGGCACGGGCAGCGACATGGGCCTCGCCTCGGCCGATCAATTGTTCGTGCCATCGACCAACATGGAATTTGGCCAACGATATCTCGAAGCGCTGCGTGACATGAGCGCGACCGGCGGGCTGCTACCCAAAGTCATGGCGGCGTATAATGCCGGGCCGATGCCGGTCGAACGCTGGAACAGCGAAGTGAAGGACAAGGGCGACCCGCTGCTCTTCATGGAATCGCTGCCCTATTATGAAACCCGCGCCTATGTGAACATCGTCATGCGCAATTACTGGATGTATCAGATTCAGGGCAAGGGCAGCGCCGATTGCCTGACTGGCATGGCCCAGGGTTTGTGGCCGACCTTCCCGACCTCCAAGGGCATGAAGCTGGTGCGGCTGAGCAGGGCTGACGGGCGCGGCAGCATGGGTGGCGGTTCGGACTGATGCCGATCGATGAAAGCCGGGCCTTCATCCCTGTACGCATCGCTGTACTGACAGTGTCGGACACGCGCGGACTGGCCGATGATCGCTCTGGCGACGCGCTGGTCGAACGGCTGGAAAGTGCGGGGCATATCCTCGCCGGTCGCTATGTCGAACGCGACGACAAGGCGGCGATCGTGGCACGACTGCACACCTGGATCGACGACCCGAACGTCGACGTGATCCTGACCACCGGCGGCACCGGCGTTACCGGGCGCGACGTGACCCCCGAAGCGGTGGCGCAGGTGCAGGACAAGGAAATTCCGGGTTTCGGCGAACTGTTCCGTTGGCTCAGCTACCAGAAGATCGGCACCTCCACGATCCAATCCCGCGCCACTGCCTGCGTCGCGCGCGGCACCTATATCTTCGCCCTGCCCGGCTCCACTGGCGCAGTGAAGGATGCCTGGGACGGTATCTTGGTCACGCAATTGGACAGCCGCTTTCGCCCTTGCAATTTCGTCGAACTGATGTCGCGCCTCAACGAACGCTAGGACGCCCCTTCCCTGCCGTGCGGGGATGACAAAAGCGCGTCGCTCTGGCATCCGCGCTTCCCAACACAATAGGGACGGCGTCTTCATGATCAGCATCGGGATTTTCGGGGCCGCAGGCCGCATGGGGCAGGCGATCGCCACAGTCGCGACCGAAGCGGGCCTGGGCCTGGCGGGCGGCACCGACCGCGCAGGCAGCGGCGAGATCGCACCGGCTGTTCCGATCACGACCGATGTCGCGGCGCTGGCCCAGGCAAGCGACGTGCTGATCGATTTCTCCGTCCCCGGTGCCCTCTCGGCCCATCTGGATGCCTGCATCGCCGCGCATAAGCCGATCCTGATCGGCACGACCGGGCTGGAGCCTGTCCATCACGCGCTGATCGATCAGGCCGCGCTGGTCATTCCCGTGCTCCAGACCGGCAATACATCGCTCGGCGTCAACCTGCTCGCCGCCCTCGTGGAACAAGCCGCCGCTGGGCTGGGGGACGACTGGGATATCGAAATCGTGGAGATGCACCACCGGCACAAAGTCGATGCCCCTTCCGGCACCGCCCTGCTGCTCGGTGAGGCGGCAGCGCGCGGACGCGGTATCGACCTTGCCGACCATAGCGAACGCGGCCGCGATGGCATTACAGGCGCACGGGCCAAGGGCGCGATCGGCTTTGCCGCCTTGCGCGGCGGATCGGTGGCGGGCGACCATCAGGTCATTTTCGCCAGCGAAGGCGAGCGGATCGAAATCGGCCACCGCGCCGAGAACCGCTCCATCTTCGCGCGCGGCGCGATCAAGGGCGCGCAGTGGCTCGTCGATCAGCCCGCCGGGCGTTACGACATGAAGGGCGTGCTGGGCCTCTGACCGCCATGAATAAGGCGCAGATCTTCGACTTTTTCAGCCGCCTGGCCGAAGCCAATCCGGCGCCGGTCACCGAACTGGAATATGGCAACGACTATCAGTTGCTGGTCGCCGTCGTGCTGTCCGCGCAGGCCACCGATGTCGGCGTCAACAAGGCGACCCGTGCCCTGTTCCGCGACGTGCAAACGCCCCAGCAGATGGTCGATCTGGGCGAAGACGCGCTCAAGCAGCATATCAAGACGATCGGACTGTTCAACGGCAAGGCCAAGAATGTCATTGCCCTGTCGGAAATATTGGTGCGCGATTTCGGCGGAGAAGTGCCGCAGGATCGCGACACGTTGACCACCCTGCCCGGCGTCGGGCGCAAGACCGCCAATGTCGTGGTCAATACCGCGTTCGGGCAGGAAGCCTTCGCCGTCGATACCCACATCTTCCGCGTCGGCAACCGCACTGGCCTCGCCCCCGGCAAGACGGTGCTCGCGGTCGAGCTGAAACTCGAAAAGCGCGTGCCCGGACCGTTCCGGCGCGACGCGCATCATTGGCTGATCCTGCATGGCCGCTATGTGTGCAAGGCGCGCCGCCCCGAATGCTGGCGCTGCATCGTCGCCGACCTGTGCCGGTTCAAGCCCAAGACGCCCGCACCAAAACCACCCCCTGCCGCCTTGCCGTTATCGCCCAGTTCAGCAGACAGCGAATAAAGGGACGGAACAGCGCCTGCCAGAACGTCGATTCGGCAAAAGCCATGGAGAGACAGCATGATCATTTCGCGAGCCTATCCCCTCGCCTTCGGCCTCGCTTTGGCGGCTGCCGCGACACCGGCCATCGCCAAGGACAGGCCCGACCCCTATGTGGCAAAGGGCGAAGCGGTCACTTGCATCCCGATCCGGTCGATCCGATCGACCAATGTGCGCGACGATCGGACCATCGACTTCATCATGAACGGCCGCAAACTCTACCGCAACACGCTGCCCAACAGCTGCCCCAGCCTGGGCTTCGAAAAGCGATTCTCCTACCAGACCAGCATTTCGCAGCTTTGTTCGGTCGATATCATCACGGTGTTGTGGAACGCTGGGCCAGGCCTGCAACCGGGCGCAAGCTGTGGCCTGGGCAAATTCCAGCCAATGGAAAAGGCAGCGAAATAAGATGGGGCGCGGGTGAATTGAGGCTGGCGCAGGCCCATGGCCTTTGCTAAGCGCCATGTCCGACCAGCGTCATGCACCCATAGCTCAGCTGGATAGAGCGTTGCCCTCCGAAGGCGGTAGTCAAGTCTGGCGAAGGTTGAGGGCGCAGGGAAAAGGAACTGATTAAACAATGGCTTGAGCGAATGTCGGGTTCGCTCTTCAAGAGGCCGAAGAACTCGCGTAAGCATGACGTAAGCACCTCGCGAACGGTATGCACCCGTAGCTCAGCTGGATAGAGCGCCGCCCTCCGAAGGCGGAGGCCAGAGGTTCGAATCCTCTCGGGTGCGCCATTTTCCTATAAATATCAATCCTTTACCAAATCGCTCCTTTCCAAGAGCGGTGCTTACGCAGCGAATCCACGTAAGCGCAGATGATAATTTATCTCTTTATAACAATATCTTGGGCCTGATTCTGCGTTGCTGCGATCTTACGTGAGATCGCATTCAATCTTGAGGGTTAAAGCCGGGCGGGCTAAGGGCTGGATAAGAAGTTTCTGCGCGGCGCGATTGACGACGACCGCAATGCTGTGAGCACAAGAGTGGCCACCTGATAACGCTCCGCCGAAGTCCCGGCCTTTGGGACGTTCAGATCCGGTCTGAAAACCGATCATAGGCATCGATCCGTCGAACCGGGGGATCGACCTCATACCGATAGATTTCCGTTCTCAAGAACTGAAGCTCGGCTTCGAGCTGGGCCTCGGGAACGTCAATATACCAGGCGCGCGGCTGCGGGCCGGGGTCGCCGTTCCAACGGTATCCCCGCGCTTTGAGCACGTCCTTGAGATCGAAAGGCGTATTCTCCGCCCAGATGCGCCAAGAAACGGCACGGGCACCGTCCAGGAGGCGGCTGAGACCCGTAACGCCAGATCGGGGCAGCCGCATTGTCAGCAACTCAACGGTAGCAAGACAGTCGTGCATCGCGCGGTGAGGGTCGTAGAAGAAGCCCGCAGCCTGGGCGAGATAGGCGAGTTTCGTGCCCTCGAACCCCTCCGCTGCCCAATCGATCTGGCTCAGCGAGCAAGCCCACGGCTTGGTCGAGAACACGTCGCTGAATCGTTCGAGGAAGCAGCGGTCGAACGCCGCGTTGTGCGCGATGATGAGTGAAGCAGGTGCCGCGAATTTCGCAACCTCGGCGGGGTCAATGGTCTGACCGGCCACCATCTCATTGGTGATGCCGGTGATCGCGGTGATTTCCGGAGCAATAGGCTCGCTCGGCTGACGCAACCCTTGGAAGCTGCCGCCCACGCTGAAAACGGTACCATCCAAGCCGTAATTGAATGGCGTCATGGCGAGTTCGATGATCTCGTCGCGCTGAGGATCGAGCCCCGTCGTCTCCACATCGACCACCAGGCCCAAGCGCAGCGGCGTGCCGGGAGGCGGAATGGTGCGAGGGCGCGGCTTGAGACGCCGGATGACCCGGTAATCTCCCGTAGCTTCCAGTGTCTGCGCCAGGGTCTCCAGATGGTCAGAAGATGTCATCGTCCTACGCTTCGTTTACTGCCATTGGCTCCCCTCCAGCGGCATAGGCCGGAGCTTCTGTAACGGACCCATTGTCAATCCCGATTCGGCAAAATCACGTCGCCGGCTTCATGCTTCTGTCCGCAGTCACCGCAAGGGCGCTGCATGATGGATGTCCTCAGCGAACCGGCGGGCCAATCTAGAAACGCGCAGTCACCCAAGGGGCTGCTCCCGGCCTAACGGCCTGACCTGGTTCGTGCGTCCCGGCGACGGGACCTTGCCATCGGGCGCGATGGTCGTCTCGCCCGAAACCCTTGTTCCTTACATCTGTTCGTTTCTGATACCGGTTATGCCGCTGCCAGCCTGTGCTCGAAGCACGTGCCGTCGCAAAGCATACGGTGCATGACGACTGACAGCTTGCGTGCCAACGCCACCTTGGCCTTCTTCATGCCCGCCCGGTTGGCGACCTTTGCGGCCCAGCTCTTGAGCTGGGATCCCTTGACCGGCCTGGTCAGGATGATGTTGGCCGCCTCGTAGAGTGCGGTGCGCACCTCTTGATCGCCGCATTTGGAAATGCGCCCGGTGACATCGGTCTCTCCCGATTGGTACTTGCGCTGGGTCAGGCCGAGATGCGCGCCAACGGTTCGCGATGATCGGAACCGAGCCGGATCGTCGATTGCCGACACGAACGTCAGCGAGATCAGCGCACCGACGCCCGGCACGCTCATCAGCAGCTGTGCCCGCTCGTCCTGGCGAGCCCGACTGTTGACCAGACCATCGAGCCGGCGGAACTGCTCAAGCAGCATCGCGCGGGCCTTCAGCAGAGCATCGACCGTGCTATCGAGCCCGGGCACGGCAGCGGCCAGCTCTCGCACCCGCCCTTCGAAGGTCTTGCGGTTCGTCGGCCCAACCTTCAGGCCGTAACCGCGCAGCAGGCCCCGCAGGCACATCTCAAGATCGATGTAGCGCGTTTGCAGCATTTTGCGGCCAGCGAGCAACGTCCGGTTTTCCTGCGCCACCTGTGACTTGCAGTGGACGCGTCGGTACCATCCAAGCCGCATCAACTGGGCAATGCCGCGGGCATCCTTGCGGTCCGTCTTCACCGGCATCGACCGGAATGCATCACGCACCTGCCGCGTCTCGAGCAGCGCCACTGGCAGCTTTGCCTCGACCATCGCCGCATAAAGCCATTGCGACAGCGGGCCCGCTTCCAGACCGATCGCAGCCATCTCAAGGCCAAGCTCGGCGAACCATGCAACGATCGCGTCCGGCTCGCTCACAACGCGCGCCTCCTTCACGATCAGCCCTGCCGAATCCACGACGCAAAAATGCGACACTTCCAGCGAAACGTCGATGCCGGTATAGTAACCCACGGTGGTCTCCCTCGATGCTTGGCGCAGCCACACCGCTGACGCCCTTCAACCATCTACCGGGAGGCCACCAACCCTGCACCAGGGTCAATCAGCCAACGCCGGGACCGTTACCCCATCTA
>MIAK01000049.1:0-15352 GCA_001829085.1 Sphingomonadales bacterium RIFCSPLOWO2_12_FULL_63_15 | reverse complement strand
CTATCCCGAGGGCTCCACGCAGCCCCTGCTTTCCTCAACGTGTGACATTTCTATATGGCAGAAATTGTGACTTCTCTAAATGGCAGGAACATTTCAATGTTTGTTTGTGGCGTTTCGATGGTGCTAGCCACAGCATAAACCATCCGGCCCCTCCCAATCACGGAAGCGTTTGACGCTCGCACATTCTGCGCATAGGCGCGAGCACACATTCACCCACGGGGTGTCCTGGCGCTGTCAGGGCTGAGACGCGGATCGGGCGCAAGGGGCGCCTAGTCCGCAAACCCGCGAACCTGATCCGGCTCATACCGGCGGAGGAATAGGGACTATGCGTCGTTACGCCATCATCTCGTTTACCTGTCTATCCACCCTGCCCTTCGCTTTCGCATTGTCCAATGCGGCGCGGGCGGCCGAAGGGAGCGAGGCGGATCGCATCATCGTCACGGCGCGCGGGCGCGAGGAAGCCGAGATCGGCGTGCCCGATACGGTGACCGTTTATGGCCCCGCCGCCATTACCGCGCGCAAGATGACGACGATCGACGATTTCATCGCGGCGACGCCGGGCATCTTCATCATCAATGATCAGGATCCGGGCACGAATTTGATCTCGGTACGCGGCGTATCGACCAATCGCAGCCAGTCGCCCTCTATCGCCTATGTCGTTGACGGTTTGGCGCTGGCCGATTCCGAACTCTTCACCCTGCGGACCTATGATGTCGCGCGGGTCGAGATATTGAAGGGACCGCAGGGCGCGCTGTTCGGCCGCTCGGCATCGGGCGGCGCGATTGCCGTCGCGACGAATGAGCCCGGCCCGGATTGGGGTGGCGAGGCGGCGGTGGGGATCGGCAACGGGTTCACTTGGACCGCCGATGGTGTGGTCAATGCGCCCCTGTCCGACCGTGTGCAAATGCGGTTGGCAGGCTCCTACCGCAACAGCGAGGGGTTCATCCGCAACAGCTTTCTGGACAAGAAGGTCGATGGCCAGATCAGCCGCAACCTGCGGCTCAAGGCGACGATGGCGCTCAGCGAAACCGCGACCTTCAAACTGCGCGCGAGTTGGGCCGAGGAGGAAGGCGGCGCGGCCTATATCTCGTCGGGCAATGTGACCGGTCTTTACGGTGGTAGGCTGGCAGGCGATGCGCTGACCGATCCGTTCGGCGATTTCGAGGGGCGTTCGGACCGCAACTATTGGGGCATTCAAGCGACTTATGAGCAGACTTTCGGCGATGCCCTGAGCCTGAGCTGGACCGGCGGCTATGACGAATATCATAAGGATTTCGTCGAGGAACTGGATTTCCGCAACGACACGCCAATCACGCTAGGCGGTATTCCGCTCTTTCCAGATGGTGTCCAGCCCATCTCTCAACCCGTTGATATTCTGGCCTGGACCAGCGAGTTGCGGCTGACATCGATGACCGATGGTCCGCTACGCTGGCATGTCGGGCTGTTTTTCCAGCGGCTGGAGCGCGACCGGACCGACGATTTCGGGCCGTTGCTATTTGGTGCCGAAGCTTTGCGCGCGGAGACACAGTCGAACCAGATCGGTGTCTTCGCCCAGGCGAGCTACGACATAGCACCGCAGATCGAATTGACCGCCGCGCTGCGCTACGACCGTGATCGGCGCAAGGAAGATACGGTCGGCTCGACAAGCGGCGCGCTGGTAGCGCAGCGGGCGCGGACGTTTGACAAATGGCAGCCCAAGGTCTCGCTCGCGTGGCGGCCCAATGCGAACCTGACCGCCTATGTGACCGGCGCGGTTGGTTTCAAGGCGGGCGGGTTCAATCCCCTGCCCGGCCCAGCCGATGTGTGGCAAGCCGTGTTCCCCGCCGAGACGACCAAGTCGGTCGAGGTCGGCGTCAAGGCGCAGAGCAGCGATGGCCAGGTGCGCGGGTCGATCGCGGGCTTCGTGACCGACTATAGCAATTTCCAGAATACGGTGTTCCTGGGCAATTCGGTGGTGCTGTCGGTGCCGCAGGTCGATGTCCATGGGTTGGAGGCGTCGGGCGATGTGGCGCTGGGCGCAGGGTTCCGCGTCGATGGCGGGATCGCCTGGACGCATAGCCGCACGGGTCGCTATCTGACCCCCAATCCGACGCCGGAGTCGGGTGAACCGGCGATCGTCGATATGAGCGGCAAGCGGACGCCCAACGCGCCCGACTGGACGGTCAATGGCGGGATCGGCTGGGAGGGCGCGGCAGGACCAGCGCTGGTCGATGCGCGGCTGAGCGTCGCTTATGTGTCGCGGGTGGATTTCGAGATCGACAATATCTTGCATACGCCGGGCTATACGTCGGTCGACGGGCGGATCGGCGTGACGCAGGGCGCTTGGACGTTCGACATCTGGGCGAAAAATCTGTTCGACAAGCGCTGGGCGATCTCCGCCTTTGGCCAGCAGCAATTGCCGCTGTTGTTGGGGCTTGGTCCCAATGGGCCGTTCGACAGTTTCACGATCAATACTGGCCGCCAGTTCGGGGCGAGCGCCTCAGTCAAGTTCTGACAGGAGACGAGATGATGAGCTTTTGCGCAGAGATTTGGGACGAGGTCGCGCCGTTGCGGCAAGCCATCTTGGCCCACCCTTTCCTGACCGAACTGGCGGCGGGGACATTGCCGTCGGCCAGTTTCCAGCACTATATCGTGCAGGACAGCCTCTACCTCGCCGAATATGCGCGGGTGCTGGCGATCGCGGCGGCGCGCGCGCCGAGTGCGGCCGGGCGGCTGGAATTTTCCGATGGGGCCAAAGTGGCGGTGCAGGTCGAGGAAGGTTTGCACCAGGCCTTTTTCGCGCAGTTCGGGGTAAGAGGCGACATGGCGGCGGCGGTCGAGCCCAGCCCGGCGTGCCTGGGCTATACCGGCTATCTCGCCAGCCTGGCGGCGACGCGGACTTATGAGGAATTGATCGCGGGGATATTGCCGTGCTTCTGGGTCTATTGGGAAGTAGGCTGCGCAATCCGGCCGCAGGCGGTCAGCCCCAACCCCTATGCGCCGTGGATCGACACCTATGCCGCGCCTGAATTTGGCGAAGCGACCGATCGGGTGCGGGCGTTGGTGGATGCCGCGGCGGAGGCGGCGAGTCCGGCCGTGCGTGACGCCATGGCCCAGGCGTTCCGGGTGGCGACGCGCTATGAGTGGATGTTCTGGGATTCGGCCTATCGGCGCGAGGTCTGGCCGATCTGATCGGGTCGGTTACAGCGTCACGCCGCGCTTCCAGATGGCGATGTCGCGTTCGCCGTTGATTTCGTTGCGGGCGGGTTCGCCCGACGCGATGGCGCAGATCCGGGTCATGAGTGAATCGGTCGCGACGTCCATTCCCTCGTCCAGCACGATAGCCGCGTCGAAGTCGATCCAGCCGGGTTTGCGGCGAGCGAGGTCGTGGTTGGTCGCGAGTTTGAGTGTGGGGATCGGGCTGCCAAGCGGGGTGCCGCGGCCGGTGGAGAAAAGCGTGATGGTTGCGCCTGCCGCTGCCAGAGCCGTGGTGGAGACGGCATCGTTGCCGGGGGATTCGAGGATCGTTAGGCCAGGGCGGCGCAGGGTTTCGCCATAACCGAGGATGTCGGTGACCGGGGCATGGCCCCCCTTCTGCACCGCGCCCAGCGATTTTTCCTCCAGCGTGGTTATGCCGCCCGCGACATTGCCGGGACTGGGATTTTCCGAGATCGGTTCGCCATGGTCGATGAAATAGCGCTTGAAGCGGTTGACCAAGGTGACCAGCGCTTCGAAGATGTCGGCATCGGCGGCGCGCTGCATCAGCAACCGTTCGGCGCCGAAGATTTCGGGGATTTCGGTGAGTATCGCCTGACCGCCCGCGCCCGTGACGACATCGGCGGCGCGGCCGATCAGGGGGTTGGCGGTCAGGCCGGACAGGCCATCCGAGCCGCCGCATTTGAGGCCGAGGCGCAAGGCGTCGATGCCAACTTCCTCGCGCTGATCCTGCGCGGCGGTTTCGACCAGTGCGTCGATCGCGGTTGCAGCGTCGGCATATTCGTCGGCGCTCAGTTGGGCGCCGACGCTGCGAATGCGGGTGCGGCGATCGGCAGGAATACGCTCCAACAGGGCGGTCAGCTGGTTTTCCTCACAGCCTAGACCAATGAGCAGGATGCCCCCGGCATTGGGATTGCAAGCGAGCGCTGCGAGCAGGCGTGCGGTGGCGTCCAGATCATCGCCCATCTGCGAGCAGCCCAGCGGATGGGGGAAGGCAAGGACGGCATCGACGCGGCCGGCGTGGCGGATGGCAGCCTGTTGCGCGACGCGATCGGCGGTGCGGGCGACGCAGCCGACGGTCGGGATGACCCATATTTCATTGCGGGTGCCGACCGAGCCGTCGGCGCGGCGATAGCCCTGGAAGGTCCAGTGGGAGGCTGGGGCAGCTACCGCCGACGGGACGGGGGCGAAGGCGTAGGGTTCCTCCGCCTTCAGGTTGGTGGTGAGGTTATGGCTGTGGACATGATCACCCGGCGCGACGGGTTGCGTCGCCGTACCGATGGGCCAGCCATAGCGTAGTACGGCTTCCCCCGCCGCGATGGGGCAGAGTGCGACCTTATGGCCGCGCGCAATTCGTACAGCGACCCGTACATTGGTTTCACCAATCGACACCGTCTCGCCCCCTTCGAGATCGCGCAGGGCGATGGCGACATTGTCGGTTGCGGCGATGCGGGTCGCGGCAGGAAGTTGGTCCATAGATGGCGGCGTAGCAGCTATGCCACCGGTGGCACAAGGGCGCTGCCCCGCTGTTGGACAGCCCTGTCCATCAGGCGCGGGCGGCAGTGATGATGATTTCGACCTTATAGCCTGGGTCTGCGAGCTTCGCCTCGCCGGTTGCGCGGGTTGGGGCAGCGACATCGGCGATCCAAGCGTCCCACACCGCGTTCATTTCCGCAAAATCGGCCATGTCGCCGAGCCAGATGGTGGCGCGCAGGATATGCGCCTTGCTGCTGCCCGCCAATGCCAGCAGGCGCTCGATTTCGGCGAGCGTTTCCTGCGTCTGGTTGGTGACGCTGTCGCCCGGCGTGCCGACTTGGCCCGCGAGATAGACGGTGTCGCCATGGATGACCGCTTCGCTCATGCGCGGGCCGGTTTCGATGCGGGTGATGGTCATGGGTCTTCTCCTTGGAAACGCCAGCGGCGGTAGCGGGCGAGGCCCAGATCAGCGGTCTCGATGGCCGGGGGGCGGCCGCCGATAATGTCGGCGATCACCTGGCCCGAACCGCAGGCCATGGTCCAGCCGAGCGTGCCATGGCCGGTGTTGAGGAACAGATTGTCAAGCGGCGTCGCGCCGATGACGGGGGTGGAATCGGGGGTCATGGGGCGCAGCCCGCTCCAGAAGGTCGCCTGCGAAAGATCGCCCGCGCCGGGGAAGAGCGTGCCGACACTATGGTCGAGCGTGTCGCGGCGGGCTTGCGGCAGGTCATTGGTATAGCCCGATAGTTCCGCCATCCCGCCGACCCGGATGCGATCGCCCAGCCGCGTGATCGCGACCTTGTAGCTTTCATCGAGCAGGGTCGAGACTGGGGCAGCGTCTTCCTGCACGATGGGCACGGTGATGGAATAGCCCTTCACCGGATAGACCGGCAGACGCAGGCCGAGCGGGGCGAGGAGCAGCGGCGAGAAGCTGCCCATGGCAACCAGATAGGCATCGCCGGTGACGGGGCCGTCGCTGGTGACGACATGGCTGATCCGGCCGGCTTCGCGGGCCAAACCCTGGATGGTGCGGCCCATCAGAAATTCGACGCCGCGTGCGCGGGCCATGTCGGCGAGTGCATTGGTGAATTTGAAACAGTCGCCGGTTTCGTCATTGGGCAAACGAAGCCCGCCCGCGATCGGCGATGCGCTGGCGGCGAGGCCTGGTTCGGCGGCGATGCAACCGGCGCGGTCGAGGACTTCGAACGGCACATTGTCGGCGCGCAGCACCTCGATATCCTTGGCGATGCCGTCCAGCTGCTTTTGTTCGCGGAAGAGTTGCAGCGTGCCCTGGGCGCGTTCGTCATAGCGGATGCCGGTCGCGACGCGCAGCGCGATCAACTGATCACGACTATATTCGGCGAGGCGCACCATCCGCCCCTTGTTGATGCGATAGTCGGCCGCGTTGCAATTGCCGAGCATCGCGATCATCCAGCGGATCATCGCCATATCGATATTGGGGCGCAGGATCAGCGGTGCATGCTGCATGAACAGCCAGCGCATCGCCTTGGCCGGGATGCCGGGCGCGGCCCAGGGGGAGGCATAGCCGGGCGAGATTTCGCCCGCATTGGCGAAGCTGGTTTCCTGCGCGACGCCGCTCTGGCGGTCGATGACGACGACTTCATGGCCGGCCTGTGACAGATACCAGGCGGAGGTGACGCCGACGACGCCGCCGCCCAAAATGACGATCTTCATGGCTTATTGCTCCTGAATGGCGGCGGCGGGCGCGGGCAGATAGGTGCGCGCGTAGCGGGGGCCGAGCCGGGTCAAAATCTCGTAGGATATCGTGTCCGCTTGTGCCGCGACATCATCGATCGACTGGTGCGGGCCGATGAGTTCGACCGCTGCTGCAGGATAGAGGAGATAGTCGGGGACGTCGGTGACATCGAGCGCGAGGCTGTCCATCGAGACGCGGCCGACGATCGGCGCGCGCACGCCGCCGATATAGGCAAAGCCCCGGTTGCTCAGATGCCGTGGCCAGCCATCGGCATAGCCGACCGAGACGGTGGCGATGTGCGAAGGGCGATCGAAGCGATGAGTGAGGCCATAGCCGACCCCTGCCCCGGCATCGACGGTGCGTAGCTGGACGATATAGGCGTCGAGCGAGACAACGGCGTGCATCGGGTTAGGCTGGCCATGGGGCGCGCCGCCATAAAGGGCGATCCCGGCGCGGACAATGTCGCCATGGGTGACGCCCGACGTCATGGCACCGCCCGAATTGTCGATCGAGCGGGGCACGCCGGGGAATTGCCGGGCTATCGCATCGAAGGTAGCGCGCTGATGTTCGTTGAAGCTGTCGTCGGGATGATCGGCGCAGGCGAGATGGGTCATGACCAATCGCACGTCGATGCCCGCCAGCCGATCCGGCTGATCGCGCAGGGTCGTGAGTTCGGCGGATGCGAGGCCGAGGCGCGACATGCCGCTATCGACCTGGATCACGGCCGGGAGCGCATGGCCCTGTCTGCGGGCCGCTGCCGCCCAGCCGTCAATTTGTTCGAGCGAATTGAGGACGGGCAGCGCGCCGATCGCCGCGCAAGCCGCCTCTGCGCCGGGTTGCACGCCGTTGAGGATATAGAGGGTTGCGTCCGTCGGCAGATGGGGCCGCAAGGCCGTCGCTTCGCACAAATGCGCTACGAAAAAGTGGCGGCAACCTGCATCGAGCAGTGCGCGTGATACCTCGGCTGCGCCGAGGCCATAGGCGTTCGCCTTTACCACGCCCGCGACGCTGGCGGGGGCGACCTGCGCCGAGATCAGCCGGTAGTTGGCGACCAGTGCGGCAAGGTCGATGCGCAAATTGCCCGCCATCTGCAAATCCATGCCGCTTCCCCTTCTCATCTTGCGGCACTGTAGATCACGTTTCTTCGAAATGGGATGGCGAATGATCGAAGAATATTCCATTTCATGCTGTAAAATCGCAGAATAGTTCAAGAGATTCGCATATATGGCCATTTCCTTCGATACGACCGACCGCGCCATCCTGCGCCTGCTCAAGCTCAATGCGCGCCGGTCCAATGCCGAGATTGCGGCGGAGGTCGGCCTGTCCGCGTCCGCCTGCCATCGGCGCATCCGGCAATTGGAAGCGCAGGGCGTCATTCGCGGTTATACGATCGTCGCGGGCGGGCGCGATGACAGCCCGCTGGTCAATGTCGTGGTGCAGGTGACGCTGGATCGGCAGACCGAGGATTATCTCGCGCGGTTCGAGCATGCGGTGCGGCAATGCCCGGAAATCCGCGAATGTTTCCTGATGACCGGCGCAGTCGATTATTGGCTGCGCGTCGAGGCGGACAGCGTGGACGCCTATGAACGCATCCACAGCGAGATATTGTCGCGCCTGCCCGGCGTGACGCGGATCAATTCCAACATCGCCATGCGCGATGCGTTGCGGCCACGCCGAGGCAAGGGCGCGGGTTAAAAAGCGTCCGCTTCCAGCGCCATCAACGTGTCTTCGCCTGCCATGATGCTGACGGCCAGCGCGTCGGCCTGGGGCAGCATGCGCTGCGCGAAGAAGGCCGCGACGGACCGTTTGGCGGTGTGGAGCGGCGTGTCGTCCTGCGCGGCGGCGGCCATGCGGGTCCACATCCAGCCCATGGCGACGAGCGCGAAGAGGCGGAGATAATCGACCGCGGCTGCGCCCGATGCATCGACCGATGCGCCGCGTAGCGAGGCGGTGACGGTGCGCAGGAGGGCGAGCGCCTCGCGGGTGCGGGTAGTGACCGGCAGGTTGGGGGCGGTGTCGAGATCGGTGGCGATCAGGTCGAAAAAGCCGTCGACCACTGCGCCGCCGGACAGCGGCAGTTTGCGCGCGACCAGATCCATCGCCTGCACGCCGTTGGTACCTTCGTAAATCTGGGCGATGCGGGCGTCGCGGACATATTGTTCCATGCCCCATTCGCGGATGTAGCCATGGCCGCCGAACACCTGCTGCGCCTGCACCGCGCTTTCAAAGCCCATGTCGGTGAAGGCCGCTTTGACCACCGGGGTCAGCAGCGCAACCAGCGCGTCGGCCTTGGCCCGCTCGGCGGGGTCGGGATGGGCGTGGGCGCGATCGAGCTGGAGCGCGGTCCAGCCCGCCAGTGCGCGGCCCGCCTCGACAAAGGCGCGGATGGTGAGCAGCATGCGGCGGACATCGGCATGTTCGATGATCGCGACCGGGTTGCGCGTGCCATCGGCGCTGCGGCCCTGTAGCCGTTCCTTGGCGTAGCTGGCGGCCTGGCCATAGGCGGCACCGGCGATGCCCAGCCCCTGGATGCCGACCATCAATCGTTCGGCGTTCATCATCGTGAACATGGCAGCGAGGCCGCGATGCGGTTCGCCCACCAGCCAGCCGGTCGCTTCGTCATAATTCATGACGCAGGTGGGCTGGGCGTGGATGCCCATCTTCTTTTCGAGCGCGCCGACCGACATGCTGTTGCGGATGGTGAAGCCGCCATCGGTGTTGGGCAGGAATTTGGGGACGAGGAAGAGGCTGATCCCCTTTACGCCAGGCGGGGCGTCGGGGAGGCGCGCGAGGACGAGGTGGATGATATTGCCGCCAAAATCATGATCGCCCGACGAGATGAAGATTTTCTGGCCGGTCACGGCGTGGCGGCCATCGCCCAGCGGCACGGCCTTGGTCTTGAGCAGCGCCAGATCGGTGCCTGCGCCGCTTTCGGTCAGCGCCATCGCGCCGGTCCATTCGCCGCTGACCAGCGGGGCGAGATAGGCGGCTTTCAAGTCTTCGCTGGCATGGGCGATGATCGCCTCCACCGCGCCGCGCGTCAGGCCGGGGAAAAGACCGAAGGACAGGTTGGTGGCCGACAGCATTTCGTCAAGCCAGAGCTGGAGGATGAAGGGTAGCCCCTGCCCGCCATGGTCCGGCGACGCGGCGAGCGCGGGCCAGCCAGCCGCCACGAACGCACGATAGGCGTCGGCAAAGCCCGGCGGGGTGATAACAGCGCCGTCGACAAGGCGGCTGCCCTGTTCGTCGCCTTCGCGGTTGAGGGGCTGGAGACGGTCGGCGCAGAGGCGGCCCGCCTCTTCCAGTACGGCGACCGCGAGGTCGGTGTCCACATCCTTGCCGACATCGGCCATCGCTTCATCGAAGCGCAGGACGTGCGTCAACAGGAAGCGGTAATCGTCGATCGGGGGGACGTAGCTGTACATTGGGCCTCTCCTGCTGGCGTAACCGAGAGTTACACCAAACACCTGTTACAGTCAACTATCCGCCGGGGAGACGGCTCCCGGCGCGGCCCCTCTATCGGATCATCGCATCAGTCCGGCCTTGCGCAGCGCGTCTTCGATGATGGCGCTGACGCCGGTCGCCTTGTGCGCTGGCTTTGGGGTTGGCTTCTTGGTGTGCAGGGGTTGCGGCCGGATGCGTTCGCCGGGCGTGGGGGCGGATTTGCGGGCGGGTGTGGCGGTCATCAGCCCCCAAGCCTGAGCGATCTGTCCGGTCGAGGAGATGCCTGCCTCCAGCATATAGGGCGCGGCGTTGCCATGGCCGTCCGGGCCGACGGTGTTGAGTGGCGTGCCATGGCCCATACCGACAATCTCATAGGACTCGATGACCGCCCTGCCCTTTTTGTCGCGCCAGGTGCGGCGGGGGCTGCCGTCGATGATTGCGCGCTCAGTGGGCAAGCTATCAACGCCGTGCAGCGCCTGCCACTGGGCGAGGATGCGGTCGGCATTGGAGGGGGCGACGGTCTGGTCGGCGCTGCCCTGCCAGACGGAAATGGTTGGCCATGGTCCCTGATGGCCGGACGCTGCCTTGACCAGTTCGGGCAGGCGGTCGTCAGCGGGATAGCCCTCGCCGCGCATGCGGGCGAAGGCGTCGTTGACGGACGCCGCGCAACCAAAGGGCAGCCCGGCGATGATCGCGCCGCCCGTGAACAGTTCGGGGTAGCAGGCCAGCATGATCGATGTCATCGCGCCGCCAGCAGACAGGCCGGTCACGAAGATGCGGCTTTGGTCGATGTCATGGGTGGCAACCATGGTGTCGATCATCTGGCGGATCGAGAGCGCTTCGCCGGAATCGCGCCGGGAATCGACGGGCGAGAACCAGTTGAAGCAAAGGTTGGGATTGTTCGACCGCTGCTGTTCGGGGAAGAGCAACGCAAAGCCCTGTTCGTCGGCGAGTTGTGACCAGCCAGCGGCGTGATCATAGCCCGCTGCATTCTGGGTGCAGCCATGGAGGACGACGACCAGCGCCGCGCCCTTGGCCAGATTTGCGGGCACATAGGTTCTGGCGCGCAGGGCGCCGGGGTTGCTGCCGAAGGCGATCAGGTCGTCCAGGCGATCCTTGACCGGATCGGCCGACGCGCCGTGCGCCATCGCCCGGAATTTGGCGAGTTGGGTAATGGTGGAACTTAGACGGGTCATCATGGGGTCTCCGGCGCGGCTTGCGCCTATATTATGCTATAATGGTCGAACCGCCCAGATAGTTGCTGCACCGCACAATGGATTATAGTGCGCGTTTCCCTTATCTTCATGGATATGCGCGAGTAAATTTCTTTATTCTGCCGCAACGCAGCATATTATTGCGCCTCTGGCTCGGTCCAATGTTCGGCGCGTTGGGCGGCCTCGATCAGGCTCTTGCCCGTTTCCGACGCGGCGTAAGCGGTCATGGTTACGGCGATGCCGTCGGGACCGTCGAGCAGTACCAGTCCGGCTTCCGCGCTGGCGATGCCGGGCCGCGTCTGCGTGCCGGCGATGGGAGGGGGAGACCTCATGAGGCTTGGCTTTCGTTGGGTTTGGTAGGATCGGCATCGATGTAGAGATAATCGGGATTGAATTGCCCCCGCCTGGCGAGACCCCGGACGTCGAGAATATCGACAAGCGAGGAGCGGAAGACGCAGAGGCCCTCCTCGCGCAACTGGCGCAGGACGCGATTGGCGTGGACGTTGGTGATGCCGCATATTTCGGCGATATCGTTCTGGGTGATGCCCAGCGCAAAGCGGCTTCCGTCGCTCAGGCCCACGGGTAGAAGCCGGGCGTTCGTTTCGCTGAGAAAATGGGCGACGCGGCCGACTGCATCCAACCGACCGAGGCGGAACAGCCAGGCCCGGTGGATGGCGGCATCGAGCAGGGTCGAGAACCATAATTTGCGGGTGAGTTCCGGCATCGTCGCGTTGATGCCGTCCAAAGCGCGGTGGGGAACGATCGCGACGGTGGCCGCAGTCAGGGTGGCGACATCATGGTCGAGCGTCTTCAGCGGATAGGCGTGGAGATCGACGAAATCGCCCGGCACTTGCACCGCGACAAGTTGGCGCATGCCTTCCCGGTCATCGAGATAGCGGCACATGAAACCGTCGATCAGCAATGTGCTGTTGGATAGCGGGTCGCCAGCGCTGACGATGGTAGCGCGCGCGTCGATGCTGCGGACTTCGGATATGGCACCTTCCAATACAGCGCGTTCTTCCGCGCCCAGTTGGACGCCCCGACGTCCTTTCAAAAACCGATCCGTGAACAAGATAATGTCCTTCACCTATAATGGCGATCTCTGCCCCGATCACCCGTGACAGTCCAAACGGCCCGCTGCGCCAGTATATCCAAGCCATGGCCACAAAACGTTATGACGCAGGTTAGTATTTGCCAGACCGCGGCAACTTGCAACGTTGCCGAGTGTTTCCGTGACGTAGCATTTCTGCAGACCGTCCCTGCGCATGTCGCTGAGCATGGCATTGCCTTTGCTCGCCTATGTGCGCGCTCTCCAGTTGAGGAATTCTCATGGCCAAGTCAGACAAACCCGCCAGCGCATCCGGCAAGATCGCCGAGCAATCGGCCCGCATGGCCCCGCCACCGCCGCCCGCCGATGGCGTGTCCGATGTTTATGCCGAACCGCAGGCGGATGGCGGCGAGACCCATCAGATTGCAGGCGGTGACGTCACCACCTTGACGACAGCACAAGGCATTCCCGTTGCCGACAACCAGAATTCGCTGAAACAAGGCGCGCGCGGCCCGACGCTGCTGGAAGATATGCATTTTCGCGAGAAGATGTTTCACTTCGATCATGAGCGCATTCCAGAGCGCGTCGTCCATGCCCGCGGCTATGGCGCGCATGGCTATTTCGAGCTGACGGAATCGCTGAGCGATGTGACGCGCGCCGATGTGTTGCAGCGCGTGGGCGAGAAAGTGCCCGCCTTCGTGCGCTTTTCGACCGTCGCCGGATCGAAGGGTTCGGCCGACCTTGCGCGCGATGTGCGCGGCTTTGCGGTCAAGCTCTACACGCAGGAAGGCAATTGGGATCTGGTCGGCAACAATATCCCGGTCTTCTTCATTCAGGATGCGATCAAATTCCCCGACCTGATCCATGCCGCCAAGCCTGAGCCGGACCGGGATTTCCCGCAGGCGCAGACCGCCCATGACAATTTCTGGGATTTCATCAGCCTGTCGCCAGAAGCCATGCATATGGTGATGTGGACGATGTCTGACCGGGCGATCCCGCGTTCGCTGCGCACGATGGAAGGTTTTGGCGTCCATACTTTCCGCCTGGTTGATGCCGAGGGCAAGTCGACCTTCGTCAAATTTCACTGGAAGCCCAAGCAGGGTTTGCAGTCGGTCGCCTGGAACGAAGCGGTCAAGATCAACGGGGCCGACCCGGATTTCCATCGCCGCGACCTGTGGGACGCGATCAATGCGGGCGATTTTCCGGAATGGGAATTGGGCGTGCAATTGTTCGACGATGCGTTCGCCGACAGTTTCGATTTCGATGTTCTCGACGCGACCAAGCTGATCCCCGAAGAATTGATCCCGGTGCGGATCGTCGGCAGGCTGGTGCTTGATCGGGTGGTCGATAATTTCTTTGCCGAAACCGAGCAGGTCGCTTTCTGCACCCAAAATGTGCCGCCCGGCATCGACTTCAGCAATGATCCGCTGCTGCAGGGTCGCAATTTCTCCTATCTTGACACCCAGCTCAAGCGGCTGGGCGGTCCCAACTTCACGCATATCCCCATCAATGCGCCCAAATGCCCGATGGCCCATTTCCAGCAGGACGGGCATATGGCGATGCGCAATCCCAAGGGTCGGGCCAATTACGAGCCCAATAGCTGGGGTGCCGAACAGGGTGGCCCGCGCGAAGACCCGGCCAAGGGTTTCGTCAGTGTCGCCACGGTCGAGGACGGTCCCAAGCAACGGGTCCGGTCGGAGAGTTTTGCCGATCACTACAGCCAGGCGCGGCAATTCTATATCAGCCAGATGCCGATCGAGCAGAAGCATATCGGCGATGCGATCGTGTTCGAGTTGAGCAAGGTCGAACGGCCCGATATCCGTTCGCGGACAGTATCGCATCTGCGCAATATCGATGAGACACTGGCGGCGACGGTAGCCGATGGTTTGGGCATGGCCCTGCCGGAACCTGCGAAGGCGGCGCGCGCCACGATCATGGACTTGCCGCCATCCGATGCGCTGAGCATCCTCAAAAATGGCCCGGACAATTTCAAGGGCCGCAAGCTCGGAATCCTTTTGACCGATGGGGCCGATGCCAAGATGTTCGACGCGCTGGTCAAGGCGGTGGACAAGGAAGGCGCGGTCTATGAAGTGATTGCGCCCAAGATCGGCGGCGTCACCCTGTCCGATGGGACGGCGGTTGCGGCCAAGCAGAAGATCGATGGCGGGCCGTCCGTCCTCTATGATGCGGTTGCGGTGGTCGCGTCCGCGGATGGCGCGGCGTTGCTGGCGATGGATGCGGCGGCCAAGGACTTTGTCACCGACGCCTTTGCCCATTGCAAGTTCATGGGGCTTACGGCAGAGGCACAGATCTTGTTCGAAAAGGCGGGTATCGCCGACGATCTGGACGAGGGCTGCCTGCCGCTTGCTACAGCGAAAGATGCCACGAGCCTGCTGACCGCCTGTCGCGGGCTGCGCCATTGGCCACGGGAAATGACCGTGGATCTGGACGCCGTGCCCGACGCCTGATCTCGATCTTCGATCAACCGGGGGCGAATGCGTTTTCGCCTCCGGCCCTCTTCTTGTCCAAAGGATATCGTTGATGCGGATTGGCATTATCGCCCATCTCAAGCATCCTATTGCAGAGCCGTTTGCGGGCGGTTTGGAGATGCATACGCATCTTCTGGCCCGGTCGCTGCGGGATCGCGGTCATGCCGTGACTGTCTTTGCGTCCTCGCGTTCCGAACCCGCATTGGGGCTGGAGGCGATTTGTACCGAGACGGCGATAACGTCCGTCGGGACCACGGAAGCGAGCGACATCGCCTTCTTTCGCGAGCATCATGCGTATCTCAGCCTGATGACCGGTTTGCGGAACCGGGACTTCGACATCATTCACAATAATGCGCTCCATTATCTGCCGCTGACCATGGCCGACAGCCTGCCCATGCCGATGGTCACGACGCTGCACACGCCGCCCTTCTGCTGGCTGGAAAGCGGCATTCGCCTGTGCGAAGCGCCCAATCATGCGCTGGTGGCGGTGTCGCAATCGGTAGCGGCGCAGTGGAGCCATGTCGCGCCCGCCGATGCGGTCATCCTCAACGGGATCGACCTGCGCAAATTCGGCTTTCGCGCGCAGGCCGACAGCGCGCCCTATCTGGTCTGGTATGGCCGCATCGTCCCGGAAAAGGGGTTGCACCTGGCGATCGAGGCGGCGCGCCTTATCGGCTTGCCGTTGCGCATCGCCGGGCCGGTGCTGGATGAGGATTATTATCGGACGGTGATAGCGCCTACGTTGGGTGCGGACATCATCCATGTCGGC
>MIAK01000048.1:0-16039 GCA_001829085.1 Sphingomonadales bacterium RIFCSPLOWO2_12_FULL_63_15 | reverse complement strand
CAAGGTGGTTTCCATGATCAACGATCATATCGTTGTGCATAAACGTGGGCGGTTGCTGGCCGCCCAGAGAGCGCGGCAGCCTCGCTTCGACTTCGCCTGAGGGACAGACCTCGGCCTCTCATTACCATGATTGGAGGGCCAAACGGCTCAGGAAAATCCACTCTGAAAGTTGTAGCGCGATGCCGGGGCCGATCTGGGCTTGCATTTCAAGGCTGACGAAAACGCCAAGACGCTCACCGGAGGGTCGCGTGATGTCTCGCAGCGCGCACAGGCCATGGTGCGGCAGAGCCGGGACGAAACCCAGCGTCAAGGGTTCGACTATAGCTGGGAGACGGTCATGTCTCACCTTTCCGATGTCGAGCATCTTCAAGAGGCCAAGATGCGGGGGAAAAGTCCGCCATCATAAAAATGTCATGTCGCACGATTAACCAGCCCCACTTTCGCAGAGTGGGGATTTTGTGCTTTCGTCGATCAGGAATTCGGAAGCGCCTATGGCGGACGCGGCGCGCCCGGATGAGTGGGACGCAGTGCGGACGGCTGTGCTACGCTATGTCCGGGGCCGCAGCGGCCGGCCGGACATCGCCGACGACATCGCACAGGAAACCGTTGCCCGGCTCGTTGAACTGAGCGCCGTGCAGCAGATCAGCAGCATCTTCGCCCTAGCTTTCCGCATTTCGGACAATCTCATCATCGACATGCACCGTCGCGAGCGGAGGCTGTCGGACGAAGTCGATGCGGATTGGCAGAGCGATGAGCCCTCGCTCGACCGGGTTCTCGATTCCCGCCGGGCCTTCGACATATTCAACCGCTGCCTCCGGCGCATGCCGCCCCTGCGGCGCGAGGTTTTGATCCGCCGTCGGCTGAACCAGGAAAGCTGCCGTGCCATCGGCGAAGACCTATCGCTCAGCGCCAAAGCCGTGGAAAAACACATCACACGCGGCATGATCGACCTGCGCAAGGCGCTGGAACAGGCCGGTGTCGATCTGGTGGGGCAGGACTGATGGGCAGCGAATTCCACGACATCGACATGCAGGCGGCACGCTGGATCGACCGCATGAACAGGCCTGTGCAGGACACCGAGGTGGCTGCCGAATTCGATCGCTGGATTCTGAAGGATCCGCGCCACATCGACGCCTATGCGCGCCTTAGCGCGATCTGGCAGTCCGATGGTCTGGATAGCGCGCTTCGACTGGCCGGAGCCGTCCCAACAGCATCCAATGACGATGATAGCCAGCGTTGGCCCCGCCCGGCCTGGCGGCGGTTGGTCGGTATGGGTGCGGCCAGTCTATGCCTCCTCTTCGCGCTCCTTGTCGGCCCCCGGCTGATCATGGAGCAAACCGCCTTTGCTACGCCACGCGGCGCAACGAAGCTGGTCACCCTTTCCGATGGCTCGAAGATCAGGATGAACGGTGCCACGCGGATCGCCGTACGAATAACGCCCTGGTCGCGTCATGTCGCGCTGGAACGGGGGGAAGCCTTTTTCGACGTCGCCCATGAGCGCTTGCGCAGCTTTTCCGTGGATACCGGCGGCACCAGCGTCTCTGTCCTGGGGACGGCGTTCGATGTTGATCGGCTCGATGCCGATACGCAGGTCGTCCAGGTCTATCGCGGCCTTGTCAGCGTAGATGCCGGACTTGGCCGCCGGTGGCGCCTTCCGGCTGGCAGCGGGCTCAGAGTTTCAGGCGACAGCGTGCGCAGTCTGCGCGACATCAAGGCACAGCATCCCGGGTGGACCGAGGGCTGGTATGAGGCGGAAGACACGCCCGTCTGGCAACTCGTCCAGAGCCTCAACCGCACCTCGGCCCGTCCCATCGCGCTGGCCGAACCTGCTCTGGGCGAACTGCTCGTGAGCGGACGGTTTCAAACGAACCGGCCCGCCGCCGTACTCGACGCGGTCGCGGCCATCCATGACTTGCGCTGGAAAGAGGATGGCGACCGCTACATCCTCTCACGCTAATCCGATGCCTCTGAAGTTTCATCAACAAGTCACTGAAATGAAATAATAAATATTTGTCTGGTTTTGGAACCAAACTGCGTCTTCCCCCAGAATGATGTATGATCTGGGGGTTCTTTTTCACATGTTTCGAATGACCAAGCCTGCTGCCTCGATAGTGGCGATCGCCTGTGCGACGCTTGTTGGCGGCATTGCGACATCGCCCATGGCCCACGCCGCGAGCGCACGCACCTACGCCTTCGCCATTCCTGCGCAGGACCTTGCCCGCGCATTGCAGGAATATTCGCGTGTCACCGGTATGCCGGTCGCGGCTTCGCCCGACGTCATGCGCGGTCGTCGTAGCCAGCCGGTATCCGGCACGATGTCGGCGGAGCGCGCGCTGGTGCAGCTTATCGGCGGCGCCAACGTCACGGCCCAGAACCGCAGCGGGACGATCATCGTCAAGCCGCTGCCGGTCAAGATCCGCCCCGTCGCCATGGTCGACCGCGCGCCGCGCGCATCGGTCCCGGCCACGGCACCGGCCAAGGCAGTGCCCACAGACGCCGTAGACGCCGAAATCGTCGTCACCGGCTACATCGAGGCGGCGCAGAAGGCGCTCGACATCAAGCGCAACAACGACACCGTGTCCGACACCATCATGGCGGACGACATGGGCAAGCTGCCGGCCAACAATGTGTCCGAAGCCCTCGCCCGCCTGCCCGGCGTCAATGCGGTGCGCAGCGCGACCACGGGCGAAGGCGACCGCATCACGGTGCGTGGCCTGTCGACCGAACTGAACAATTATTCGATCAACGGCGTGCGCCTGGGCGGCGCAGGATCGCGCGATGATAATTTCTACCGTGGCGTGCGCCTGTCGGTCCTGCCGCCAGACGGCATCAAGCAGATCACAGTCTACAAGACCTTGACGCCAGACCGCGATGGCGACGCGTTGGGCGGCTCAGTCGATATCTCGACGCCGACCGCTTTCGACCAGGACCCGACCTACTTCCGCTTGTCGGTCGAAGGCGGCATGCTGGACAAATATGACCATCGCAAATCCGGGCAGGTATCGGGCGCCGTCTCACGCCAGTTCAGCGACAATTTCGGCATTTACGTCTCCGCGAACTGGAGCCGCCGCCAATCGCAGTTCGAACAGAATGGCGTCGATGGCGATAACCAGCCCGACACCTGGTATGATGACAGCGAGACGCTGGGCTGGGACCCCAATCGCTTCGTCATGCGCGGCATGGACTTGGGCTTTGGCGAAACCGACGTCAAGCGCTGGGGTGGCAACACCAGCATCGACTATCGTTCGGACAATCATGACCTGCATGTCCGCGGCCAATATGCCAAATATCAGAAGAAGGAGTTTCTCAACCGCCTGAACTTCCGCAACGATACGGGCCGGAACTCCACCCGGCTTTCGCAGGTGGATACTGACGACACGTCGCTTGGCCAGCCGGACGACAATATCATCGGCTATGACGACAAGTTGGGTCGGGTCTACGGTTATACCGCCGCCCAGATTGTCGATCGCGACCGTGACGGACGGATCACCGATGCCGATCGCTCGGCTCGATCCTTCTACAGCCTCAACGGCGGCTCCGGCACCTGGGATCCGCAGGGCTTCCGTTTGCGTCGCTTCTGGGAAGCCACCAATGAAAGCGGCAACCTGGCGTCCGCCAATGTTGGCGGCATCTCGCGGCTGGGCACGGTGACGATCGACTATGATGTCTCCTATTCGCAGTCGGACGATAATCTCGACGATGGCTATACGATGGAGTTCCGCAGCGACAAATATGGCTGGCTGGGCAATAAGGGTGTGTTGTTCTCAAGTTCGGGCGACGCGCGCTATCCCAAATGGCTGCTCAACGACGCAGGCATGGCGGGCGTGCAGGACCCTTCACAATATGCCTTCAGCAGCTTGGAAGGCGAAGTCGGCGGCAGCAGCGAAAAGCTGTGGCAGGCCCAGATGAACCTCCAGTGGAAACCCGATATCAACTGGCTGGACTCGGTGAAGGCCGGCGGCAAATTTTATGACTCCAAGCGCCGCACCTATTCCGGTTCGTTCCTGCAACTCGATGCCGATGGCACGCTTGCCGACTTTTCGAACTTCTACGGCACGAATGTGGATAGCCTGTTCGGCGGGGCCTATAGCGGTCTCTACCGCCTCGGCACGACGATCGACAATGCCAAGATGTTGGCCGAACTTCAGCGCGCCGAGAGCGGCGAAAGCTCGATATTCGAAGGTTTTGCCGTCGATCCGTCCAACGCTCAGATATCGGACGAGGACAGCTTCCGGTTCAACGAACGGGTGATTTCGGGCTATGCGATGGCGACCGCGCGCTTCGGCGAGGCCACAGTGATCGGCGGCGTACGCGTCGAAACGACGCGCAACACTATCGATGCCTATAATCTCGATCAGGTGCTGGGCGCACGCTACACCACCGACCGTTCCAGCTTCACCAACGTTCTGCCTTCTCTTCACGTCAATTACGACTTCGACAACAAGACCAAGCTGCGCAGCGCGGTATGGACGAGCTTCGCCCGCCCCGACATCGCCCGCATGAGTTCGGCGCGCGAATATAGCTATGACACCGACCCCGATGGCGATGGCACGCAGAATGACACGTCAGACTGGGTGCTGCTGGCCATCGAGCAGGGCAACCCCGACCTCAAGCCGCTGCGATCGGTCAATTTCGACATGTCGCTGGAACATTATGCGGGCAACACCGGCGCTTATTCCGTTGCGCTATACTATAAGCGTATCACCAACTTCCTGTTCCGTTCTTCGTCCAGCAACATCCGCAACGGAACGCTGGGCGAGAATGTCGATCCCACCGGCGTCGCGATTTCCATGCCCAACAATGGCAAGTCGGCGGAAGTCTATGGTGTCGAGATTAGCGGCCAACAATTGCTGCATTGGCTGCCGGGGATATTCGGTTCGTTGGGCGTGGGCGGCAATGTGACGCTGCAACGGTCCAAGGCGGTGACTGGCCTGTCGTGGCAACCGGAGGGTTACAGCCTGCCATTGATGGAAACGCCCGAGACGATCGCCAACTTGCAGCTGTTCTGGGCACGCAAGGGCTGGGAAATCTATGGTGCCTGGAACTACCAGTCCAAATTCATGGGCGGCATCAACGATTTCGGCAACAACCCCTATGAGCAAGCCTATAGCTTTGTCGACCTGACCGTCCGCAAGACGTTCATGAAGAAGTCGTCGATCCAATTCCAGGTTCAAAACCTCTTTGACTCGCACACCTATTGGCAGACCGTATCGACCGGCCAGGGTGCCAGCCGCGCCTATATCAAGAATGGACGTAGCATGACGCTCGGCCTCAACCTGATCTTCTGAGAGGATTGACGATGCACCGCAAATTCCGTGTCTTGACCCTCGCCCTGCTGCTCGGTGCCGCCCCCTTCGCTTCAGCGAAGGCGGTGGAAACGCCGACAGCAACCGTCGTGGCGCTCGCCCCGGCGACGGTGCAGCCTGAACGCATCATCCTCAACCTCACCGCCGATCCGGCGACCGAGATGGCGATCAGCTGGCGCTCGGCACCGGGCCTGAGCGGCCAAGTGCAATATGCAAAGGCCACCAACAGCCCCGACTATGTCAAGGCACCCATGACGCTGGCTGCCGTCACCGACGACGCGACGCTGGCCGTGCGGGAAGACCCGGCCTTCCGTGCGGCCTATCATGCAGCGGTGCTCAAAGACCTGGAGCCCGACACGGTCTATGCCTATCGCGTCGGCGACGGCACGCATTGGTCGGAATGGCTGCAATTCCACACGGCGGCCAAAACCAATGCGCCGTTCCGCTTCATCTATATGGGCGACATGCAGAATAATGTCCTGTCGGAAGCGTCGCGCACCCTGCGCATGGCCTTTCGCAAGGCGGGCGACGCCGCCTTCGTTATCCACGCTGGCGACCTTATCAACCGACATGACAGCGATGCCGAGTGGGGTGAATGGTTCGCCTCAGGCGGGTTCCTCTATGCCCAGACCCCGCAAATGCCGACACCCGGCAACCATGAATATGGCAAGGACGAAGCCGCCCGCGCGGGCTCCTCGATCAACGGGCAGTGGCGTCGGCAGTTCACCCTGCCTGAAAACGGCCCGGCGGACGTACCGGCCAGCCGCGAAACCAACTGGTATACCGACTATCAAGGGCTGCGCCTGATCTCGATCGATTCCATGCAGGTGGACCGGGACCCGATAGCGCGCAAGGCCATCGTTCAGTGGCTCGACGGGCTATTGGCGAATAATCCCAGCCGCTGGACCGTGATGTTCCTGCACTTTCCGCTCTTCTCCAGCGAGCCTGGCCGGGACAATCCCAAGGTGCGCGCCGCACTCAAGCCATTGGTCGACAAATATAAGGTCGACCTGGTGCTGCAGGGCCATGATCATGGCTATGCGCGCGGTGCCATCGGTCCGGACGGCCCCTCGGCCGACGACGCAGGTTCGACCTATGCCGTGTCCGTAGCTGGCCCGAAAATGTATGATGTCGGCTCGCTGCCCTGGGCCAAAAAGTCCGCCTCGCGCACGCAGGCCTATCAGGTCATCGACGTCAGCCCGGCGACGCTGACCTACAATGCCTTCACCGCAACCGGCGAGCCGCTGGACAGAGTCGTCCTGCACAAGCCAGTGGATTGATTCTTTCCAGTACGCGGGCAGCCGGTAATTCGCAGCGCCTCAGTCGCCGCATGTTGGAGCCTATCCTGAAAGCCGCTTTCCGATAAGAAGGGCACCGGTGGCGCAATGCTCGGTTGGTTACGAGCGGTTTGGATTTACTGCGCGCAGGCAAGCGGCATCATCGCTCGACGCGCTTGTCTCGCTGGTCGTTGGAGCGCGGCCGTGGTGCTTCGTGATCCGCTTTACCGGCCAGCAAAGGCGGCCTGCCTGACCGCCACTGGCGGTGTTCAAAGCGCTGCTTCTGGCGATCCGGTACGACCCGTCCGATGTGAAGCTGGTCGATCCGCGCTTCGTCGCGTTGCTCGCCAGAAAGCCCGCGCGTGTCGCCTCGGTCGCCATCGCCAACAAGATGGCGCGGATCGCATGGGCAGTCATGGCGCGCGGCGGCGTCTTCGAACGCGGGCATGCGCCGATGCTGGCGGCAGCATAGATCAAGAGTTTAGCTGAGGAGATCAGCTTCACGAGGTTGTGAGAGCGAAGGATGTGATGGCAAAACCGGTCGGACCAGGAACAAGGACAACCCAAGGAATGTCATAGGCGTAATAGCCTGCAAACCCGATCGGACCTTGTTCGCGGACCCCATCAGGGCCAGCAGTCTGCACCGACTGCATCAACAGGCCGGACAGACGACTGCACCCGACGGAACGTCAGATCATCACTTTATGCTTGCAACGCGGGAGCCATCCACAGACGACATTCCGAAATCGGCCAGTCATTCCGGTTCATAGCTACTATGTCCTCATGGTTTGAATGTCTGGTGTTTGATTGGAAGCCGCCATTTCCGGGATGCATGACGAATGACCGGAAAGTCCCCAGTTGCCGCCGGCCGATATCCACCCTTCACGAACTTTCAGCGACGCCATTTTTTCGATCTAGCCGAAGACCGCCATTGTTGACGCCGCAGTCGATCATGTCCTGCCGTTCAATGGTGGGAACATGATCGACCGCTCATCCCTCGATATTGAATGGCCAAGAAGACCAGAGACGGGACCGTTTACCAATTTGAACCCGCCGCCCAATCAGGCGATAGTGGGTATGATCCCACCCTCGACCCGGAGAGCCGCGCCATTGGTTGCAGCTGCAAGCGGACTTGCGAGATAGGCGACCATCGCGCCGACTTCGTCTGCCTCGATCAGTCTCTTGATGAGCGACAAGGGGCGCAGCTTGGTGAAGAATTCGACCTCCCGTTCGGCTTCCGGTGCATCCTTATGTTCGACAACAGAGCGGATGAAATCGACAATCCCCTCCGAACGGGTCGGTACGGGCAATATACTGTTGACCGTGACACCCGTTCCCCGTGTTTGTTCGGCAAGACCACGCGAGATGGAAAGCTGTGCTGACTTTGTCATGCCGTAATGGATCATCTCGGCGGGCGGCAGAAGGCCGCTTTCGCTGGCAATGAAAAGCACGCGACCCCAATTTTTCTGCAACATCAAAGGGAAATAATGCCGGGCGAGGCGAGCGCCGCTGACGACGTTGACCTCAAATATATGATGCCAGTCCTCGTCCGTGATGTCGGCAAAGTCCTTGGCTTCATAGATACCAAGATTATTGACGAGGATGTCGGTGTCGGGAACGGCGGCGATGAGGGCGGCGGCACCTTCGGCGGTTGCAGGATCGGCAAGGACGGGATTAACGCCGCCGCCGATCTCCGTAGCGGCTGCCTCCAGCTTCACCTGGTTGCGACCGGTGATGGTAACCGCGACACCCTCGGCAGAGAGGCGTTTGGCGATCGCAAGGCCGATCCCAGCGGTCGATCCGGTGACGATGGCGGTTTTGCCGTTGAGTTTGAGGTCCATGATTTATTCCTGACAGTGGCGATCAACTGGACGGGAAATAGACATCTTCATAATTGATGCCTAGAATGCGTCTCATCACTTCAGAAGTGAATTCAAATCATGGATAATCGTTTTGGCGACATTGAGATATTTCTGACCGTTTCGGCGGAGGGTAGCTTTGCAAATGCCGCACGCATGCTGCGTCTCACCCCCTCGGCCGTCAGCCGATCCGTCGCGCGGCTGGAGAAGCGGCTCGCCGTTACGCTCCTGCGGCGCACCACGCGCGCGCTGGCCTTGACGACAGAGGGCGTGGCCTATCGCGATCGGATAAGCACCCTGATTGCGGAAATGGCAGAAGTTGAGAAAAGCCTAGGTCAGGCAAATCAGGTCGCGCGGAGGCTGCTGCGCGTCAACGCCTCGCCATCCTTCGGGGTCCAATGCCTGATCCCGGCCCTTCCCGGCTTTGCTGAACGCTATCCGGCCGTGAAGGTCGAACTGACGCTTACCGACAGCATCGTTGATCTGGTGGAGAAGCGAGCGGACATCGCAATCCGCATCGGTCCGTTGCGCGACACGCGGCTGCGCGCAAAAAAGCTGGGGCATAGCCGCATGGCACTGGTCGCCAGCCCGGACTATCTCGCGCGTCGCGGCGTCCCTCAGATTCCTGACGATCTCGACCAACATGACTGCCTGCGGTTCAGCTTTCGCCGTTCGATCGATAGCTGGCCTTTCCAAGTCGAAGGGCGCATCGTGCAAAAGCCAGTGGAAGGACGCTTCTTCGGCAATTCGGGCGAGGTGGTCCGGCAGATGGCGGTCGCGGGCTGCGGCATTGCCCGGCATGGAGCCTTTCACGTCGCAGCGGATATCAAGGCCGGGCGGCTGGTCGAGGTGTTGGACGAGTTTAATCCTGGCAATGGCGAGGACATTCACGCCCTCTATGCGGCGGAGGATCGCGCGGCGACGCGGATACGAGCGTTGCTGGATTATCTGGATTCGATAGAGTTGTTCGCGACATGATGTGCAGTGACGCGGACGGAGTGAACGCCGAATGTCTGCCATGGGCGTGCATGCACCGCCGACCTGACATTTCAGATTCTGCCCGCCGATCTACAGGCCTAGAACCGGCCTTGGACTTCAAATCATGCTAGCAAGCTGCAAGATTTTACCACCGTATCAAGGCTGGTACGGCAATGCGCCCCAGCGCGGCTGACATGGCCACGGGCGCAACGTGCCAGATGCCCAGGTGCCCGATGGTGTCGAATGGACATGACATACCGTGCGCGAAACTGCCCAGCGCCCCCGCCGCTATGCCGGTATAGAACCCGGCCACATTGGGAGCAACGGGGGCACCACGGCGCAGCCAAAGGATCAGCGCTGCCGCCACGCCAATGCCGCTGACGGTTCCGGCGATGAAGCAGTTCAGCCCATCCGTCGCGTGGTCGTGTCTGCCGACTGCCCCCTCCAGCGCCATCAGCAACAGGGCGGTGACGGGCAAGATAGCAAGCGCTGCCAGCAGCCAACGCAAGCCATCCTGTCGGGCACCGACACGCGGGGTCGCCATGCGAACCACCGTCCGCGCCGAGGCAAGCCCGACCAGCGCGATAAGCCCGTTGGCGATGAAGAAGATCGCAGCCGCCTGCCCTTTTGCAGGGCCGCTCCACAAGCCCTGCCACAGCGCGATGGCGGCGATCGTCAGCACGGTTGCAATCGCTACCAGCGCCAGGCCATGACGCATGCGCAAGGGGCGCACTGGCTCAAGCTCGCCTGCGAGTTGTGCGATGAGGGGATTGGGACGGGGGGGCATGGTCAGTCAGCCTCTTCGACGAGCGCGGACAGTTTCCTGAGGCCGCGATGAATGTTCACTTTGATCAGACTTTCGCTCTGGCCGGTGCGCATGGCCGCCTCGGTAACCGAAAGTCCTTCGATTTTCACCAGTTCGATTGCGTTGCACTGTGCCGGGGAAAGTTGCACGAAAAGCCGGTCAAGGCTCATCCGGGCCAGCACGGCTTCCTCCTCGCTGTCCGCAGGGGCATCATGATCGCCGAGTTCACTTTCGCTGGAGCGGTAAGCCCGTCGCAAATGATCGACCCAGCGATAGCGGGCAATGGCCGCGAGCCACGGCAGGAAGGCCCGTGTTTCATCCCAGGTCGCGCGCTTGGCATGAATGGCAAGCAGCACGTCCTGCACCAGATCGTCGATCTGCGCCGGGGGCACGCGGCGGCGGAAGAAGCGTTCAAGCCAGAACTGCGCCTCGGTCAGCAGCACGGTGTAGGCACGCCGGTCGCCGCCCTGGCTCGCAATCATGAGCCGTGCGAAGGTAGGCTCGTCCGCGATCATCGCCGTTCCCCCTCTCCGCACCCGTTCACGCGCGCCGTTGCCGCCATTGGCCGATCAGCGCGTCGAGTGACAGCACGCCGCCGCCGCGCACGATCAGCACCGCTGCCAGCGCGGCCCACAGGATATGCGTCGTCCACCAGGCTTCAGGATACACGAAAATCTGGATAACGAGCGTCATTGCGAGCAGCGCGCCGGCCGAGAGCCGGGTTGCCAGCCCGATCACTAGCAGCACCGGGAACAGATGCTCGCCCAGCGTTGCCAGTGGCGCAGCGATTTCAGGTGGTAGCGGGACGGCGGCATAGTCATTTTCGAACAGATAGCGGGTTGAATCGCTGATCTCGAAAAAACTGCCCTCCGTCACTTTGCTCCGGCCCGATCGCCAGAATATCCCGGCGAGCGCGATCCGGGCCAGCAGCAGCGCAACCCCCTCCGCCAGGCGCGATGCGGCGATGGCTACGATCCGATCATAGAATGTGGCGATGTGCTGCATGTGCTGGCCCCCTTCTGACGGCTGTGTATCAGCGATTGATCGGCGTCAGCGAGCCATTGCCCATCGGCGTCTTGGTCTTCACGCACATGCCCTGCTTGACCAGCTTCCAGGCGTTGCCTTGATAGTCGCGGGTCGATGTTCCGGCGCAACTGGTGCCAGCGCCGGCGGAGCAGTCATTCTGCCCAGCCTTGGCGATGCCATAGCATTTTTCCATCGGCACCTTCTGCGCGGCGACGGGGGTGGTGGCGACGCCTGCTGCCAGAGCGGCGGTGGTGGCAAGTCCGGCAATGCGGGCGATAGTGGCGGTCTTCATGATATACTCTCCGTCTTTGGGGGGCAGCGCCAGACGGTTGTCCAGGCGGTGCATGCCCCCTCTTTCGCCGGGCGAGGCGGGACCGTTACAGGCAGAGAATAATAATTGCCGCTGTAACCGGCCAGCGCGCGAGGGCGAACATCATGGCGTGCGATCACGCACCATCGTTTTCAAGGAGCCGCTGACATGACCACCAAGACCCGCACCGCATCCATCGCCGCTGCCGCAGCCGCCATCGCGCTCAGCTCATTCTCGGCCTTCGCGGCCGACGCGCCGACCGGAAGCAAAGGCCGCGCCCTCGGCACCAGCGACACCGTGCATTGCTATGGCCTGCATAGCTGCAAGGGCAATTCCGACTGCGCCACGGCTGAGCACGAATGCAAGGGCCAAAATGCCTGCAAGGGCCACGGCTTCAAGGCAATGAAGGCAGGTGAGTGTCTCACGAAGGGCGGGACGATCGGCGACCTCGGCTGATCCGACCCTGGTCCGGCGGGCCAGCCCCCCAAGGTCTGCCGGACCCCTTTTGACGCATGAGGACTTTCGCCATGACAGATGTTGCCGCATTCGGCGGGTTCGGCCTTGGCCTGCGCCGCGATCATTACCGTGATTTTCTCGCGGGCGATGTCGCTGTCGATTTCGTCGAGGTCATATCCGAAAACTTCATGGTCGATGGCGGGCGACCGTTGCGCGTGCTGGAACAGGTGCGCGCCAAACTTCCGGTCATCCTGCACGGCGTATCCATGTCGATCGGTTCGGCACATGGACTGGACGGCGATCATCTGGTCCGGCTCAAGGCATTGGCGGACCGGATCGAGCCTCTATGGGTGTCCGATCATCTGTGCTGGACCCGGACGAGCGCGCACAACAGCCATGATCTGCTCCCGCTGCCGCTGACCCGCGCGGCGATGGATGTCGTATGCGCCAACATCGACCGCGCGCAGGAAGCGCTCGGACGGGCAATGCTGTTCGAAAACCCGTCAAGCTATCTGACGTTTCCGGAAGACGAGATGACAGAGTGGGAATTCCTGGCCGAGATGAGCCGCAAGACGGGCTGTTACCTGCTGCTCGACATCAACAATATCTACGTCAGCGCCAGCAACCACGGTTTCGATCCTGAGGCCTACCTTTCAGGCATACCCGCCGACAGGGTGCGGCAGGTGCATCTGGCCGGGCACACGCCGGGCGAGATCGTCATCGACACGCACGACAGGCCAGTGTGCGACGCTGTTTGGAACCTTTATGGTTTAGCCATTGGCCAGCTTGGCGAGGTGGCCGTGATGATCGAGCGGGATGATGCTATCCCGCCGCTGCCGGACCTGTTGGCAGAACTTGACCGTGCCCGCACGATTGCTGCCACCACGCGCGTAGAGATGGCACTATGACCCAGCTTTTGCGCGCGCAGGACGAATTTTTGGCCTGTCTGCTTGATGACGGCGCGCTCTTGCCAATGGGATGGGATGCGCGCCGCGCCGCGGGCATGGCCGTCTATCGCAATGCCTATCAAACGCGGCTTATCGATGTCTTGCGGAACACGTTCGAACGCACCGCAAGGCTGGTGGGCGAGGATGCCTTTAGCCAGGCGGCCGCGCATCATCTGATCACGCATCCGCCTACGAGCTGGACCATTGACCTGGCCGGTGCGGGATTTGCCGAAACCTGCGCCGAACTGTTCGCCAATGATCCCGACGTGGGCGAGGTGGCGTGGCTGGAATGGGAAATGCACTGCGCATTCACCGCCGCCGACGGTGCGCCAATGACGCCGACCGATTTTGCTGCCACGACGGCGGACTTCGATGCCCGGCAATGGGACGAACTGCGCCTCGAACTCATTCCCGGCACAGCCTTGCGACCGGTCACATATGATCTTGTCCGGCTGTGGGAAACATTGGCCGATTCACAACAGGCACCGGCGCTGGAAAGGCTGCGCGAGCCCAAGTGGTTGCTGCTGTGGCGCGAAGGCGAGCAACCGGTTTTCGGCCTTGTTGCCGAAGCAGAAGCGCTCGCATTGGCGAACCTTCAGCAAGGCGGCACATTCGGCGAAGTCTGCGTCGCGCTGATGAAGTATTTCGACGCTGCTGATGTCGCGACCAATGCCGGCACAATGTTGCTGAACTGGCTGGAACTTGGGATGATCCAACGGATACATTCCTAGCGGCACCACACCAGTATCGAGCCTGTTTGACAGGCTGCGGACATTAAAGGCGCATGGCAGCCAGGAAGGCGCGAAATGCGGCCGTCGGTTGGCGCCGGTTTGGATAGTAGAGATGGTTGGGCGGAAGCGTTGGCGCCCAGCCGGTTAGAACCTCGATGAGATCACCTGCCATAAGATGGTGCGACGCCTGCGCCTTGATCAGGCAAGCAACGCCGAGACCCGCCAGCGCGGCGTCGCGCATCACATCGACATCGTTGGTGACGAAATTGTGGGGCACGGCACGCTCTGATGTTATGCCGTTCTGCTCGAACTCCCAGCGGTGTAAAGCGCCCGAACTGGCGTGGCGATAGCTGACGCATCGGTGCTGAGCGAGGTCATCGGGATGCTCCGGCCGACCATGATCAGCGAGATAGTGCGGCGACGCAACGAAGATCAGCGGCACCGGATCGCTAATCCGTACCGAGATCATGTCCCCTTGAAGCCCTTGTGCATGCCGGACGCCGCAGTCGAAACGTTCGGCGACGATATCAACGAAGCCGTCATTGACCACCAACTCGACTGAGACATCGGGACAGTCGCGCGCCAGCGCAGGCAGTCGCGGCATGATGAGGTGGACGGCAGCGGGGCGATGGGCATTGACCCGCACTCGCCCTGCCGGATGCTCGCGTGCCCCATCAAGCAAACCCAGCACTTCCTCGACCGACGCCATGGCGGGTCGCAATCGCAGGAGCAGCGCTTCGCCGGCGCTGGTCGGTGCCAGCGAACGGGTCGTGCGATCGAGCAGTCGCAGATCCAGCTTCCTTTCCAGCACGCGCATCGCATGGCTGAGCGCGGAGGCAGAAAGGCCAAGCCGCGTCGCGGCCTTGGCGAAGCTGCCCGCCTCCACGATTTCCCCGAATATCGCGAGGCCCGACCATAGATCGCGATCCATATATGAAAATCCTTCAGCAACCCATGCAAGTTCGATCGTCTAATCCTATCGGGTCGCACAATCCATATACCCTTTAGCAACCGCCGATGTAGACTGCCCGTGAACCTTCAATCCCTTCGCCCTCTTGGCTCGTCCGGCCTGCTCGTCAGCCCTCTTGCGCTCGGCACGATGACATTTGGAACGCCGCGCTGGGGCATGGACGGAAATGCCAGCCGCGCGGTGTTTGACCGCTATGTCGATCTCGGTGGCAATTTCATCGACACCGCCAATGTCTATTCAGGCGGCGCGTCGGAGGAAATGGTGGGAAAATTCATCGCCGACGCTGGCCTGCGTGAGCGTATGGTTATCGCCACCAAGTCAGGCTTCAACACGGGCAAAGGCTTCCATCAGGGCGGAAACGGTGCGCGCCATATCCATGCTGCCGTCGAGGGTTCGCTCAAGCGGCTGCAGACCGATTTCATTGACTTATACTGGATTCACATCTGGGACGGCATCACCCCAGCAGCCGAACTGCTTCAGACGATGAGCGGCCTCATCCAGTCCGGCAAGATCCGCTATTGGGGCCTGTCCAACTGCCCGGCCTGGTATGTGGCGCAACTTGCCACGCTGGCGCGGGCACAGGGACTGCCCTCGCCCATCGGCCTTCAATATTTCTACTCGCTGGTGGAGCGCGGTGTGGAGGACGAGCATGTGCCGCTTGGCCGCGCGTTCGGCATGGGCCTCGTCCCCTGGAGTCCCCTCGCTTATGGCCTCCTGACCGGCAAATATGACCGGGCCATGGTTGAAGCCGGTCCAGCGCGTGAAGGTGGAGTGCCCAATGCGGGCGATGAGGGACAGGTATCGCCCGCAGAAGGTAGCAAACGGCTTGATGGGGATAACCCCTTTGGAGATACGCTTTTCACCGACCGCAACTGGCGGATCGTCGACGAGGCTAAGCGGGTAGCGGCAGAACTGGGCGAGACGGCAGCGCGGGTCGCCATCGCCTGGGTCGTCGGTCGCCCCGGAGTCGTCTCAACCTTGATGGGCGTCAGTCGTGCCGAACAGGTGACGGACAATGTCTCAGCGCTTAAGCTTCAATTATCGGGCAATCATGTCGCGGCGCTCGATGCCGTCAGCGGAGAGGGTGGGAAATTTCTCTACGGATTGTTCCAGCCGCAAACACGCAACCAGATCGTCTTTGGTGGCGCTGACGTCACGACCTAACATCTGCGCGATCCGAGCCTATCGGCGGCCTCTGCAAACCAACACCCAAAGCTGGCAAAGGCCATGCCTGGCGTCGACCCTAGGGTCGAGACTCGTTCAAAGCCAGAAGGCCACTGGGGCAGCGAGGCTTACGGCTGACAGGAAGTTTCGGGCGAGCTTGTCGTATCGGGTAGCAATGCGACGGAAGTCCTTTAGGCGGCAGAACATGGC
>MIAK01000047.1:90673-139370 GCA_001829085.1 Sphingomonadales bacterium RIFCSPLOWO2_12_FULL_63_15 | reverse complement strand
CCATCGATCTTGGCGCCATCGGCTTCGATGCCGTCAAGCACCTCGTCCTGTGCCGGATCGAACGCGTACCGCCCAGGCTGGACCTGGACGTCTATCCCTTCCTGCCACGCACCACGGTCGAGAAGACCTTTGCCAGAGCCTATCTGAGCCTGCTCTCCGACCGGCAGGAGGCCGCATGAGCGATCAGGCCCCGGAGATCCTTCTCGCTCACCATCTCAAGGCGCTCAAGCTGCCTACGTGCCTGCGTGAGCATCACAAGCTCGCGCGGCAATGTGCCGCTGAAGGCGTCGATCATATCCGCTTCCTCGCCCGCCTCGTCGAGATGGAAATGATCGACAGGGAGCGTCGCATGGTCGAGCGGCGCATCAAGGCCGCGCGCTTCCCCGCCGTCAAAAGCCTCGACAGCTTCGACTTCGCCGCCATCCCCAGGCTCAACAAGATGCAGGTGCTCGAGATGGCGCGCTGCGAGTGGATCGAGCGGCGTGAGAACGCCATCGCTCTGGGGCCATCAGGCACCGGAAAGACGCACGTAGCGTTGGGGCTCGGACTGGCAGCATGCCAGAAAGGACTGTCGGTGGGCTTCACCACCGCGGCAGCGCTGGTCAGCGAAATGATGGAGGCCCGCGACGAGCGCCGTCTTCTGCGCTTCCAGAAGCAGATGGCCGGATACAAGCTGCTCATCATCGACGAACTGGGCTTTGTGCCGCTCTCCAAGACCGGCGCCGAACTGTTGTTCGAGCTGATCTCCCAGCGTTACGAACGCGGCTCCACCTTCATCACCAGCAACCTGCCCTTCGACGAATGGACCGAAACCTTCGGATCTGAGCGTCTCACAGGCGCGCTCCTCGATCGCCTGACCCATCACGTCAGCATCCTCGAGATGAACGGCGAAAGCTATCGCCTCGCGCACAGCCGGGCCCGCAAGGCCAAAACCAGACCCTGAAAATTACACCAATGCCGGGGGGAGTGGCCCTCGGGCTACGCCCTCACGCCACTCCCCCCGGCATGTAACACGATGGCCTGGTTTTACGCCGCCGAATGGCCGACTTTTGCTCCGCCGTTGACACAAGGGGCTTCTCTCGCCTATCGTTCATGTCTTCAACGCCTTGTAGGTAAGGCGACCAGCGGTCTGCGCGAGAAGGGCGTTCACGCGGTCGCCTACGCCGATGCTACGGAGATTGAAACGCCATGTCATTTCGCCAAGGTAGGCGTTCAGGTGCTTGGGCGAAAGGAAATGGTGCGTGCCGATGATCTGGCGCTTGAACGGCGTCTAAACGCTCCCAATCCCGTTGGTGTGCGGGATATAGTGGCGGACGTACTCTCCAGCGCTGCGGTTTACGCGGTGGTAATTGTAGGCGTCGGACAGGCCGACGAACGCGCCATGTCCATCGGTCATCAGGCTAGCGCCCGACTTCACGTTGTCGCGGATAACGGTCTGCACGGGCTTGGCGCTTAGGTTCGGCGTAGTGCCAGTGCGCAGTTCGCCGTCCCGCTCCAGCATACCCAGCACCGCGACCTTACCCTTGCCGCCCTGCCTTCCGCCGGTGCGCGTGCTTGTTCTTTTCTTTGCCGCCGATGAAGGTCTCGTCGGCCTCGATAATGCCGTCCAGCGGACGGTTAAAGGACTGCGTTTTGATGGCGTAGCGCAAATGGTGGGTCGTGAACCACGCGGTCTTTTGCGTCACGCCGATATCCTTGGCAAGTTGGGTGCTGGCGATGCCCTTCTTGTGCGGCGTGATAAGCCAGATGGCCAACATCCACGAGCGCAGTGGGATTTTGCTATCCTCAAAAATCGTGCCGACCTTGATGGAGAAGAGCTTACGGCAATCGCCGCACTTGTGGGTGCGGTTGTCGGAGAAGTGGTAAACCTTGGTGGAAATGAAGTGCGGGCAGAATGGGCCATTCTTCCAACGGATCGCTCGGAAGTGGTCGATCGCGGTCTTTTCCTCCGGGATATCGCCCATCATCTCAAGGATGGTGTCGAACTGCTGAATGGCGGACCCTTGCTCATGCAGTCTGATTAGAACTCTCCCTGAATTGGGTCAAGCACGTATATAAGCCCCTTTTTATCGAATAAATAAATCTGAAAAATGAAGTCTTGATGAGGTGCTATATGCTAATCTCAATGCCTCATGAACCCGTGCTAGTGTGAGATGGAGCAAACAGACATCGGTCTCGTCTCGCATAACCGGTCGCTTATACTGCGAGACACAGTTTCGCAGTATGTGTACCGTATGAGGCAAGTAACGGCGCAACCGTGCAGTGAAATGGTCGGCTTCCCAGCCATCAGTGGGAATGCCATGTTTTTTCTCTGAACCTCGTTTTTGACTGTTCGACGATGGCACCCTGCGCGCGGATGTTGGCCATTCTGAAGCAGATTTGGGTCGGTATCGAGGCAGATCCTGCCGTTCTTGATCGAGAGCGGGAAGCGTTAGATTGAGATGTCCAATGAATAATAATGCTGCTGGCCTTGTGAAAGCGGGGAAGGGCTAAGAAAAAGCAGGCCACTGGGTAAGCGCCGCGGCCGGTTGCAGCACGCGCGGGCGGGCGGGGAAGCCCAAACCTTGGGCAATTATGCTGCACATGCGAAACAATTGGCCTACTGCCGCGTTTTCTTGGGATGGACTTCAGCCTGACCCATATCACATCGACGGCAGCCGTTTCGATCGCGCTCGCTGTCGCTTCGGCCTTTCTCATTCATTGGGCGCTCTATGCCGTCGTGTTGCGCCTGGTGCGGCAGCGGATGGACCCGGTGTTGTTGCCGGCGCTGTTTCAGCCGACGCGGTGGCTGGTGGTGTTGCTGGCGCTGGGGGCGGGAGTGCAGCCGCTGGATCTGGGGGCACGCGTCGAGGGGCTTTGGTCGATCGGGTCGAAGATGGTCTTCGCGCTGCTGGTCGGCTGGCTGCTGTTCCGGCTGATGCGCGCGACCCGCGTGATGATCGAGCGCAGCGTCGACATCAACGCGGAGGATAATCTGAAAGCGCGCCAACGCCATACCCGCGTCCGCATCCTCTATCGTGTCGCGCAGAGCGTCATCGCGGTGCTGGTGATCGCGATGATATTGATGGCGATCCCCGGCGTGCGGACGATCGGCGTGACGCTGGCGGCGTCGGCCGGTCTGGTCGGCCTGGCCGTGGGTGCGGCGGCCCAGCCAGCGCTCAAAAATCTGATCGCGGGCATCCAGATGGCCTTTTCCGAGCCGATCCGGCTGGACGATGTGGTGATCGTCGAGGGCGAATGGGGGCGGATCGAGGATATTACGCTGACCTTCGTCGTGGTCCGCATATGGGACGATCGGCGGATGGTGGTGCCGGTATCCTATTTTCTGGAAAAGCCGTTTCAGAACTGGACGACCAAGACGTCGGACCTGTTGGGCACGGTGTTCCTTTATGTCGATCCGACCGCCGATGTGGCGCGTATCCGCGAGAAGTTGGTGGAAGTGACGACCGCCAACGCGCGCTGGGACAAGCGGGTCGTGCTGTTGCAGGTGACCGACCATCGTGCCGACGCGCTGGAACTGCGCTGCTTGCTGTCGGCGCGCAATGCCGGGGTGGCGTTCGACCTGCGCTGCGATGTGCGAGAGGCGATGCTGGACTTTTTGCGGACCGAGATGCCCGAAGCGCTAGTGCGCGGGCGGCAGCGGATCGAGACGGCGGAGGGGGCGGCGATGGTGCCTTTTACCAGGCCGTCCGACGCGGCGGGATGAGCGCCATCAGCGCGTCATAGATGCGCGGCTTGATCGGCTCGATGAACTCCATGCCGATCCGGCCATCTTCCACCCAGCGTATGTCGGCGGGCATGTCCTGCACCAGTGGGAGCCACACGGTCACGCGCTCGCCAACGGATACCCTCTCGTCGCTGCGGCACATGAGGCCGAGCGGCGAGATGTTGATGATCCGCACGCTATGGGCGTGATGCCCGGCGGTGACATGGCTGACCAGGTCAACAAGATCGCGGCGCGCCCGGCGCTGATCCACGGCGGGATCGCGCGAGCGCAGGACATGGTCGAGATGTGCAAACAGCGAGGACATGGCCGCAGCCTGCCCGTCTAGATGTGAACGACGTCCTGTCAGAAAGCGTTAATGCCGGCCTAAGACTCTATTCCCCGTCAGGCGACGATCATGCCATGTTTTTTCGCGCCGAAACTCACTTTGTCGCCTGCGTTCAGCATCATGGCCGGATCGGTCACGACCTGACCATTCACGCGAATCGCGCCTTCGGCCAGCTTGCGCCGGACTTCCTTGTTCGATGGCGCAAAGCCAAGACCGGCGGTCGCCTGGACGACGGTCAGGCCGTCGGTGCCGAGGCTGACCGTCGGCAGGTTGGCATCGGATGCGCCTTCCTCGAACGTCTTGCGCGCGGTTTCGGCGGCGGCGGTGGCGGCGTCCGTGCCATGGGCCATGGCGGTCGCGGCATCGGCGAGCATCTTCTTGGCATGGTTGATTTCCGCGCCGCCAAGCTGTTCGAGTTCGGCAATCTCTTCGAGCGGCAGGTCGGTGAACAGGCGCATGAAGCGACCGACATCGGCATCCTGCGTGTTGCGCCAGAATTGCCAATAGTCATAGGGCGAGAGCGCATCGGCATTGAGCCACACCGCGCCCTTGGCGGTCTTGCCCATCTTGCCGCCGTCCGCCGTGGTGATGAGTGGGGAGGTGAGGCCGAAGACCTGGCTGCCATCGACCCGGCGGGCGAGTTCGATGCCGTTGACGATATTGCCCCACTGGTCCGACCCGCCCATTTGCAGGCGGCAGGAGGCCCGGCGCGACAATTCCAGAAAGTCGTAGGCCTGCAGGATCATGTAATTGAATTCGAGGAAGCTGAGCGATTGTTCGCGGTCGAGCCGCAGCTTGACCGAATCGAAGCTCAGCATCCGGTTGACCGAGAAATGCTGGCCGATGTCGCGCAGGAAGGGGATATATTCGAGCTTGTCAAGCCAGTCGGCATTGTCGACCATCACCGCGTCGGTCGGGCCATCGCCAAAGGTCAGGAAGCGTTCGAATACGCGCTTGATGCTCGCGACATTCTCCGCGATCTTTTCGTTGGTCAGCAGCGAGCGGGCTTCGTCGCGCAGCGAGGGATCGCCGATCTTGCCGGTGCCACCGCCCATCAGCACGATCGGCTTGTGCCCGGCCTGCTGCATCTGCCGCAGCATCATGATCTGCACCAGGCTGCCGACATGGAGCGAGGGGGCGGTGGGATCGAAACCGATATAGCCCGGCACCACTTGCCTTGCGGCCATGGCGTCGAGGCCGGCCGCGTCGGTTAGCTGATGGATGTAGCCGCGCGCTTCGAGCAGGCGCAGAAGATCGGACTGATAGTTGCTCATGGGCCGCGCCTGTAGCATTGGCGAAGGCGTGATTAAAGAGGCGGAGTCTATTCCTTATGCTGGCAATTGGCCTGATGTCCGGGACGTCACGCGACGGGATCGACGCGGCGCTGATCGAGACGGACGGGGCGGGGGCGGTGACGCCGGTCGCCTTTCACGCCAAGGCGTATGAGGATGGGTTTCGCGTGCGGCTGGCGGAAAGCTGCACGCGGGCAATGGCGATGGACGCGCCGGGATTCGAGCCGCTCATCGCGTCGATCGAAGGCGAACTGACCGCATTGCATGTCGAGGCGGTCGCGGACCTTTTGGGGCGCAGCGGGCATATGGCGCAGGATATCGGCGTGATCGGCTTTCATGGCCATACCGTGGCGCATCGGCCCGACCGGGGTTGGACCTGGCAGATTGGCGACGGGGCGGCGCTGGCGGGGGCGTTCGGCATTACGGTGGTAGGCGACCTGCGCAGCGCCGATGTAGCGGCGGGCGGGCAGGGCGCGCCGCTGATGCCGGTCTACCATCGCGCGCTGGCGGAGGGACTAGCGAAGCCCGCCGCGATCCTCAATCTGGGCGGGGTGGCGAACATCACCGCGATCGGGACGGACGGCGATCTGGTCGCATTTGACACGGGCATGGCGAGCGGGCTGATCGACAATTGGATGCAGGCGCAGGGCAATGCCGCTTATGACGAGGGCGGCGCGGTGGCGGCGCTTGGCCAAGTGGACGAGGCGCGGCTGGCGGCGATGCTGGCCGATCCCTGGTTAGACCTAGCCCCGCCCAAGAGCATCGACCGGGAAGCCTTTACCATTGACGCGGTGCTGGGCCTGAGCCTGGAGGACGGCGCGGCGACGCTTACCGCTTTTTCGGCCGCAGCGGTGGCGCGGGCGATCGACCATCTGGCGGTACGCCCCGCCTGCATCCATGTTGCGGGCGGCGGGCGGCATAATGCAACCTTGATGGCGATGCTGCGGGCGCGGACGGGGTTGGATGTGGTGCCGGTCGATGGCCTGGGCTGGGACGGCGACGCGCTGGAGGCGCAGGGCTTTGCTTATATGGCGGTTCGGTCGATGCTGGGGCTGCCGATCAGCTTTCCGGGCACGACGGGCGTGCCGGAGCCGATGACGGGTGGGGTGCTGTTTCGGCCTTAACTTCGCATATTTCCCGGCAATCGTGACATTTTGTTGCGCGGGATTGATCCTATCGCAAAGTGCGTGGCGCATCATAGCAGGCGAGATTGCTGTAGGACAGCCGGGGCATCACGCCATCGCCTCATGCCGGCCAAAGCCGTCCGTGCCTTCCGCTGGGCGCTGCCTGATCCAGCGGCTGGCGATCCGCTTTGTGCCTGATCGTACTGCCAGTCCAGCATGTTCGCTCAACGGGTCTGGGCGGCCATCGGGCAGGCAGTTGGCAAAGAGCAGGCCATCACCCTTGCGCCCGCGATGGGTGAGGCCGAGGCGGGTGAAACGGGTTTCGCCGCCGTCATAATCCTCGTTGAGATAGACCAGCAGGGTGAGCGCACGCTGGTTGGCGAGACCGGGGACAGCGTCGAGATGGGGGCGATAGTGCTGGCCGGGTTGGTAGCGCAATATCTGGAGGGTTTCGCCCTGTTCGACCGTCGTTCCGCTCACCGCCGCCAGCCGCCGATTGATGGCGTGGATGGCAGGCCATTCGGAGACAATCGGGAAGCCCGCCGCGTCCGAACTTCGGATCGGGTCGGCGACGAAGCGGCCTTGCCCTTCATGGAAGATCAGCGCCGGGCGCTGACGCCCTTCGGACAGGTCGGCGAGCAGGTCGCATTCCGACGGGGTGAGCAAGGCGGGTATGGCTTGGATGCGGGGTTGATCGACTAATATGTGTCGGGGCGGAATATCTAGCGGGTCGCCCGACTGGTCGATCGCCATTGTCGCGATCAGCGCGGATTGCCGGGCCGCAAGCGGATCTCGATCAGCCCAGGCTTGGAGCAGGGCGAACGCTCCGGTCCAATCGCGTGTGCCGCCCACGCCCGTTGCCAGGAAGCCCGCGAGCATACGCGCTGCGCCGATATTCCCGGCATTTGCGGCGGCATGCATGTCGGCGCGGGCGGCAGGCAAGGCGCGTGGCATCAGTCGCCCTTCGACCCGCCAGAGGGCGCGCAGCCCCAGCGCTGCGCTATCGCCCTGCGCGCAGGCGGCGTCCACCAACGCGCGAGCGGCGGTATTTTTGTCCTGCCGCAGCAGCGCCAGCACCTGTTCGACGACCCCAGCCATCACCGCTTCCGCGTCAATTCCCGCATCGCTTCGTCTATCCCCGCGATCGTCAGCGGATACATGCGATCGTTCATCAGGTCGCGGATCAGGCGGGTGGACTGGCTATAGCCCCAATGGGCCTGCGGTGTTGGGTTGAGCCAGACGGTGGCGGGGTAAGTGTGGGCGATCCGTTCGAGCCAGACCGCGCCCGATTCCTCGTTCATATGTTCGACCGATCCGCCCGGATGGCTGATCTCATAGGGGCTCATCGCTGCGTCGCCGACGAAAATCACCTTATAATCATGGCCATATTTGTGGAGAATGTCCCAGGTCGGCGTGCGCTCGGCGAAGCGGCGGCGGTTGTCCTTCCACACGCCTTCATAGAGGCAGTTGTGGAAGTAGAAAAATTCCAGATTCTTGAATTCGCCGGTCGCGGCGGAGAATAATTCTTCGCACAGCGTGACGAACGGGTCCATCGATCCGCCGACGTCAAGAAACAGCAGCAGCTTGACCGCATTATGCCGTTCGGGCCGCATGCGGATGTCGAGCCAGCCCTGGCGTGCGGTGCCGCGGATGGTTTCGTCGAGGTCGAGTTCGTCGGCTGCGCCCTCGCGCGCGAAACGGCGCAGGCGGCGCAGCGCGACCTTGATGTTGCGGGTGCCCAGTTCCTTGGTGTTGTCGAGATTGGCGAAGTCGCGCTTTTCCCAGACCTTGATCGCGCGCTTGTGCCGGGATTCGCCGCCGATGCGGACGCCTTCGGGATTATAGCCGCCATGGCCGAAGGGCGAGGTGCCGCCGGTGCCGACCCATTTATTGCCGCCCTGATGCCGCCCCTTCTGCTCCTCCAGCCGCTTTTTCAGCGTGTCCATGATCTCGTCCCAGTCACCCAGCGACTTGATCTTCTCCATCTCTTCGGCGCTCAGATATTTTTCCGCGACGAGGCGAAGCCATTCTTCGGGGATGTCGGCCTCGACACCTTCCGCGCCGAACACGCCCTTGAACACCTGCGCGAAGACCTGGTCGAAGCGGTCAAGCAGGCCCTCATCCTTCACATAGGTCGCGCGGGCGAGATAGTAGAAATCCTCCGGGCGGCGGGCGATGACGTCGAGGTCGAGTGCTTCGAGGAGCAGCAGATGCTCCTTGATGCTGGCGGGAATGCCGGCCGCGCGCAGGGCGTCGAGAAAGTTGAGCAACATGGGAAGGCTTGTCGGCCAGGGTGCGCGCCGATGCAAGCCGGTCGAGCGATCATAACGGCAGCACAATATTAAGTGTTGCAGTGCAGGGTTAATGCGTCACTATCCAGACATGATTGCAGCTGCGGGGCGCGCTTGAAAAACGGGGACTTACTGGCCGATTTGGGCGAAAGATCGGGCGACATTGCATTGCAATGCAGCGAAAGAGCCGGGTTTCTGGGCGCGCTCAATCACCGCATCCAGGGCGACGCCGCACAACTGGCCGATTTGCAGGCGAATATGGATGCGCTGGCGGCCAGCCATGGCGAGAGCGTGACGGCGGCACAGGAATTGCGCCTGACCGCGCGGCGGGCCGGCCAGATCATTGCCGAGGGGCATGACGTCATCACCCTGTCGATCGGCGAGCTGACCGGCCTGGTCGAGCATGTCACCGGGCTGGAGGGGCATTTGCGCCAATTTCTCAGTGTGATCGAAGCGGTGGGCGATGTGTCCGACGAACTGGGTGCGATCGCGCGGCAAACGCGGCTGCTCGGCGTCAATGCCGCGATCGAGGCGGCGCGCGGGGGTGCAGCGACGCAGGGCTTTGCCGTGGTGGCGGACGAAATCCGGCGGCTGGCGGGACAGGCGGGGGAGTCGGCCGCGTCGGTCGGCGACACGCTGCACCAGCTCGATCGCGATGCGCGCCAGCTGATCGGCGGCGTCGAAGCCAATATCGTGCGGGGCCGTGGGGTCGGCACTCATATCGACCGGCTGCGGCTGAGCATGGCCGAAATCGCATCGCTGGTGACGCAATTTGGTGAACGGTCCGAAACGATCGTGGCCTGCACCGATGCGGCCGATGGCGACGTCGCGGCGCTGCGCCATGGCCTGACGACGTTCAGCCAGTCAGCCAGCGAGAGCGCGGCGCGGGCGGACGAGGCGCGGGTGCAGCTCGAAGGGCTGGAGGGCATGGCCAATGCGATGCTCAACAGCGCAGCGCACGGGCCGCAACGCACGCGCAACAGCCGCTATATCGCGCTGGCCGAGGAAGGCGCGGATGAGATTGCCGCGCTGATCGAACAGGGGCTGGCCGACGGGCATATCGGCACGGCGCAATTGTTCGATGTCGATTATCGCCGTATCGCGGGGTCGGACCCGGCGCAATATCAGACAGGCTTCACCGCCTTTGCCGACGCGATGCTGCGCCCGGCGCTGGACCGGCAGACGGCACAGGACAGCGCGATCGTGGGCTGCTGCCTGATCGACATGAACGGCTATCTGCCCACCCATATCAGCGCGCGAAGCCAGCCGCAGCGGCCCGGCCAGCATCACTGGAACATGGAACATGCGCGCAACCGCCAGATTTTTATGGACAGCCAGACCCGCCGTGCGCTGGACGGCGAGGGCGACTTCTTCCTTTATACCTATCGCCAGGATCTGGGCGAAGGCCGCTATCGCGCGCTGCGCAGCGTATTCGTGCCGCTGGTGTTCGGCGGGCGACGCTGGGGCCTGTATGAGGTGGGCTATCTGATCTGAGCTATCTGTTCTGGGCAGGGCTGCGGCAGGTGCCGTGGATCAGCGAGACGAGGACGAAGCTGATGATCATCAGCAGATACCAGCTGCCAAGTTTTGCCACACTGACCATGTGCCAGCCATTGCGCTGGTCGGGATAGGTCCAGGCATTGGCGAAAGTGGCGATATTTTCCGCCAGCCAGATGAACAGCGCGACGAGGAAGAAGCCCAGTAGCAGCGGCATACGGCGTGGCGTGCGCCAGGGGGAGAAGACGACCCAGCTTCGCCCGAAGAGCAGGATGGCCGCGGCGAATAGGCCCAAGCGGACATCAGGCAGCCAGTGATGGGCAAAGAAGTTGATATAGATCGCTACGGCCAGCAGCACGGTCGCCCATACCGGGGGATAGTGGGTGAAGGAGAAGTCGAAGATCCGCCAGACGCGCGCGATGTAGCTGCCGACGGCGGCATACATGAAGCCGGAGAAGAGCGGGACGGCGCCGATATGAAGGATGCTGGCTTCGGGATAGATCCATGATCCGGCCTGCGTCTTGAACAATTCCATGATGGTGCCGATGACGTGGAACGCGGCAATGACCTTCGCCTCCCGCCAGCTTTCCAGCCGGAAAACCAGCATTGCGCCCTGGATCGCCAGTGCGGCGATGGTGAGGAAATCATAGCGGTGCAGCGGCGCATCGGCAGGGTAGAAGAGATGCGTCGCCAGTAACAGTGCCAGTATCAGGCCGCCGAACAGGCAGGCCCAACCCTGTTTGAAACCGAAAAGCAGAAATTCATAGGCCCAGGCCTGCGGTCCGTCGGCGACGGGCAGCGTTTCGAGGCGGGCGCGGATGCGGGCGAAACGGGTGGCACCGGACGGTAGGCTCATCCCTTCGCCTTAACCGTCGATAGCCGCCGACGAAAGGGGGATCAGCGGGCGGTTGTCGCCTGCACCATGGTCACCTCGCCGGTCGCGGTGTAGGCGGCCGTTGCGTTGGCCTTGGCGGTGTGGGGGTCGTTGCCATCGAGGATGGCGGCAACCTGGCGAGGGCTGGGGACGCGGTCGTAGGTGCCGTAGAGGTCGGTCTGGCCGACCATGTGGATCGACAACTTATAGCCTGCGCCGCTGGTGGCGGGGTCAAAGGCGAGAACGGTGCCGCTGTCGTCAACGGGCACGATGATCGCGCCGTCGTTGCGGCCGACCTGCTGGAGCATCTCGTAGCTGCCCTGCGCCGTCGCGACGGTGCCGCGCACGCAAAGCGCATCCTTGCCTTCGCGGGGCATGCGGACGTCCTGCGGCACGGCTTCGCCGGTCCCGGTTGCGCGGGTGAGGCGCGCGTCCTTGTTGGCGGCGACCGGGCAGGCGTCGAACCGGGCGGGGGCGGTGGTGTGCAGGGACGCCGGATCATCCAGCGTCATTTGTGCGAGCATGCCGTCCAGCCCAGCCAACACTTCGGCGCGGCGATGGGTAGGGCCGGTGACGCGGATCTTGACGATCCAGCGGCCGGCATGGACGAAGCCCGCCGCCGTGGTGAGCGCGCCATCGGCCGCATCGTCATAGACGGCGCGGATCGCGCCATCCGCGTGCCCCGCGACGGGCGCGCTGGCATAAGCGGTGCGGCGGGTCTTGGGGCCGAAACGCTCCATCACGGCCTTGTCGGTCATATAGGCGGCGAGCGAGGCGTCGGCATAGGTGGGCAGATAGACATAGAGCGTCGCCTGCACCGCGCCGTCCTGCGAGACATATTGCGCATAATTGTCCACGCCGCGACCGCCGTTCGAGGCTTCGCCGCTCTTGGTGAGCGACAGGGTGGCGATGCTGTGGGGCAGGCTGATCCCGGCGGCGGTCGCGCGGATGCTGCTATCGGTCGGGGTCCAAGCTTCGGGCGCGTCTTCGGCTTGCGCGGCAATGGGCGCGGCCAGACAGAGGGCGGCGGTAAAGAGAAAAAGGGCGTGCTTTGGCATTGGCATCCAGCTCCTGATCCAGACCGTCTTGGCGCGGCGTTGAATAGTTACAGGAAGGCTACAGACAATGCGCGCGGGTGCAAGCGGATTCGCGCGAGATTATGGGGATCTGCGTTGGGGTGAACCCTTACCGGCCCTGACGCCGCGCCATGAAGGCGAGGCGTTCGAACAGCATGATGTCCTGCTCATTTTTGAGCAGCGCGCCGTGGAGCGGGGGGATAGCCTTGGTCGGGTCGCTATTCTGGAGGACGTCGAGCGGCATATCCTCGTTCAGCAACAGTTTGAGCCAGTCGAGCAATTCGCTGGTTGAGGGCTTTTTCTTGAGGCCCGGAACGTCGCGAATCTCGTAGAAAATATCCATCGCCTTGCTGACCAGGATTTTCTGGATGCCGGGGAAATGGACATCGACGATCGCCTGCATCGTCTGACGATCAGGGAATTTGATATAATGGAAGAAGCAGCGGCGCAGGAAGGCGTCGGGCAGTTCTTTCTCATTATTCGAGGTGATGATGACCACGGGCCGGTCGGCTGCCGCGATCGTCTCACCGGTTTCATAGACGTGGAAGGCCATGCGATCGAGTTCCTGCAACAGATCGTTGGGAAATTCGATGTCGGCCTTGTCGATTTCGTCGATCAACAGCACGGGGAGGGTGGGGGACGTGAACGCCTCCCACAGCTTACCCTTGCGGATGTAATTGGAGATTTCGTGGACGCGCGGGTCGCCAAGCTGGCCATCGCGCAGGCGGGCGACGGCGTCATATTCATAGAGGCCCTGATGCGCCTTGGTTGTCGATTTGACGTTCCATTCGATCAGCGGTGCGCCAAGCGCGGTCGCGATCTCCTGCGCCAGCACGGTCTTGCCGGTGCCCGGTTCCCCCTTTACCAGCAGCGGGCGGCGCAGCAGCACGGCGGCGTTGACCGCGACCTTCAGATCGTCGGTGGCGACATAGTCCTGGGTGCCTTCAAAACGCATCATCGTTCGCCTGCTTAGCCTGTCACTGTGGCGGGACTAGGCAAAGCAGAGTGCGGGCGCAAGCCGTGTGGGCGGTATCGGCGGGGTTCAGTCCTGCCGCGCGCGCACATCGGCGCGGGCGGCGAGCAAGTCCCACAGGCCGCGATGCTGGTTGAGCAACTGGCGTGCGCCGAACTGGATGGCCCGGTCCACGCCATCGTCGCCGCCGATCGCGCGGGCGACGTCGAGCGTGGCGGCGCGGTCGGGCAGGGTGCAGGCATGGGGTTCGATGCCCGCGCGCAGGGCAGCGATATCAAGCACCTGGCGCACGGCGCGCCAGTCGAGCGCCAGTGCCATCGCCGCGCCCATGGCGCAGCCGCGCCGGTCGGACTGGGCGAGCATATCGAGCGCGTGGCGTTGCTGGCTGACGGCGGTTTCGCAATCGGCCTGGCCAGCAGTGCTGGGGACGGGACCGGCGGCGACGGTGACTTGGGTAATATAAGCGCGTTCGGCGGCGAAGGCGTCGGCGGCTTCAATCAGCCAGGTGCGCGCGGCATTATCGGCCGAGCGGGTGGCAGCATGGTCTATGACACCAGGATGGCGGCCATGAAGCAGGCAGAGATAATAAGCCGCGTCCGCAAGGTCGCCGAGCGACAGCAGCGTGTCACGAGCAATGCCAGTCCCCGCGCGCAGCGCATAGCTATGCGCTGCGGTGCCATCGGCAGCGACCAGCGCCTCCAATATCCGCGCGATATCGCCAAATTGGTAGCGGGGTGCCGCTTCACTCATGCCAGGATTCCTGTCTTGCCCGATCCGCCGACGGGCTTCGCAACGCAGGTTAAGCAAAAGGGGGTAAAGAAGCGGTTTACATCGACATAAAAAAGGGCGACCCGCGGGCCGCCCTTTCTCATGTCGCTGAAAAGCGGCAGATTATTGGTCGAGGAAGCTGCGCATCTTGCGGCTGCGCGAAGGATGTTTGAGCTTGCGCAGCGCCTTCGCTTCGATCTGACGGATGCGTTCGCGGGTCACGCTGAACTGCTGGCCGACTTCCTCCAGCGTATGATCGGTGTTCATGCCGATACCGAAACGCATGCGCAGCACGCGCTCTTCGCGGGGCGTGAGGCTGGCGAGGACGCGGGTGACCGTTTCCTTGAGGTTCGCCTGAATGGCAGCATCCACCGGGATGATGGCATTCTTGTCCTCGATGAAATCGCCCAGATGGCTGTCTTCCTCGTCGCCGATCGGCGTTTCGAGGGAGATCGGTTCCTTGGCGATCTTCATCACCTTGCGAACCTTTTCCAGCGGCATGGAGAGGCGTTCGGCCATCTCTTCCGGGGTCGGTTCGCGGCCCTGCTCGTGCAGGAACTGGCGGCTGGTGCGCACCAGCTTGTTGATCGTCTCGATCATATGGACCGGGATGCGGATGGTCCGCGCCTGATCGGCGATCGAGCGGGTGATCGCCTGCCGGATCCACCACGTCGCATAGGTGCTGAACTTGTAGCCGCGGCGATATTCAAACTTATCGACCGCCTTCATCAGGCCGATATTGCCTTCCTGAATGAGATCCAGAAATTGCAGGCCGCGATTGGTATATTTTTTCGCGATGGAGATGACGAGGCGCAGATTGGCTTCGACCATTTCCTTCTTGGCGATGCGCGCCTCGCGCTCGCCCTTTTGCACCATGTTGACGATGCGGCGGAATTCGCCGAGCGACATGCCGGTCGCCTGCGCGATTTCGCTGACTTCGTTGCGGATGCGTTCGACCGCGCGCGCTTCGGCGGCGGCGAAGGCGGCCCATTTCTTGTCGATGCCGCTGACCCGGTCGAGCCAGGCATCGTCCAGTTCGAAATTGACGTAGCGGTCGAGGAAATCCTTGCGGCTGACCTTGTGCCGCTCGGCCAGGCGCAACATCTGCCCGCCCAGCGCGGTCAGGCGGCGGTTATAGGCATAGAGCTGATCGACCAGATATTCGATCTTCTGCTGATGGAACTGGACGCTCTCGACCTGCGCGGTCAGGCTCTCGCGCAGTTCCTGATAATCATCCTCATCCTTCTGGCTCAGCACTTCGCCCGTGCCCATGGCGAGCATGCGCGACGATTGAATAGCCGAAAAGGCGCGGAAAATTTCGGTGATGGTGGCGAACTTCTCCAGCGCGATCGGCTTGAGCGTCTCTTCCATCTGGGCGAGGGAGAGGGTGTTGTCCTCCTCCTCTTCCTCTTCGACGCGGCGGGTGCGGCGTTCAGTGCCGTCCTCATCCTCATCGGCGTCGGCGGATTCCTCCTCCGGCTCTTCTTCTTCCTTGAAGCTCGGACCAGCGGTCTTCTCGCTGATCTCGCCATCATCATCCTCGGCGCCTTCCTCCAGGCTTTCCGGAGCAGGGTCTTTGGAGAGCATGGCGTCGAGATCGAGAATCTCGCGCAGCTGCATTTCGCCATTGTTGAGCGCGGTCGACCATTCGATGATCGCGTTGAAGGTGGTCGGGCTTTCGCACAGACCCAGGATCATGGTGTCGCGGCCAGCCTCGATCCGCTTGGCGATGGCGATTTCGCCCTCACGGCTGAGCAACTCCACCGCGCCCATTTCGCGCAGATACATGCGAACGGGATCGTCGGTGCGATCGACCGTTTCCTTCTTCTTTTCGGTGACCAGGCGCGGCGAGCCATCGTCATCGTCCGCCGCCTCATTGGCGTCGTCGTTATCATCCTCGCGCTGCTGGTCCTCGCCATCTTCGCTGGCTTCTTCATTTTCGACGATGTTGACGCCCATGTCGTTGAGCGCGGACATGACATCCTCGATCTGCTCGGAGGACATCTGGTCCTGCGGCAGGGCGTTGTTCAGCTCGTCATAGGTGATGTAGCCACGCTTTTTGGCGCGGGCGAGCAGCTTCTTGACCGAGGCTTCGTTGAGGTCGAGCAGGGGCGCATCGCCACCTTCATCCCCACCATCGCCTGCACCCGCCGCATTCTTGCTGTTCGCCTTGGTCGCCATTTATTCGCCTTAACTCCGCCGCTCCCTCTGGCGGGAGCGATCAATTCCAATGCATCGTCCGCCAAAGGGACGCTCCGTTCAAACCTTGCCGCCCCGCTAGGGAACGACCCGTTCAAACAATGTCTTCGGGCTGCGCCAGTTCCGCCAGTCGACGGTCATGGTCGGCCTTGAGCGCCAGCAAGCGCTGTTGCTCAGCGAGATTTTCCTCGCTGACATCGCTCTTGAACCGCCGTGTCGCCTCCGCCAGCGCTGCCTCAAGCTCCGGTCCCTGCGCCATCACCCGAATGGCCTCCTCCAGATCGCGCGCAAGGCGATCCGGGTCAGCGGTCATCTTGTGAGGGGTGAGTGTGAACGTGTCGGCCCGGAGCATCCCTTTAGCCATATTATACACTTCACCTGCCCCCAATATGGTAAGGAGGCCCTGTGTTTCAACAGTTTCTTTGCGTAGCGACGCACTAATCATCGAATCGGCCAGCCGGGCGAGGATGGGATCGCCGATCGGCAGGCCCGCCAGCGTCTCGCGATGCAGCGCAATCTGGTCGGGATGGCGCAAAAGGCCCGCCAGAATCGCGCGCAAAAGCCGCTGTTCCATGCCGCTCGCGCCGATGGCGCGGACCTCGTAGCCCGCCGGGCCGATCGGCGCTTTCCAGTTACCGCGCTTGTCGCGTTGCCAGCGGGCGGCGCTGTTGCCGCCGCCGGAGCCGCGCGCCGTGGGGGTGAAGGCGGGGCGGGCGAAGAAGAGCGCGTCATAGCGTTCGCGAAAGGCGTGCGCATAATGCGCGCGGACATCGGGGTCCGCGATCGCATCGGTCAGCGCGCGCAGGCGCTGCTTGAGCGCGGCCTTCTGCTCCGGCGTGTCGAGCGGGGCGGACCCCTGCTCATGGCTCCACAGACGCTCCACCAGCGGCTGCGCGGCGTCCAGCACGGCGTCCATCGCCGCAGGCCCGCTCGCGCGCAGCAGGTCGTCTGGGTCTTGCCCCTGGGGCAGGGTGGCGAAGGCGAGGCTGTGGCCGGGGCGCAGCAGGGGCAGGGCGCGGGTGGCAGCGCGGATGGCGGCTTTCTGCCCCGCCGAATCGCCATCGAAGCAAAGGATAGGCACCTCGACCATCTTCCAAAGTCGCTCGATCTGATGCTCGGTCAGCGCGGTGCCGAGCGGCGCGACGGCATCGCCGAACCCGGCCTGCGCGAGCGCGATCACGTCCATATAGCCTTCGACCACGATCACCCGGCCGGTCTGCCGACTGGCGGGGGAGGCGCGGCCGATATTATAGAGGGTGCGGCCCTTGTCGAAGAGCGGGGTGTCGGGGGAGTTGAGATATTTGGGTTCGCCCTGGCCCAATATCCGTCCGCCAAAGGCAATCGTCCGCCCGCGAATGTCGCGGATCGGCAGCATCAGGCGACCGCGAAAGCGATCATAGGGTTCGCGCTTCTTGGCCCGGTCGCTATCCGGTTCGGCGGCGTCGGGATCGATCAGCAGGCCCGCTTCGACCAGCATCGGATCGCCATAATCCTTGAGCGCGGTGCGCAGCCGCCCGCGACTGTCGGGCGAATAGCCAAAGCCGAAGGCGCGGCGGGTGGCGTCGCTGATGCCGCGCTTGCCGAGGTAAGCGCGCGCCTCCGCCCCCTCGATCGCGTCGAGTTGCGCGGCGAAGAAATCCTGCGCGGCGGCCATCGCGTCGTGCAGACCCTTGGCCGCTTCGGCGCGTTTGGCGGCGCGCGGATCGGGCGCGGGCACATCCATCCCCGCCGCCTGCGCCAGCTCCTTCACCGCTTCCATGAAGGGCAGGCCGCGCTGGTCGGTCATCCACCGGATCGCATCGCCATGCGCTCCGCAGCCGAAGCAATGGTAGAAGCCCTTTTCATCGTTGATCGTGAAACTGGGCGTCTTTTCATTATGAAACGGACAGCAGGCCTTATACTCGCGCCCGGCCTTCTGCACCTTGATGGTGCGGCCGATGAGCGTGGACAGCGACGTGCGCATGCGCAGTTCGTCGAGGAAGGCGGGGGTTAGACTCAAAATCTCCCCTCCCGCGAGGGCGCACCAAATCCGTTCGTGTCGAGCGAAGTCGAGACACGCTCGCACTGCGCTTGCGGCTGTTCCAAGTCATCTGGCGTGCAAGATGCATCGCCCACATCCCGCTCTTTCGGCGGTCTGGCGAAGTAGGACAGTAAGGACCAATTCCCGGCGATCAGCGCTTCCTTCTTGGCACGCGACCAGCCGCCAACGATGCGTTCGGCTTCCAGCGCTTCGATCCGCGTTCCGAACGTCTCGCTCCATACCAGGGTCACCGGTCGGCGATCGCGGGTGAAGGCGCTGCCCTGGCCGCAATGGTGCTGGGCGATTCGATGATCCAGATTATCGGTGTGGCCCGTATAATAACGGCCGTCAGAGCATTTCAGCATATAGGTCCAGAACGCCATTGACGGAATATGCCTGAACCCGCGCCAGTGTCGAGCGGTGTCCCGCGCCTCCGGTGTCGCTGGCCTTGGCTCTACCGCGTTTCTCGACTTCGCTCGAAACGAACGGAGGTAAGGAAGGGCGCGTGGCCCCTCCCTTGCAAGGGAGGGGCATTTACCGTGTCACGAAAGCGCCGCCTTCACCATCCCGCTGGCCTTGCTCATGTCGATCACGCTGCCGTGGCGTTCTTTCAGCACGGCCATGACCTTGCCCATATCCTTGAGGCTCGCGGCCCCCACTTCCGCCTTGATCGCGTCGATCGCGGCTTTGGTCTCGTCCTCGCTCAACTGCGTCGGCAGGAAACTTTCGATGACGTCCAGTTCGACCTGTTCCTTGGCCGCCAGTTCCTCGCGGCCGCCGCTGGTGAACATTTCGATCGATTCGCGGCGCTGCTTGACCATCTTCTGCAGCACTTCGACCACGGTGGCGTCATCGTCGGGCACGGTCGATGCGGTGCGCAGTTCGATGTCGCGGTCCTTGAGCTTGGCCAGGATGAGGCGCACGGCGGCCAGGCGTTCCTTGTCGCCTGCTTTCATGGCGGTGATCTGGGCGCTCTTTATCTGCTCGCGAATCATGGCGAAGCGAATCCTCGTGTCTTTGCGGAAAGCGACAGATATAATGCGAAAAGAGATTTTTAACAGACGTTGACCCCAAGCGCGCACAGGCATAGGTGACCGGCCGTTTAACCCGCATCAGACGGGTTCCAAAGCCAACGCAAAAAAGGACGCTGATCTCATGGCTGACGCCAAGACCCTTACCGTGCCCAAAGGAGCGACCGGGGTCGTGGTTTTTGCCGATGGCAGTGCCGTGTTCGGGCGCGGTTTCGGCGCGGTGGGCGATGCGGTGGGCGAACTCTGCTTCAACACCGCGATCACCGGCTATCAGGAGATCATGACCGACCCCAGCTATGCGGGCCAGGTCATCACCTTCACCTTCCCCCATATCGGCAATGTCGGCACCAATTTGGACGATGTCGAGGCGACCAGCCCCTATGCGCTGGGCTGCGTAGTGCGCGAGGATGTGACCGCGCCGTCCAATTTCCGCAACGTCATGCCGTTCGACCAGTGGATGTCGGATAATGGCCGCATCGGCCTGGCCGGGGTCGATACCCGTGCGCTGACCCGGATGATCCGCGAGAACGGCGCGCCCAATGTCGTGATCGCGCATGACCCCGATGGCGCGTTCGACCTTGCCGCGCTGGCGGCGAAGGCGGCGGGTTGGCCGGGGCTGGAGGGCATGGACCTCGCCATCGAAGTCACGGGGCAGGAAACGCGGCTGTGGCAGGATGGCGGCTGGACGCTGGGCAAGGGCTATGGCCTCAACGCCGTGGGCGAAGGCGCCCCCCATGTCGTGGCGATCGATTATGGCGCGAAGAACAACATCTTCCGCAATCTGGTGCAGGCCGGCGCGCGCGTGACCGTGTTGCCCGCGACCGCGACGGTCGAGCAGATCATGGACTTGTCGCCCGATGGCGTGTTCCTCTCCAACGGCCCCGGCGATCCGGCGGCGACCGGCAGCTATGCCGTGCCGGTGATCGCCGCGCTGCTGGCGCGCAACGTGCCGATCTTCGGCATCTGCCTTGGCCATCAATTGCTGGGCCTGGCGGTGGGTGCCAAGACGATCAAGATGCATCAGGGGCATCGCGGCGCGAACCATCCGGTCAAGCGGCTGAGCGATGGCCTGGTGGAGATCACGTCGATGAACCATGGCTTTGCGGTCGATGCCGACACGCTGCCCGCCAATGTCCGCACGACCCATGTCTCGCTGTTCGACGGCAGCAATTGCGGCATCGAACTGACCGACAAGAATGCCTTTTCGGTGCAATATCACCCCGAAGCCTCGCCGGGGCCGCAGGACAGCTTCTATCTGTTCCAGCGGTTCGTCGATGGCCTGAAAAAGCCGGTGGCGGCATGAGCATCAAGCTGCCCCCGGTCGATGAAGCCCGCCTCGCCGCCGAATGGGAAGCGGACCGCGAAGTCCTCGCCAACCTCGCCGCCAACGGCGACAAGCCGATGATCCCGCGCGCCGTGGACGTCAGCTTCAAGGGCAATGACAAGGATTTCGACCGCGTCCTGGAAATCGCCAGCCAGTTCGGCATGGTCGAACTCGACCGCGAAGAGGATGAGGATGGCGACCTGTTCCTGTTCCTCGAATGCGAACAGGCGGTGGATGAAGCGTCGATCAAGGCGCTGACCAAGAAATGCCTGCAGATCGAGATATTGTGCGGCGTTGAGTATGACGGCTGGGGGTGCGAGGCCCGGACGGGGGCGGTGCATTGATGGCTGATAACAGCATTGAAGATTATGCGTTGGCTTATGTCCTTGGAAATGCCGAGCGGCTTAACATCCCTGACTCTTACATGCGGTCGGAAGAGCTTTGGTCTCATTTTGCTGAAGAGATAGAGAACCACTTAGCTTCACTAGATGCCCGCGGTTTAGTCAACACGACGATTACCGCTCAAAAACTTTACGAGTTGATGCTGGACTATGAATTGTTTGGTGTGATTGGTGATGCCGTAGCGGGCGATTACATAGCATACAGGCCGGGTAAATATGCAAAGTTTCGAGATCAGATATTATCTAACAGTCCCATATATTCAGTGGCGAGCCGAGTAGGAAATAGATTCTATAAGGATGTTTTCGATAAATTTTCTGAAATTAACTCAGGAACGTCGGTTGAGCGCGGCGAGACTCATGTCGATGCTGTTGCTCCTGCTTCTGATAGAGTAGTAACTTTTTCTGACAACGAAATTTCGGATTTCGATATTAAAACGTCTGAAATTATCTCTGCAGTGTCAGCACAGAATCAGATTGATGGGTCCCCAGGCCTGCGAGAAATTCTTTTAGGTCAATTGAAAGCCGGTCGAGAGCTAATCCGCGCCGGTAGTTTTAAGCTCTATGTTCTTGAAGTCACTTTAGTTCAATCTTTGACATTCTTAGCGCAGCGATATGAAAAAGAAGCCATCGGCGCTCTTGCCGCTGCATTGCTAACGACTCTGTTAAAGCACATCGGAATCGACGGATAGCATGCCTAAACGCACCGACATCGCCTCTATCCGCAGCATCGGTGCTGGGCACACCCGGACTCCCTCTCCCCTGCGGGGAGAGGGTTGGGGTGAGGGGGATCGGCGTTGATGGGATATTCGACAGTCGTCCTACACCCTCATCCAACTTCGCCTAGCCAGCAAGCTGGCAAGGCTTCGTATCCTTCTCCCTCAAGGGAGAAGGTGGAAGCGGTTGCGTCGTTTGCTACACAGGCTCTATCCTCCTCAAGGGAGAAGGTTTCGGGAGAGGCGCAATTCGGCGCGGAGGCTTTCCAGCACGCCGTCGATATTTGCCAGGACATCATGGTTCCAGAAGCGGATGACGCGGTAGCCATGCGCTTCGATAAGCGCGGTGCGCGCTGCGTCACTATCGCCAATAGCATGCTGTCCGCCATCCAGTTCGATCACCAGTCTCGCCCCCCGGCAAGCAAAGTCGGCGACATGCGCCCCGATCGGAAATTGCCGGACGAATTTAAAGCCATCGACCTGCCCCACGCGCAGTCGCGTCCACAGCGCCTTTTCCGCTTCGGTCGGGTCGCCGCGCAGTTTGCGCGCGGTGCCGGTCAAGCGTTTCTCCACCACCGTCTCACACCCTCACCCAACCCTCTCCCTCAAGGGAGAGGGCTTTGGAGCGTATCAGTCAATGCCTAAAAGAACCGACATCTCCTCCATCCTCATCATCGGCGCTGGCCCGATCATCATCGGCCAGGCGTGCGAGTTCGATTATTCGGGCACGCAGGCGGTCAAGGCGTTGAAGGAGGAGGGCTATCGCATCATCCTCGTCAATTCCAATCCGGCCACGATCATGACCGACCCGGAATTTGCCGACGCGACCTATGTCGAGCCGATCACGCCGGAAATCGTGGCGAAGATCATCGAGAAGGAGCGGCCGGACGCGGTGTTACCGACGATGGGCGGGCAGACGGCGCTGAACACGGCGCTGGCGCTGTTCAATGACGGCACGCTGGAGAAATATGGCGTCCAGATGATCGGCGCGGATGCCGAGGCGATCGACAAGGCCGAGGACCGGATCAAGTTCCGCGACGCGATGGACAAGATCGGGCTGGAATCGGCGCGCTCGCGTATCGCGCATACGATGGAAGAGGCGCTCGAAGGGCTGGAGTTTACCGGGCTTCCGTCGATCATCCGGCCTAGCTTCACCATGGGCGGCACCGGCGGGGGCATCGCCTATAATCGCGACGAGTTCATGACGATCGTGCGCGGCGGGCTGGATGCGTCGCCGACAACCGAAGTGCTGATCGAGGAATCGCTGCTCGGCTGGAAAGAATATGAGATGGAGGTCGTGCGGGACCGCAACGACAATTGCATCATCATCTGTTCGATCGAGAATGTGGACCCGATGGGCGTCCATACCGGCGACAGCATCACCGTCGCCCCGGCGCTGACGCTGACCGACAAGGAATATCAGATCATGCGCAACGCATCCATTGCGGTGCTGCGTGAAATCGGTGTGGAAACAGGCGGTTCCAACGTACAGTTCGCGGTCAATCCCAAGGATGGCCGCCTGGTCGTCATCGAGATGAACCCGCGCGTGTCGCGCTCGTCGGCGCTGGCGTCCAAGGCGACCGGCTTTCCCATCGCCAAGGTCGCAGCGAAGCTGGCGGTGGGCTATACGCTCGACGAGATCGAGAATGACATTACCGGGGCGACCCCGGCCTCGTTCGAACCGACGATCGACTATGTCGTCACTAAGATCCCGCGCTTCGCGTTCGAGAAGTTCAAGGGTGCCGAACCGCTGCTGGGCACGGCGATGAAGTCGGTCGGCGAAGTGATGGCGATCGGCCGCAACATCCATGAATCGATGCAGAAGGCGCTGCGCGGCCTCGAAACCGGGCTGTGCGGCTTCAACGATGTTGATCATCTGGCGGGCGCGCCCAAGGACGACATCGTGGCCGCTCTGGCGCAGCCGACGCCCGACCGGCTGCTGGTCGCAGCGCAGGCCTTGCGCGAAGGGCTGACCGTCGCGGAAATTCACAATATCGCCAAATTCGATCCCTGGTTCCTGGAGCGGATCAAGGAGATCGTCGAGGCCGAAGCGCAGGTTCTGGAAAACGGCTTGCCGCGTGATGCCGATGGCATGCGGCACCTCAAGTCGATGGGCTTTTCCGACAAGCGGCTGGCCTATCTGGCGCTCAAATCTGCCAATCTGCGCGGCATGGAGCGGGGCATTGCGCGCGGGTCGGGCCTGATCCACGAAGCGGTCAAGGCGATGACCGACGGCGTGACCGAAGCGGAGGTGCGCAAGCTGCGCCATAAGCTCGGCGTGCGGCCGGTGTTCAAGCGGATCGACACCTGCGCGGCCGAGTTCGCGGCCAAGACGCCCTATATGTATTCGACCTATGAAGCGCCGATCTTCGGTGAGGCGGAGAATGAATCCGCCCCGACCGATCGCGAGAAGGTCGTGATTCTGGGCGGCGGGCCGAACCGGATCGGGCAGGGGATCGAGTTCGACTATTGCTGCGTCCATGCCTGTTTCGCGCTGTCGGAGGCGGGCTATGAGACGATCATGGTCAACTGCAACCCGGAAACGGTGTCGACCGACTATGACACGTCGGACCGGCTCTATTTCGAGCCGCTGACCGCCGAGGACGTGCTGGAAATTTTGGCCGTCGAAATGACCAACGGGACGCTCAAAGGCGTGATCGTGCAGTTCGGCGGGCAGACGCCGCTCAAGCTGGCGCAAGCGCTGGAGGATGCGGGCATCCCGATCCTGGGCACCTCGCCCGATGCGATCGACCTGGCCGAGGATCGTGAGCGGTTCGCCGCGCTGATCGACAAGCTCAAGCTGCGCCAGCCCGCCAACGGCATTGCGCGCAGCCGGGAGGAGGCGATCGCGGTCGCCAACCGCATCGGCTATCCGGTGCTGATGCGGCCGAGCTATGTGCTGGGCGGCCGGGCGATGGAGATTGTCGACGGGCAAGCGCAGTTGGAGGAATATATCACCACCGCCGTCCAGGTGTCGGGCGAATCGCCGGTGCTGATCGACCAATATCTGCGCGACGCGATCGAGGTCGATGTCGATGCGCTGTGCGATGGCGAGGATGTCGTGGTCGCGGGCGTGTTGCAGCATATCGAGGAGGCGGGGGTCCATTCGGGCGACAGCGCCTGCTCGCTGCCGCCCTACAGCCTATCCGATGACATCATCGCCGAGATCGAGCGGCAGACCGAGGTATTGGCCCATGCGCTGTCGGTGCGCGGCCTCATGAACATCCAGTTCGCGGTAAAGGATGGCATGGTCTATCTGATCGAGGTCAACCCGCGCGCCAGCCGCACGGTGCCCTTTGTCGCCAAGGCCATCGGCACGCCCATCGCCAAGATCGCCGCGCGCGTGATGGCGGGCGAGATGATCCGCGACCTGCCCAAGATCGACCGCAATGCGATCGACCATGTCGCGGTCAAGGAAGCGGTGTTCCCGTTCGGGCGCTTCCCCGGTGTCGATCCCGTCCTGTCGCCGGAAATGAAGAGCACCGGCGAAGTCATGGGAATCGATAGCAATTTCGCGACCGCCTTTGCCAAGGCGCAGATTGGTGCGGGCACGCTGTTGCCGACCAGCGGTACGGTGTTCATCTCGCTCAAGGATAGCGACAAGCCGGTGATCCTGCCCGCCGCGCGCAAGCTGGCCGATATGGGCTTCACGCTGATCGCGACGGGCGGCACCGCCGATTATCTGGCCAACCATGGCATCGCGGTGGAAAAGGTGAACAAGGTGGCCGAGGGGCGTCCGCATATCGTGGACAAGATCACCGATGGCGACGTGCAGCTGATCTTCAACACGACCGAAGGTTGGCAGTCGTTGAAGGACAGCAAGGCGATCCGCACCAGCGCGCTACGCGGCAAGGTCGCCAGCTTCACCACGGCGGCCGCCAGCGTCGCTGCGGCCGATGCGATCGAGGCTTTACGGGGACATCCCCTTGAAGTGCGCTCGCTCCAGTCCTATTATCCCCTGTCGCACGCCTGATCCCCTGCACAAGGAAGCATGCTGCGGGCGGCCCGCTGTTCGGGCCGCCAAAGGGAAGTTTTGACGAAGGATTTGCATAATGGCGACCGTTGAGAAGATGCCGATGCTGCAGATGGGCTATGACAAGCTCAATACGCAGCTGCGCGAACTCAAGGCCGAACGGCCCCTCATCGTGGACGCCATCGAGGAAGCGCGCGCCCATGGCGACCTGTCCGAGAATGCGGAATATCACGCTGCCAAGGAACGGCAGGGCCAGGTAGAGGCCACGATCAACGATCTGGAAGACAAGCTGTCGCGCGCGCAGATCATTGATCCGGCGACCCTGTCAGGCAACAAGATCGTGTTCGGCGCGACCGTGACCTTGCTCGACGAAGATGACAAGCCGGTGAAATATCAGATTGTCGGTCAGGCCGAGGCGGATGCCAAGGCGGGCATGATCTCGTACAACAGCCCGCTGGGGCGTGCGCTGATCGGTCGCACGGTCGGCGAGGATGTCGAGGTATCGGTGCCGTCGGGCGACAAATTCTACTCGGTCGAAAAAATCGAGTTCATCTGATCCCGTGAAATTGCCCGCTGGCCCCATGACGAACGGGATCGCGGCGATCAGCTTCGCCGTGTTCCTGATCCTGTATCTGACGGGTCATATCGACAATGCAGCCGTGCTGGGCGGGTTCATCCCCGCGCGCGTGGGCGATCCCGACCTGCTGGCGGGGCTGGCGGCGGTGCCGTGGTGGCTGACGTCGCTCACCTGCACGCTCATCCATGCCGGATGGCTGCATGTCGGCTTCAATATGTTGATGCTCGTCTTTTGCGGGCGGCATGTCGAACATGTGCTGGGCAAGGGGCCAACGCTGCTGCTCTATGGCGTGGGCGCCTATGCCGCCTGCGGGGCGCAGTGGCTGATCGATCCGGGCTCGACCGGGCCGATGGTCGGCGCAAGCGGGGCCATTTCGGCTGTCGTGGCGACCTATGCCTTGCTCTATAGCCAGCAACAGGTACGCCGGATCGGGCCGTTTTCGGCCAATATCGTGCGTCTGGCCTGGCTGGCTGGCGGCTGGATCGCGCTCCAGTTGATGATCGGATTTGCCACCGCCGGAGGCATGGGCGATCTCGGGCAGATTGCGGTCGCTGCGCATATCGGCGGGTTTCTCGCCGGGCTGGCCCTGACCCGCCCGCTGCTCCGCTGGCGCTTCCGCAAAAGGCCGCACGCGGTTAATTGATCACCAGAAAATAGCCGTTCCCCGGTTTCATCCGGGGAACGGCTATGGTCAATTTCAGTCCGCCTTGGGCAGTTCAGGTTCGAGCAGGCGATGCAGATGCACGATCACATAGCGCATTTCAGCGTCGTCCACCGTACGCTGCGCCGCGCCGCGCCAAGCCTTTTCGGCCGAAGCATAGTCGGGAAACACGCCGACCAGGTCGACTTTGCTGAGGTCTTGAAATTCGAGCGTCTGCGGATCGGTTACGCGACCGCCAAGCACCAGATGCATTTTGCTCATGGCGTTTTATTATCTCCCTTGGGTGGGCGGCGACCCTAGCAGCGCCGCACGCCCCATCCAAGGGGGACTAAAGCCGTGTTGGCATGCTTTTCACGCCGTCGCGATTAGCTTTTGGGCAACCGCGCCTTGATCGCATCGCCCAGCGCTTCAATACGGTGCGCCACAAGCGAGGTCACGTCATCGGCGAGCTTCGACGCCTTGGCCGATAGATCGGCCGAAGCGAGATTGTCGCGTGCATGCGAAGCGGCGTCGCCCGCGTTGTGCAGGGCATGGGCGGCATTGGTCTTCACCGTTTCAGCGCCCTCGGCTGCCGCCGCGCGGGCGGCGAGCGCCGCTTCGGCAACCCGCGATCCGGCGGTAACGGCAAGACCCGGCAAGGCCTTCATCATCGCGCGGCTCTTGGGGAACATCCACGCCACGACGGCACCAACGGCGATCGCACCAGCAACGGCGGCGACCGGATGGTCCTGCACGATCTGGTTGGCGCGGGTTGCGGCGCGCTGCGTCTTGTCGCGCGCGTCGCCATAGGCCATGCCCGCCTTGTCGCGGCCGGTCTGGACCAGTTCGCCAGCGCCTTCGCGCGCCTTGGCCGTGGTTTCACGGATGCGGTCGGTTGCGGTCGAGGCGGCGTCATTCGCCGCTTCACGGGCACGGTTCACTTGGGCACGAATGTCAGCCATGGTCATTCTCCGGCATATCTGTTGGGGTGTTCCTGAAACGAACGTATAAGCGTTGGAAAAGTGCCGTAATCGGCCGCCGCGCCAGAAAAAGCGCGAATGCGGCAGCGGCTGCACCGACGGCAACGGGGCGTTGCTGCGCCTTGGCTGCGCCGAGAGCCACCGCGCTCGATACAGCGCCAGATACGCCGTCGATCGCCTTATCCTTAGCGTCCTGAATCAGAAGTGCAGGCGCGATCCGCGCCTTCGCTTGCGCGGCACTGATCTTCATCTGCGCGCGGGCCAGGTCGGCGCGGGCGCAGGCCTCTCGATAAGCCAGTCCCTGCGTCATGGCGTGATCGCCTTCTTCATGCGGGTGATGCAGCCCTTGGCCATCAGCAGCAGCAGGACCGTCACGAGCAACCCGCCGCCGGTTACGATCAGCGTCGCCCACAAAGGGTCGAGATGGCGGGACAAGGCCACGACAAGACCGACCAGCAACGCCACGATGCTGGCAAACGCCAGCATGAGCGCGACCAGTCCCAGCACCGCCGCATTGCGGACGCCGACGCCGACGATGCTGAGCCTCAGCTTCTGCTTGTCCGCTTCGGCCGAGGCATAAGCCCGGCCATCGGCGTAAAGGCGGGCGAAGGCGTCACGCACGCTTTCGGTGCGTGCGCCATCTTCCGGACCGCCTGGATCCAATCCTTCGGCGTGCGGCGTAACCGCCGTTTCCGTTGGCTCTTGTGTCAATAGATCCTCCGCCCCGAAACCGGAGCCTTTCGTTTCAGTGACGGGAAAGCCGGAACGGCAAACCCTCAGGCCTTGTCGTCCGACCCTTTGGCAAGGCGCATCAACACGAAGCCGACAACGGCGGCCGCGCCGATGGCGACAGCCGGGCTCTTGCGCACGAAATCGCGCGCTTCGGCCATCAACTGATCGACATCCTTGTTGTCGAGGCTGTCTGCTGCACCGGCAACCTGTTCGGCGGCCTGACGGGCATAGTCGCCATATTGCGGGCCGAGTTTGGCATCGACCGTGGCGGCCGTGTCGGCGATCAGCTTGGACAGGCTCTGCATGGCCGTCCCGGTCTTGTCCTTGGCGACGCCTGCGGCGGACTTGGCGGTCTTGCCAGCCTGCTCCTTGATCGGGTCGATATGGGCTTTCCAATCAACCGCGTTCAACTTCTCGGCCGCAGCCTTGGCAGCCTTCTCGGCTTGCTCCTTGATCGGCTTGATCTGTGCGCTCAGGCCCTTTGCAGCGCTTTCCACCTCAGCGGCGGCGTCTGACGCCGCTTCCGTCGCGGCTTTCTTGAGCGGCTCGGCCTTCACGGCGACGGCGTTGGCGGCGGTATCCAGGGTCTTGGCCTTGGGGGGGCGTCCGCGCTTGGCGGCCGGCGTTACCGGGGTATCAACCATCGTCCTCAATCTCCCTCTTGATGCAGCATGGTGCGCCGCGCGAGGCGGCAGGTGGTTATATTCCAAATGCTCCGCAGCGGCATGCAGTTCCGTTGCCGTCACATTTTCGACCATCGGCATTTTTTCGATGCGTGCAAGCCCTGCATTGCCAATAGCCGGGCCGCTGGCTAAGCGGAGCGCGGAAAAACAGGGGAGGGGCCGCCATCAGGGTTGCCCGCCCATTGTCAGTGCAGGGAGCGATCATGACCGCCATTCTCGACATTCACGCCCGCCAGATTTTCGACAGCCGGGGCAACCCCACCGTCGAAGTCGATGTCATGCTTGATGATGGCAGCTTCGGCCGCGCGGCGGTGCCATCAGGCGCGTCAACCGGCGCCTATGAAGCGGTGGAAAAGCGCGACGGCGACAAGAGCCGCTATATGGGCAAGGGCGTGCTGAAAGCGGTCGATACCGTCAATGACGAGATTGCAGGCGAACTGATCGGCTTCGATGCCGAAGATCAAGGCGAAGTCGATGCCGCGATGATCGCGCTCGACGGCACCGACAATAAGTCGAACCTGGGCGCCAACGCGATCTTGGGCGTCAGCCTGGCGGTGGCAAAAGCCGCTGCCGATGCGCGCGGCCTGCCGCTCTATCGCTATGTCGGCGGCGTGTCGGCGCATGTGCTGCCAGTGCCGATGATGAACATCATCAACGGCGGCGAACATGCCGACAACCCGATCGATTTTCAGGAATTCATGATCATGCCGGTCGGGGCCGAAAGCATCGCCGATGCCGTGCGGATCGGGTCGGAAATCTTCCACACGTTGAAGAAGGGCCTGCACGACAAGGGGCTGGCGACGTCGGTCGGCGATGAAGGCGGCTTCGCGCCCAACATCGCCTCGACCCGCGATGCGCTCGACTTCATCATGCTGTCGGTCGAAAAGGCTGGCTACAAGCCCGGCGACGACGTCATGCTGGCGCTGGACTGTGCCGCGACGGAGTTCTTCAAGAACGGCAAGTACGAGATTTCGGGTGAAGGCCTTTCGCTCAGTCCGGTTGAAATGGCCGACTATCTCGCCGCCCTGTGCGCTTACTATCCGATCAAGTCGATCGAGGATGGCATGGGCGAGGATGATTTCGAGGGCTGGAAGGCGCTGACCGACAAGATCGGCGGTTCGGTGCAATTGGTCGGCGATGACCTGTTCGTCACCAACCCCAAGCGACTTTCGATGGGCATCGACATGGGCCTGGCCAATTCGCTGCTGGTCAAGGTCAACCAGATCGGCACGCTGACCGAAACGCTGGCGGCGGTCGATATGGCGCACCGCGCCCGCTACACTGCCGTCATGTCGCATCGGTCGGGCGAGACCGAGGACGCGACCATCGCCGACCTCGCGGTCGCCACCAATTGCGGTCAGATCAAGACCGGCTCGCTCGCCCGGTCGGACCGGCTTGCGAAGTATAACCAGCTCATCCGCATCGAGGAAGAACTGGGCGATGTCGCCGTCTATGCCGGACGCTCCATCTTCCGCTGATCGGCTTTCCTTCGGTTGGCCGCAAGTTCGACAAAATTCGCTTGCGGCCGACCTTTTCTTGTGATTCTTGTGGGCGATGGCGCACATCGCGAAGCTACGTCTCCTTTTATTCTCGGCCCTTGGCCCTGCGATTGCGCTGCTTCTGCTGCTGTCCTTCGCGGGCTACGTCGTCGTGGGATCGAACGGCATCCTCGCCTGGGGCGATTATTCGCGGCAGCTCGGCGCGGCCAAGGCCGAACTTAAGCGGGTGCAGCAAGCGCGCGCCGACTTGCGCAACCGGGTCGACCTACTCAACCCGCGCCGCGTCGATCCCGATCTGTCGGACGAACTGATCCGCCGCCAGCTTGGTGTTATCCATCATGACGAAGTGATCGTGCCGCTCAACTGAGCCTTCGCCACGACCAATATTAGCTCAAGATGATAGCTTTAGCCCGGATTCCGTCGGGTCCGCCGTTGCAATATATGCAACTCTGCCGCTATATCGAGCTTCCTTCCATCCGACCCCACGCAAGAGGATAAGAGCCTTGGCGAAACCAACGACGCCGCGCCCGACCCGCGCAGAGGCCGAGGCGAAAAGCCCGGTCGGCGCGGACCATAACCGGCCTCGCCCCGACACTCCGACCGATTACAAGGCCAGCAAGGAAGAATTGCTGGAATTCTACCGGCAGATGGTCCTCATCCGCCGCTTCGAAGAGAAAGCGGGCCAGCTGTACGGCCTGGGTCTCATCGGCGGCTTCTGTCACCTTTATATCGGCCAGGAAGCGGTTGCGGTCGGCATCCAGTCGGCACTCGTGCCCGGCAAGGACAGCGTTATCACCGGCTATCGCGACCATGGCCACATGCTGGCCTATGGCATCGACCCCAACGTCATCATGGCCGAACTGACCGGCCGTGGCGCGGGCATTTCGCGCGGCAAGGGCGGTTCGATGCATATGTTCAGCGTCGAACATAAATTTTTCGGCGGTCATGGCATCGTCGGCGCACAGGTGTCGCTCGGCGCGGGCCTGGGCTTTGCGCACAAATATAATGGCGATGGCGGCGTGTGCGTCGCCTATTTCGGTGACGGCGCGGCCAACCAGGGCCAGGTCTATGAATCCTTCAACATGGCCGAACTGTGGAAGCTCCCGATCATTTTCGTTATCGAGAATAATCAATACGCTATGGGCACCAGCGTCAACCGCTCTTCGGCGGAAGACCAGCTCTATCGCCGGGGCGAAAGCTTCCGCATTCCCGGCATCCAGGTCAACGGCATGGACGTGCTGGCCGTGCGCGGCGCGACCGAGGAAGCGTTGAAGTGGGTGCAGGGCGGCAATGGCCCGATCCTGCTGGAAATGAAGACCTACCGCTATCGCGGCCACTCCATGTCCGATCCGGCCAAGTACCGGTCGCGCGAAGAAGTGCAGGCGATGCGCGACAAGTCCGACCCGATCGAGGGCGCCAAGGTCTATCTCGCCGAACATGGCGTGGGCGAGGACGAACTCAAGAAAATCGACCAGGACATCCGCAAGATCGTCAGCGAAGCGGCCGATTTCGCCGAATCTTCGCCTGAGCCGGACATGGCCGAACTCTATACCGACGTGCTGGTGGAGCAATATTAATGGGTATCGAAATCAAGATGCCGGCGCTCTCGCCGACGATGGAAGAGGGCACGCTGGCCAAGTGGCTGGTGAAGGAAGGCGACGAAGTGAAGTCCGGCGACATTTTGGCCGAGATCGAAACCGACAAGGCGACGATGGAATTCGAAGCCGTCGATGAAGGCAAGATCGGCAAGATCATGATCGCCGAAGGGTCCGAAGGCGTGAAGGTCGGCACCGTCATCGCGACGATGGCCGGCGAAGAGGGCGAGGACGAAGCACCCGCGCCCAAGGCCGCAGCACCTGCCAAGGCTGAAGCCGAAGCGCCCAAAAAGGCCGAAAGCGGCACCGCCAAGCTGGCGTCGGAAGCCAAGGCGACCGTTGCCGATCCGGACCTGCCTGAAGGCACCGAGTTCGTCAAAACCACCGTCCGCGAAGCCTTGCGCGACGCCATGGCCGAAGAAATGCGCGCCGATGAGCGCGTGTTCGTGATCGGCGAGGAAGTGGCCGAATATCAGGGTGCCTATAAGGTCACCCAGGGTCTGCTGGACGAATTTGGCGGCAAGCGCGTCATCGACACGCCGATCACCGAATATGGCTTTGCCGGCATCGGTACCGGCGCGGCCATGGGCGGCCTGCGTCCGATCGTCGAGTTCATGACGTTCAACTTCGCCATGCAGGCGATCGACCACATCATCAACTCGGCGGCCAAGACCAATTACATGTCCGGTGGCCAGATGCGCTGCCCGATCGTGTTTCGTGGTCCCAACGGCGCGGCCAGCCGCGTCGGCGCGCAGCATAGCCAGAATTACGCACCCTGGTATGCCGCCGTCCCCGGTCTGATCGTCATCGCGCCTTATGACGCGGCCGATGCCAAGGGTCTGCTCAAGGCGGCGATTCGCTCGACCGACCCGGTCGTGTTCCTGGAAAACGAACTGCTCTACGGGCGTAGCTTCGACGTGCCCAAGGTCGATGACTATGTCCTGCCGATCGGCAAGGCGCGGATCATGCGGCCGGGCAAGGACGTGACGCTGGTCAGCTATTCGATCGGCGTGGGCCTCGCGCTCGACGCCGCGGAAACGCTGGCCGCAGAGGGCATCGACGCGGAGGTCATCGACCTGCGCACGCTGCGCCCGCTCGACACCGCGACCGTGCTGGAAAGCCTCAAGAAGACCAACCGCATCGTCGTGGTCGAAGAAGGCTGGCCGACCTGCTCGATCGCGTCGGAAATCGCCGCCGTCGTCATGGAAAAGGGCTTCGACGATCTCGACGCCCCGGTACTGCGCGTCACCAACGAAGACGTGCCGCTCCCCTATGCCGCAAACCTCGAAAAAGCCGCCCTCATCGACGCCGCCCGCGTGGTCGAAGCGGCGAAGAAGGTCTGCTACAAGTAATAAGGAAAGGGCGGCTTGCGGGCCGCCCTTTTTTTCATCAGGTGCAGCGAGCCGTGGCGGATGCCGCCAGATTGCCCGCATTCTTGATGGCTTGGTCGGTGCGTTCCCGCACATTGAACGCGCTGGTATAGCGGATCACCTTCGGGCCAAACAGGTCGTTGGTCACCAGTGGTTGGTAGGTGTAGGCGACTTCCACGAACATGACCGCGGTGCCGGTGCCGGACGTGATCTTGGTCGCAGCCGTGGGGCCTGGCCCCATGCCATCCCTCAGGCTCGCGTCGGTCGCGCCATCGCCCGCCACGCCATAGCTCGACGGAAAGGCACCCGCGCCCCAGCAGCGCTGCCACCTTATGGTCTGGCCTTCATTCGGGCCGGTCAATCCATTGGGTTCCAGGCTGGATAATATGATCCGGCCATGTTGCTGCAATCCCAGCTTGTCCGACGTCAGTTCGGCTCCCACCATGATTTCATTGACGTCGGCCTCATCGATGGAGGTGCGCACGCGCGCGGCATTGTCGGCAACCAGCATCGCGATCTGGCTGAGGCGCATATGCGCCAGCGCCAGGTTCGCCGTCTCCAACCCGGCCATGCACAAAATCAACAGCACCGGCAGCGAGAAGGCAAATTCGATCATCGCGACCCCGCGATCATCCTCGCGCAGGCGGCGTGGTCGATGGGGCAGGGTGAACAGCTTTCGGGTCATACGCATTTGATCGCTGGCTTGGCCTGATTGGCCCAGGGCTGGTTGCGGACGATGGTAGTGGCTTTCGTCGATTGCGTGGCGCTCCATCCCAGCATCTTGGCCATGGGGAAGATGCGCGGCATCGACACGGTGACTTCATAATAGACTATGTCGTCTGCGCCGCCCAGGCCGTCCGACCCCAACGCCATGTCGTAGGAGCCGTTGCCATTGGCGTCTTCATAACAGTCGCCACTATTGTAACTGCCTAGCGGGGCGGTGTCGGTAGTGATCTTCTCCGGCTTGCCCACGCGCGAGAAATTATAATAGCTCTTCTTCACCACCGACGTCGTGCCGTTCTTGGCGTTGATCGTCGCCATCTGCGCCGCGATATAGGCGTCGATCTGCGCACTGTTCAAAGTCCCGACCGACGCGGATCGCGACGCCTGTTCCAGTGCCCCGCGCGTCACCGATCGCAGATAGGATTGATAGCCCAGATCTGCGATCGCCATGATCGTCAGGCACAGCGGCGCTGCGATCAGGCCGAATTCCACCAGCGTCACGCCCCGCGTGTCGCGGCGCAGCCGCGCCAGACGGGTGATCCCTACCCGCATCATTTCGACACCCGCAAACCGCCGATATTCTTGGCGATGTCCTTGAACTTCTGGGTTAGCTGCGCCTGGGTATAGGCCATCATCCAGTGATTGGAACTGGACGCGCAGCCTTGGAGCGGTGCCTGGATATTGCCTTCGGACTGGTTGCGGAACCCGATGACCCAGACGGTGATCCCTCTGCCCTTGACCGCATTGCACAGCATTTCGAGACGGCGATTGTGAACGGCGGTCAGCGACGTATTGTCCGCAGACGTCGCGGCAACGCGACCGTCCAGCTTTTGATAGCCATAGGCACCATATACTTGGTCATAGGCACTCATGTCGCCATCGGTCATGAAAACGATGTGACGCGAGATATTGAAGCCGTTGGGCGCATTACTATTGTCGGCTGCAAAGATGCCCGTGGGCGACAGGAAGCGCGCGCCCCAGATCATGCCGATGTCGTGATAGGTGCCACCAATCGCAATCAGGTCATCGACATAGGCATCGAAACTGCTCGTCTGGCCTGTGGGAATGGCGGTGCGGCTGGCATAGCTGGTAAGACGGCGCGATTGGCTGGGGCAGGCGTTCCAACCGCCTGAGCTTGCCCGATAATCGGGATGGCGATTATCATGAAGCCAGCGTCCGTCGGGTGTGAACATCACCTCCGGCCAATGTGGACGCCATTTGGTGTCGGCATTGGTGGCTGGCGTGTCGATCTGAAGATCAAAGGCCGTCGCCGGGATCGATGCGATCGAACTGGTCGCCGTGATACTGCTGTCTGTCTTCCGTTCCTCGATACACCCCAGCCAGCTTGTGGTGGACGCGACAGTTGTGCCGTTCACGTCGCCTGGCAGGCTCGCGTGATAGGTTGGATTGGCAACCGCATTCCCCTTGATATAATTGGTCACATCAACCGGGAACTTCCCATATTCCCAGCTAAATTGCGGTGTCTGCGTATCGGTGTCGGTCTTCGTCTCGGTATAATTGCTAAAGGTGCGGACCTTGATGACGCAGCTGCTTGGAGAGCCATCTATCCAATATCTCCGATACCACGGCCCCGTCCAATAGCCCGACGTGGCAGGGGTATAGGTCGCGCTATATTCCCTGCCGTTCCTCACGCGGGTCGTGCTGGTGGTCGTGGTTATCGCACCGTTGCTGCCGGTGCTGGTCGACGTGGTCGGATTGTTCGTCACCGTCGTGACGGTATTGGCGGGTGCGACGCAGGCGGCGGATGATCCACCCGATGTCGAACTCTGGTTAGCCCATGACGAAAGCGTGCCTGACGTATATACCCACGAACCTGTCGTGCTGGAGGGGATATAGGTGGTGACCAGACGGCGCGTTTGATAGTCGGCTGTTTCACCAGCAACGCCGCCTAGCAAGGCGGTCGGGGGCAATTGATAACCGACATTGACCGTCGAACTATAAGGGACGAATCCATAACGGATACGTCCGGTCGCATCCGATCCCGCGCCCAGCGTGTCGTAGAAATCCCTGACCGCCTGCCGCAGCGCCGCGATGCGCGTGGTGCTGCCGCCATTGCCGTCGCTGATCGCCTGCGCCATCGATCCCGTGGTATCGAGGACCAGCATGACATCGGTATTGCCGATGTCGAACCGCGCTTCGCACGTGACGTTGAGGGGCAGCGTCGTGAATGTGAAGATCTTCATCACCGTGGTCGGGATGCTGGTCGATGCCGTCACCTGAACCGTGGTGGTTTCGCCCGGCTTGCTCTGGATCACGGGCGTAAAACCGGTGGTTTCCGCCGTGCCTTGCGGAAAGTTGAAATCGAAGAACTTTCTTGCTTCCGCGATATTCGCCGTGGTCATCGATGACGTCGTCATCGCCCGGCGTCCCGCCAGCGCCGCCGCGTCGCACGCCTGTTGCAGGCGTGATCGGGCCATATAGGCGCGGCTCATGTCCAGACCGCCACCGATCAGGGCGGCGAGCGGGATGATCGCGGCGGCGACGATGGCCATGGTATTGCCCGCTTGGCTCTTCGCCAGGCGGCGAAGGAACCCTACAGGATGTTCGATCTGCTTGCCCATTTGTCCGCCATCACCCATGTCGTGCCCGTCGCCCCCCATGTCGGGCCGGACAGATTATTTTCGCCTATGCAGGCGCACTCGTTAGAATGTGTATGAGGAAGATGGTTAAAGGACCGATAACCCGCCAATCCCGCCTGCTCTGCGGCTGTCCGCGCCGATGAGCGGCTTGACGCAGGAATTGCCGCCGCTGGTCGATGTGCTGGTGGCGCATGCCGGGCGGGGGGCGGAGCGGCACCGGGCGCTCTGGGCGTTCGACGCGCGGCTCGCCCATGTCGCGCGGACGACGAGCGAACCGGCGATCGGGCAGATGCGGCTGGCCTGGTGGAATGACGTCATCGATGATGCCGCCGTGCGCAAGGGGCGGGGCGAGCCCGTGGTCGATGCGTTGCGGGCCACGGGCGCGATGGCCGCGCCGGGGCTGGTGGCGATGATCGACGGCTGGGAAATCCTGGTGGTCGAGCCGGAAATCGACGTCGATGGCCTGCGCGCCTACGCCGCCGGGCGGGGCGGCGGGCTGTTCCGCGCGCTGGCCGATGTCGCCGATGCGCCGGACTGGCTGGAGGCGGCGGGGCAGGTCTGGGCCTTGTGGGATATGGCCGGCCATGTCGGCGACGCGGCGCTGGCCGACGCTGCGCTGGCTCTGGCGCGCGAGATCGCGCCGCAAATGGATGGCGCGCGCTGGCCGCGTGGGTGGAAGCCGCTGCGGATATTGGCAACGCTGGCGCGACAGGATGTGCTGGCCGGACGACGCGCGCCGCTGGGGATGCCGCGTTCGCTCGCATGGCGGCTGCTGCGGATCGCGCTTGTCGGGCGGTAGGCAGACGCGATAGGCTGCGCCCCGCACGGCAAGGGAGCAGGCATATGGGGCGATTGCTGGCAGGGGGCATGGCGGCGTTGCTGCTCGTCGCGGGCGGCCTGTTCTGGTGGTCGGGCCAAGCAAGCAGCGATCCCGCACCCCAACTGGCCATGGCCGCGCCACCGCCGCCCGTTATGGAGAACTTGCCGGAGGGCGATCCCGATGCCGTGGGGGCCACGCCGCCCATGCCTGCCGAGGCCAGCCCGCAAAGCCGTGAAGAGCGACGCTTTGCCCGCTACGACCGCAATCGCGACGGGGTCATCACCCGCATCGAAATGCTGGGCAGCCGGACCAAGGCGTTCAAGGCGCTCGATAAAAACGGCGACAATCTGCTGTCCTTCGAGGAATGGGCCGTGGCGACATCCGACCGTTTCGGTGCGGCGGATAAGGATGGCGACGCCAAACTCACCCCCGCCGAATTTGCCACCACCGCCCCCAAACGCGCCGCCAAAGCGAAATGCCGCTGCTGAGCCGTTCAGGCCTCAGGCCGGGTCCAGATCCACGTCCCGCCGATCAGCGCGGCGGCGATCGGGATCAGGAACCAGGGAAAGGGCGAGAAGATCAGCGCCAGCACGATGCTGAAGGCAAAGGCACCCAATGCCGCCTTCTTGCCCCGCCGACTGATCGCTCCGCCTTCGCGCCAGCGGCGGATATGCGCGCCGAAATGCTTATGATCGAGCAGCTTGGCCTCCAGCGTCGGGCTGGACCGGGCAAAGCAGAAAGCGGCCAGGATCATGAACGGGACGGTCGGCAGCAACGGCAGGAACGCCCCGATCGTGCCGAGGCCCAGCGACGCCCAACCCGCGATGAAATAGAGATATCGCCGCATGATCGGTCCTGTGGGCGCGGGGGTGTTGCTATTGTTTCGCAACTGCGACCCGTGATGGCAAGGGAAAGATCAGGCCGCTGGTAAGCGCAATCGCGCGAGCAGTCCGCCCAGATCCTCGCTTTCCTCCAATAGCACCGATCCGCCATAGATTTCGGCAACATCGCGCACGATGGCGAGGCCAAGGCCGGTGCCGGGCTTGCCCGAATCGAGCCGCACGCCGCGATCGAAGATGCGGACGCGCTCTTCCAGCGGAATGCCCATGCCGTCATCCTCGACCAATATCTCGACCATCTCGCCCGCGCGCTTCACCGTCGCAAACACCGATCCACCGCCATATTTGGCCGCATTCTCGATGAGGTTGCCCAGCATTTCGTCGAGATCCTGTCGCTCGACGCGCACCGCCGCGCCCTTGTCGCCATCCATGTCCACCCGCGCCTGCGGATAGAGGCGCTGCACCGCGCGCTCGACGGCGGTCAGGCTCGCCCACACCTCCGCCCGGCTCTGCGCCGCGCCGCGCCGCCCGACCGCGCGGGCACGGGCCAGATGGTGATCGACCTGCCGCCGCATCGTCGTCGCCTCGCGGATGACCGCTTCGCCAAGGTCGGGCGACTGCGCGGTCGCGGCGTTCATGATGACGGTCAGCGGCGTCTTGAGCGCATGGGCAAGATTGCCCGCATGGGTGCGCGCCTCCTCCGCCTGCCGCTCATTATGGGCGAGCAGGGCGTTCAATTCCTCGACCATCGGCAGCACTTCGGCCGGCATGGGCTCGGTCAGGCGGCTTTTCTGCCCGTCACGCATCCGCACGATTTCCTGCCGCACCTTGCGCAGGGGCCGCAGCCCGTAAAAGGTCTGCAACGTCGCCAGCACGAACAGGCCGAGCGCGAGCAGTGCAAAGCTCTGGAACAGCGTCGCGCGCAGCGTTTTGATCTGTGCGTCCAGCCCGGATCGCGCTTGGCCGACCATGAACAGCCAGCGGCTGGCGGAACCGGGTAGCACGACGGTCCGCTCCATGATGCGCAGATCCTCGCCGGGAAACTGTTTGCTGTCATAGACATGCAGGTGCCGGTCGCGATGCTCGTCGGGCACTTTGAGCGCGCGGTCCCACAGCGAGCGGGAACGCCAATCCTCATGCCCCTTGGCGCTCACCTGATAATAAAGGCCGCTATTGGGTTCGAGGAAACGCTGATCGGCGAGTTCGCGGTTGAACAACACCTCGCCTTCCGGCCCGATCTCGGCCGCCGCGATCATCGCCGTCAGCACATAATTCATGCCATCGTCGAAATTGCGTGTGATCGCGTCGCTCAACACCCGATCCAGCGCCACCCCGCCGCCGATCAGCAACAGGCTGATCCACAGCGCGGCAATGCCCATCATCCGGCGGCTGATGGACCCGGTAGAGCGGACGGGGGGAGGGGATTGGGAATCGGTCATGCTATTATCAGACGGCCCCATGCCCCTTCGGCCCCATATCCGTTCGGGCTGAGCCTGTCGAAGCCCTCACCTGAGCGGAGCGAAGGCGCCTCACTGCGTTCGGCAGAGCCCTTTGACTTCGCTCAGGGCGAACGGGACGAGAAATCAGATCAGCGCCCCGGCTCGTCGAGGCTGTAGCCCAGACCACGGATGGTGGTGATCACATCGGCACCCAGTTTCTTGCGGATGCGCGTCACGAACACTTCGATCGTGTTGGAATCGCGGTCGAAATCCTGGTCGTAAATATGTTCGATCAATTCGGTGCGGCTGACCACCTTGCCCTTGTGATGGAGCAGGTAGGACAGCAATTTATACTCCTGCGCCGTGAGTTTGACCGGATCGCCGGCCAGCGTCACCTTGCCCGACCGCGTATCGAGGCGCACGTCGCCCGCCGTCAGTTCGCTCGACGCATTGCCTGATGCGCGGCGGATCAGTGCGCGCAGCCGGGCGATCAGTTCCTCGCTCTGGAACGGCTTGGCGAGATAGTCGTCTGCGCCTGCGTCCAGGCCCGCCACCTTGTCCGACCAGCTGTCGCGAGCAGTCAGCACCAGCACCGGAAAGGTACGACCTTCCTTGCGCCAGCGGTCCAGCACCGTCAACCCGTCGATCGTCGGCAGGCCAAGGTCCAGCACGACCGCGTCGTAATTTTCGGTGGAACCCAGGAAATGGCCGTCTTCGCCATCGGTGGCGAGGTCGATGGCATAGCCAGCCCCCTCCAGCGTGTTCCTGAGCTGCTGGCCCAGATTCGGTTCATCCTCGACGATCAGCAGACGCATGGGCTTTCCGTTTCTATTATAAAGCGAGCGCGGTCAGCGCGCCCAGCCGATGATATCGCCTGTCCGGCCGTCGGCATCAACCCATACCACCTTGCCGTCCTTCACATATTTCAGGCGATAGCGGTTGGCACCGGGGTTGAACTCGCTGCCGACATAGGTCGCCCCGTCCATCTGGGCGTCCACGCGGCGCTTGATCATGGAAAAGGGCATGACATGCCCGTCCAGCATCGCGCGCCGGGCGGCGTCCTGTTCATCGCGGCGACCGCCTGCATCAGCCGCAGGCACAGTCGCCACCAGCGCGAGCGCCGCACCAATCCCGATCGTCACAGAGGCTGGCAGAATTTTCCACTTCATAAGCATGGGCATGGCATAGGCGCAGGGCATTGAACAGGTGGTGAATGATGGGGATTGTTTTGAGGCGCCCCATCATGCCGACTACCGCCAACATGATGGGGAAGGCTATCCCTTACTTATCCAACGCATATTGCACGGTCAGCGTCACCGACGCGCTGACCTGGCCGGGTTCGACCGGAGTCGTTGCGACCGAATCCGCCTTGAAACGGGCACTCTGCAGCATCGGCATGGGCGGCTGGCCACCGCTGTTGCTTTCGCTGATCGAAATCAGCCGCGCGGTGCGAAAACCGGCTGCCTGGGCGTAGAAATCGGCCTGCGCCTTGGCGCTCTTCAACGCCTGCCCACGGGCCTGGGCCAGCATCGGCGCAGGATCGTCGATCGCGAAGCTGGGGCCGTTGACGTTGGTCGCGCCCGCCGCGACCATCGCATCGAGCAGCGAGCCGACCTTCTTCACGTCGCGCAGCTTGACGGTCAGCGTGTTGGACGCCTCATAGCCCAGGAAGCGCGGGCCGCTGGGTTCGCCGTCGCGCTGGTTATAGTCATATTGCGCGTTCAGGTTGATGCCGCTGGTCTGGATGTCCTTCTTGGCGATACCCGCACGGGCCAGCGCCGCGATCAGCTTCTCCGTCTTGGCGGCATTGTCCTGCATTGCGGCCTGCGCGGTCGGCGCGCGGGTCTGAACGCCGGTGCCCACGGTCGCGATGTCGGGCGATGCTTCCACGCTTTCGGTGACGTTCAACGTCACGACCGGCGCGGTTTCGGCGATGGTCACATTGGTCTGGGCGGCCGCGATGGCGGGTAGGGCGGCACTGGCCAGGGCCAGAAGAACAAGGGCGGATTTCATGAAGGGTAACTCTCCTGTGGGGATGCCGGTCTTTTGTATCGGCTGCGATGAACGGACGCTGACATGCGTTGAAAGCCGTGGGACAGCTTCCGGTTCCTTCGCCCTTGCCCCCCGGCGCGCTAACGCCTAGCTGCACGGCCATGGCAGCACCTCTTCTTTCCTACGAAAATCTTGGCCTCTCCCAAGGCTCCCACTGGTTGTTCGAGGGGATCGACATTCATGTCGGTCAGCGCGACCGGCTGGCGCTGATCGGGCGCAACGGCGCGGGCAAGACGACCCTGTTGAAACTGGTCGCGGGCTTGATCGAGCCGGACCGTGGCACGCGATCGGTGCAGCCGGGCGCGCGGGTCATCATGCTGGAGCAAGATCCCGACGTCACGCCCTTCGCCACGCTGCATGACTTCGCGCTGGCAGGCGAGTTTGCGCCTGCCCCGCATGAGGTGGAGGCGATCGCCGACCAACTCGGTATCGATCTGTCGCGCGAAGCGAAGACCGCGAGCGGCGGCGAACGGCGCCGCGCCGCCATCGCCCGTGCGCTGGCGAGCGAACCGGACCTGCTGCTGCTGGACGAGCCGACCAACCATCTGGACATCGCCGCGATCGATTGGCTGGAAAACTGGCTGGCGCGCTATAATGGCGCGTTCGTCGTCATCAGCCATGACCGCGCCTTCCTGACCCGGCTCACGCGCCAGACCCTGTGGCTCGACCGGGGCGTCATGCGGCGCAGTGAAATCGGCTTCGGCGGCTTCGAACAATGGATGGAAGCCGTCTATGCCGAAGAGGCGCGGGCGGCCGAAAAGCTGGACGCCAAGCTTAAGATCGAGGCGCATTGGCTGGAACGCGGCGTGACCGCACGGCGCAAGCGCAACCAGGGGCGGCTCGCCAAGCTATGGGAAATGCGCGAAACCCGCGCCGCGATGCAGGGGCCGCAGGGGACCGCGAAGATCGCCGTGGCCAGCGACGACAGCAAGACCAAGAGCGTCATCAAGGCCGAGCATGTCACCAAGATGTTCGGGGACAGGGTCATCATTGAAGACTTCACCCTGCGTATCCAGCGCGGCGACCGGATCGGCATCGTCGGCGGCAATGGCGCGGGCAAATCGACGCTGCTCAAGCTGCTGACCGGCGAACTCGCGCCCGACAGCGGCAGCGTGACGCTGGCCCAAACGCTCGACATGATCTTCATCGATCAGCAGCGCAGCCTGATGCAGGGCGACAAGACGGTGCGCGACGTGCTGGCCGAAGGCGGCGACTGGATCGACGTGCGGGGGGTGCGCAAGCATGTCCATGGCTATCTCAAGGACTTTCTGTTCGATCCCAGCCTTGCCGAAGCAAAGGTCGCGACCCTGTCCGGCGGCGAGCGCTCGCGCTTGTTGTTCGCGCGCGAATTTGCCCGCGAATCGAACCTGCTGGTGCTGGACGAACCGACCAACGATCTCGACCTCGAAACGCTCGACCTGTTGCAGGAAGTGATCGCCGATTATGACGGCACGGTCCTGATCGTCAGCCATGACCGCGACTTTCTCGACCGCACCGTGACGGTCACGCTGGGGCTGGACGGCACCGGCGTCGTGGATGTGATCGTCGGCGGCTATGCCGACTGGATCGCCAAGCGCGATCCGCGCAAGGCCGCCAAGGCCGAGAAAAAGGCCGCCGCCGCGCCCGCGCCACCCAAGCCCGTCTCCGCCAAGCTGACCTATAAGGATCAGCGCGACCTGGAACTGCTGCCCAAGCGAGTCGAGGAATTGGAAGCGGCCATCGCCCGCGATGAAGAAGCGCTGGCCGACCCAGCGCTCTACACCCGCGACCCCAAGAAATTCGCCGCGCTGACCGGCGCGATCGACAAGGCGAAGGCGGAGAAAGAGGAGGCGGAAATGCGCTGGCTGGAACTGGAGGAAAAGGCCGAAGGGTTGGCGGGGTAGAAAACGCCCCGTTCGGGCTGAGCTTGTCGAAGCCCTGTTCTTACTTCAAACAAGTAAAGCCCTTCGACAGGCTCAGGGCGAACGGATGTGGGGATGGCGCTGACCAATGGACGATGTAACTGACCAGCCTCACCACGCGGTCCATTATGTCAACCGCGTCGGCTGGCTGCGCGCAACCGTGCTGGGGGCCAATGACGGGATCGTCTCCACCGCCAGCCTGATGACCGGCATCGCCGCGTCGGGCGCGAGCAGCCAGACGATATTGCTGACCGGCATCGCCGCTTTGGTGGCCGGTGCCATGTCGATGGCGGCAGGCGAATATGTCTCGGTCAGCGCGCAGTCGGACACCGAACGCGCCGATCTCGCCAAGGAGCGCAACGCGCTCGCCACCCAGCCGCACGCCGAATGGATCGAACTGCGCGACATCTATGTCGAACGTGGCCTCACCGCCGATCTCGCCGGGCAGGTGGCGGAGCAGTTGATGGCGACCGATGCGCTGGGTGCCCATGCCCGCGACGAACTTGGCATTTCGGACATGGCGACCGCGCGCCCGGTACAGGCGGCGCTGGCCTCGGCCGCCAGCTTTGCCGTGGGGGCCACCCCGCCGGTGCTGGTCTCCGCGATCGTCCCGGCTGGCAGCGCGCTGGTCGCGATCGTGGGCCTGTGCCTGCTTTGCCTGGCGCTATTGGGCTATGTCGGCGCGCGGCTGGGCGGAGCAAAGCCGCTGCGGTCCATCCTGCGCACCCTGTTGTGGGGCGCGCTGGCGATGGCCATGACCGCAGGCGTAGGCCATCTTTTCGGCGCGGCCATATAGTGGCAGGGTTCGCGCCAACCATAGGAGACCAAGCATGACCGACATTCAGCAGATCCCGCTCAAGACGATCAAGGGCACTGACGCCAGCCTCGCCGACTATGCGGGCAAGGTGGTTCTGGCCGTCAATGTCGCCTCCAAATGCGGCCTGACCCCGCAATATGAAGGGCTGGAGCAGCTTTACGCCGCCTATAAGGATAAGGGGCTGGTGGTCGCGGGCTTCCCGGCCAATGATTTCGGCGCGCAGGAGCCGGGCAGCAATGACGAGATCGCGACCTTCTGCACCACCAATTTCGGCGTCGATTTCCCCATGTTCGAAAAGATCGTGGTGACCGGCCCGGACAAGCACCCCCTCTATGCCGCCCTGACCAGCGCGGTGCCGGAAGCACAGGGGGAGGGCGATGCCTTCCGGGAGAAGCTCAAGGGCTATGGCATGACCCCGAACCCGGTGCCCGAAGTCCTGTGGAATTTCGAGAAATTCCTGATCGCCAAGGATGGCAGCGTCGCCGCACGCTTTGCCCCGACCACCGCACCCGACGATGCGGCGCTGGTTGCGGCGATCGAAGCGGAACTCGCCAAGTGATGAAGGCAGGCCTGATCGCGGGCGCGCTGCTGCTGGCGGGCACGCCCGCCATGGCGGCGCTGTCGCCCGCCGAACGCGCGATGACGCAAAGCGTCGAGGCGGGCTATGAGCCCGCGATCGGCCTGCTCGAAACCCTTGTGAACCAGAATAGCGGATCGATGAATTTCGCGGGCGTGAAGGCCGTGGCCGACATGCTGCGCCCGCAGTTCGAGGCGCTGGGCTTTACCGTGACCTGGCAGCCGATGGACGCTGCCAAGCGTGCCGGTCACCTGATCGCGGTGCATAAGGGCCGCGCCGGAACCACGAAGATGCTGCTCATCGGCCATCTCGACACAGTGTTCGAACCCGACTCGCCGTTCCAGACATTCGAGCGTACCGGCGACATGGCCAAGGGACCGGGCGTGGCGGACGACAAGGGCGGCGTCGTCACGATGCTGCTGGCGTTGAAAGCGATGCAGGCGGCGGGCACGCTCAAAAATGCCAATATCGAAGTCGTGCTGACCGGTGACGAGGAAGATTCGGGCGAACCCATCGCCATCGCCCGCGCCGACCTGATCCAGGCGGGCAAGCGCGCCGATGTGGCGCTCGATTTCGAAGGGCTGTCGGTCGAGGACGGCAAGGATATGGGATCGATCGCCCGGCGATCCTCCAATAGCTGGACGCTGACCGCTACCGGCAAGTCGGGCCATAGTTCGGGCATCTTTTCCGCCAGTGCGGGCGATGGCGCGGTCTATGAACTGGCGCGCATCATCGTCGCCTTCCGCAAGGAATTGCCCGAACCCAATCTGACCTTCAATGTCGGCCTGATCGGCGGTGGACAAAGCGCGGACGTGGACAAGGACGGCGTGCGGATTGCAGTGACGGGCAAGACCAACATCATCCCGCCGATCGCCGTCGCCAAGGGCGATTTCCGCACGCTCAGCGAAGAGCAGACCGCCCGCGTGCGCGCCAAGATGCAGGCGATCGTCGGGGCAGGGCATCTGCCCGGCACCTCGGCCAGCATCGCCTTCGACATGGGCTATCCCTCCATGGCCCCGACGGCGGGCAACCGGGCGTTGCTGGCCAAGCTCAACAGCGTCAACACCGATCTGGGGTTGGCGACGATGCCCGAACTCGATCCGCTCAAACGTGGCGCAGGCGATATCAGCTTCGTCTCGCAGGATGTGGACGGCCTGATCGGCCTCGGCGTCACATCGACCGGCGACCACAGCCCGGCGGAACAGGCCGACCTGTCGAGCATGAAACGCCAAGCCAAGCGCGCCGCGATCCTGATGAGCCGCCTCGCGACCGAAAAAGGGCGGAAATAGACTCTCGAAACCGAACCTCGTCATCCCCGCGAAGGCGGGGACCCATCTCCCAACCACGCACCCGACGATAGCGTAGGAGATGGGTTCCCGCCTTCGCGGGAATGACGGAAATATGATGAGGTTCGCTCGACACAAGCGGGTGAGCAGCGTTAGATCGCGCCATGCTTCCCCCCGTCGCCTCGCTCGCCACCACCATCGGCCCGGTGCTCGAAACCCTGAGCATCGTCGGCACCTTCGTCTTCGCCGCATCCGGCGCGCTGGCCGCCGCGCGGTTGCAGCAGACGCTGGTGACCTTCGCCTTCTTCGCGCTCGTGACGGGCGTCGGCGGCGGCACGGTGCGCGACCTTTTGATCGACGCGCCGGTCTTCTGGGTCGCGGATCCCATACCCGCCATCGCCTGCATGGCTGCGGCGCTGATGGTCTGGTTCACGCCGCGCAAATTCTGGAGCGAACGCGCGCTCGACTGGCTCGACGCGATCGGTCTCGCGGCCTTCGCCGTGTTCGGCGCGGCCAAGGCGATGAGCTTTGGCGTGCCGCCCTTCGTCGCCGGGATGATGGGCGTCGTCACCGGCTGCGTCGGCGGCATCATGCGCGATCTGCTGGCGGGCGAACCGTCCATTCTGCTGCGCCCCGAACTTTATGTGACGGCCGCGGCCGTCGCCTCCGGCCTGTTCGTGCTGCTGCGCGCCATCGGTCTGGACGTCCCCGTCGCAGGCCTGATCGCCGCGCTGATCGGGTTCGCGCTTCGGGCCGTAGCGATCCGGCGAGGACTGGGATTGCCGGTGTATCGGGATGGGGAGGGATAGGCATAGCCTGAGCGAGAATAGCATCCCCTCCCGTCATGCCAGCGAACGCTGGCATCTCTCTTTCTTTTCAACAGTGCTGCCAGAAGAAGTGAGATCCCAGCTTTCGCTGGGATGACGGGGTGGGATTTTTACCCCCACAACTCCACCAGCATCGCCATCACCCCGCGCTCCTCCGCCGCATCGCGCGTCCTCGGCGCGCCATAGCCACGGCATTCCAGGCAATCCGCGCGCATGCCTGCGCCCATCACCAGCGCCTTGACGTCCGCAACCGCCTGCATCGCCCAGCCGCGCTGGACCATTGCCTGGCGCGCCAGCATGTCGCGCGGCGCGCTGGCATCGTCGCTATCGCGCTCCGCCATCGCTTCGATCCACTCGGCCCATTTGTCCGGCGCCTTCTCGATACGATAAGCGCGCGCCGTCTTGGGGTCGATCTTCGCCCGGCGCGCCGCTTCGGCAATCGCGTCCTCCAGTCCACCGAAGCGATCGACCAGCCCGTTCTGGCGCGCGGTGCCGCCGTCCCAGACGCGACCCTGCGCGATGGCGTCGATCTGCTCGGGTGTCTTGCGGCGCGATTGCGCGACCAGGCCGACGAAGCGGCGATAAATATCCTCGACCCCCATCTGCATGATTGCGTCGAATTGCGGCGATGTGCCGCCGGCCAGGTCCGGCTGCCCCGACAGGGGCGTCGTCGCCACGCCATCGGTGGTGACCCCCATCTTGGCGAGCGTCCCTTCAAAGCTCGGCAAAATGCCGAACACGCCGATCGATCCGGTGATGGTGTCCGGCTCGGCAAAGATCATGTCCGCCGGGGTCGACACCCAATAGCCGCCGCTGGCCGCCACATTGCCCATCGAGACGACGACCGGCAGCCCGTCCGCCTTGGCGGTCATGATGGCGCTGCGGATCTTCTCCGATGCCATGACCGATCCGCCCGGCGAATCGACCCGAACGACCAGCGCCTTCAAATCCTTTTCGTTGAGCGCGGTCAGCAGCAGATCGGAGATGGTATCCCCCGCCGCCGTACCGGGGCCAGCCTCGCCATCGACGATATTGCCTGCGATCGTCAATACGCCGATCTGCCCGTCATTGGCGGGCTTGCGCGCCTTCACATAAGCGGCCAGGTCGATCTTCGCAAAACCGCCCGCCTTGG
>MIAK01000047.1:74100-90660 GCA_001829085.1 Sphingomonadales bacterium RIFCSPLOWO2_12_FULL_63_15 | reverse complement strand
CCCGCCTTGGCGTCGGACGGCTCGCCCGCAATTTCTGCCACGCGCACACCAAAAGCCGTAGCGTCGCCCAGCTTATCGACCAGCCCCGACGACAGCGCAGCCTTGGCCATATTGCCCCCCGCGGCACGGGCGGCCGCGACCGGGTCGGCGGCATAGGCGGCGATCTGCGCCTTGGGCCGTGCCTTGGCGACATCATCCTGCCAGTTGCGCCACAACACATTCGCCAATGCCTGATTGGCCTGCTTGGCTTCGGGCGACTGGTCGGCGCGGATATAGGGTTCGACGAAGCTCTTATAGGTGCCGACGCGATAGACATGGGTGTTGACGCCCAGCTTGTCGATCAGCCCCTTATAATAGAGGCTCGACCCGCCCCGTCCCATGATCGCGACGCCGCCCAGCGGATCGCTCCACGCTTCACTCGCATGGGCGGCAAGCTGATAGCTGTCATCGGTATAAAGGGTGGCATAGGCCAGCACCGGCTTCTTCGCAGCGCGCAACCCATCCAGCGCTTCGCCGACCCGCGCGATGGCGACCTGACCCCCGCCCATAAAGCCATCCAGGTCCAGCACCACCGCCTTGACTTTATCATCCGTCCTGGCCGCTTCGAGCGCCGCGACGATGTCCGACAGGCGATATTCCTTCATGTCGGGGCCGGAACCGGACAACAGCGAGAAGGGGTCGACCTCGGCGGGCTGCTCGACGATCGTGCCGTCTAGGTCGAGCAACAGCGCGCCTGCGCTGACGCTGGCGGCGGGCTTGGGCGAGAAGGAGAGGGCGGCATAAAGCGCGCCGAAGAAGAGCAGCAGGAACAGCAGCACCAGCCCGTCCTTGATCGCCACCAAAATGCGCCACGCGCCCTTCACAAATGCCAAATGCCGGTTCCTTCTGCCCTGTGCGCCATGGCTACCCCATCGCCCGATCGACTGCAATGTGGGCGCGATGCGGGCGGCTGCAACCTTGCGCGTCTCGTTCGGTGCGTTATGGGAGGCGAATATTTTGTCCAGACGCGCAGGAGACGTGCCCGATGCCCACTCTCGTCCTTATCCGCCACGGCCAGTCGTCGTGGAACCTGGAAAACCGCTTCACCGGCTGGTGGGACGTCGACGTGACCGAAAAGGGCGTGGGCGAAGCGCGCGCCGCGGGTCAGTTGATGAAGGAGAAGGGGCTGGATTTCGACCAATGCTACACCTCGCTCCAAACCCGCGCGATCAAGACGCTCAATCTGGCGCTGGAGGAAATGGGGCGGCTGTGGCTGCCGGTCGAAAAGGACTGGCGCTTGAATGAACGCCATTATGGCGGCCTCACCGGCCTCAACAAGGCGGAGACGGCGGCCAAGCATGGCAACGATCAGGTCAAGATCTGGCGCCGCAGCTTCGACATTCCGCCGCCGCCGTTGGAAGCAGGCAGCGAATTCGACCTCAGCCAGGACCGCCGCTATGCGGGCATCGCCATTCCCGCGACCGAAAGCCTCAAGGACACGATCGCCCGCGTTCTCCCCTATTGGGAAGCGACGATCGCCCCCGACCTCAAGGCCGGCAAGCGCGTGCTGATCTCCGCCCACGGCAATTCGCTGCGCGCCTTGGTCAAGCATCTCTCCAGCATCCCCGATGACGAGATCACCCATCTGGAAATCCCCACCGGCCAGCCCATCGTCTACGAACTGGCCGACGACCTGAGCGCCATCGACCGCTATTATCTCTCGGAACGGTAATCCTCCCCGGCACGGGGAGGGGGACCGCGCGCGGAGCGCGTGGTGGAGGGGGGCCGGCCCCACGCGCATCCATTTGCGCTTCGCCGTTAGCCCCCCTCCGTCGCGCTGCGCGCGCCACCTCCCCGCAAGCGGGGAGGAAATACGACATTGCCCCCCGGCGGCCCGCCCGCTAAGGGCCTTTGCTTTCCGGGCGGCACCGTAACGGCCGCGCCATGAGGGGAACGCACGGGCATGAGCGGGGCAATCGAGGTCGGCATCATCATGGGCTCGCGGTCCGATTGGGACACGATGCGCCACGCCGCCGACACGCTCACCGCGCTCGGCGTTGCCCATGAATGCAAGGTGGTGTCGGCGCACCGTACCCCCCAGCGTCTCTATGATTATGCCACCAGCGCCGTTGGCCGTGGCCTCAAGGTCATCATCGCGGGCGCGGGCGGCGCGGCGCATTTACCGGGCATGTGCGCGTCGATGACGCGGCTGCCGGTGCTGGGCGTGCCGGTCGAATCGAAGGCATTGAAGGGCATGGACTCGCTGCTCTCGATTGTCCAGATGCCGGGCGGCATCCCCGTGGCGACGCTGGCGATCGGCAAGCCCGGCGCGATCAATGCCGGGCTGCTCGCTGCCGCCATCCTCGCCACCAACGATTCCGCCCTTGCCGACCGGCTCGACGCCTGGCGCGCCAAGCAGACCGACGCGGTCGCCGAAACCGTCGAGGACTGATCACGCCCATGACGACCATCGCGCCCGGTTCGACCATCGGCATCCTTGGCGGGGGCCAGCTTGGCCGCATGATCGCCATCGCCGCCGCGCAGCTTGGCTATCGCACCCATATCTTCGCGCCGGAAGAGAGCGGCCCCGCCGCCGACGTGTCTTCGCGCTGGACGCGGGCGGAGTATGATGATCCGCACGCGCTCGCGGCTTTTGCCGATAGCGTCGATGTCGTCACCTATGAATTTGAGAATATCGCCCCCTCGGCGGTCGAAACGCTCGCCGGCCATGGCCTCGTCCGCCCCGGCGCGCAGGCGCTGCGCGTGGCGCAGGACCGGCTCGCCGAAAAGCGCTTCGTCTGCGACCTTGGCGGGCTGACAGCACCCTTCGCCCCGGTCGACAGCCTCGACGATCTGGAAACCGCCATTGCGCAGATCGGCAGCCGCGCGATCCTCAAGACCAATCGCATGGGCTATGACGGCAAGGGGCAGGCGCGCCTGAACGAGCCGGGCGATGCGGTCGGCGCCTGGAACGCCATCGGCCGCCAGAGCGCGATTCTCGAAGGCTTCGTCACCTTCGCGGAGGAATTTTCGGTCATCCTGGTGCGCGGTGTCGATGGCGAAGTGCGCTTCTGGGACAGTTCGGCCAACGTCCATGTCGATGGCATTCTCGACACATCGATCGCGCCCGCCGGGCCGCTGATCGAGGGGCAGGTGCCCGCCGCCCGCGCCCTGGCGCGCCAGATTGCCGACGCGCTCGACTATGTCGGCGTGCTGACCTGCGAATTTTTCGCCAGTGCCGACGGCCCAGTCTTCAACGAAATGGCCCCGCGCGTCCACAACAGCGGCCACGGCACGATCGAGGGCGCTCTGACCAGCCAGTTCGAAAACCACGTCCGCGCGATTTGCGGCCTGCCGCTGGGCGACACCGCGCTCGCCGCGCGCCGGGTGGAGATGCGCAACCTGATCGGCGACGCCGCGCATGAATGGCCCGCGATCCTCTCCGATCCGGCCAACCATCTGCACCTCTACGGCAAGGACGAAGCCCGGCCGGGGCGCAAGATGGGCCATGTGACGCGGCTGACGCTGTGACCGGCATCACGCTCATCCTCGCCCGTGCTGACAATGGCGTGATCGGCCGGGATGGCGACCTGCCCTGGCGACTGCCTGCCGACCTCAAGCGCTTCAAGGCGCTGACGCTCGGCCATCCGATGATCATGGGGCGCAAGACGTTCGACAGCCTGCCGGGCCTGCTGCCAGGCCGCCGCCACATCGTCCTGACGCGCGACCGGGCGTGGACCGGGGCAGGGGCCGAGGTGGCGCATGATGTGGACGGCGCGCTGGGGCTGGCCGATGCGCCCACCGTCATGGTGATCGGCGGCGCGGAAATCTACCGCCTGTTCCTGCCACTCGCGCACCGGATCGAACTGACCGAAGTGCATCTGGAAGCGGAAGGCGACGCCAGCATCGCCTATCCCGACCCGGCCGACTGGGCGGAAGTCGCCCGCGACCCTCATCCCGCACTCGACGACTGCCCCGCTTATAGTTTCGTCACGCTGGTAAAAAATAGCGGACCGTGAAAATCCGTTCGGGCTGAGCCTGTCGAAGCCTTCGGCCGAGCGCAGCGAGGTCCAAGGCCCTCCACCCAGCGCAGAGCGAACGGAGCGCCAGTGCATCGCCAATTGCCACGTCCATCCCGCCCCCCTATAGGCCGCGCCATGGAGCGGCTGACAAGCAGCGCCCCGGTTCCGGCGCATCTGCGCGGGGCCGTCATGGCGCTGGGCAATTTCGATGGATTTCATGCCGGGCATCAGGCCGTGGTCGGCCACGCCGTCGCGCGCGCGCGGGCCGAGGGCCGCCCGGTCATCGTCGCCACCTTCGATCCGCACCCGATGCGCCTGTTCCGGCCCGACACCCCCCATTTCCGCCTGACCACGCTGGACCAGCGACAGGCGCTGTTCGCCGCCGCCGGGGCCGACGCAATGCTGGTCTTCGCCTTCACGCCGGACCTTGCCGCGCTCGACCCGCAGGCCTTCGTCCGCCTGCTTGTCCAGGATATGGGCGTGGCGGGCGTCGTCACCGGACAGGATTTCACCTTCGGCCGTGGCCGCGCCGGATCGGTCGCGGTACTGGCGGAACTCGGCGCAGCTTCGGGCCTATGGACGCAGGCGGTGGCCCCGGTCGCCGACGCCAGCGGCGACATCATCTCCTCCACCCGCATCCGCACCGCGTTGCAGGCGGGCGATTGCGCCAATGCGACCCGGCTGCTGACCCGACCCTTCACCATCGAAGGCGTGGTGCAACATGGCGACAAGCTCGGCCGCACCATCGGCTTCCCCACGGCGAACATCGACATGGGCGACTATCTGCGCCCGGCCTATGGCATCTACGCGGTGCGCGGGCTGCTGCCAGATGGCCGCGTGCTGGACGGCGCAGCCAACCTTGGCATCCGGCCTATGTTCGACCCGCCCAAATTGCTGCTGGAACCGCATTTCTTCGATTTTGCCGAAAATCTCTATGACCAGCGGATCGCGGTGCAACTGATCGCCTATCTTCATGCCGAACGCGCCTATGACGGGTTGGACGCCCTGATGAACGGCATTGCCCAGGACTGCGTCGATGCACGGCAAATCCTTGCGGGCCAAAACCTTGCGGGAACGCCCCACCTCGCCTAATGCGGCGAGCTATTCCTAACCCCGTTCGCTTCGAGCGAAGTCGAGAAGCGATACGCGCCGTGCCAGCGTTTCTCGACTGCGCTCGAAACGAACGGATGTTTGCAGATACCGGAACCCCATGACCGACGCACCCGACTATAAGTCCACCGTATTCCTGCCGCAGACCGACTTCCCGATGAAGGCGGGCCTCGCGCAAAAGGAACCGGCGATCGCCGCGCAGTGGGAGGCGATGGACCTCTATGGCAAGCTGCGCGAAAAGCGCGCCGGGCGCGAACGCTTCATCCTGCATGACGGCCCGCCCTACGCCAATGGCGACATCCATATGGGCCATGCGATGAACAAGGTGTTGAAGGACATGATCGTCCGCAGCCAGTCGCTGCTCGGCAAGGATGCGCCCTATGTGCCCGGCTGGGACTGCCACGGCCTGCCGATCGAATGGAAGATCGAGGAAGAATATCGCAAGAAGAAGCTGAACAAGGACGAGGTACCCGCGCAGGAATTTCGCGCCCAGTGCCGCGCCTATGCCGACCGCTGGGTGGGCGTGCAAAAGGAACAGTTCAAGCGTCTCGGCGTCATGGGCGACTGGGCCGATCCGTATCTGACCATGAAGTTCGACGCCGAAGCGACCATTGTCGGCGAATTGCTGAAATTCGCGGAAAGCGGGCAATTGTACCGCGGCGCCAAGCCCGTGATGTGGTCGCCCGTCGAAAAGACCGCGCTGGCCGAGGCAGAGGTCGAATATGAGGACGTCACCTCGACCCAGATCGACGTCGCGTTCGAGATCGTGGAAGCGCCCAACGCGCCCGAACTGGTCGGTGCCTATGCGGTGATCTGGACCACGACGCCTTGGACGATCCCGGTGAACCAGGCGATCGCCTATGGGGAAGAGATTGAATATCGTCTTGTCGAGTGGGAGGGTAAGAGACTTCTCATCGCCGAATCTTTGGTGACAGAAGCATGGTATCGGTTGCGCGGCTCCAAGACGGTCAGCACAGTCTCTGATGAAGCTGGCCCATACCTCGAAATCGTTAAGTACAACGAATCTGATCCTTTGCCCCTCGGCAACAAAATCAAAGGTACCCAACTCGCCGGAGCCATAGCGCGCCACCCCATGGCCAATTCCCTCCGTCATCCCGGCGAAAGCCGGGATCCCGCTTCTTCTTCTGCGCTCACGCCAGAAGGCAGCGGGACCCCGGATCAAGTCCGGGGTGACGACAAAGCGCAACTCGGCTTCTTTGATCGCCCACGCCCCTTCCTCCCCGCCGACCACGTCACCACCGACGCGGGCACGGGCCTTGTCCATATGTCCCCGGACCATGGCGAGGAGGATTTCATCGCCTGCAAGAAGCTCGGCATCGACCCCGTCTTCGCGGTCAATGACGCGGGCTTCTACCGCGACGATTGGGAATGGCTGCCGGGCCAGGGCAGCGTCATCAACACCAAGTTCAACGGGGTGGACGGCCCGATCTGCGCCGACCTGCGCGCCGCCGGTGCCTTGCTCTCGGCCAGCGACTTCCGCCACAGCTATCCCCATAGCTGGCGGTCGAAGGCGCGGATCATTTACCGCTGCACCCCGCAATGGTTCATCCCCATGGATAAGCCATCGGGCAACGCCACGCCCGACTATCCGCTCCCGCCACTGGAGCCGATCACCGGCGCGCTAGCGACGACCTTGCCGACCAATGGCCCGACCCTGCGCGGCGTCGCGCTCGACGCGATCCAGAACACCCGCTGGGTGCCCGAACGCTCGCGCAACCGCATCAATGCGATGGTCAGCGATCGCCCCGACTGGGTGATCTCGCGCCAGCGCGCCTGGGGCGTCCCCATCGCCCTCTATGTCCATCGCAAGAGCGGCCAGTATCTTGTTGATCCGGCGGTCAATGCGCGCATCATCGACGCTTTCAAGGCGGCGGGTGCCGACGCCTGGTTCGGTGCCGATCATCAGGCGCTGCTCGGCCCCGACCATGACCTGGCCGACTATGAAGTCGTGACCGACATTCTCGACGTCTGGTTCGACAGCGGCTCGACCCATAGTTTCGTCGTGGAAGCCCGCTATGGCGAAGGCACTCGCGCCGACCTCTATGTCGAAGGGTCCGATCAGCATCGCGGCTGGTTCCAATCCTCGTTGCTCGAATCGAGCGGCACGCGCGGCCGCGCACCCTATGACGCGGTCCTGACCCACGGCTTCGCGCTCGACGGCACGGGCAAGAAAATGTCCAAGTCGCTCGGCAATGTGGTCGATCCGCTCAAGATCATGGCCGAAAGCGGCGCGGATATCTTGCGCGTCTGGGTCGCCAGCACCGATTATTTCGATGATGTCCGCATCGGCAAGGAAGTGCTGGCCGGGTCGTCCGACGCCTATCGTAAATTGCGCAATACTTTCCGCTACATGCTGGGCGCTCTTGCCGACTATGATGAGGTGAACGAAGCCGTTTCCTACGCCGAAATGCCGGAGTTGGAGCGCTATATGCTCCACCGGCTGGCGGCGCTGGATGCGGAATTGAAGTCGGTCGTGGACAAGGCGGCGGACAGCGACAATTGGCTGGAATTCAGCCGCTACACCCGCGCCTTGTTCGACTTCGCCAATAGCGACCTGTCGGCCTTCTTCTTCGACATCCGCAAGGACTGCCTCTATTGCGACGCGCCCACGGACCCGAAGCGTCGCGCCTATCGCACCTTGCTCGACACGCTGTTCCACGCGCTCGTCCGCTACGCCGCGCCGATCATCCCCTTCACCGCCGAGGAAGTGTGGCAAAGCCGCTTCCCAAGTGACGAAGATAGCGTCCATTTCCTCGAATGGCCGGAGATCGACCATCATTGGCTCGACCGCGATCTGGACGACAAATGGCGCGAATTGCGCACCCAGCGCGAACAGGTCAACGAAGCGATCGAGCCGCTGCGCCGCGAAAAGATCGTCCGCTCCAGCCTCGACGCCGACGTCACCATGGGCGAACTGCTCGCGGTGGGCGATGTCGACTTTGCCGAAGTGGCGATCGTCGCGCGCGTGACCATGGGGCAGGGGGATGGCATCACTGTCCAGCCCAGCGCCTGGCATAAATGCGGCCGCTGCTGGCGCAAGCTGCCCGAAGTCACCATCGACGGCACGCTCTGCAACCGCTGCGACGCAGTGCTAGCCGGCTGAGCAATGTGTCCCATTCCGTCATCCTGAAACAAGTTCAGGATGACGACAGTTTTTTAGGCTAGAGAGCGCAGGCATGCCCACCCCCATCAACCACCGCCCACTGGGCCTGACCGTGGCGATCGTGACGCTCGCGCTCGACCAGCTCATCAAATATACCGTCACCTATCCGCTCGCGCTGAAAAGCCGCGCGGATATCGGCATTGAGATCCTGCCGATCTTCCGCCTGCGCTGGCTGGAAAATCGTGGCGTTTCGATGGGCTTCTTCCACGCCGATACCGACCTGATGCGCTGGGCGCTGGTGGGCATGACCATCCTGATCGCCGGGTTCGTCGCCGTGTGGATGTGGCGCGAAAAGGCGCGGCAGGATGTCGCCGCGCTGGGGCTGGTGCTGGGCGGCGCGATCGGCAACATTGTCGACCGGATGCGGCTCGGCTATGTCATTGATTATGCCGATTTGCACTTTGGCGAATGGCGGCCCTTCCTGATTTTCAACCTGGCCGACGCGGCCATCACCATCGGGGTGCTGATCCTGCTTGCGCGGGCGTTGCTGCTGCGCGACAAGGACGCAAAGACGGAGACTTTGAAGTAATGCGTAAATTGATCCTCGCCGCTGGTCTGCTCACCACCCTGTCCGCCTGTGGCGGCGGCGGTGGCCTGTTCAACCGCGAGCGCCCCGACGAATTCGCCGTGTCGCGCCAGGCGCCCTTGGTGATCCCGCCAGACTTCGCGCTCGTTCCGCCCGCGCCCGGTTCCCCGTCGGCCGCCTCGGTTGATTCGGGCAAGGCCGCGATGGACGCCATGTTTGGCGGCCCCGCCCAGCGCAGCGCCACCGAAACCGCAACACTCGACGCCGCCGGCCGCGCCAATGCGGCAGCAGGCATCCGCTCCTCGGCCGGTGACCCCGCGACCGAAGTCGTGGAAAAAGGCGCCACCACCCGCGACATCATCGCCGCCCCCGAAGGCGACGGCCAGGACGCCAGAGCGGTAACGCCCACCCCGCAGCCGTAAACGCCAATTCATTCGCCTTGAACGTCTCGTGGAGCGTTCAAGGCGATATCATGCAGTTGGGTATCGCTCCTCGCAGGACATGAGATAATGCCCGAAGGCGCATATGCTCATGTCCGGAGGGATATTTTCGGGATTACGGGCTGTTGGCTCAGATAATCCATTGTCGCTAAAAAAATCGGCGACAATATGTTCAATGTCTTCAGGATCAATGCCAGAATCCCTGATCAAATCGTCGTCTGGATGGGGCAAAACATCGCCATCGCCATAATAGGACGACAGTGCTTCCCATATAAATTCAGCGACGGATTCCCTCACACCTGCTTGGATCAGCCGATCTATCAAGATGCTGGGGTGTACACCTTCACGTTGCGCTGCCAACCGTTTGAATCGTCTTCTCGATTGCACAGAGCCAAACACACCCAATAGCCCCAATATGATGATCAGGGCTAAAGCGAGTTTGGCCATGCTCTCTAAGCCCGCGCTTCCGTGCCAATCCCCGCACTATTATGCCGCAGCGCGGTCAGCACTGTGTCGATGATCGCATCGGCGTCCAGCCGCGCATCGGCATATTGTTTTTCGGGCTTGTCCTGATCCTGGAAAATATCGGGCAAACGCAGAGTGCGGATCTTCAGCCCCGCATCGGTCAGCCCCAGGTCGCTCGCCAGCGTCAGCACATGCGCGCCCAGGCCGCCGATCGCGCCTTCCTCGATCGTCACGGCAACCTCATGGGTCGCCAGCAACCGGCGGATCATCGCTTCATCGAGCGGCTTGGCAAAGCGCAGGTCGGCAACGGTGGTGGACAGCCCCTTGGCCTCCAGCACCTCGGCCGCCTTGAGCGCTTCTTCCAGCCGCGTGCCGAGCGACAAGATAGCGACCTGCCGCCCTTCGCGCATGATCCGACCCTTGCCGATTTCCAGCCGTTCGGGCGTCTGCGGCATCGCCACCCCGGTCCCGTTACCGCGCGGATAGCGCAGCGCGATCGGGCCGCTGTCATGCATCGCGGCGGTATGCGTCATATGCACCAGTTCGGCCTCATCCGCCGCCGCCATCACCACCATATTGGGCAGAGTGGCGAGGTAGGTGACGTCGAAACTGCCCGCATGGGTCGATCCATCCGCGCCGACCAGCCCGGCCCGGTCGATCGCGAAACGCACCGGCAGGTTTTGGATCGCGACATCATGCACCACCTGGTCATAGGCGCGCTGCAGGAAGGTCGAATAAATGGCGCAGAAGGGCCGCATCCCCTCCGCCGCCAGCCCTGCGGCGAAGGTCACCGCATGCTGCTCGGCAATCCCCACGTCGAAAATGCGATCAGGGAAAGCGAGGGCGAATTTGTCGAGGCCCGTGCCCGATGGCATGGCCGCGGTGATTGCGCACAGCTTCGGGTCGCGCTGCGCCTCGGCGATCAGCGCCTGGGCAAAGACATTGGTGTAGCTGGGCGGGCCGGGCGGGGCTTTCGCCTGCGTGCCCGTCACCACGTCGAATTTCTGTACGCCATGATATTTGTCGTCGGCGGCCTCGGCCGGGGCATAGCCCTTGCCCTTCTTCGTCACGACATGGACCAGGCACGGCCCCTCGGCCGCATCGCGCACATTTTCCAGCACCGGGATCAACTGGTCCAGATTATGGCCATCAACCGGCCCGACATAATAGAATCCCAATTCCTCGAATAAGGTGCCGCCCATCGCCATGCCGCGCGCAAACTCGTCAGTCTTGCGCGCCGCATTGTGGAGCGGCCGGGGCAGCTTGCGTGCCAATTTCTTGGCGAGGTCGCGCAGCCCCAGAAACTCCCGGCTCGACACCAGCCGGGCGAGATAGCCCGAAAGGCCGCCAACCGGCGGCGCGATCGACATGTCATTATCGTTGAGGATGACGACCAGCCGATTGCCCGCCGCCTGCGCATTGTTCATCGCCTCATAGGCCATGCCCGCCGACATCGCGCCGTCGCCGATGACGGCGATGCCCTTACCGGGCCGGTCCTGCATCTGATTGGCAATGGCAAAGCCCAGCGCCGCGCTGATCGAGGTCGAGCTATGCGCCGCGCCGAATGGATCATAATCGGATTCGGCGCGCTTGGTGAAGCCCGACAACCCGCCGCCCTGGCGCAAGGTGCGGATGCGGTCGCGCCGCCCGGTCAATATCTTGTGCGGATAGCATTGGTGGCCGACATCCCACACCAGCTTGTCGCGCGGCGTATCGAACACATAATGGATCGCCGTGGTCAGTTCCACCACGCCCAGCCCCGACCCCAGATGGCCGCCCGTCACGCCCACGGCGGAAATCACTTCCTGCCGCAATTCATCGGCCAACTGCCGCAACTGTTCGGGCTTCAGGGTGCGCAGATCGGAAGGCCAGATAACCTGGTCGAGCAACGGCGTTTGCGGGCGATCATTCATGAAAGGGATAGACTCATATAGGCGCTGGAGCGGGTGGGCGAACGGCGCGAAGCCGCGGTCACGCCGCGCATTTCGCGCAGGTGCCCAATATCTCGATGACCGGTCGTTCGGGCTTGAAGCCTTCCTGCTCGGCGACGGCACGGACCTGATTGGTCACCTTGTCGTCATCCAAATGGGTTGCCTGCTTGCAGGTGCGGCATACCAGAAAGATGCAATCGTGATGACAGCCGGGATGGGCGTTGGCGATATAGGCGTTGGCGCTCTCCACGCGCATCGCGATATTGTTCGTCACGAACAGGTCGAGAATGCGATAGACGCTGTTGGGTGCCACCCGCTTGCCCCGCGCCTTCGACACCGTATCGGCAATGTCATAGGCGGATGCGGGCTTTTCCTCGGTCGATAGCGCATCGAAAATGGCGGCGCGCATCGGCGTCCACTGTTCGCTCTGGGCTTCCAGCGTGCGGCGCGCGGCGTCGGCCAATTTGGTGCCGGTCGGCTCAATATGATGATGTTTATGGTCAGCCATCGGATCAATCTAGGCCGGGGCGGGGCCGGGGGCAAGGGCAGGCTGTCAGCGCTGCCCGAACTGCCATGCCGCCCATAGCCAGCCGCCGATCATCAGCACCCCGCCGATCGGCGTGATCGCCCCCAGCCAGCGCGGCGCGCCCAGCGCCATGGCATAGAGGGTCAACGCAAAGATTGCCGCGCCGATCAGCAGCAGCACCGCCGCCCCGCGCGCCACGCCCATGATCGCAATCGCCGCGACGGCATGGATCAATTGATAGGTGCCACCGGTGCGCAGCCATTCCACCGCCTTGGGATCGCTCACCCCATGCGCGCCGAACGCGCCTGCACCGATGGCGAGCGCAGCGGACAAAGCAGCCAGAACAGCAATCATGTCTTTTCTCCATCGCCGCGCGTCAGCAGCCGCATCCCCTTGCCGGGGCGGTAGATCAAATCCTTGGCCGCGATCAGGTCGCCATGCTCGATTTGCAGCGCCAGTCTCTGTTCGTCATTGGCGCGATATTGGCGCTCGACCTCCTCGACTTCCTCGTCGGGCACGCCTAGCGCCTGCATCGCCTGCACTCCCATGCAAATCGCCGATTCATAGACTTCGCGCACCACCCCGGCGAGGTCCATATTCTGCAACGCCAGCAATTGCCGCCGGTCGAACGCGCGCACCATCAGCGCGGCCTGCGGAAAGGCCTCGGCGATCGGCTGCAGCGCCCGGCTGTCAAGCGAGGGATCGTCGATGCAGAAGGCGATCAGCCGGGCATCGTCGGCACCGGCGCGATGGAGCAGGTCGATCCGCGTGCCATCGCCATAATAGACTTTCGTGTCGAACCGCTGCGACACTTCGATCTGCGCGGGCTTCTTGTCGATCGACACGACGGCAAAGCCATGGCCGATCAGCATCTGCGCCACCGTCTGGCCAAAACGGCCATAGCCAACGATGATCGCGGTGCCGCGCGGTGCCTCGTCCGGGCCGGGCAGGTCAGCCCCGTCGCGCGACGCGGCGAATTCGAACCGGCGGGCGAACAACATCAGGAACGGCGTCGTCGCCATGGAGAAGGTGACGATCGCGCTGAACAGGCTCGACGCTTCAGGAGCGATCAACATCGCGCTTTGCGCCTGCGCAAACAAAACGAACCCAAATTCGCCGCCCTGCGACAAGAGCAGCCCCGCGCCCAGCGCCGGTCGCCAATCCATGCCGAACAATCGCGCGAGGCCGGCGATGATCGCCGCCTTGGTCGCCACCAAAATCAGCGCCATGCCGATGACGAACACCGGATTGGCCGCGACGGTCTTGAGGTCCAGCACCATGCCGACCGCCAGGAAGAAGAGGCCAAGCAGGATCGAGCGGAAGGGTTCGACATCGGCCTCTATCTCATGCCGATAGGGCGAATCGGCCAGCATCACGCCCGCCACGAACGCCCCAAGCGCAGTCGACAGATGCAGGCTGTGCATCAGCGCCGCCGCCGCCAGCACGGTGAACAGCCCGACCACCACGAACAACTCGCGCTCGCCCAGCCGCCCGACCAGCCCCAGCAACGGCCGCAGGATGAACCGCCCCGCCAGTACGAGGCCCGCGATCGCCGCGACCGTATAGCCCGCCAGCACCCATCCCGGCGGCCCGGCGGCATCGGCCGGATTGCGCGACAGCGCGGCGATGATCGTGATCAGCGGCACGATCGACAAATCCTGGAACAGCAGGATCGAAAAGGCCTTCTCGCCAAAGGGCGAGTTGATCCGCCCGCTCGATTTGAGGCCCGGCAACACCTGCGCCGTGGACGACAGCGCCAGCGGCAGGCCAAGCGCGATCGCCGCGCCCCAGGTGAAGCCGGTGGAATAGAAGATGATCGCCGTCAGCACACAACCGCACAGCACCACCTGCGCCAGACCCAGCGCGAAGATATCGCGCTTCAACCGCCACAATCGCGCCGGATGCAGTTCGAGGCCGACGAGAAACAGCAGCAGCACGATGCCGATCTCGGCAATCGCCAGCTTGGATTCGCCGCCGCCGACCAGCCCCAGCCCCTGCGGCCCGACCAGCGCGCCCGCGACCAGATAGCCCAACACCGCGCCCAGCCCGAACCGGCGGAACAGCAGGACGAACAGGACGGCGGCGCCCAGCAGGATGACGCCTTCCGACAACAGCATGTCGGTGGCGCTGACCGGAACGGGCAGGGGGGCAGGCATCATCTGCATCAGGCGTCCGCCATCCGCGCGGCTTCGGCTATCGCTTCAAAGCCCAGCCGAATGGACGCATGGCGCGCCGGATAGCCGCGCGCCGGGGCCAGCACAGCCAGGCCCGGCCAGAAATCCAGATCCTCGCTCGCGCCCGACAGATAAGCGGTCAACTTGTCGCGCGCCTCGGCGAGTTCATCCGCGTTCATCCCGATCGCCTGCGCCGCCATCAGCGACGCCGAAGCCTGCCCCAGCGCGCAGGCCTTTACGTCCAGCCCCATGTCAGCGAGCCGCCCATCCGCCATCGCCACATCGACCACGATCCGCGACCCACAGGTCGGCGACCTTTTCTCCACACTCGCCTGCGGTTCGGGCAATCGGGCATGATGCGGGATGCTGGCGGCGAGCCGCAATATATCTTTGTTATACAGGGGAGCGCTCATCCCGTCCCATGTAGGACAGGAACGTCGCGGGGTGAAGGCGGGGAATAGCCTGATCCGAAATTAGCGCAGCGACCATTGTCTCCCCACGTCCGGCGGCTTATCGCGCCTTCCATGAAGATTTTAGTCGATGCCGATGCCTGCCCCGTCAAGGAGGAGATTTACAAGGTCGCCTTCCGCCACGCCGTGCCGGTAACGATCGTCAGCAACAGCCCGATCCGCATCCCCGCACACGACCTGCTCGATCGGGTAGTGGTCAGCGACGGCTTCGATGCGGCGGATGACTGGATCGCCGAGCGAGCAGACGCGGGGACCGTGTGCATCACTGCCGACATCCTGCTCGCCGATCGCTGCCTCAAGGCGGGCGCGGTGGTGATTTCGTCCAACGGCAAGCCTTTCACCCACAGTTCCATCGGCGCGGCTATCGCGACCCGCGCGATCATGGCGGATCTGCGCGCGGGCGGCGATCAGATTGGCGGGCCACCGCCCTTCGGCAAAGCCGACCGATCGCGCTTTCTCTCCGCGCTGGACGAGGCGCTGGTGCGCCTCAAGCGGGGCCGATAATGGCGGATTGGGATGCGATCATCCTGGGCGCAGGCGCGGCGGGGATGATGTGCGCGGCAATAGCGGGTCAGCGGGGCAAGCGCGTGCTGCTGGTCGATCATGCCGACCAGCCGGGCAAGAAGATCCTCATTTCTGGCGGCGGCCGCTGCAATTTCACCAACATCCACACCGCCGCCGACCGCTATCTGTCCGCCAACCCCCATTTCGCCAAATCGGCGCTGGGCCGCTACAGCGCGCAGGATTTCATCGCGCTCGTCGATCGCTATGACATCGCCTGGCATGAAAAGACGCTGGGGCAATTATTCTGCGACGGATCGGCCAAACAGATCGTCGCGATGCTGGAAGAGGAATGTGCCATCGGCGGCGTCACCATGGCGCTGGCGCAGCCCGTGAGCGACGTCACTCATGGCGACGGCCGCTATCGGGTCAAGGTCGGCGCAGTCGAGCATCGCGCGCCCGCGCTGGTGCTGGCGACCGGCGGACCGTCCATCCCCAAAATGGGCGCGACCGGCTTTGCCTATGATGTCGCGCGGAAGTTCGGCCTCGCCATCGTCCAGCCACGCCCCGCGCTTGTCCCCTTCACGCTGGGCGAAGAAGACGCGCTGTTCCAAGCGCTGTCAGGCGTTTCCGCCCCCGTCGAAGTGCGCTGGAACAAGACCCGCTTTCGCGAGGCAGCGCTCTTCACCCATCGCGGCCTGTCCGGCCCGGCCATGCTCCAGATCAGCAGCTATTGGCAGCATCGCACCCCCATCCAGGTCGATTTCCTGCCCGACCTCGATGCCGACTGGCTCCTCCAAGCGAAACGGGACCGCCCCCGCGCTTTCTTACGCAAGGTAGTCGCGCAGGCGTTGACCGAAAGGCTCGCCGACGCGCTGCTTGAGCGGGTCGGACTTGAAGGCGAAATGGGCAACCTCTCCGACAAAGCGCTACGCCAGCTTGGTGCCCGCCTGCACGACTGGCCCTTCGCGCCGACCGGAACAGAGGGCTATGCCAAGGCCGAAGTCACCGTCGGCGGCATCGCCACCGCTGGCCTGTCGTCGCGCACGATGGAGGCCAGCAAGATGCCCGGCCTCTACGCCATCGGCGAAGCGGTGGACGTCACCGGCTGGCTCGGCGGCTATAATTTCCAATGGGCCTGGGCCAGCGGCTGGGCGGCGGGTCAGTCAGTCTGACCGCCACCCCCTTCACTCCACCTTCGCGAATATCGCCATGATCGCCTCCAGCGCCGC
>MIAK01000047.1:73198-74091 GCA_001829085.1 Sphingomonadales bacterium RIFCSPLOWO2_12_FULL_63_15 | reverse complement strand
GCAGGGCACCGACGATATGCACGTCTTTCAGAGCCGCCACCGGCCCCAGTTCGTCGCGCACCGCCTTGATGATCTCGGCCCCCAGCGCCGCCGCCTCCCATGCGCCCGTCCGGGCAACGACGAAGGCCATCGGCACCATGCCCTTCAACGCATCGTCCACGCCGATCACCGCGCATTCGGACACAAGCGGGTGGCAGGCGACGATCTGTTCCATCTGCCCGGTCGACAGGCGGTGGCCTGCGACATTGATGATGTCGTCGGTGCGCCCCATGATGTTGACGAAGCCATCGGCATCGACATGGCCCGCATCCCCCGTCTCATAATGGCCGGGGAAACCGGCAAAGGCCTTGGCGAAGCCCGCCTCATTGTTCCACAGCCCGACATAGCAGCCCGGCGGCAGCGGCAGCGTCATCACCACATTGCCCGTTTCGCCGGGCGTAACGTCCGCGCCGCCATCGTCCACCACGCGAAAGCCATAGCCCGGCACCGGGAAGCCCGCGCTCCCCGCCTTGCGCCGTGTATCGCCGAGGCCGAAGCAGGTCGCGAGCGCAGGCCAGCCGAGTTCCGTCTGCCACCAATGGTCGATCACCGGCAGGTTGAGCTGCGCTTCGGCCCAATGGATCGTGTCGGGGTCCGCCCGTTCGCCCGCCAGGAACAGCGCGCGTAGATTCCCCGTGCCGATCTGGCGGATATAGTCGCCCTCCGGGTCTTCCTTCCGAACCGCGCGGATCGCGGTCGGCGCAGTGAAGAAGATGCGGACATCGTTGCGGACAATGGTCCGCCAGAAGGTGCCCGCGTCCGGTGTGCCCACCGGCTTCCCCTCGAACAACAATGTCGTCGCGCCCGCCAGCAACGGCCCATAGGCGATATAGCTATGCCCCACGACCCAGCCG
>MIAK01000047.1:0-73175 GCA_001829085.1 Sphingomonadales bacterium RIFCSPLOWO2_12_FULL_63_15 | reverse complement strand
CTCGCCCGGACGGATGCCATAGATATGCGCCATGCTCCAGGCGATCGCCACCGCATGACCGCCATTTTGCCGCACCACGCCCTTGGGCGTGCCGGTCGTGCCCGACGTATAGAGAATATAGAGCGGATGGGTCGCCTCCACGGGCACGCAATCGACCGGCTCCGCCTCCGCCACCGTGTCCGCCCAGTCGAGGTCGCGCCCCTCCTGCATCGGCGCGATCGCCTGCGGCCGTTGCAGCAGGATGACGCGCTCGATCCGGTGGGTCGCCATCTGCAGCGCCTTGTCCACCAGGGGCTTGTACGGGATGACCTTGCTGCCCTCGATCCCGCAGGATGCCGTCATCAGCAGGGCGGGCGTCGCATCGTCGATCCGCTTGGCGAGTTCGGGCGCGGCGAACCCGCCGAACACCACCGAATGGATCGCGCCGATCCGCGCGCAGGCCAGCATCGCGATCACCGCCTGCGGCACCATCGGCATATAGAGGATGACCCGGTCGTCCTTGCCGACGCCTTGGCCGGCGATCATGCCCGCCGTGCGCGCCACTTCGTCCTGCAACTCAGCAAAGGTGAAGGTCAGGCGCGTATCCGTCACCGGGCTTTCGTAGATCAGCGCCAGATCGTCGCCGCGCCCGGCCGCGACATGGCGGTCGACGGCATTATGGCATGTGTTCATCAGGCCGCCAACAAACCAGCCTTCGCCCTCGGTCCAGGCGCGCACCGGCGGCACCTGCCACTCGATCGCCTGCGCCGCGTCCAGCCAATAGGCTTCGCGATCGTCCTGACTGCGCATCTGAGCGTCCAGATAGGCCTGCGCCATGATTTCCTCTCCCATGTTGGAAATAATCCTGCCGCAAATCCGTAGGAAAGGCCATTCGACGTTAGTCGGGCGTGGCCTGCGCGACATAAAATAAGGGCGGCCTCCTATTGGTGGCCGCCCCTGATTCCATTGTACGGGTCGCTGTACTAGTCGTCGATATTGCGCTTGAACGTCTCCGGCAGGAACAGCAGGCCGATGACCACGGTGGCGGCTGCAACGACCACCGGATACCATAGGCCGTAATAGATGTTCCCGGTCGCCGCGACCATCGCGAAGGCCGTCGTCGGCAGGAAGCCGCCGAACCAACCATTGCCGATATGATAGGGCAGCGACATCGACGTGTAGCGGATGCGGCTGGGGAAAAGCTCCACCAGCATCGCGGCGATCGGCCCATAGACCATCGTCACCAGCATCGCGAGCGCCCACAGGATCGCCACAACCGCGACCTTGTTGATCTTCGCGGTGTCCGCCTTGGCCGGATAGCCCGCATCGACCAGCCCCGCCTGCAACTGCGCCTGATAGGCCGCGATCGCCGCTTTCTTGTCCGGTCCCGCCAGTGTGGCGGCATCGGGCGCGGTCAGGCTGACGCTGCCGATCCTGACCACCGCAGGCGTGCCTGCTGCGGCTTCGACATTGTCATAGCTGACCCCGGTCTTGGCCATATAGGTCTTGGCGACGTCGCAGCTCGACGTGTCGAACTTGTTCTTGCCGACCGGATCGAACTGGAACGAACATTCGGGCTTATAGGCGACGATCGTCACCGGAGCCGACGCCTGCGCCGCCGCCAGCGCCGGGTTGGCCGCATTGGTCAACGCCCCGAACAGCGGGAAGTAGGTCATTGCTGCCAGCGCACAACCGCCAAGAATGATCGGCTTGCGGCCGATCTTGTCGGACAGCCAGCCGAAGAAGACGAAGAAGGGCGTAGCCAGCGCCAGCGCGATGGCGATCAGGATATTGGCCGTCGCGCCATCCACCCGCAGCGTCTTTTCCAGGAAGAACAGCGCATAGAATTGCCCGGCATACCAGACCACCGCCTGACCCATGACCGCACCCAACAGCGCGATGATGACCCAGCGCAGATTGCCCCATTTGCCGAACGCTTCGGTCAGCGGTGCCTTCGACGTGGTGCCTTCGTCCTTCATCTTCTGGAAGACGGGGCTTTCGTTCAACTGCAGGCGGATCCACATCGACACGCCGAGCAGGAAGATCGAGATCAGGAAGGGCAGGCGCCAGCCCCAGGCGGCGAAGGCTTCCTCGCCCAGCGCGAAGCGGAAGCCAATGACCACCAGCAGCGCCGCGAACAGCCCGAAGGTCGCTGTGGTCTGGATCCAGCTGGTATAGAGGCCGCGTTTGCCCTCCGGCGCATGTTCGGCGACATAGGTTGCCGCCCCGCCATATTCGCCACCCAGCGCCAGGCCTTGCGCCAGACGCAGGACCAGCAGGATGACCGGCGCCGCGACGCCGATGCTGGCATAATTGGGCAGGATGCCGACCGCGAAGGTCGACAGGCCCATAATGCCCATGGTGACCAGAAACGTATTCTTGCGCCCGACCATGTCGCCGATCCGCCCGAACACGATCGCGCCGAACGGTCGCACCGCAAAACCGGCGGCAAAGGCGGCAAGGGCAAAGATGAACCCCGTCGTCTCGTTCACGCCGGAGAAGAATTGCGCCGAAATATAGGTCGCCAGCAGGCCGTAAAGATAGAAATCATACCATTCGAACACCGTGCCCAACGAGGATGCGGCGATGACGAGTTTTTCATTCTGCGTCGCCCCATGATGTTTCGGCAGGCCGTCGTCATAAGTCGTTGCCATATGCCCTCTCCCTTAAAAAGTATATTTCGCGGCCATCTCGACACGGTCCATCTGGCCCTTCAGGCCACTGACGACTTCCCGCTGAGCATGGCGATATTCGATCCCGAAATCCAGATTCTTGACTGGCGACCAGAACAGGTTGCCAGCGAAGCTGTAGGCCGCTTTGTTGGCCAGATCCGGCAGCAGGATGCCGCCGGGATAGTTGGCATGCTGATATCCGACCATGAAGGTCGACCGGATCGTCGGCGTCCAGCCGAGCTTGAGCGCCGCAAAGCCAGCGACATTGTCGACCACATGCAATTGGTTGCCGATGGCGCTGTCATAGATGGCGTCGGGCGCATAGCCGACGGTGAAGTAGCGACCCATGCCATGGCCATAGGTGGCCAGAAAGCGCAGGTCGTGCCGCCCTTCCGGCCCGAACGGAATCTTGCCGCCCGTCGTGATGCCCCAGCCCATCGCCGTGTCGCCGACACCATTGTTGCGCACCGACAATTGCCGCACCAGCCCCGCGACATGCAGCTCACCGATCGCACCCTTATAGGCGAGCTTGGCGACGAGATCGGGGATGCGATCCTGATCATTGTCGACGAGGGCAGGGGCGGTCGTCGTCTCCGTTTCGGTCTGCGGATTTTCCGCCGCCAGATAGAGGTCGAAGCCGCCGCCCAGCGGTTGCTTATACTGCACCATCATCTGCCGCACGAAGATCGCACCGTCCATCGGCCCCACGAAATCGGTGGTTTCGGGCAGATGGCCGGGGTTTTGGAAGGTCGTCCATTCCTGCCCGATCAGCCAGTTGCCGTAGCTGATGAAGCCGCGGCGGAAGGTCGGCGTATAGGGGTTGGTCGCCCGCTGCGCGCCCAGCGGCGCGGCCGCCAGCGCGAAGTCGAACTCGACCACGCTCTTAATCTCCTTGCCACCCAGCGGCGTGGAGGTGCTGAACGACAGCCGCGTCTGGCGCGCATGGCCGATGATGTCGCGGCTGCTTTGTCCGCCCACAGGAATCTGCTGCGGCAGGTAGAATTCCTTGCCCAGCGATCCGCCCGGCACCGCGCCATCGTCATAGCGCGTCGCGCTGCCCACAACCTTGACGAAACCGCCCAGCTTGAAGGTGGTGGCCCCGACCTTGAAGCCGTCGGACGCTGGCTTGGCTTCCAGCGCGGCCACCCGGCTATCGGCCTTCTGTGCGATCTGCGTCGATGTCTGTTGCTCGGCGCGCGCCTGCGTCAACTCGCTGCGCAATGCCGACACGGCGGCTTCCAGCTGGTTGAGCCGCGCTTCCAGCTCCGCCTCGCGCGCCGTCTGCGCCATGGCACCAGGGGCGTTGACGATAGCCACCGCCATCGCGCCCATCGCAATCCCACGCCTTAGATTTATGAATGCTCTATTCGTCATCATTCATCCTCTCCCCGCCGGTCGCCCCTTTCTGCGAAGGGGTGTGGCGATCCGGCCATGCTTGCATCATGCGGGTCGGGGCAGGGGGAGGATAAGGCGGACCATGGTCGCAAGTCCCTCCAACTTTGGTCGAGGATGCCGCATGGGCCTGGCTTCGTTACGCTAGTGCGAAAGAGTTTGGAGAGGCCAAAACCATGAGCGAATCCCTCTATCCCGTTCCCGCGTCCCTCGCCGCCGATGCGCGGGTCACTGCCGCTCACGCCGCCCGTATGCATGCGCAGGCGCTGGCCGATCCCGACGCCTTCTGGCGCGATCAGGCGCAGCGGCTCGACTGGATCACCCCCTTTACCAAGGTCGATGAAAGCAGCTTCAATGAGGCTGATTTCGGCATAAGCTGGTTCGCCGACGGCCAGCTCAACGTTGCCGCCAACTGCATCGACCGGCATCTAGCCGAACGCGGCGATCAACCCGCGATCATCTGGGAAGGCGATAATCCGAGCGAAAGCCGGGTCATCACCTATGCCCAACTGCAAGAGGAAGTCTGCCGCTTTGCCAATGTGCTCAAGGGACATGGGGTCCGTCGCGGCGACCGGGTGACGCTCTATCTGCCGATGATCCCCGAAGCCGCCTTCGCCATGCTGGCCTGCACCCGCATCGGTGCGGTCCACTCGATCGTCTTCGGCGGCTTCTCGCCCGACAGCCTCGCCAGCCGCATCCGCGACTGCGACTCCCGCCTGGTCATCACCGCCGACGAAGGGCTGCGCGGCGGCAAGGCCGTGCCGCTGAAGGCCAATGTCGATGCGGCGCTCGCCCATTGCACCTCGGTTGAAACCGTCATCGTCGTCCAGCGCACCGGCGCGGATGTGCCGATGGCAGAAGGGCGCGACCTCTTCTATGGTCCCGCCCGCGATGCCGCTTCGCCGGATTGCCCGGCCGAAGCGATGGGCGCGGAAGACCCGCTGTTCATCCTCTACACCTCCGGTTCGACCGGCACCCCCAAGGGCGTCCTCCACAGCACCGGCGGCTATCTGCTCTGGGCGGCGATGACCCATGCGCAGGTGTTCGATTACCGCCCCGGCGAAGTCTATTGGTGTACCGCCGACATCGGCTGGGTCACTGGCCACAGCTATGTCGTCTATGGCCCGCTCGCCAACGGCGCGACCACGCTGATGTTCGAAGGCGTGCCCAACTATCCCGACCATAGCCGCTTCTGGCAGGTCTGCGACAAATGGAACGTCGCGATCTTCTACACCGCGCCGACCGCGCTGCGCGCCCTGATGCGCGAAGGCGACGCCTTCGTGCAGGCGACCAGCCGCGCCTCGCTGCGTATCCTTGGCAGCGTGGGCGAACCGATCAACCCGGAAGCCTGGCAATGGTATCACCGCGTCGTCGGCGAAGGCCGCTGCCCTATCGTCGATACCTGGTGGCAGACCGAAACGGGCGGCATCCTCATCGCCCCGCTACCCGGCGCGACCGACCTCAAACCCGGCTCTGCGACCAAGCCGCTGTTCGGCGTCCATCCCTTGCTGGTCGATGCCGATGGCAAGGAACTGGACGGCGCGACCGAGGGCAATCTGTGCATCGCCAAAAGCTGGCCCGGCCAGATGCGCACCGTCTATGGCGACCATGAGCGCTTCTTCCAGACCTATTTCACCACCTATCCGGGCCGCTATTTCACCGGCGACGGTGCCCGCCGCGACGCCGATGGCTATTATTGGATCACCGGCCGGGTCGATGACGTCATCAACGTGTCCGGCCACCGCATGGGCACCGCCGAAGTCGAAAGCGCACTGGTCGCCCATGCCAAGGTCGCCGAAGCCGCGGTCGTGGGCATGCCGCACCCGATCAAGGGGCAGGGCATCTACGCCTATGTGACGCTCAACGCGCATGAGGAGCCGTCCGAAGAGTTGCGCAAGCAGCTCGTCGCCTGGGTCCGCGCCGAAATCGGCCCGATCGCCACGCCCGACATCATCCAGTTCGCGCCCGGCCTGCCCAAGACCCGATCAGGCAAGATCATGCGCCGCATCCTGCGCAAGATCGCCGAGGGCGAGACCGATGCGCTGGGTGACATTTCCACACTCGCCGACCCGTCGGTGGTCGAAACACTGATAGCCGACAGCCAGATGGCAGCGGCCTGAGACGCTTGTTGGGCTAGGGGATAGCCCCTATTTGCATCGCTGCCCAACAAGGGGCAGGATGGCGTCGGAGAGGGAAGGACGAGCCAACGGCGACAGGCACTATCTTGGTAGCGGACGATCATCCGCTTTTCCGTCAGGCCTTGGTCATGGCGGCCTCCAACGTCGCGCCCGACGCGCGCATTGTGGAGGCGGCGACGCTGGACCGCGCGGTGGAAACCGCCACCGCCGCCAGCGACTTGCTGCTCATCCTGCTCGACCTCAAAATGCCGGGATCGGTCGGCTTTTCCGGCGTAGCCCTGCTGCATGCTGAACGCCCCTCCGTCCCCATCCTCGTTATATCCAGCGCCGACGCGCAGATCGCCGCGGCCGAGGCGCGCCGCTATGGCGCGGTCGGCTTCATCGGCAAGGATCAGGATCTTAGCGTCATCGAAGACGCCATCGCCGCAGCCTTGGCAGGCGAAGCGCCCGCCGTCACGCCGTTGATGCCGGACGAGGTGGATGAGATGGCGGGCAAAGTGGCCTCGCTGACGCCCACGCAATTGCGCGTCCTGCTCGGCGTACTCGACGGCCAGCTCAACAAGCAAATCGCCTGGGACTTGGGGGTCGCTGAATCGACCATCAAGTCGCACATGACCACGGTCCTCGCCAAACTCGGCGTCCAGAACCGCACTCAGGCCGCACTGGCCGCCCGCGCGCTGGGATTAGGAAACCACTGACCCGCCAGCGCGGCGTCGCGCGACCTCTACAATCCACTGTTCCAGCACCGCCGCCGCCAGAGGCTTGGCGAGCAGGGGAATATCCCGCTCGACCAGGCGCGCCAGCATCGCTTCGCTCCGTTCGGCAGTCACCAGCGCCACCGCCAGCCCCGGCGACCGATCGCGCAGCGCATCGATCAGGTCGATGCCGTCGCGCGCCGTGCCGAGCGCAAAATCAACCAAGGCGCCATCAAATGGCCCGCTGGCCGTCAATGCCTCGCTTTCCGTCGCCGCCACCACGCACTCATGCCCCATGCTCTCCAAAGCGGCCTGCATCGCCGCGCGATTGGCCGGATCATCGTCCACGACCAGCAGGCGCAGGCCTGTCGTCGGCGCAAGCACCGCCGCCGCTACGGGTGCCGCCGCTACCGGCGACGCTTCCGCCAGCGGCAGGCTGATCGCAAAGCAACTCCCCTTGCCGGGCCAGGATCGTACCGCCACCGTCCCGCCGATCAAAGCGGCCGATCGCTCCACGATCGCCAGCCCCAGCCCGATGCCGCTCTCGCTCCCCTGGCCCAGCCGCTCGAACTCGCGAAAGATCAGCGCCAGCTTGTCGGGCGCAATGCCGATCCCGCTATCCCATATCTCGATGCGCACCGCCGCACCGCGCTGTCGCACCGCGACGAGGATGCGGCCCTGGTCGGTATAGCGGATGGCGTTGGACAGGAAATTCTGGACGATCGACCGCAACAGGCTCTGATCCGTCTCGACCCAGCCATCCCCCGGACCAACCCTTAGCACCAAGCTCTTTTCCGCCGCCAGCGGCTGAAAACTCTCGGCGAGATCAACCAGCATCGGCCGCACGGCAAAGCGGGTCGGTTGCGGTTTCACCCCGCCCGCGTCCAGTTTGGATATGTCGAGCAAGGCGCGCAACAGGTCGTTCGCCCCCTCGATTGAGCGATCAAGCCGCGCCAAGATCGCTTGCTCCGGTTCCCCCAGCCGCCGCCGCAAGGCTGACGAAAACAGCATCGCGGCATGCAGCGGCTGCAACAGGTCATGGCTCGCTGCCGCGAGGAAGCGGGTCTTGTCAGCCATCGCCGCCGCCAGCTTCACATTGACGTCGCTCAACTCTGCCGTCCGCGCCGCCACCGCATGCTCCAGGTCGCGCCGCGCCGTCTCGGTCGCCGCCCGCGCCTTCGCTTCGACCGTGATGTCGGTGAAGGACATGACATAGCCGCCATCGGGCATAGGGCCGCCCACCGTCTTGATCCAGCGACCATCGGCGCGATGCCGCTCGAACGCATGCTGGCGACGGCTGCGCATATGCGCCAGCCGCCGGGCGACATGGTCCTCCACTTCGCCGGGACCGCAATCACCGCGCTCGGCATTGAAACGAATGAGGTCGGCCACCGGAACGCCGCCCCGGATCAGGCCGGGAGGATAGTCGAACAGGTCGAGATAGCGGCTGTTCCACGCCACCAGCCGCAGGTCGCGATCGACCACGCTGACGCCCACGTCGATATTTTCCAGCGTCGCCGCCAGCAGACCTTGCGAAAAATGCAGCGATTGCCCCGATGCGTCGAGCACTTGCGCAATCTGCGCAAAACCCATGCCCTGGCCGGAAATGGCCGATGCCATAATCGCCCGTGCCGACGACGCCCCGACCACACTGCCGATCAACCGCTCGGCCGCCCGCGCGCTGGCCCGGTCGATCGGCGCGTCACTGCCTTCGGTCGCGCCGAACGCTTCGATCATCGCTTCCGCGCCGACGAAGCGAGTCACAAGATCGCCCAGCGCTTCCATCGTCGATACCGGCGCGATGCCGCGTTGTCGGACCAACCGTACCGTCCCGACGCTCCGCACCGACACCAGCAAGAACGCCAGCAAATTGCCCCCGAGGCTGATGAGCGTCCCTGCCGTCACCGCGCTGATGCCGCGCCAGGCGGGCGGAGTGATCGTCTCGCTGCCGATCGCGGGCAGGAATAGAATGACGAACCACAGCGCAAAGCCGGTCAGCAGCCCCGCCTTGCCCGCCAGCGGATCATTATGCGGCCGATAGACGGCGCAGATCAGCGCGGGCGCACATTGGGCGATCGCGACGAAGGCGACCAGGCCGACCGAGGCCAATTGCGTGGTGGACGGCAGCGCCAGCGCATACAGCACCGCCGCGCCGATCAATGCGATGATCGCACCGCGCCGTATCCACAACAACCGCTCGCCCAAATGGGAATCTTCGGTCGATCGCCGCAACAGCACCGGCGCGAACAGATCGTTGGAGATCATGCTCGAAATTGCGACAATTTCGGTGACGACCATCGCCAGCGCTGCTGACACGCCACCCAGAAAGACGAGCAAGGCAAGGCCGCGATAACCGAAATCCTGCGGCAGGCTCAGCACGAACAGGTCAGGCGTCGCCCCTTGGCCGAGCAGCGCCACGCCCGCGGCCGCAATGGGCAGCACCGCCAGTACCGTCACCAGCAGATAGGCGACGAAGCCCCACCGCGCCGTCAATATGTCGTCGGGCGTGCGTGACTCGGTGACGCTGATGAAGAAATGCCGCGGCAGGCAGATGATCGTCAGCACCGACAACAAAGTGGTGACGGCGAAATTCACGTCCAGCCGGGCGGGCGCAAATCCGCTGCGAAAGGTTGCCATGCCATCGGCGATCCGATCGACAGGGGCGGTCCACAACAGCCAGACCGCCAGCCCCGCAACCAACAGCAACGCGACCAGCTTGAACAGCGATTCGAACGCGACGGCGAACAATATCGCCTCATTCTGCCCCGCCACCTGATAGCGCCGCGCACCAAAGGCGATGGCGAACAGCGCCAGGGCCGCCGCCGCCACGGCCAGCGGCGCGGTCGGTTGGGTGATCCCCGATACCAGCGCGAAACTCAGCGACACCGACCGCAATTGCAGCGCGATATAGGGAATGGTCCCGAACAGCAGGATCAGCGTCACCAGCGCCGCCACCGTGCGGCTCTTGCCAAAGCGCGATCCGATGAAGTCGGAAATGGACGTAGCGCCATCCTCCTGCACCTCGGCGTTCAGTCGGCGCAGGAACGGCCCGCCCGCGATCATCAGCAGGATCGGTCCCAGATAGATGGGCAGATAGCTCCAGCCCCCGGTCGCCGCCGTGCCCACAGCACCGAAATAGGTCCAGCTGGTGCAATAGACCCCCAGCGCCAGCGTGTAGGCATGGATGCGCCATCGCGATTGGCGCAGCCGATGGCGATGCACATGCGCGAACGCCGTCCCCCCGAACAGCAGGGCGACATAGGCGAGGGCGATGAGCAATTGAGCAGATATGGCGATGCTCCCCCGGTCCACGACATTCAGGTCACCGGCATAGGCGTCTGCGCGCAAACGCGCCAGTTGGCTGCGATCTTGCGGTTAACGAAAAAATAAAGGGAAACTGCGATGAGGGGGCAGGAACCGGAGACCGGCCATTTGGGCGCTTTGAGGACATTGCTGGAAAAGCGCAAAGCGCTCTCTTCGGAACAGGATGCCGATGTGCGGCGGAGCCTGGTCGAAACCCTCTATGCGTCGCCCGCATCGCTGACCATCGGCGCAGCGACCGGCACGGCCGTCGGCCTCGTCATCAGCAGCATATCCGATGGCCTCGCCATCCATGCCGTCGTCGCCACCCTATGCATCGTCGCGGCGCTGCGTGTTTTTTCCGCCATCTTCTTTCATCGCCAGTTGGTGCGCGGCACCGCCGTCGCATCGCGCAACTGGGAACTCGCCTATGAATTGGGCGCCTGGGCCTATTCCGGGCTGCTTGGCCTCATGGGATTCGTCACCTTGATCGGATCGGCCAATCCGATCACCCATATGCTCAGCGTGTCGATGGCGACCGGCTATGCCGGCGGCATTTCGGGTCGCAACGCCGGGCGGGTGCAGATCGCCATCGGTCAGGTCTGCCTCGCATTGCTGCCAACCGCGCTCGGCCTGTGGCTGGAGGGTTCGACCGGCTACCGCGTTCTGTCCATCGCGATGGTCGCGATGATATTGGGCCTCGCTGAAATCAGTTCGACAACGCACCGAATCGTCGTCCAGGCACTGATCGGCAAGCGCGACAAGTCGCTACTGGCCGAGAAATTCGAGCGACTGGCGCGCTACGACAATCTGACCGGCCTTGAAAACCGCATGGCGATGCAGATGCGCCTGCGCGAAATTTTCGAAACCACCGAAAAGCACGCCGATGCCGTCGCCATCCTGTGGATGGATGTCGACCGGTTCAAGGAGATCAACGATTCGCTCGGCCATATGGTCGGCGACCGGCTGTTGCGCGCCGTCGCGGAGCGTTTGGCCGACGTGGTGCAGGGGCGGGGGCGGATCGCCCGTTTCGGCGGCGACGAATTCGTCATCATCTGTCCCGATATCGACCGCGTGACCGCAGCGGCGATCGCGCAAGAAATCATCGCCTATTTCGCCCATGGCTTCGACCTGTCCGACCATCATCTCCAGGTCACGGCCTCGATCGGCTATGCCGTCGCGCCCCAGGATGGCCGCGACATGGACGAACTGATGCAACATGCCGACCTCGCGCTCTACGAAGCCAAAGGAGCGGGGCGGAACCGCGCATCCAGCTTCAACTGGTCGCTCAAGGAACGGTTCAACCGAATCCATGAGATCGAGACCGGCTTGCGCCGCGCGCTGGATGGCGACGAACTCAAGCTGATGTTCCAGCCGATCGTGGCGCTGAATGGCGGCGATATCGACGCTTGCGAAGCGCTCATCCGCTGGAACCATCCCGTGCTGGGGGCCATCCCCCCGTCCGAATTCATCCCGATCGCCGAAAGCATGGGCCTGATCGAAGCCTTGACCGGCTGGGTGCTGCGTCAGGCCTGCATCGCCGCGGCGGCCTGGCCCGGCGACGTGCGCGTGGCCATCAACATTTCGCCGGCCTCGCTCAAATCGCACGACCTGCCCGGCAATGTCATCGCCGCCCTGCTGGAAACCGGCTTGCCCGCCCGTCGGCTCGAACTGGAAGTCACCGAATCCATCTTCCTCGACGATAGCGGCCAGACCAGCACGATCCTGCGCGAACTCCAGCGTATCGGCCTGCGCCTGGCGCTTGACGATTTCGGCACCGGCTATTCGTCGCTCTCTTATCTTCGCTCCTACCGGTTCGACACGCTCAAGATCGACCAAAGCTTCATGGCCGGGACCAGCGCCAACGCCGAAGATCGCGCCATCGTCCGCGCGATCGGCAATCTCGCGCGCGACCTGTCGATGGACACGGTCGCCGAAGGGATCGAGACGCATGACCAACTCGCCCACGCGCGCGAGGCTGGCTTCACCAATGTCCAAGGCTATTTGTTCAGCCGCCCGGTCACCCATGAACGCATCGTCGAACTGATCGAGGCGGGGCCGCTCCATGGCGAGGAACGACCCGACCCGGCCATCCGCCGCCGCCGCCTCGCCTGAACCGACGCCGCTTAGCGCAGACGGGTCTGTGCCGCCGCCAATCGCCGCATCATCCGCAGGTCACGGTCCGACAGGGCAAGGGCCGTGTCGGTCCAGGTCGTCACGATATCGGTCAGTTCGTCCAGCGTCATCGGATTGACCCGCCGCCCGGCGCGGTTGATGCCGACATAGCCGGCATGGTGCGCCCGGTGATCCTTGATCCAGGCGATGGTCGCAGCTTCGCCTTCGCCTTCTTCGACGACCTGGGTGACGATGCCCATGTCGAACATTTCCTCGGCGCTATAGACGCGCCCATCGGTAATCATCTGGCGCGCCAGCACCGGGCCGACCCGGCGCGACAGGATGGAATAGGCGCCCATGCCGGGGAACAGGCCGAACAACACTTCGGGCAGGCCAAAGCGGGCCTGCCGCTCGGCAATGATGACGTCGAAGCACATCAGCGCTTCGAGGCCACCGCCCAGCGCATCCCCCTGCGCCAGCCCGATATTGATGATATTCATGTCATTGCAGTGCCAGATGCGATCGACGATCTCGCAACAGGCGATGCCATAGCGCAGCAGCGTCTCGCGGTCGCGGCGCTGGATGCATTCGGCGAACATCTCCAGATCGCCACCCAGGTTGAACACGCCCGGAAAGCGCGACCCCAACACCATGAATTTCAGCATCCCGCCCTTGTCTTCGAACAGGCGGCGGCTCTCGCGTTGCCAGGACATCGTATCGCGAATCAGGGACAGGTTGGAATTGGGCCGTTCGAGCGGCGTCATGAACGCCCACAAAGTCCCCAGTTCCGCGTCCCACCGCACGTCGATCTGCCCCAGGTCGAACAGGGTGGAGCGCGCAATATCCTCCACAAGCGCCCGTTCCGCAGCGTCTTCGGTAACCATATTCCTCTCGGCGGCCATCGGTTTCGCCCCTGTTTCGCTCGCGGAATTAAATTGTCCTGAATCAATCATGTGCGCCCCCGATTTTTCGTTGGGTCTCAACAAAACAGGCCGGTAAGCCGGATGCAATCCGCGGGACGTCCGACCGAGCCTGTTAACCATCTTTATACGCAACTGTTGCACCCCGGTCGCCCAAAAATAAGGCTATGCACGCGGATAGTTGCGATATTGCAACAAAGTGCCCTGTCGGACGATCGTAAAGATGGGTCACAAGCATCTTGTTAATCTTTGCCGATTATCTCAGCTCTCATGCGTCGAGAGCGATCCGATCCCCAAATGGCCACCCTGGCTTTGCACGACCAGACGGGCGCGCATTGGCCCTTGCGCCTTTCGACCGACTGCCTGCGTTTCATCGGTCCCTATCGCCGGGTCGAAGGCTTCAATATCGACGCGCTTGCGCTGTTCGACGGCGTCCGCAAGGCGGGTTGAACGCCTGCACGTTCGCTCCTAGAGCGCGCAGATGACCCAGCCCCGCTTCTCCTTTTCCATCGCCGCCACCGACGGCAAGGCCCGTACCGGCGCAATCAGTATGCGCCGGGGCGAGATCCGCACGCCTGCCTTCATGCCGGTCGGCACCGCCGCCACCGTGAAGGCGATGCGCCCGGCCGAAGTGCGCGCCGCGGGTGCCGACATCATCCTGGGCAATACCTATCATCTCATGCTGCGCCCCGGTGCAGAGCGTATGGCGCGTCTTGGCGGGCTGCATGGGTTCATGGGCTGGGACCGGCCGATCCTGACCGACAGCGGCGGCTATCAGGTGATGAGCCTGTCGGCATTGACCAAGATGAGCGAGCAGGGCGTCGCTTTCTCCAGCCATATCGACGGGTCCAAGCATATGCTGACGCCGGAGCGATCGATGGAGATCCAGCGCCTGCTCGACAGCGATATCGTCATGGCCTTTGACGAATGTACCAAAAATGGCTGCACCCATGAGGAGGCGACCAAGTCCATGGAGCGTTCGATGCGCTGGGCCAAACGCTCGCGCGACGGTTTCGATGCTGGCGGCGACCATGCCGACCGCGCGGCGCTGTTCGGTATCCAGCAGGGATCGCTCGATGAAGGGCTGCGGCGGGAATCGGCGCAGCAGCTGATCGACATCGGCTTCGATGGCTATGCCGTGGGGGGGCTTGCCGTGGGGGAGGGGCAGCAGGCGATGTTCGCCACGCTCGACTTCGCGCCTGACATGCTGCCCGCCGACAAGCCCCGTTATCTGATGGGTGTGGGCAAGCCCGACGACATCGTCGGCGCGGTGGAGCGCGGCATCGACATGTTCGATTGCGTGCTACCGACCCGGTCGGGCCGCAATGGCCAGGCCTTTACCTGGGCCGGGCCGCTCAACATCCGCAATGCCCGCTTCGCCGAGGATCAGGGGCCGCTCGATCCGCGCTGCGCCTGCCCGGTCTGCACCACCTGGAGCCGCGCTTATCTCCATCATCTCGTCAAGGCTGGCGAAATGCTGGGCGCGATGCTGATGACCCAGCATAACATCCATTTCTACCAGGCGTTGATGCAGGGGATGCGCGATGCGATCGCGGCCGGGCAGTTCGCCGCCTTCGCCGCCGACTTCCGCCGCGACTATAAGCGGGTGACTTCTAAGGAATGATGGTGATCGCGATGGCGTAGCTGCCCGCCTCGCCATCATGGTCCAGCGCAGAGCGCAACTGGCGCGACAGGCCAGTGAGCACCCGGCCATAGCGTTCGGAGAGGTGAACCGTCATGTCTTCCGACGCCCGCAGGCCCGACGACACGACACTCAGCAGCGCCCGATTGGCTTGCTCCGGCAACACATGCGCGGAAATCCGCATCGTCCCTTGCGGATCGAGCATCATCGCCAGTTCCACCAATTCGGTCAGCAGGAAGGCGATCGGCACGGCCACATCCTGGCTGATATGCAGATTGTCGCTGTCGATCTGAATGGCAAAGCGTCGCGCTGCGGCAGGCGCCGTGCCGCGCAGGCTGGCCGACAATTCGCTGATCAACGGACGAATGCCGACCCCGCGATTTTCCTCCAGCTCGGCAAAATGATTGCGATGCACCACGGACAGGGCATCGACGCGCCGCTGGATCGAGGCATAGGCTTCGACCGCTTCGGGTTCATGCGCCGACCGGGCGTGAAGGTTGATGAGGCTGGCGATGATCTGAAGGTTATTCTTGACCCGATGATGGACTTCGCGCGTCAGCTTGCGCTGCGTTTCCAGCCCCTCGGCCATCTCGGCCTCATGGGTCGCCACATCCTCGCTGATTTCGCGGAACGTCTCACCCAGCGCGACGATCTCCTGTGCTGGCGTTCGCATCCGCTGCAACGGCTCCAGCACTTCGCCGGGCTGATAGGCGGCCACAGCGCGCCGCAAGATCACCAGCGGCCGGATCAGCACGCGATTGACCACGAACCAGCCGATCGCAGCCGCCGCGAACCACATGACCAATGGCAGGAACAACGACAACATGCGGGCGATCGTGGCGGGTGGCTCTCGCACCGTCATCGTCAATTCCACGTCATAGGGGTCCAGCCGCGCCGACAGGCTGCTTCTTTTGCCGCCCGGCGGATCCTTGCGGACATGGCTGATCGCCAGTCGGCGATCGCCCTGCCGCAACGTCAATTTGCGGTTCTGCAGCGCCGTAGCCGGATCGGCCACGCTTTCGAGATGTTTCCGCGAATAATAGATCAACGCGATGATGCGTTTGTCCGCGCTGGGCACGCGGCTTACAAGATAGGGGGAATCGGCTAGCAATTCGGTCGCGGGACCATCGAAACGCGCTGTCGGCGTCATCGACGCGGGCTCGCGTTCGCTGGAGTTGCACAGGCGACGGCCCGCACTGTCATAGATATAGTAGCGGCCGCCCTCGGCGTCATTGGCGGCCAGAAACAGCGAAAGCCGGTTGCAAATTGCGCGGTCTGCGCTGTTGGACGCGAGACTATCGACCGTGAGCTGCAGCGCGGTGCGATCGGATTGCAGGTCGGCGGTCAGCTTGCGCGCGCTCTGCGTTACCGCGATACGCAGCAAAGCCTCTTTTTCCAGATCAGCGGTGCGGATCGCCTGCAGCGAGGCGATCAGCGCGATCAGCCCCAATGGCAATAGGGCCAGCGTCAGGATGAGGAACATCTTGACGCCGGTTGAACGGAAAAGTCGAAAAATGGGTTCCGTCAGCGATCGGGCTGCCGGAGGAAGGCTGCCCCGGATCATCTGCTACTCAGTCCAGTTTGCTTAACAGGTCCAGCATCTCGGCGGGAATATCCTCATCGACGGCGCGCTGATATACATTGCGCAGGACTTGCGACACATGGCCATCATCCATGGGGGGCGCGGCTCGGCCCTTGCGAGGGGAAGCGGCTATCTTTGCGCTTTCCTTCCCATCCGCTGCAGTCGAACTATGTTCCGTGGTAGAAGAAACCAAAATCTGCCCCTCTGAAGCAATCTCTGTCACGCCAGCCAGTCCGTATTTGCGGGAATCTTGCGGCGCGTCAATTCGTCGTTCCGCATTAAAGCCACGATAATCGCACCCTTGCCGAAAAAACCATGTGACTGCGAAACAAATTCCCCCTTCGTTGGTTCCGGCCAAGCGAGCGTTTTTTTAGCGCTGCCGGTTTCGGGGGGCATCGAAGGGTGGGGGGTTGCCATATGGGCATCGACATTCCATCCTTTCGCATATCCTTCCCCGCGTCGGATACAACAGGCCCGCACATGGGCAGGGAGACGAATTGACGATGTCGCTTGGACAGCAACTACACCCCCATCTTCCGTTTCTGCGTCGCTATGCGCGCGCACTGACCGGCAGCCAGACGCATGGCGACGCCTATGTTCGCGCCGCGCTCGAAGCGATCGTTGCCGCGCCGGAGGAGTTTCCGTCTGACGTCGATCCGCGTCTTGGTCTCTACCGCACCTTTCATGCCATCTGGTCGTCGTCCCATCTGGAAGACGTGCCGCTGACCGTCGATGGCGATCGGGAAGCCATTGCCCAGGCGCGCCTCGCCCGCCTGACGCCCCTGCCGCGCCAGGCCTTGCTGCTAACCGCGCTGGAAGGCTTCACGGTCGATGATGTCGCCTATCTGATCGATATGGATAGCGATGATGTCGAAGGTTTGGTCGAAGAAGCGTTGAGCGAGATCGAGGCGCAGACCCGTGCCAAGGTGCTGATCATCGAAGACGAGCCGATCATCGCGATGGACATCGAAACCATCGTCCGTGACCTGGGTCATGACGTCACCGCCATCGCCGTGACCGCCGAAGACGCAGTGCGCGAAGCGCTTGCTGATCGTCCGGGGCTGGTGCTTGCCGACATTCAGTTGGCCGACGACAGCAGCGGCATCGATGCGGTCAAGGACATCCTTGCCGAGTTCGCGGTGCCCGTGATTTTCATCACCGCCTTCCCCGAACGATTGCTGACGGGGGAACGGCCAGAGCCGACCTTCCTCATCACCAAGCCGTTCCAGCGCTCGACCGTGAAGGCCGCCATTTCGCAGGCGTTGTTCTTCGATCAAGCGACCGCGCCGGTCTGATCGTTACGCTTATATCCATGTCGTTTGGAACTCCCCGCCGGTCGTTGCGTTAGTCATGCGTAACGATCGGGGAGAGAATTTATGACAGACAAAGAAGAGCATATCACGACGAACGAAGCGCGGGGCGGTTCGAAGGAACATGTTGTGCGTTATGTTCTCGGCATTTCGCTGGGGCTAGTGGTCATCGGTATGCTGGTGGTGCTTTGGCTCTGACCAATGCTTCTCAGGCCTTATGGCCTTTGGCAAAATTCTGATTAGGGTATAGGCGCATTTATGGCTTTGACGACGTCGGTTCCTGCGGCTAGGGCGACAGCCAATATGGGGGTTGTTTCCATGGATGAGGACGTAGAGCCGATCGAGGAGCGCGCTGCGCTTTCGGATTCGGATTTCAAGCGTGAACTGGCCGCGGTCATCCCGCATCTCCGTGCTTTTGGCCGTTCCTTGTCGGGCAACCGTGATGTCGCGGATGATCTCGTGCAGGAAACCCTGCTCAAGGCATGGGCGGCACGCGCCCGGTTTCAGGCCGGCACGAACATGCGCGCCTGGACCTTCATCATCCTGCGCAACCATTATCTCTCGCAGATGCGCCGTTCGCGCTTTCGCGGCGAATGGGACGACCTGACGGCCGACCGCATCCTTGCGGCACCGGCCAGCCAGGACAAGCATGTCGAACTCAGCGATATGCAACGCGCCCTGCTGCAATTGCCCCAACCGCAGCGCGAAGCGCTGATCCTGGTGGGCGCAGGTGGCTTTGCTTATGAAGAAGCCGCCGAGATTTGCGGCGTTGCCGTCGGCACGATCAAGAGCCGCGTTGCCCGTGGGCGCGCTGCGCTGGAACTGCTCATGGAAAGCGGCGATCTCCCCTCGCGCCGCAGCCAGGAAACGACCGATACCGCCGTGCTCGATGAGATCATGGAGGATGTCGATCGTCTCAGCCGGGGGCGGGGTGGTCAGTCCGTAGAGGACTGATCTGGAACGATAGCATGGTGCCACCCGTTGTCCTTTTACCAAAGGAGATGAGTGTGCGTATCGACCCCAACCAGCCTGTAAAGCCCTTCGTGGAGGACGCGGACAAGCGTCCACGCACGGGCGGGGTCATATTCGCACTGGTGGCGATTGCCCTCATGCTGGCCATTGGTTTCTTCTACCTCACCGAACATCGCCGCAACGACAGGCGGGCCGACGCCGTCACTGGCGCGGCCCAGTCCGTCGATGACGCCGCGCGGGTGATGGAGGAGGGGGCCCGCAACGCCGCCGACCGGCTCCGCTAATAATCTGATCCATTCCCCGATATTGCGCGGGATTCAGGAAATCTTTGCCATTTTCCGGCAGGGTGCCGCCACTGTCGGATTTCCTTACAGCTGATTGTAAGGCTTTTCCCGACCTTGTCAGTATCGCTTGTGGCGACTGGGGAAATGGGCGCGACGCATGATCAGGCTGTTCAAACATTATGTGCCGCACGCTGTGCTGCTGCTTGGGCTGTTCGATTTCGTCCTGCTGCTCTGCGCCGCGGAAGGCGGCTGGATCTTGCGCGCGCGGCAGATCGGCATGGATATCGACCATGTCATGACCCGCATGGGACCACTGCTCAGCTTCGCCTTCGCCGTTCAGACCGCGATGATCGCCGTCGGCGTCTATGGCACCGAAGCGCTCCAATCGATCCGCTTCGCCTTTGCGCGCTTGCTGGTGGCTGTTTCGCTGGGTGTGATCTTCCTTTCCGTTCTTTATTTCCTCATGCCGGGCATGACCTTGTGGCGCTCCAATTCGCTCTACGCCATGGGCCTCGCCATGGCGCTGCTGATCGTCGTTCGCCTGCTACTCGGCTCGATGCTGGGCGGCGAAGCGTTCAAGCGGCGGCTGGTCGTGCTGGGCGCGGGCAACCGGGCCGATCGCATCCGCGAACTGGAAAAGAAACGGGGGGCGGGCTTTCTCGTCGTCGGCTATATCGCCATGAATGACGGGCCGCAGGTGGTGCAGGAAGCCATCAACCGCAGCGCCATCTTCAACATGTCCGATTTCGTCGTCCGCTTGAACGCCAGCGAAGTGGTCCTGGCGCTGGAGGAACGGCGCAACGCCATCCCCATGTCCGACCTTTTGCGCATCAAGACCACCGGCGTCCATGTCAACGATCTCTCGACCTTTCTGGAGCGCGAGACCGGCCGCGTCGATCTCGATAGCGTCAACCCAAGCTGGCTGATCTTCTCCGACGGCTTCTCGGCCGGTCGCCGCCTCTCCAGCATCGCCAAGCGCCTGTTCGACATCATCGCCAGTTCGCTGCTGCTGCTGCTGACCGGCCCGATCATCCTGCTCGCCGCATTGCTGGTGAAGCTCGACAGCAAGGGACCGGCCTTATACCGCCAGGAACGGGTCGGCCTGTTCGGCCAGGAATTCTGGATCGTCAAACTACGCACCATGCGCCAGGACGCGGAAGTCGCGGGCAAGGCGGTTTGGGCGGAAAAGGATGATCCGCGCATCACCCGCCTGGGCTATTGGCTGCGCAAGCTGCGTATCGACGAACTGCCCCAGACCTGGACGGTCCTCAAGGGCGAGATGAGCTTCGTCGGTCCACGCCCCGAACGGCGCCAGTTCGTCGAGGATCTGGAACAGCATCTACGCTATTATGCCGAACGGCACATGGTAAAGCCCGGCATCACCGGCTGGGCGCAGATCAACTATCCCTATGGCGCGTCGATTGAGGATAGCCGCAATAAGCTGGAATATGATCTCTATTATGCCAAGAATTACACGCCCTTCCTCGACCTGTTGATCCTGATCCAGACGGTGCGGGTCATCCTCTGGCCCGACGGCGCGCGCTAAGGGCGGCGGGCGATGGGCCTATTGCTCCAATTTGTCGGCAACTGGGGCCATGCCCTGGCGGCAGTGCTGTTCGCGGCGCTGGGCATCTTCCTGTTTCGTCGCCGCAACGATGCGGCGGAAATGCGGATGCTGGCGGTGGCGATGTTGCTCACCTCCTGCTGGGCGCTTTATGTGTCGTTCGGCGGCGTTGCCAAGCCTTTGTCGGGCCTTGGCGAAAATATGCGCAACGCCGCATGGCTGATGACGATGTTCGTCATGCTGCGGCGCGGCCCGGTGGGGCGTGGAGGGAAGGCCGGGGGCATCGTTGCCGTCTATGTCGCGGTGGCGGGGCTGATCCTGCTCCAGACCTTCACGGATCTTGCCTGGTACGAACTCGCTCTCGACCCCGATCTGCATGGCGCGCTGGTCACCGTGTCGCTGATCCTGCGCATGATGACCGCGATCGGCAGTCTGTTGTTGCTCCATCAGCTCTATGCCGCATGGCCCTCGCGCGAACGGGGCGGCGTGACGTTGCTGTTTGGCGCACTGGCGGCGATGTGGGCCTACGACCTGATGCTCTATGCGATCGGCTATCTCGTGCCCGGCCGCGCCAGCGAGCTTTTCGCGTTGCGTGGCCTGCTGATGGCCCTGCTGGCACCGGTGATCGCCATCGGCCTGCGCAAGGGGATGGCGGAGCGGCTCACGCTCTCGCGCACGCTGACCTTCCAGTCGCTCTCGATCTTCGCCGTCGCGCTCTACGTCATCCTTCTGACCGCCACCGCCGTCCTGATCGAGCTGATCGCCGGACCCTATGCGCGAGTGGTGGAGATTGCCGCGGTCTTCTTCACCGCCGTCACCGCGCTGGTGCTGCTGCCATCGCCGCGCCTGCGCGCGCTGTGGAAAGTGCAGGTCGCCAAGCATTTCTTTCAGCATCGCTACGACTATCGCACCGAATGGATGCGCTTTGGCGAAACGATCGGCCGCCCCGGCGAAAACCCCGCCCCGCTGGGCGAGCGCGTGGCCAAGGCGATTGCCGACATCACGGATTCGCCCGCCGCCCTGCTGCTGCTGCGCGACGATCAGGGCGGGTTGATGCTCGAAACCGACTGGAACTGGGGCAATGACCTGCCCGAAGGCGCGTCCCTGTCGTCCGCTATCGTCGCTCGACTGGAACAAAGCGGCTGGATCATCGACTTGGGCAAGCGTCGCGCCGCCGACGCCGCCTTGCCGCTGCCTGACTGGATGACGCACGATGCCCGCCTCTGGGCGCTGGTGCCGCTCATCCATTTCAACCGTCTGACCGGCGCGATCCTGCTTGCCCGTCCGCCCATCGACCGGCGGCTCGACTGGGAGGATTTCGACATGCTGCGCGCCGCCGGGCGGCAGGTCGCAACCTATATCAGCGAGGCGCAGGGCCAGCAGGCGCTCGACGACGCCGCCCGCTTCGACGAATTCAACCGCCGTTTCGCCTTCATCATCCATGACATCAAGAATCTGGTGAGCCAGTTGTCCCTGCTGGCGCGCAATGCCGAACGTCATGCCGACAACCCGGAATTTCGCGCCGACATGATCCTGACACTGCAAGAATCCGTCGGCAAGATGAACGACCTGCTCGCCCGCTTGTCGCAGCATAATAAGGGCCGCGCCGAAGATCCGCGCCCGTTCGCGCTGCGCAGCCTGCTCGACCATGCGGCCCAGTCCCGTGCGCGCCAGCATCCGATACGGGTCAGCGGGGAAGCCCCCGACGCGCTCGCCGACCCGGCGCGGGTAGACCTAATCATCACCCATCTGCTGCAAAATGCCATCGACGCCAGCGCTCCCGACGCACCGGTCGAACTGCGTTTGTCCGCCGATGCCAACGACATACTGGTCGAGATCATCGACCAGGGACGCGGCATGAGCGCTGAATATATCCGCCGCGAACTGTTCAAGCCCTTTTCGTCCAGCAAGGCGGGTGGTTTCGGGATCGGTGCGTTCGAAGCCCGCGCCCTCGCGCAGGCGATGGGCGGCCGGATCGACGTCGACAGCCGCCCCGGCGTCGGCAGTCGCTTCACCTTGCGCCTGCCACGGGCACCCCACACACAGGAAAAGGCCGCCTGATGAGCGACACCCGCCCCAAATTGCTGATCGTCGAGGATGATCCGGGCCTTCAGCGGCAATTGCGCTGGGCCTATGAGGATTATCAGCTCTTCATCGCGGGCGACCGGGAGGAAGCGGTTGAACTGCTGCGCGCCCACGCGCCCGATGTCGTGACGCTCGATCTTGGCCTGCCGCCAGACCCGGACGGCACCAGCGAAGGTTTCGCCACGCTCGCCGACATCTTGCGGATCAAGCCGGATACGAAGGTCATCGTCGCGTCCGGTCATGGTGCCCGCGAAAGCGCGCTCGACGCGATTTCGGGCGGGGCCTACGACTTCTATCAAAAGCCGGTCGACATCGATGAACTCGGCCTCATCGTGCGCCGCGCCTTCCACGTCCATGCGCTGGAACAGGAAAATGCGCGCCTCGCCGAAACCGCGCCGGCCGATGGCCGGGTGCTGGGCCGGGTACTGACGGGTGCGCCCGAAATGATGAAGGTCGCCCGCATGATCGAGCGCGTGGCCAGCGCGCAAGTGTCAGTGCTGTTGCTGGGCGCGAGCGGCACCGGCAAGGAATTGCTGGCCCAGGGGTTGCATGATGCCAGCCCGCGCCGCCATGGGGCGTTCGTGGCGATCAACTGCGCCGCCATCCCCGAAACGCTGCTCGAATCCGAACTGTTCGGCCATGAAAAGGGCGCGTTTACAGGGGCCATCAAGACGACCCTCGGCAAGATCGAACAGGCACAGGGCGGCACGCTGTTCCTGGACGAAGTCGGCGACATTCCGCTCGCGCTCCAGGTCAAGCTGCTGCGCTTCCTGCAGGAACGGGTGATCGAACGCATCGGCGGGCGCACGCCCATTGCCGTCGACACCCGCATCGTCTGCGCCACCCATCAGGATCTCGACGCCATGATCGGCGCGGGCAGCTTCCGCGAGGATCTCTATTATCGCCTCGCCGAAATCGTCATCCGCATCCCGGCGCTCAAGGACCGGGCGGGCGATCCGGCGCTGCTTGCCCGCCATTTCCTCACCCGCTTCGCCGCCGAGATGAATCCGGCGGTCAAGGGCCTCGCCCCCGATGCGCTCGCGGCGCTTGATGCCTGGCCCTGGCCCGGCAATGTGCGCGAACTGGAAAACCGCATGAAGCGCGCCGTCATCATGGCCGATGGCAAGCTCGTGACCGCCGCCGATCTCGACCTGGACGAGGAACGTGCCGAAGGCGGCGAACTGGTAAATCTGAAAGCAGCGCGCGAAATGGCCGATCGCCGCGCGATCCGCCGCGCCATCGCCCGCACCGATGGCAATATCTCCGGCGCGGCCAAGATTTTGGGCATCAGTCGGCCGACACTGTACGATCTTCTCAAACAATATCAGATGCAGGGATAATCCATGAGCCGCACCCGCATCGCCCTGATCGTCGGAATAATATTGCTGTTCTTGGGGGTGGCGGGCCTGTGGCAATGGCGCGCGCATGAACGCGACGGCAGCGCGGCGCTGGCCCGCGGCCTTACCGCATTGGACAAGGGCGATGCCCGCACCGCGCGCGTCGAATTGATGAACGCGATCAGGGGCAATCCCCGATCGGTCGTCGCGCGGCAGGCGCAGGCGCGGGCGCTGGCTGAACTGGGGGACGGCGCAGGCGCGCAGGCCGAGGTCGAACGCGCCCGCAAACTGGGCGGACCGCCCGCCGAAACCCGCGACGTGATGGCGCAGGCGCTGTTGTTGCAGGGCGAAGTCGATGCCGCCTTGCGCGAATCCCGCGCGCCCGATGTGCCCGCCACGCATAGCCTTGCCGCCGCGCGGATCAGGGCGCGCGCCGCCATGGCAAAGGGCGACATGCGCGCGGCGCAGGCGGAACTGGCGCGCACCCTCGCGACGGCGCCCAATGACGTCGAAAGCTGGGTCGATCTTGGCCGCCTGCGCCTCGCAACCGGCGATCAGGCAGGCGCGATCGGCGCGGCGGACCGGGCAGTGAGCCTTGCCCCCTCCAATGCCAAGGCGCTGACCCTGCGCGCTGAACTGACGCGCGGCCAATATGGCCTCACCGCCTCGCGTCCCTGGTTCGAACGCGCGCTGGCAGCCAACCCCGAATCAGTGCCGACGCTCGAATCCTATGCCGCGACGCTCGCCGACGCGGGGGAAGCCGGCGCGATGCTGGGCCTCACCCGCCGCATTCTCGCGCTCGAACCCGACAATGCCCGCGCCTGGATGATGCAATCGATCATGGCCGCCCGCGCGGGGAAGGCCGATCTCGCCCGATCGCTGCTGGCGCGGACGCAGCGGCGGCTCGATGGCGAGCCCGCCACAATGTTGCTGCGCGGCGTTCTGCATATGCAGGATGGCAATGCCGTCCTCGCCGCCGACACGCTCGCCCCCCTGGTCGCGATGCAGCCCGACAATCGCACCGCCCGCACCCTGCTGGCCCGCGCCTATCAGATGGGCGGCGACATGCCATCCGCCGCCACGACGCTCGCGCCGATCGTCGCCCAGCGCGACGCCGACCCCTATGTGCTGACACTCGCGGCGCGCGTGCAGGAAGCGCTCGGCAATCGCGACATGGCCGCCGACATGCTGGCCCGCGCCGCTTGGCCAGTGCGCGCGGCCGCCGATCCGTTCGCCGGGCCACGCGACGCGCAACTGGCCGATGGCCCGCCGCCCGCCAATGCCGCCACGGCACGCGACAACATCCCCTATATCCGCGCCTTGCTCAGTACGAACCGCACCGATGCGGCGGTCGATCGCGCCCGGATGCTCAGCCGCGCCAACCCCGGTGCGCCCGATGCCTGGATCGTGCTGGGCGATACGCTGGGCGCGGCCGGACGGGCAGGGGAAGCCGCCCGCGCCTATGAAAGCGCCGCCAATATCCGCTTCGATCGCGCCGTCGCGCTGCGCCTTGTCGCGGCATGGAACCGCGCCGGCGATCCCGCCCGCGGCGCGCAGATCGTACAACTCTTCCTGACCCAGAACCCGACCGACAGCGCCATGCGCCGCATCGCCGCCGCCGTCGCGATGGAGGCGGGCGACTGGCGCGGCGCGCTGCGGATGCTGCAGGCTGTGCGCGCGCAACTGGGTGACAATGATGCGCTGCTGATGGCGGACCTTGCCCGCGCCGCGGTCGAAACGGGGGATCGGGCGGCGGCGCGCGCCTACGCCGCCCATGCCTATCGCCTGATGCCCGCCAACCCGATGATAGCCGACATCTATGGCTGGACGCTGCTGGAAACCGGCGAAAAAGGCCCGGCTGCGGTCGATCTGCTGGAAAAAGCCGTCGCCCGCGCCCCCGGTCACCCCCTGCTCAACCTCCATCTGGGCCAGGCCTATGCCGCTGCCGGGCGCAAGAATGACGCCAAGCTGGCGCTGGGACGAGCGGTCTCGGTCAGGAATTTTGCACGCCGCCAGGATGCCGTCGACGCGCTGGCAGCGCTTTAGCTAACGCCCGTTCGTTTCGAGCGGAGCTGAAACCCTCAAGCCTTCTGCAAGTCCAGATCGTCGGCCCTTATCCCCAGCCGCCTTATCTGCGCCGCCACCGGCGGCCATACCGTTTCCAGAAAATGCGCCCGCTCCGCTATGCGCAGCCGCCGGGTCGCGCCATCGGCCACGAACATCCCGACCCCGCGCCGCACGACAACCAGCCCATCATCCTGAAAGCTCTGATAGGCCTTCGCCACGGTAAGCGGATTGGCCCCCTGCGTCGCGGCAAAGGCGCGCACCGATGGCAACAGGTCGCCATCGCTATAATCCCCGTCCAATATGGAAGCGGCAATGATCTCACGCAGGCGGAGATAGACGGGTTTTGAGTCGTCGGCCATGGGTGCATCACTGCCATAATACAGCCATGCGGGTCAAGTCAGACCATTGCGCGAATCATGGTTAAAGCGGCAATTATCGGTCCCAAACCGATACGATGGCGTCATAATCTGGCCGGGGACGCTCCTCCTGCGCTTTGCCCGGCGTGCCGATGAAGACGAAGCCCGCAATCGTCTCGTCCCCCTGCGCAAAGGCCGCGCGCACATCCGCATTATAGGTCGGCCATCCCGTCAGCCAGCCACCGGCAAAGCCGAGCGCATGGGTGGCGTGCAGCAGGTTCATGATCGCCGCGCCCACCGACAATTGCTGTTCCCACACTGGAATCTTGCTGCCCGCGACCGGCGCGGACAGGGCTACCACCAAGGTCGGGGCCTGATGCGCGAACTGGTGCATCGCCTCGATCTCCAGCCGCCCCGCATCGGGCTTTTCGGCGCGATAGGCATTCTCCAACAATTCGGCCAACGCCGAGCGCCGCGCCGAAGGCACGACCACGAATCTCCACGGTGCGAGCTTGCCATGATCGGGCGTCCGCAGCGCCACCTCCAATATCTGCCGCAACTGCGCGTCATCGGGGCCGGGCGCGATCAGGTCGCGGGGTTTGCCCGACCGGCGGGTCTGGAGCAGGGCGAGGGGGGAGGAGAGGTCGTTGAACATCGCCGCTACAAATGGCCCGACAGCCGCCATGACGCAAGGGCCGCCTGTGTTTTTGACAGACGCGAATTTGGCTCTACTCTCTGGCCATCATTCGGCCTCCGTTCGGCGGGCCGGTCAAACCATATGACAAGGGTTCCCGATGGCGACCTCGATTCCTGGCGTGGAGGCAGCGGGCAAGACCTGGCTCGGCCATCCGCGCGGCCTGTTCCTGCTATTCTTCGCCGAAATGTGGGAGCGTTTTTCCTACTATGGCATGCGCGCCATCCTTATCTTCTACCTTACCAAACATTTCCTCTTCGGCGAAGATCGCGCCTATCTGCTCTACGGTGCCTACACCTCACTGGTCTACATCACCCCGGTCATCGGCGGCTATCTGGCCGACCGGTTCCTGGGACCGCGCAAGGCGGTGCTGGTGGGCGGCGTCTTCATCGCCATCGGCCATTTCCTGATCGCCATCACCGAGGGGCCGGGGGGGCAGGACGGCTTCTTCCTCAACGGTTTCTACCTCGCCCTTGCCAGCATCATCGTCGGCACCGGTTTCCTCAAGGCCAATATCTCGGTGCTGGTGGGTGAACTCTACCCCCGCGATGATGCCCGTCGCGACCCGGCTTTCTCCATCTTCTATATGGGCATCAATGTCGGCGGCATGATGGGGCCGATCATCTGCGGCCTGCTCGGCGAATTGTACGGCTGGAGCTGGGGCTTCGGCGCAGCAGGCGTCGGGATGCTGCTTGGCCTCGTCATGTTCGTCTGGCTCAAACCCTGGTTGCTGGGCAAGGGCGAACCGCCCGCGCCCACCCAGTTACGCGCGCCCGTGGCGGCAGGCCTTAGCCAGGAATGGACCATCTATCTCGGCGCAGCGCTCGGCGTCGTCGCCATCTGGCTGGTGATCCGCTATGCCGAATTGCTGGGCTATGCGCTGCTCGGCTTTGCTGCGCTGACCGTCCTCTATATCGTCTGGCGCACGATGAAGACGCTGGGCAAGATCGACCGCGACCGCATGTTCGCCGCGCTGTTTCTGATCGCGCTCAATCCGCTCTTCTGGGGATTGTTCGAACAGACCGGATCGTCGCTCAACATCTTCACCGACCGCAATGTCGATCGCGTCCTCTTCGGCTGGGAAGTCCCCGCTTCCATGTTCCAGTCGGTCAATTCGGTCTTCATCATCCTGCTCGCGCCCTTGTTCGCCGTGCTGTGGACCATCCTCGACAAGCGCAGCCTCGAACCATCCTCGCCCGCCAAATTCGGCATCGGCCTGATCCTGTGCGGCGCGGGCTTCCTGGTGCTGGTGGCGGGCGCGGCCATGGCGGGCGAAAATCTCACGCCCGTCCTGTTCGTCTTCCTCATCTACCTCTTCCACACCATGGCCGAACTCTGCTTCTCGCCGGTCGGCCTGTCGGCGATGACGCGCCTGTCGGTGCCCAGCATGGTCGGCCTCGTCATGGGCACCTGGTTCCTCGCCATGGCGGCGGGTAATTTCATCGCAGGCCTGATCGCCCGCGCCACCGGTAGCGGCGATGCGGGCGGCGTGACCCAGGTGCTGGACGTCTATAGCCGCATCGGCTGGTTCGCGATCGTGGTGGGCGGCCTTGTCCTGCTCGTCTCGCCCTATATCAAACGCCTGATGCATCTCGACCTGATCGCTTCGGAGGATAAGCCATGAGAAAAAGCGCAACACCGTTGCTGATCGCCGCCCTGCTGGCCGGGGTGGCCGGTCCCGCCGGGGCGAAGAAGGACAAGGATGCCCCCGCTGCCACCCAAGGTAGCTCGGCCGAACCCGAAAATCCCTATCCGTCCACCTACAAAGCCTATCCCGGCACAGCCACCGCCATTCGCGGCGCGACCATCTTCGACGGGGAGGGCGGCCGCATCGACAATGGCGTCATCTTCCTGTCGGACGGGAAAGTCACGGCGATCGGCGGCGCGGACACACCGATCCCCGCCGACATCGCCGTGTTCGACGGCACCGGCAAATATGTCACCCCCGGCGTCATCGACATTCACAGCCATTTGGGCAACTATCCCTCGCCCGGCGTCGATGCCCATTCCGACGGCAATGAAGCCACCGCGCCCGTCACCGCCCATGTCTGGGCCGAACATAGCATCTGGCCACAGGACGCAGGCTTCAGCCGCGCGCTCGCCAATGGCGGCGTCACAAGCCTGCAAATCCTCCCCGGCTCGGCCAACCTGTTCGGTGGCCGCAGCGTCACGCTCAAGAACGTCCCAGCCCGCACCATGCAGGGCATGAAGTTCCCCGGCGCGCCCCATGGCCTCAAAATGGCATGCGGCGAAAATCCCAAGCGCGTCTATGGCAGCAAGGGCCGCGAACCCTCGACCCGCATGGGCAATATGGCGGTCAACCGCGCCACCTGGATCAAGGCGCGCGACTATCAGAAGAAGCGCGCCGTCGGAAAGGATCAGCCCCGCGACCTCGGCATGGAAACGCTGGCCGACGTGCTGGAGGGCAAGATCCTCGTCCACAATCACTGCTATCGCGCCGATGAAATGGCCAATGTCATCGATATGGGCAAGGAATTCGGCTATCGCGTCACTGCCTTCCACCATGCCGTCGAAGCGTACAAGATCGCCGACCTGCTGCGCGACAATGGCGTCTGCTCGGCGCTGTGGGGCGACTGGTATGGCTTCAAGATGGAAGCCTATGACGGCATCAAGGAGAATATCCCGCTCGTCCATCGCGCCGGTGCCTGTACCATCGTCCATAGCGACGATGACAACGGTATCCAGCGCCTGAACCAGGAAGCCGCCAAGGCTTTGGGCGCGGGGCGCCGCATGGGCATAGACATTCCCGACGAAATCGCCTGGACCTGGCTCGCCATCAATCCCGCGCGCGCCATGGGCATCAGCGAACAGACCGGCAGCCTCAAGGTCGGCAAGATGGCCGATGTCGTGCTGTGGAACGGCAATCCGTTCAGCACCTATACCCGGCCGGACAAAGTCTGGATCGACGGCGCGCTGCTCTACGACAGCGCCAACCCCAAATTGCGCCCGGTCAGCGACTTCGAAGTCGGCCAGATCGGCGCGGGAGACGTGAAATGAGCGACCAGAACCATCCTCTCCCCCCGTTCGCCCTGAGCTTGTCGAAGGGCTTGGCTGAGCGAAGCCGAAGCCATTTCGCTGCGCGCAGCGGAAGGTTTAGACTTCCCCCAGTCCGAACGGTGCTAGCGGGTCTGCTGTTTGCCATCTCCACCCCGGCCTTCGCCCAATCCCTCGCCATCACCGGCGCGACCCTCGCCATCGGCGACGGCTCCGAACCCATCCGCAACGGCACGGTCGTCATTACCGCTGGCAAAGTCACCGCAGCAGGCGCAGGCATCGCCATCCCGCCCGGCACGAAAACCATCGACGTCGCTGGCAAATGGGTCACGCCGGGCCTCGTCTCCGGCTTCTCGCGCGTCGGCCTGGTCGAAGTCCCGGCGGTCAACGAAACCAACGACGCCAGCGCGCGCTCGCCCTTCTCCGCCGCGATCGACGTCGCCCCCGCGATCAACCCGCTGGCCAACCCGGTCGCGATCAGCCGCACGGCGGGCATCACCCGCGCCGTCGTCGTCCCCTCGACCGGAACCGGCATTTTCGCCGGCCAAGGCGCGGTCGTGGACCTCGGCGCAGACATGAATCCGATCACCAAGCCGCGCGCCTTCCAATATGTCGAAATGGGCGAGGAGGGGGCCAAGGACGCCGGTGGCAGCCGCCCCGCCGCGATCCTGATCTTCAAGACCATGCTGCGCGAAGCCCAGGAGTTTGCCAAAGCCCCCGCCAGCTATGACGGCCGTTCCAAGGACGCTTTGCTCAACCGCATAGACGCCGAAGCCTTGGTCCCGGTCGTCACGGGTGCCATGCCGCTGATGGTTCATGTCGAAAGCGGACGTGACATATTGGCCGTCTTGGCGCTCAGGCAGGATTTCCCTGCGTTGAAACTCATCCTGGCGGGCGCTGCCGAAGGCTGGATGGTCGCGCCGCAAATCGCCGCCGCCAAGGTGCCGGTGATCGCCGGTGGTCTCGACGATCTCCCCTCCAGCTTCGAAAAGCTCGCCGCCACCCAGAGCAATGTGGGCCGCATGGTCAAGGCGGGCGTTGCCGTCTCGATGGGCCTGATGGACCGCGACGAAGGGCTGCAACTGCGCCTCGCCACGCAGCAGGCGGGCAATATTGTCGCACTGAACAAGGTGCCCGGCGCGACCGGATTGAGCTGGGGCCAGGCGCTCCGCACCATCAGCTCCGCACCTGCCGAGGCCATGGGGCTTGGCGATCGTATCGGGTCGCTCAAGGCCGGACGGGCAGGGGATGTCGTGCTATGGGACGGCGACCCGCTGGAAATGACCTCCGCCCCGCTCGCCGTCTGGATCGACGGCATCGCCCAGCCACTCGACAACCGCCAGACCAAATTGCGCGACCGCTACGCAACGCCGGAGGAAGGCGCGCTGCCCAAAGCCTATGCTTGGTGAGCGCAAGCCCTGAACAGCAAATATTGCTGTCCTACAGGCCGGGTTTTCGCCATCTTGAGGCTGGCAATGTCACATTGCAGCCCGGCCACGCCATTGTTACAAAGTTACGAGATTCTATATGATAATTTCAAGATCAGCGGGAAATATGCGAAGTTAAGCGCGTCCGATCCTATTGGTCGGTCGCGCCCCACACGTCGCTGGCCTTCACATAGCCGCGTTGGCCACGCACGTCGAAACTGCACCAGCCGCCCGAACAGTCGGACAGCCGCCCGACCACGCCGCGCTCCGCCCGGAACAATGTCCGCGCGCCATCGCTCGCCGACTGCCGCAGCGGCGCGACCTCTGCCTTGACGATGCCGGTTGCCGTGTCGCTGAGTAGGCGCACATGCATCCACCCTTGCGCGCCGTCCGGGTCTTGCACCTTGCGCCATAGTCCCAGCACCTGCACGACCTTCACCGGCAGGTCGCGGCGGCGATAGACCCATTTGGAGGGGTAATCCAGGCTCGGCCCCACGCGCATCCGCGCCTCGTCCTGCGCAATGGACGCCCAATAGGGCACTGGCTTGCCCGGCGCGGCGACACTCGCCGCCGTCATGGCCAGCGCCATCGCCACACCAGCGCCCCGCATCAACAGCTTCATTCCTGACCCATTTCCCATGTCACCCATGATCATCCCTTAGCCCGCCGCGCGGCATCGCGACAGTCATTCCCGCATAACCGCTTGACCGACGCCGCAGGCGGGCATAGCGGCAGGGCCATGGCCAAAAAACTGCGCCCTGCCAAGCCGCGCGTCATCGTCACGCGCCGCCTGCCGCCCAATGTGGAGGCGCGCATGGCCGAACTGTTCGACGCCAGCTTCAATGTCGGCGACGCCCCGATGAGCCGCACCGAACTGGCCCGCGCCATGGCGCAGTGCGATGTGCTGGTGCCGACCATCAACGACACAATCGACGCCGCCCTGCTGAACGGCGCGCCGGAGCGATTGCAATTGATCGCCAGCTTCGGGGCAGGGGTCGATCATATCGATCTGGCCGCGGCGCAGGCGAAGCGGATCATCGTCACCAACACGCCAGGCGTCCTGACCGAAGACACCGCCGACATGACCATGGCGCTGATCCTCTCGGTTCCCCGCCGCTTGGCGGAAGGGGAAAAGCTGGTCCGGTCCGGCCAGTGGCGCGGCTGGAGCCCGTCGGGGATGCTCGGTCACCGCATCGGCGGCAAGAAGCTCGGCATTATCGGCATGGGCCGGATCGGTCGTGCCGTTGCCCGCCGCGCCCGCGCCTTTGGCCTGTCGATCGCTTATCATAACCGCCACCGTCTGCCGTTCGAGGTGGAGCAGGAATTGGAAGCGGAATGGGTGGGCGATGTCGATGCCCTGCTCGCCGCTTGCGACATCATCTCGATCCACTGCCCGCTGAACGCCGATAGTCGCGGGCTGATCGATGCACGGCGGATCGCGCTGATGCGTCCCGACGCTTATCTCATCAACACCTCCCGCGCCGAAATCACCGACGAGGCGGCGTTGATCGTCGCGCTGGACGAAGGACGGATCGCTGGCGCAGGCCTTGACGTCTATACCCACGAGCCAGCGGTCGATGCGCGCCTGTTCGATCTCGCCAATGTCGTGCTGCTGCCCCACATGGGATCTGCCACCTTCGAAGGCCGCGATGCGACCGGCGCGCGGGTCATCGCCAATATCCGCAGCTGGGTCGATGGCCACCGCCCGCCCAACCAAGTGCTGGAAGGCTGGGTCTGACGGGAACCCTGCGCGCCGTCGTCCGTTCGGAAATCATAGCATTTCCATCGAAAGGGACGGATCATCATGTTGAAACTCGCAGTCATCTCACTCGTCATCGCCGCTGTGCTGGCGGTTCTCGGCTTCGGCGGCGCCGCTGGCACCTTCGTCGGCATCGCCAAGATCCTCTTCTTCATCGCGCTCGCCGTCTTCGTCCTGTTCCTCGTCCTCGGCATCCTGGCTGGCAAGGGCATCAAGGATGCGATAGACTGACCGGATGATAGAAAGTGGCGCAGGCATAGATGAAACCGGGCGGCTCGTTCGCGACGCCGCCGGTTTTCTGCTTCGGCGCGATCAAGGCGGCACCTACCGCCTCGTCCTGCTCCGCGTGCCCGTCGATCTTGTCGAAAAACGGGTGCGCGTTCAGGGCTTTTATATGGGCGACGATATTGTCGAGGCCGATGGCGTAGCGCCCGCCTGAAACTCCTTGCCAAAGCAGCGGGGACACGCGATCCCCTTGCGTCATGCGCAAGATCCTTCCACTTCTCCTCTCCGTCGCCACGCCGGTTCTGGCCCAGGCGCAAACGCCCCGCGACACCCTGACACAGGTCATGGACGACCATTGGAAGTGGTGGCTCTCCACCCATCCGGTCGAGGCCACCGCGCGTAGCGTCCGCACCTATGATGACCACATCTACGACCTGTCGCTCACCGCCCGCGCTGCGCAGATCAAGGCCGAACAGGCTTTCGTGGCCCGGCTGGAAGCGATCGGCGAAACGACGCTCGATCCCGCCGATCGGGTCAACAGCGCCGTGCTGTTGTGGATACTGCGCGACGACATAGCGGGGGAGGCGCATCAGGCCGAACGGCTGATGCTGTTCACCACCTATTATGGCTGGCACCAGGGTTTTGCAGGAATGGGCGATGGCCTGCCTTTCTACGACCGCGCCGACTATGACAGCTATCTCACTCGCCTGTCGCTCTACCCGAAACAAAATGGCGACGCCCTCGCCATCACCCGTCAGGCGATCGAGGGCGGCTATGTTCTGCCATGCTCGGTCCTCGCCAATTATGCGGCCACCATCAGCGGCATCGTGGCGGGCAAGCCTGAATCGACCCGCTTCTACGAGCCGTTCACCCGCCCCAAGCCCCGCACGATCAGCGACGCCGATTGGTCCACGATGCAGGCGCGCGCCATCGCTCTGATCCGCGACGTGATCACGCCCGAATTTGGCAAATGGCATGGCCTGTTCGTAAAGGACTATCTGCCGGCCTGCCGCAAGAGTGACAGCGCCTCGACCCTGCCGGGCGGCGCGGCCTGGTATGCCAGCCGGGTTCGGACGCATACTACGACCGACCTGACCCCCGACCAGATTCACGCCATCGGCCTGTCCGAAGTCGCCCGCATCCGCGCCCGCATGGATGATGTGGCGGCAAAGGCAGGCTATCCCAACCGCGCCGCCTTCATTACGCACCTGCGCACCGACCCACGCTACTATGCCAAGACGCCGGAAGAACTGCTCCAGGTCGCCGCGCGTCAGGCGAAGGCGATCGATGGCCTGCTGCCACGCTATTTCAACACCTTGCCGCGTCTGCCCTATGGCCTCAAACCCATTCCAGAGGCCGAAGCGGAAGGCACGACCACTGCTTATTATATGCCCGGTGCGCCGGAGAGCGGCATAGCGGGAACGTACTTCGTCAACACGTCCAGGCTCGACCAGCGCCCCTTCTGGGAACTGCCAGCGCTCACGGCCCATGAAGCCGTGCCGGGCCATCATAACCAGATCGCCCTGCAGCAGGAATTGCCGCTGCCGCCCTTCCGCAAATATCTGGCGGGCTTCACCGCCTATGTCGAAGGATGGGCGCTCTACACCGAATATCTGGGTGAGGAGATGGGTCTCTACGACACACCCGAAAAGATGATGGGGCGCTTGTCCTACGAAATGTGGCGCGCCTGCCGTCTGGTGGTCGATACTGGCCTCCACGCCAAGGGCTGGGACAAAGCGCGCGCCGTCGCCTTCATGGCCGAAAACAGCGCGCTGTCCGCGGCCAATATCGATGCAGAGGTCAATCGCTATATCAGTTGGCCGGGTCAGGCGCTGGGCTACAAGCTCGGCGAAATCAGGATCAGGGCGTTGCGGACGAAGGCCGAAACGGCCCCGGGCGCAAGGTTCGACCTGCGCCGCTTCCATGACGCGGTTCTCGCACAAGGCGCGGTGCCGCTCACGGTGCTGGAAAGCCAGATCGACGGGTGGATTGCGGCCGAAAAAGCGCGTTGATCAGAGGCGAAGGGATCGGGGCGGGGCGTTGGTGATGTCGAGCCACGCCCGATAGCCAAGGTCCAGCGGCAGGGCCGCCTCGCAACAGGCGCATTCCGCCATCACCCGACCGATCAGCCACTGGCTTTGCCCGCAATCAGGACAGCGCATCGCGCCGCCTGAGCGATAGACGGCGATCATGTCGCGGGTCGGCAGGACTTGGGAAGGGTGCATGTGGAAAATCCCCCATTGTCTCGCACTAACGTCATTATAGGCAGTTGTTTCCCGCTTTGGTCAGACAAGATCAAAAAATGCGCCTCCTCCAAAGGTGGAACGGTTGCTTTGTCCATTTGACTTGGGCGCGGCAGTCTGTATGGCGCTGCAACATCGGGACATACCCGCTTCGGCCGACGGTTGGGGCGCATCCCTCCACCTTGCTGCCCGGACCATCGGGCCGGTCGGCGAGAGACGGGTGGAAAGCGTCATCTTGCCTCCGCATGGCCGCGGCATTTGCGAGGAGACGCACAACTTATGACCGCCATCGGACAGGACACGCTCGGCACCCGCGACATTTTGAATGTCGACGGCAAGGACATCGCTTTTTATTCGCTCGAAAAGGCCGCCGCGAAATTGGGAGACGTTTCGCGACTACCCTTCTCGATGAAGGTGCTGCTCGAAAACCTGCTCCGTTTCGAAGATGGCGTCACCGTGACGGTCGAAGACATTCAGGCGATCGTCGATTGGCAGAATGACAAGGGCAAGGCGCAGCGCGAGATCCAGTATCGCCCCGCGCGCGTGCTGCTTCAGGATTTTACCGGCGTACCTTGCGTTGTCGATCTGGCCGCCATGCGCGACGCGATGAACGCGCTCGGCGCCGACGCCAGCAAGATCAACCCGCAGGTGCCCGTCCATCTCGTCATCGACCATTCGGTCATGGTCGATGAATTCGGTACGCCCAAGGCGTTCGAACAGAATGTCGAAATCGAATATCAGCGCAATATGGAGCGCTACGACTTCCTGAAATGGGGTAGCAAGTCGCTCAACAATTTCTACGCCGTGCCCCCCGGCACCGGCATCTGCCATCAGGTGAACCTGGAAAATATCGCCCAGGCCGTCTGGTCGAGCGAAGATACCGATGGCAATATGGTCGCCTATCCCGACACCTGCGTCGGCACCGACAGCCACACCACGATGGTCAACGGCCTGGGCGTGCTCGGCTGGGGCGTCGGCGGGATCGAGGCGGAAGCAGCGATGCTGGGCCAGCCCGTCTCCATGCTCATCCCCGAAGTTGTCGGCTTCAAGCTGGTCGGCACGATGAACGAAGGCGTCACCGCCACCGACCTGGTGCTGACCTGCACCGAAATGCTGCGCAAGAAGGGCGTGGTCGGCCGTTTCGTGGAATATTTCGGCCCAGGCCTGGCCTCGCTCAGCCTCGCCGACCGCGCGACGCTCGCAAACATGGCCCCGGAATATGGCGCCACCTGCGGCTTCTTCGGCATCGACGACAAGACGATCGATTACATGCGCCTGACTGGCCGCAGCGACGAAAATCTCGCGCTGGTCGAAGCCTATGCCAAGCAGCAGGGCTTCTGGATCGACCCCGCCGCCGATCTGGTCTTCACCGACACGCTGGAACTGGACCTCGCCACCGTCGTCCCCAGCCTCGCCGGTCCGAAGCGCCCGCAGGATCGCGTCTCGCTGCCGCAAGTCGATGACGTGTTCAACGCTGACCTCGCCAATGTCTACAAGAAGGCGCAGCAGCGCGTTCCGGTCGAAGGCGAGGATTTCGACATTGGCGACGGCGACGTCACCATTGCTGCGATCACCAGCTGCACCAACACGTCGAACCCCGGCGTCATGGTCGCCGCGGGCCTCGTCGCCAAGAAGGCGAACGAATTGGGCCTCAAGCCCAAGCCCTGGGTCAAGACTTCGCTGGCCCCCGGCAGCCAAGTCGTCACCGACTATTTCAACAAGGCAGGCCTTCAGGAGCATCTGGACGCGATCGGCTTCAACCTCGTCGGCTATGGCTGCACGACTTGCATCGGCAACTCCGGGCCGCTCGCCCCGGCGATCAGCGCGGCGATCAACGAAAACGGCCTGGTCGCGGCCGCCGTCATTTCGGGCAACCGCAACTTCGAAGGCCGCGTGTCGCCCGACGTGCGCGCCAACTTCCTCGCCAGCCCGCCGCTGGTCGTAGCCTATGCGCTCAAGGGCACAGTGATCGAAGATTTCATCACCACGCCGATCGGCGTCAGCACGGCGGGTAACGACGTCTATCTCAAGGACATCTGGCCCACCAATGCCGAGGTCGCCTCGACCATGGCAGGCTGCATGGACCGTGCGATGTTCCAGGCGCGCTACGAAAATGTCTATAAGGGCGATGCCCATTGGCAGGCGATCGACGTGACCGGCTCGGACACTTATAGCTGGCGCGCAGGCTCCACCTATGTCGCCAACCCGCCCTATTTCGAAGGGCTGAGCATGACGCCGGCGCCGGTCAACGACATCATTGAAGCGAAGCCCTTGGCGATCTTCGGCGACTCGATCACCACCGACCACATCTCGCCCGCCGGTTCGATCAAGGCGAGCAGCCCTGCCGGCCAGTGGCTCAGCGAGCATCAGGTCGCCCAGGCCGACTTCAACAGCTATGGCGCGCGCCGTGGCCATCATGAAGTCATGATGCGCGGCACCTTCGCCAATATCCGCATCAAGAACCAGATGCTGGACGGCGTCGAAGGCGGCATGACCCGTTATGAGGGCGAAGTCATGCCCATCTATGACGCGGCGATGAAGCATAAGGCCGACGGCACCCCGCTGGTCGTCATCGGCGGCAAGGAATATGGCACCGGCTCGTCGCGCGACTGGGCGGCCAAGGGCACCAACCTGCTGGGCGTCCGCTCGGTCATCGTCGAGAGCTTCGAGCGTATCCACCGCTCGAACCTGGTCGGCATGGGCGTGCTGCCGCTCCAGTTCAAGGATGGCGAGAGCAAAGACACGCTGGGCCTGACCGGCGACGAAACCTTCACCATCCAGAATGTCGCGGGCCTCAAGCCGCGCCAGGATGTGGATGTCATCGTCAAGCGCGCCGACGGTTCGACCTTCACCTTCACCGCGCTGTGCCGGATCGATACGATCAACGAGCTGGAATATTTCCTGAACGGCGGCATCCTTCAATATGTGCTGCGCAAGCTGGCCGCTTGAGCGGCTGACAGGCTAAGCTAACAAAAAAGGGCTTCTCCCAAGCGGGAGAAGCCCTTTTTTATTGCCGCGCTTCGGCGACCGGATCGTGCGGAAAGTCCGCCTTCAGGCGTCAGCGACGCGCGGCTGCGCTCTTGTCCCGCACCGCCTTGAATTCCGAACCCGGCTTCCATTGCGGCCAACGGGTGGAGCTGGCGAGGTCGCGGCCGATATTCAGCAGCAGGTCGACATCCTGCGCTGCGCCATCCAGCTTCCAGTCCGGGCCGATCGCGTCGCACGCCTGATGGTAGCATTGGCCGGTATAGGCATCGACCCAGGCCTGCCCCGCCGCGCGACCGCCTTCGACCAGGTCGGACGCCCCGGCAATGCCCATCAGCAGCAAAACGGGAACGCCTTGCTTGGCCATGGAGAAATGGTCGGCGCGATAGAAGAGGCCGCGTTCGGGCAGACTTTCCTGCGTGACGACACGGCCCTGCGCGGCAGCGACTTTCGCCAGATCGTCCTCCAATGTGCTTTGCCCCTTGCCGACCAGGATGACATCTTTCGCCTTGCCCGCGGTCTGGAGGATGTCGAGGGTCAGGTTGGCGACGGTGCTGTCCAGGGGCCAGACCGGGTTCTGGGCATAATGTTCGGAACCGAGCAACCCGCGCTCCTCCGCCGTCCACGCCGCAAAGACGACCGAACGATCGGGGGCAGGGCCAGCCTTGAACGCGCGCGCAATCTCGAACAGACCTGCGATACCAAGCGCATCGTCATTGGCCCCGGCGCGATAGATGCGTCCCTGGGCGTCGGGCGCGCCATTGCCATAGGCGTCCCAATGCGCGCCATACATCACCGTTTCATCCGGCCGTTTCGTGCCGGGAATGCGCGCCAGGACATTGGCGCTTTGCACCACTTCCTGCGTCACCGGAAAGGTGGCGGAGAAGCGCGCGCCGGTCAGTTCCACCGGACGGAACGCCTTGCTGCGCGCCTGCTTGCGCAGCGCAGCCAGATCGAGGCTCGCGCCATCGAACAAGGCATTGGCGGCGTCGCCCTTGACCCAGCCCTGTACCGCCAGGCTGGTCAACTTGTCTGCCGGACGAACCAGATCGTAATTTTCGCCGCCGGGGCTGACCACCACGTTCCAGCCATAGCCCGCGCCGGGCGTGTCATGGACGATCAGCGCGCCGATCGCGCCGCGCCGCGCGGCTTCCTCGAACTTGTAGGTCCAGCGGCCATAATAGGTCATGGCGCGTCCGCCGAATGCGCCAAACGCATCCTCGCCTTTGGTCGCTTCGAAATCCGGATCGTTGATCAGGAAGACCGCGACCTTTCCCTTGAGGTCCACGCCCTTATAATCATCCCAGCCGCGTTCCGGCGCGGAAACCCCATAGCCGACGAACACCAATGGCGCGGCGTCCACTGCAACCCTGTCCTTGGGCTGGAGGGTGGACAGATAGACGTGGTTGCCAACGGTCCAGTCCGTCACGACGCCGCCCTGCGCGACGCCCAGCCTCTCCGCCTTGCCAAGACGGGTGTGGAGCAGGGGCACGCTTTGCACCCATTGGCCATCGGGGCCACCCGGCTCCAGCCCCAAAGCCTGAAACCGGCCGACCAGATAGCCGATCGTTCGCTCCTCCCCAATCGTGCCAGGCGCGCGCCCTTCGAACAGGTCCGATGCCAGCGTGCTGACGGAGCGGGCCAATTGCTGCGGATCGGTCGTCTGCGCAGCGAGAGAGGCGGGAAGGGCGGCAGTGAGGGCCAGAGCCAGGCCAAGCGTGCGTATCGTCATGACCCGCTTCTATCCCCATGCCACCGCAGGGGGAAGGGCGTGTCAGAATTCGATATCCAGTTCCTCGACCTCGTCCGGCTCGATCCTCGCTTCGTCGATCCATTCGCGCATCAGCGGCCAGCCATTGATCGTCTGACAATAGGCAGCGGCGGTATCCGACACCGGCACGGCATAGGTCAGGAAGCGTTCGGCGACGGGGGCGAACATCGCATCGGCCACGGTGGGCTTGTCCCCGAACAACCAAGGACCGCCATAGCTGTCCAGGCATTCCGCCCAGATCGCTTCGATCCGCTCGATATCGGGCTTCGCGCCGGAGAAAATGGGAAAGCGCGCATGCCGGACCTTCAGGTTCATCGGCAGGGCGGAGCGCAGGTTTGCAAAGCCCGAATGGATTTCCCCCGAAACCGATCGGCAATGGGCGCGGGCGATGCGGTCGGCGGGATACATGCCCGCATCGGGATAGAGTTCATGCAGATATTCGGCGATCGCCAGCGTATCCCACACGCTCGCCCCCTCATGGGTCAGGCGCGGGACCAGCACCGACGGAGACAGCAACAGCAGTTCCGCGCGATTCTCCGGATCATTCAGCGCGATCATTTTTTCTTGGACATGCAGTCCGGCAATCCGGCACAACAGCCAGCCGCGCAGCGACCAGGAGGAATAATTTTTGCTGGATAAAGTGAGTTCCGCGATAGCCATGGCAATCCCTCCCGCTGACAAGAACCTCCCATTTATGATGATGCGGCGCAACATAAAAAGATTGTATAGCGTTACATGATAAGACCGATTCGTTGGCGGTGATGTAACAAGGCAAGATTGCGATTATGCGAATGCTCTACAGCGGTTATCAGGCCTGGAACGACATGTTGGCGCCAGCGCGCTTTGGCGCGCAAATTGCGCTTGGCATGCGAGACAGAATGGGACCGATGGCGCAATGGGCGATGCCCCGCCGCCTGTTCGCGCTGATGGATGTGTTCCAGGGCGCCAAGCTCACGCACAAACGCCCCGCCTATGATATCGGCACGGTGACCAGCGGCAACGCACAGGTGAGCGTTCGTGAAGAAGTAGCTCTAGACCTGCCGTTCGGCGACCTGCTGCACTTCGTCAAGGACGAAGTCGATGCGGCCCAGCCCAAGGTGCTGGTAGTCGCGCCCATGTCCGGCCATTTCTCCACCCTGTTGCGCAGTACGGTCGAAACCCTGCTGCGCGATCATGACGTCTATATCACCGACTGGAAGAACGCCCGTGACGTGCCGCTGTCCGCAGGCCGCTTCGGGTTCGAGGATTATGTCGACTATGTGATCCAGTTCTTCCAGCATATGGGGCCCGGCGCGCATATGGTGTCGGTATGCCAGCCCTGCGTTCCGGCGCTCGCCGCCGTGGCGTTGATGGCGGAAGACAAGGATGCGGCGACGCCCCGGTCGATGACGCTGATGGGTGGGCCGATCGATCCCAATGCCGCGCCGACGGCGGTCAATGATCTGGCCAATGAAAAGCCGATCGAATGGTTCGAGAAGAACCTGATTTCGGTCGTGCCGTTCCGTTATGCGGGGCACGGGCGCGAAGTCTATCCCGGCTTCATCCAGTTGGCTGCCTTCATGGCGATGAATATGGAGCGCCATGGCGCGCAGCACCGCGAACTCTATCAGCTATTGGCCGACGGCAAGACGGTCGAAGCCGACAAGATCAAGAATTTCTACGAAGAATATTTCGCGGTCCTCGACATGACCCGCGAATTTTACATCGAAACCGTCGATCTGGTGTTCCAGAAAGCCTCGCTCGCCAAGGGCGAGTTGATGCACCGGGGTCGCCTGGTCAAACCAGGAGCCATTCGTCACACCGCCTTGCTCACCGTCGAAGGCGAAAAGGACGATGTCTGCGCCGTAGGACAGACGTCAGCGGCGCATGGCCTATGCACCGGCCTGCGACCCCATTTGAAACGCCACCATCTCCAGCCCGGCGTCGGCCATTATGGCGTCTTTTCCGGCAGTAAATGGGAAAGTCAGGTCTATCCCCAGGTGCGCAACATGATCCTGGCGATGAACTGATCGCGATCAGGCTGCCGACCGATCCGCACGGGATCGGTCGGCGGCCTATCGATCACAGGACGTAGCGGCTAAGGTCGGTGTCGCGCGCGATCGCATCCAACTGCTTTTCGACATAGGCGGCATCCACCACCAGCGTTTCACCGCGCCGATCCTCGGCCTCGAAGCTCACATCCTCCAGCAGCTTTTCCATCACCGTCTGCAGGCGGCGGGCACCGATATTCTCGACCTCGCCATTCACTTCGGCCGCGATCCGCGCCACCGCCCTAATGCCTTCGGGCGTCAGGTCAATCGTGACGCCCTCGGTCGCCAGCAGCGCGCGATATTGCGCCACCAGGCTTGCCTTGGTGTCCGACAGGATCGCGACGAAATCCTCCTCGGTCAGCGCTTGCAACTCCACCCGGATCGGTAAGCGACCCTGCAATTCGGGCAACAGGTCGCTGGGCTTGGCAACATGAAACGCGCCAGACGCGATGAACAGGATATGGTCGGTCTTGAGCGGACCATATTTGGTCGCGACCGTCGTGCCCTCGATCAGCGGCAACAGGTCGCGCTGCACGCCTTCCCGGCTGACCGATCCGCCACGCACATCGCTGACCGCAATCTTATCGATCTCGTCAAGAAACACGATGCCATTCTGCTCGGCGCTGGTGATGGCGACGCGTGCGACATCATCCTGGTCCAGCCGCTTGTCCTGCTCCTCTTCGACCAACTTGTCCCAGGCATCGGCGACGCGCAGCTTGCGGCGCTTCTTCTGGTTCTGGCCTAGAGCCTTGGACATCATGTCGGACAGGTTGATCATGCCGATCTGGCCGCCCATGCCGGGAATATCCATCGGCATCGACGGACTGTCGGCGATTTCCACCTCGACCTCGACATCGTTCATCTGATGCTGCTCGATCCGCTGGCGGAAGGACAGGCGGGTCGCCTCGCTCGCTTCCTTGCCGGTCAGCGCGTCGAGCAGGCGGTTCATCGCCGCCTCCGACGCCGCTTCGCGCACCGCTTCGCGGCGGCGGTCCTTCTCCAGCCGCACCGCCTCCTCGACCAGGTCGCGCACGATCTGTTCGACGTCCCGGCCGACATAGCCGACCTCGGTGAACTTGGTCGCTTCCACCTTAACGAATGGCGCATCAGCCAGCTTCGCCAGGCGACGGCTGATCTCGGTCTTGCCGCAGCCCGTCGGCCCGATCATCAGGATATTTTTGGGCGTCACTTCGTCACGCAGATCGTCTGGCAAATGCTGCCGCCGCCAACGGTTGCGCAGCGCTACCGCGACAGCGCGCTTGGCATCCTTCTGGCCGATAATATGCGCATCAAGCGCCGCGACGATAGCTTTGGGGGTCAGATTGTCGTTCATCTCTATGTCGATCTCTTCTTTTCCTCTCCCGCTTTCGCGGGAGAGGCTACGGAGACTTGATCGCGAAGCGATCTAGGCGAAGTCGGTGAGGGTCTTATCCTTGCGATCAATAAAGACCCTCACCCAACCCTCTCCCGCGAAGGCGGGAGAGGGCTAGGAAATATCAGGCAACCGAATCCAGCGTCTCGATGGTCAGTTGATCATTGGTATAGACGCAAATGTCCGCCGCCACGGCCATAGCCTTGCGCGCCAGCGCCTCGGCATCCGCCTCATAGTCCACCAGCGCCCGCGCCGCCGCCAGCGCGAAATTGCCGCCCGATCCAATCGCCGCAACCCCGTTCAGCGGCTCCAGCACGTCGCCATTGCCGGTCAGGATCAGCGTCACATCCTTGTCCGCGACGATCATCATCGCTTCCAGATTGCGCAGATATTTGTCGGTGCGCCAGTCCTTGGCGAGTTCGACGGCCGAGCGCATCAGCTGCCCATTGTGCCGCTCCAGCTTGGCCTCCAGCCGCTCGAACAAGGTGAAGGCATCCGCCGTCGCGCCGGCAAAGCCGCCAATGACGGAGCCGTCATGCAGGCGGCGCACCTTGCGCGCGTTGGGCTTCATCACGGTCTGGCCCATCGACACCTGGCCATCGCCAGCGACGACGACTTTGCCATTTTTGCGGACGGACATGATGGTGGTGCCATGCCAGACCGGCATGGCGCTGCGATGTTGGTCGTTCATGGGCGGCATATGGGAGGGGAGTGCGTCCGGTGCAAGCGGGGGCTGCGCTACGTCGAGCCGTGGCATTCGCAAGACAATATTATGACAAATAGTGTCGGAACCAATGTCGGTTAATTGACATTGTGCAGCGCAGCATCAACTATCGACGCCTAACAAGAAGGTAGGACTCGCATGTCTCTCAAGGCCATGGCCCAGGAAAAAGTCGAGCGCGCGGGCATTTCCAACTATAGTTTTGACCGCGATACGCTGGTCATGTGCGGCGTCCGCTATACGCTTGAAACCTGCACCTGCGGCGAGCCGGATTGCGACGGCGTGCGCCTGCGCAAGGCCAGGCCCATGACCGCGCGTATCCTGCAATAAACTATAGCAAACGCAGTCGTCGTCCGTTTTTATCGGATGGCGTCCTTACCCGCGGTGCCGACCGACTCGATGTCGCGCCCGACGCCTTGCACCGTGTTGCAGGCCGACAGGGCCAGCAGCAGTCCGCTGATCATCAGGCAAAATGCGGGGCGCATCATTTCATCACTCCAATTGCGTTGTTGCGATCCTCTATAGCCGATTGGCGACGGCGGGAAGAGCGATTCCGCGCGCTCCATTTCGGCACCCGCTTGACAGGGCCAGTCGGCAATGCCAATGGCCGCTTCCTCCTTATAGGGGGCGCGTAGCTCAGTGGTAGAGCACACCCTTCACACGGGTGGGGTCGCAGGTTCAATCCCTGCCGCGCCCACCATGTTTTCAATGGGTTACATTGAGGCATGGTGCGATCCATGAAAAAAACATGGAAAACTTGGGGCGAATTCCTTAGCATTGCGCTCGCAAACTGGCCCTCAGATTGAGCTGCCGCTGGTCGCGCTTCTTTCCTCTTTGATTGCAGTCTTGAGCTTTTTCAGATCAATCAGGCGTGCCGCCGCCTTCTCGCGCTGCTCATCACTCAATCGTGGATCATTCACTGCTTTGCGGACAAGAGCTTCGATCTTCGGATTTGGCATAAACTGTTTTCGCTGCTCGTTTGTCATTGATAGACACGCTCCTTTGGCAAGCTTGGGTGGGTAGGGCAGAATTTACCCCGTTGCAGTAAGCTGCGAGCTTGAGGGGGAATGAGCGGCGTGCCAAAGAGTAACGGACATCGCAATTAGGCTAATGCTCATCACAAAGCGATGATGCAGAAAAAGCGGAAACGGGACTGGAAGCCAAAGGGCGATCCAATCGTCCTCATGCTGTCGTCGGCGTTCGTCGTTGCCGTGGCTGCGTTGGTTTTCGTCTGGCCGTCCGCGTTCAGTTCTAGCGATGCGCAATCGACCGGCTCATCCTTCTCCTGCCAGGTTATGTCGATCACTGACGGCGATACACTCCGTTGTTGGGATGGCACACGGGTTCGCCTCCACGCGGTTGCCGCGAGGGAGAAGGACGAAACCTGTTCACTGGGCCATCCTTGCCCAACAGCCTCGGGTGTCGCCGCAACAGCTCAGCTATCCAAACTGGCGAGCGGACAGACGCTGCAGTGTCGAGCAATCGGGAAGAGCTATGGTCGGGTGACGGCAATCTGCGTCAATGAAGCTAGCGTTGAGATCAATTGCGCGATGGTAAAAAGCGGGACGGCGACGGTTTGGCCGAAGTTCAATGATCAACTGGCGATCTGTGATGGTACAAGGTAGGCGGATAGAGCACCTCTCCCGCTTCGGGTCCGTTTCGAGCGGGAAAGCTGCAAGTTGCAAATCGACCAGAAATTGCTGTTAATGAAAACTGCGCAGCACTCCTCAAAGCAAATACTCGTTGAGGTCCCGAACCAGTTAAACCACTTTTCCAACAACAGCGGTGACACCGTCTACAGCCAATTTTGCGAAGACCTCATTCGCTTCTTCAGTCAGATATGGTTTGCATCTATCCTCAATCGTCCCGATGAACTTGGCGACCTTCAGGGAAATCTCATCATCGGCAGCCCGCTTCCGCTGATACAGTGCAGCCTTGATGGCTTGTGTGAAATCGTCAGCCGGATCGGTCGCGTCTGGGTATTCTTCGATAAAAACCTGCAAGACTCCGAATTGTCGGTACAGATGTTCCATCGCTTTGTTAAGTTCAGGGTCTACCAAAGCGAGGATTGACGTGCCGCATTCATCCAGAGCCTCTTGAGCTTTGGCCGTCGACCGCAGCCGGTTGATGTATACCTGAGCGACGACCATCCGACGTTTTCTCTCGTCGTTGGAGTTTGCGTAGCTGGGCGCGTCCTTAATTTCGTGATGAGCTGCATGTTCCTCGCGGCCATCCATCCAAGCGTTGCGGACCTGTTCGAGAGCGCGACGAGCCTGATAGGATGCCGCCATTATTCGTTCGGCGCTCTCCATGTTACGCTCTGCGAGCTTCTGCCGCCGCCATAACTTGAAGCCCTGCGTAGCACCGTAGGTCACTGCCATAGCACCAAGCAGCGTTCCAACGCCGGATAGATACGTTCCCGTTGCTGCCCAATCCACAGGCGTACTGCAGACGTTCAGGAGGTGCGTTGCGTCGCTGCAAATACTCGTCATCATGTCCCCTAACTTGCCGGGGATCATGCCTCGCGCAGTGGATACCATCAATAGCCGCTGCTACCCTAACGGCTAAGCTTTGAGGCCTGTTTGGGGCGACGAATGTTAGGCACGTAGTGAAATCCTGTTGTCGTCGATAGTCCTAGAACGTGCTGCATTTCCATGGTCAGGTAGCTCATGTTCTGCATAACCTGATTGAAGAAGCGCGCTTGATCGATCACGGTATCTATGTCTAGATGGTAAAGTGGCATGTTATGCATCTTAATAGGTTCGTGACTTGCAGCCATTTCTTCAATCCCAACATAGCAAAGCTTGTCTGATCCTGCGTGTACCCAGTTCGTGTGCGCATATTGATTGCGGATCGATTTGCAAACCTTCATGTGTGCGAAAGTCTGTTCGTATATCTGCTTAAGCTTATTGTCCTCGATACGCTGCCGAATAAGCGCGTCCGCCACCTCCATTCGTTGGAGTTCACCTCGCGAACGGTACAATGCTTTGATCGCGGTGTCCAAATCTGTAAGAACGTGGCCAGCGATCAAGCAGAGCATCCATTCGAGTTCGCCATATTCAAGGATCATGCGTCCGATCAGTTCGCCTTCCTCTTTGAAACGGTCGAATGGCAGCGGCATATAAATCTTCACGGCCATCCCGCCTCAATTCCTTCATTTCAGCAAGCGAACTAGCGCAGTCTCTACTATCCTCAGCCATAAGCCAACGTTCCGCAATCCACCCTATCGCCGCCCTTTCGTTAGCGGGAGATATGTCCATGCGGCCTAATGTTCGGGACGGTGTCGTTGATGTCTAGAGCGCAGACTCTTCGCCATGGCAATCCTGTGTGCTAAACCCTCACCTGACCCCCACAGGACAAAGCATGGCTGATCTATCTGAGGACGCAAAACTCCATATTGTGCAGGCTCTGGCGCGATTTTTCTCACCGGCTGAGGTGGTGGTGATGATCCGCGAGGATTTTGGCGTTGAGACGACCGTTCAGCAGGTGCGCACCTACAACCCATCGCATCCCAAATTTGAGGCCGGGGCCAAGTGGCTGCCAATTTTCGAAGCCGTACGGAAGACATATTTGGACGACGTGTCTTCCGTACCCATCGCTTCGCAGGCCTATCGTCTCAATGCTCTGCAGAAGAATTATGATTGCGCAATTAAGCGCGGCAACTTGGTCTTGGCGAATGCCACCCTGGAGCAGGCCGCAAAGGAGGTTGGCGGTGTGCTTACAAACGCTCGGAACGTCAGCGTTCAGCAGCCAGCGGGGAGCTTCCGTGATCTCTCAAGCGAAGAGCGGCGGAGGGCGGTCGCGGAAATGATCCGTAACGAATTTTCGCAGCTTGCCGAGACGCGGCAGGAGGCTGCACGTTAGCCTGGGGGTATCGGGCAAAGATGGACGGTAGGACGGCCCTCGTTGTGCGGCGGCCGGGAAAACCGTTCATCGTCTGCGAATATCAGGAGTGGCAATCAGTTTGCTCAAACGCGGCGGGGCTCTTTGTATCGCGATGTCGCCGCGCCACGGCAGCAACGACCGTTCGGATCATTTTGACCTCGACGGCCGAATGAGTTTGAGCGATGCTATGTGACAACGGTACCGCAGGGGAAAATCATTGTCTGTCGATCTTCAGGACCTGTCGCGCCGCTTATTCAAAACGGCTGAACAGCTCTGGACCAATACGGCCCTTCGGCCCGATCAGTATTCTCAGCCGGTGCTGGCCCTGATCGCTTTGCGCCAGATGGAAGCCAAGTTCGACGCCGTGCATACGGCTGAGATCGCCGCGAAATTCACGGGTCGCTTGAAGCCCACGCCCGCCGACTACCAGGCCCGTGGCGCAATCTACCTGCCCGAGGTTGCCCGGTACTCCTACTTGCTCGGCCTGCCGGAGACCGCGAACCTGGCCGAGGCGCTCAATACGGCGATGAAGTCGATCGTGGACAACAACCCCGACCTGGCGGGCGTCTTGCCCCAGGCCTATGGCTCGCTGCCGGATAGTGTCCTTCGGGAACTGATGCGCCTCCTGGCACCGCTGGCCATCGAAGGCGACGCCTACGGCCTGATCTTCGAATACTTCATGGGAGCGTTCGCGTCGGCCTTCATGCAGAAGGGCGGCGAGTATTTCACGCCTTCGTCGATCGTGAAGCTGATCGTGGACGTCATCGAGCCCTATCATGGGACCATCTTCGATCCTGCTTGCGGGTCGGGCGGAATGTTTGTGCATTCCGCCGAGTTCGTCCGGCGACACCACAAGGCTCCTGAGCGCGAGATCAGCGTGTACGGGATCGAGAAGATGGCTGACACCCAGCGCCTGTGCCGCCTCAACCTCGCGGTCCACGGCATGTCTGGGGACATCCGCGAGGCCAATAGCTATTACGACAATCCGCACGGTATGGTCGGCAAATTCGATTTCGTGATGGCCAACCCTCCGTTCAACCAGTCCGAGGTCGATCGGGCCAAACTGATCAATGATGCGGGTATGGTGGACGCACGGTTCCCGCTGGGGCTGCCGACGACCAACAACGCGAATTACCTCTGGATTGGCATGTTCTACGCCGCGCTGAACGAGCGGGGCCGCGCAGGTTTCGTCATGGCTAACAGCGCCAGCGATGCTGGTGGCTCTGAGCGCGAGATGCGCCGCAAGTTGATCGAGACCGGCGCGGTGGACTGCATCATCACCACCTCGCCGAATATGTTCTTTACGGTGACGTTGCCGGTGACCCTGTGGTTCTTGGATCGCGGCAAAGCAAAGGGTCCTCGGAAGGACGAGGTTCTGTTCATCGACGCGCGGCATGTATTCAACCAAGTCTCGCGGTCCCAGCGAGACTTTCGGGCCGACCAGGTCGAGTTCCTAGCTAACATCGTGCGCCTGTGGCGGGGGGAGGAAGAAGAGGTTATTGCAGGGAGCGCGGCGGCCATGACCGAGACATTCGGCGACGATGGCTATAGGGACGTTGCGGGCCTGTGCCGTGTCGCCAGCAGCGCCGAAATCGCCGCACAAAGCTGGAGCCTCAACCCCGGTCGTTATGTCGGCGTGGCTCCAGATGAGCAGGAGAAGGATGAAGACTTCAAGCTCCGGCTGGAGGCCATGCAGGAGGAACTGGAGGCACTCGACATCGAGTCGGGTCGTCTGCACGCAGTGATCGCGCAGAACGTCGCCGCGTTGCTTGTCGCATGAGCGTGTGGCCTACCGTCAAGCTGAGCGCTCTTGCGACGTTCCGCAATGGACTGAACTTTGCCGCAAATGCTCGGGGGAAGGGACTGGCGATCGTTGGTGTGCGGGACTTTCAGGACCGGTCCTTCGTTCGATACGATGACCTAGAGGAGCTGAACCCAGACGCTCTTTCAAGCCGCGACAGTCTGATCGCCAAGAACGACATCATCTTCGTCCGCTCGAATGGTAACCGCGAGCTCATCGGCCGCTCCCTATTCGTCGCAGAAGCCCCGCCCAAGCCGACCAGTCATTCGGGCTTTACCATTCGCCTGAGGTTCACCGACCAGCGAGCCCTACCTCAATTCTTTGCATACCAACTTCGTGGCGAAATAGTTCGCAAGCTATTGTCCAGCAGGGGCGGCGGGACTAATATAAACAATCTGAGCCAGGGCATCCTCGGGGACCTTGATGTCACTTTACCGCCTCTATGGGAGCAGGCGCGCATCGCGGAAATCCTCGGTGCTTACGACGATCTGATCGAGGTGAGCCGTCGGCGCGTGGCGCTGCTGGAGGAAATGTCTAGCAGCCTGTTCGAAGAGTGGTTCGTTCGGTTCCGGTTCCCCGGGCACGATGGACAGGCCGTTACCGACGAAAAGGGACCGCTTCCACCAGGTTGGACCTGGGCCGCCTTCTCGACGCTCGCCGATTTCCTTAACGGCTACGCATTCAAACCGAGCGATTTTCAGTCAGACGGGCTTCCGATCGTCAAAATCCCTGAACTCAAGAACGGGGTGTCATCCAAAACGCCCTTGAACGACGGGAAAAATGTCCCTGCGCGGCTGCACTTGAATACGGGAGACCTGCTCTTTTCATGGTCGGGCACGCTTGCCGTTTCCGAATGGACAGGAGGGGCGGCGCTTCTAAACCAACACCTCTTTCGCGTTCAGCCCAAAATTCACTGGCATCGAGGTTTCATCCGCCAGGCTCTGCGCTCAGCACTCGTCAGGTTCGATAGCCAAGGGGTTGGCGCGACCATGAAGCACATTCGTCGTGCCGCGCTGGACGACACCTACGTAGCGGTGCCTCCGGTAGGCCCGCTTTCGTTAACTGCAGATCGGATGTTTTCCAAGTTCTACGATCAAATCATTGTTGTCCGTCAGCAGATGCAAATACTTGCGGCCTCCCGCGACCTCCTGCTCCCCCGTCTTATCTCCGGCAAGCTTTCCGTAGCCGAGGCTGAACGCGAATTGGCGCAAGCCGCGTAAATGGCACCATCTCTTACCGGCATCGTCGCGTCCGAGGACAGCGCGGTTGAGCGGCCTGCCTTGGAGTTGTTGCATGCGCTCGGCTGGGGCCATGTAAACCTCCAGGATGAACGACCGGGGCCGGGCAACCCGACGGGCCGCACATCGTTCCGCCAGACTTGGCTGCCCGCACACCTCCAAGCCGCGTTGGAGCGCCTGAACTTTAGCCTGCCCCCCGAGGTGATCACGAGGGCCATAGATATATTAACCGAAGACCGCAGCGCCATGCTGCCCATGGCGGCCAACCGGGCTTTGGTGGCGCTGTTGGTAGATGGTGTGCCCGTGCAGGTCCGTCGCGATGATGGTGGGTTCGACGACCTGCGGGTCCGCGTGATCGACTGGATCGAGCCGACCAACAACGACTTCCTCGCCGCCAGTCAAGTGTGGATGGAGGGCCCGCTGCACAAGCGTCGCCCTGACACGATTGGTTTCGTCAACGGCTTGCCCTTGCTGCTGTGCGAGTGGAAGGCTCCAACCAAACCGCTCGCCGAAGCCTATGACGCAAACCTGCGCGATTACCGAGACGTCGTCCCCGCGCTGTTTGATGCCAACGCCTTCGTGGTCCTCAGCAACGGCCTGTGCGCCGTCATGGGCGCGAGCCACGCACCGTTCGACATCTTTGCCTCCTGGAAGCGATTAGAGGAAGGCGGGCCTGAGAGCGTGGAACTGGAGACGATGTTGCGGGCGACCTGCGAGCCTGCCCGGTTCCTCGATCTGATCGAGAATTTCATATTGTATGAAGAAGCGCGCGGCGGCCTCCGTAAGATCGTCGCCAAATATCATCAGGTGCTTGGCGTAAACCGAGCAATCGAAGCAGTAGAGAACCTGGCCGAGAACCAAGGCCGCCTTGGCGTGTTCTGGCACACCCAGGGCTCCGGTAAGAGCTTCTCGATGACGATGTTCGCCGAGAAAGTCTTGCGGCGACTGGGCGGCAATTTCACCTTCGTCATCGTGACGGATCGCACTGAGTTGGACGACCAGATCGCGGGCACGTTTGCGGCGACGGGCGCACTCACCAAGAACCTCCAAGACGTCCAAGCCGACAGCCGGGCCCACCTGCGTGAGCTTTTGGCGGGCAACGAGCGGTATGTGTTCACGCTGATCCAGAAGTTCAGCACGGCCGACCGGGAACCAATGCCAGTGCTGTCGGAGCGATCGGACATCATCGTCATCACCGACGAAGCGCATCGCAGCCAGTACGACACGTTGGCCGCGAACATGCGTTCAGCACTGCCCAACGCGGCGTTCATCGGCTTCACAGGCACGCCCCTGATCCAGGGGGCGGAGAGCCGCACCCGTGAGGTGTTTGGCGATTATGTCTCGGTCTACGATTTCGCCCAGTCGGTGAAGGATGGCGCGACCGTCCCGCTCTACTACGAGGCTCGCAAACCCGAATTGCAGATGAATGCCGACGAGCTGCGCGATGACCTTGAACAACTGTTGGACGAGGCTTTTCTCGACGAGGCTCAGGAGCAGCGTCTGTCCCGCGAGTTCGCCCGTCAGTATCAGCTCATTACCCGCGACGATCGGCTCGACAAGATCGCCGAAGACTTGGCGCTCCACATCGCCACCCGTGGCTACCGGGGCAAGGCGATGTTTGTGGCGATCGACAAGGCGACCGCCGTCCGCATGCACGAGAAGACCAGGGCTGCCGTCACCCGGCTGATCGCGTCCGATGAGGTCAGGCTAAAGACCGCCTATGAGGCCGAAGGGGCGGCCATCGCCGATCGTCTGGAATGGATGCGCAGCCTCGACATGGCGGTCGTCGTCAGCCAGGGCCAGAACGAGGTCGGTGACCTCAAGGCCAAGGGCCTGGACATCCTCCCTCACCGCGAGCGGATGCAGAGGGAGGACCTGGAGGCCAAGTTCAAGAACGCCGACGATCCGCTGCGCTTGGTGTTCGTATGCGCTATGTGGATCACAGGGTTCGACGTGCCGAGCGTCTCGACCGTCTATATCGACAAGCCGATGAAGAACCATACGCTGATGCAGACCATCGCCCGCGCGAACCGTCGGGCTGAGGGCAAGACATCCGGTGTGATCGTTGATTATGTGGGCGTGTTTCTCAACCTCCAGAAGGCCCTTGCGGTTTACGCTGGCGCGGGCGGCGAAGAAGGCGCGACACCGATCAACGATAAGCAGGCGCTGGTTCAAGTGCTCTCCGAAGCCCTGCGATCCGCCACTGATTTCATCGAACCCCTTGGAGTTGCCACCGACACTATCATGGCTGTCGCGGGCCTTCAGCGCACCGCAATGATCGCCAACGCTGTCGAGACCCTGGTCGCCCCCGACGAGCGGCAACGTGAGTTCCTGCGGCTCTCCGGTGCCGTCGTGCGTGCCTACAAGGCGCTCTTGCCCGACGAACGGGCAGCGCCCTTCATCCAGGCCGTGGCCGTCCTTCATACCCTCGCCGACGCGATTAGGGCTAAACTGGGTCCGGCGGACATCACTGCCATTTCGGCTAGGATCGCTGCGCTCCTGGACGAGAAGATCGAGGGCGTTGCGATCCTCACTCCGATCGTGGAAGGCGACCGCGCCGAGGGTCGAGTGGACCTGTCCGACATCGACTTTGATAAGCTCGCCACGCTGTTCGCCGCCAAGCCCAAGACAGCCGCCAGTCGGCTCCGGGATGCCGCCGAAAGGAAGGCGAAGAAGATGGCGGAAGCCAATCCGACCAGGCAGGACATGGTCGAGAAGCTGGAAGAGTTGGTCGCCGAGTACAATGCAGGTTCGATAGACGCCGAGCGGTTCTTCCAAGCTTTAAAGGAAATAGTCGCGGGTATGGACGAGGAGGATCGACGTGCTGCTCGCGAAGGCCTTACCGAGGAGGAGCTGGCGATCTTTGATCTCCTTACCAAGCCTGCCCCAGTGCTCACGACGGCCGAGGAGGTAAGGGTGAAGCAGGTGGCCCGCGAGCTGCTGGAACGGCTTAAAGACTTGGTCAGTGGCGTCGATTGGCTGAAGGGCCGTCAGTCGCGCGCCTCAGTGCTTTCTGAAATTCGGGTGAAGCTCAATGAGCTGCCCGAGGACCCGTACCCTGAGGAGCTGTGGAACGGGAAGGTCCAGCAGGTTTGGGATTTTGTGATGCACCGATACGCTGCGTGATCGAACGCTAACCTTCATAACGTTGCTTGCCGCTGGCTCTGATTAGCTGCGTCCGCACTTTGCCCCAATGTTCAGCGAAGCACCAAGCATGCGTGGGCCGTCAGCATTGCCAAGTCTGCTTTCTGAGAAGGACTGGCCCCTCGATAATGGATCAACACCGCCATAACTGTGTGCAAACAGACTGTGTTGCTTTCTGCTTCGGGTTCCAATGGTGTCTCCAAGGCCTCCAGCTTTACCGCCCCCCCGACATAGCAAATCCAAGCCAATTGGGCGGCGCGGGGAAATCGTATTGCGGAGAATGGACAACCGAGTGATCACAGCCTAGGAATTGCGCACTGCTCCGGTCTCGTAAGCCGTAGCGGTGCGCTTGTAGCGCGAGAACACGGGTTCGCTCATGTCGGGCGGCCCACGAAATACAATAGCCTCACGGTGAATACGTGGGGCGCGCTACCCCGTGTTCGCGCGTTACGAACCACCCGGCTCCGGCCGGGCAACATGGGGACTGGCAATGAAATTTGTCACTATCGCTGTCCTCGCAGCGTGCAGCATCATAGCGCTGTCAGTAACGGCGAATGCACAATCGGAAATTCCGGAGGCCGGAAACCGAACGGTTACAATAGCGCGCCAAGCCTATTTCAGTGGGCGATATGAAGAGGCACGATCCATAGCTTTTGAATTGGCGAAAAATGGCGATGCCGAGGCTCAGATGCTGATGGGGCAAATGCTTAAGGAGGGCAGGGCGCGCCCACCCAATTATGTGGAGGCGGTCAAATGGACACGCCTCGCCGCTGATCAGGGCAACTCGTGGGCGCAATTTGATATGGGGCTGAGTTACCGGGAAGGGCGTGGCGTTCCCAAGAGCGTCATCGAAACTGCTAACTGGTTCCGCCGGTCTGCCTTGAATGCCAATCCTGTCGCTCAAGATCAGCTTGGCCGCCTGTATGTCTCGGGCCGAGGCGTTCCCGAAAGTATGGTCGGGGCATATGCCTGGCTTTCCATAGCAGCCGCTCAAGGCTTGGAAGGCTCTAAGAAAACCATTGAACTGATCGAGAAGGAGATGCCGAATGATCAGCTCGCGACGGCTCAGAAACTAGCTTATGATTGCCTGCAGTCGGATTATGTATCGTGCGACTGGTAAACTCTGCCAATGCAGCGTTTTCCCGCACCGCGACCACCCTACTCCCTATAAGGGAGTAGGGGGTGGTGGGGGTGGTGGGAACAGGGTTCCGCACGGGTCATCTTCCAAACTTTTCCCACCCACCTTACAGGGGGAGGATGACCATAAGTCTCGCTGGTTGTGACGAGCCGCCCCTTAAGATAACTTAAATCGTGATCTCTTTTCGGGCCTTCATGCCGATATTCTGCGAACTACCGCAACGCTTGCCGATGATGAGCCCACATGGCTTCAGCTTCGTTAGACCAAAACGCTGTGCCGCCTCTTGGTTTGCGCCCTTCAAGACATACCTGAGTACGGTGTCCAGATTAGCAGCGTGAAGGTCAGGATTACTGTTTTCAAGCCCTAAGCGCCCGCCAATCGGCTTCCCGTGGATCACGTCCTTGCGATAAGGCCTGTGAGTTATCCGACGTAGCCAGCCCCTCTGCAGCTTCGTAAGAATTGGAACTAAATCGGCGGGCACATGAACAAGTAGGTGACAGTGCCCACCTTCGCGTTCGCCGCCTTCGTGAACCCATAGCCACCCAGTCTTCCTACCATTACGCGCCAGCGACTTGGTCATCAGATCGATGAAATGGCCGGTTGCTTTAGCCATTTCTCCTAATGGAACACCAGCCGCTTCCCAATGGATCGTGATCATACGGTTGAGTGGAATTCCTATAGCATCGGCGTGTTGCGCTGCTGCTATGAGATTGCCAACCTGTCCAACGTTCAGTTGATGGCTCGTTCGGTCGGCATGATTGCCTTTACCACTCGCCAGGCGGCAGGCACTAATATACCCAGCATCACCTAAGGTAGGGTATTTTATAGCAAGTCCTATGCCATTTGCGGAAGTGGGCGGTTTCTCGCGGAGTTGTAGCGGGGGCTGTTGGATTGAAACTTCACCGGAAATGTATTCCCGGTGAAGTTTCAAAGTGCCGCTTGTCTTAGGTTTAGTGTAGGTCATATCGGCGGATCAGCATGTGATCCAAACAATGGCCATTTTGCCAGTCTCATTTGGCCTGCGTCGCCCGCTATCGCGGATGAGGCCCTTGCGCTTCAACTCGGAGGTGCGCGGCTGGATAGTCCAACGCTGCATTGCCAAGCTTATTGCCAATTCATCAGTAGTGAGGCCAAACAGCCCAGCGGCGCGGATGGTGTTGAGCGCAAGGCGCTGAAGTCGGCCCAGCTGGTCGACTAGGTCGGAGGAGGCAGCCACAGACGTATCAACGTTGCGATGGCCAGGGGCATCAGGATAAATGCTCATGACAGCCCACCGTCGATCAAAGGCGGCAATTTGGAACGCTCCAAAAGCGATTTCAGCCATTCCGCCTGCTTTGAGGTCAAGGGTGCGGGATCGACCGCGATCTGACCGAGGAAGCGCCCAACTTTACGGTTTGGCGGCGGCGTGCCGTTGAGGATCGCAAGGGCCGCCGCGCGGTGATGACGGAATGGTTGCTCAGACATCCCCATGTCCTCGCAGCTATATGGTATCGAAGTGGGCATGGGTCAGTCCTCCCCCGCGATAAACGCGAAAAGAGCATCAGTCAGAATGATGGTCCTTCCGTCCACGCGCGTGGCCTTCAGACGGCCACTGGCGATATGCTTATAGAGGTTTGTCCTGCCCAAGCTGGTCGCTTGGCAGGCTTCTCGGATCGAATAGGCGATCTTCGGAGGATTGTGCTTGATGGACTGCATCTCTGCGCTCCCACTTTGCGGAGGCGGGATGCCTTCGCTTGGTGGGGGACCACCTAGGCCGGATTTGGCCGGCCTTGGATTGGGGGAATGCGGCTTATTGGGGGGATTGTGAACGTCCCCCTCTCCATAGATGCGCGATTATGCGTTCGATATGTCGCGTATCCCTCGGCTTGCCACTCCTAGAATTGTGGGGCAAATCAGCCACGATTGAGGCCGCTGCCGATCCTTTCGAGATACCTGGCTGAGCGGCGAGCATGGACGCAGCCTGCCCTATAATTTCGTCGTGATTGAGGCTGCGATTTGCGGGTACAGTTCCCATATCGCGATCTCGATGGGTTTTCAACAACCCGACACGCTTGACCTCGACGAGTAAATAACCACCCGCCGCGCGAGTATCGCCACCAAATGACTTAAACTCACGTTCGAAACTGTGGGGATCGTTCTGCCACATGATGTCCGGCGATCCATCCGGCTGGCGTCGCATCCCCCCCGTCGAGACGTCAAACTGGGAGAACGTCGCGAGCATACTGCCTGTCAATTCCTCCACGTCAGCAAGGCGGGCATCGGCAAGTGAGTATGTAGCCGTGAACCGGCCACGGACATTGACGTCCCCCCGAGCAACGTCATCGCGCAGTTGCTGCCAGGCCTCCGTAAGGCTGTCCAACCCCTTCTGACGGTCATGAAAGTAACCCAACCCCGGAACTTCGGGCACGTCCTCATTCTCCTCCGAGAAGAATTTTCGCAACCGCTCTTCCGGGCTCTCAGTGATGGGTGGACGATGACCCTCAACCTGCGTCCGCAGATGATCGGGCAACATTGCATCGCGAAAGGCGATCCACGTCAGTGCCTCCGCTAGCGATACGAAAGATTGCTCTCCTAGGCGGCGGCGCTCCGCCGTTGATTGTATCGTGGCAGCACCACCTTGGTGATCCATCCCGCCCTCCGCAGCGTCTCCGATGGTCACCACGGGAAGCACGCCGAAGTGTCGCACTTGTTGGCTGTCCGGCCTAGCTGACAGAACAATTGGTTTTTGGCGGTGGCTCCTGTTCTTGCCCATATTGAGCCGCCCCTCACAACGCCAGCCCTGCAAGAGCGTCGGCTGCGGCGTCGCCGACGAGATGCGAATAATGCCGCTCCAGCATGGCGACACTCGTGCCGGAAATTTGGGCCACCGTTAAAACGGGCAATCCGGCGGTGACCAGATCGGTAAGAACGCAATGTCGCAGGGTGTACGCGGATACTCCCGCTGGCAGTCCCACCGTCGTCACGGCATCCTTAATTGGCCCTTTCCACGTATCCTTGTTCCAACTCTGGCCTCCTTCCCGAATGAATATGGGAGCACCGGGCAGTTTGCCTTTGCTCTGTTCGGTCAGGAAATCGACGATGATCTGTGGAACCGCGATCTGTCTGGGTTTGCCGTTTTTGTCCTTTCCGATCGTCAGGGTTCTCGTTCGCTTGTCGAAATCCCCGGTCTTGAGGCCAGCCAGCGTTCCCGGACGGAGGGGTAAAAGGCACATGGCACGCACAAAGGGTTGTGCGGCCGCCTCCGTAGCGTTTAGGAGCAACTTCCGCTCTGTTCGGTCAAGATAGAGGTCGCGCCGCTTATCTGCCCCTTTTGTGGGCCTTAGTGCTTCCTGCCAAGCCGCATCGGTGTTCGGTGTGCCCTGCGTCAGAAGTCGTCCCAATGCTGCCCGTAGCGGCACCATATCCCTGTTGATGGTGGACTGTGAGCGTGCCTTGGTGCGCTTCTCGCCGCCTTTGTTCCGGGTCAGAAGCGCCGGGGTTTCTTCCAGCCGCTTCCGCCATTCGCGGAGATGATGACGGCGCAGCTTGTCGATCTTTACCTTGGCAATAGGGTCGTCGTAGACATGCCGTCGAAAGACCCCTTCGGCGATCAAGCCGGGTCGGTCCTTTAGGTAGGCCCGGCAGGCATCGGCAACTGTCTCCACCTTTTCGGATTGCACTCCGCCGCTCTCAACCTGTTCGGCCCACGCTTCCGCGCCCTTCTTGGCGTGGGTGAAAATGTCGTTGCCGGTGAGCGCGCCATAGTCGCCTAGCGCCTTTCGCGCGTATTTCCCCTTATCGGGATCATAGGCACGGGCAAACCACGTGCCCTTGCCAGCCTTGCGGGAGGGGCGGAAGCCAACGTAGCAACCAACTCGAAGTCTTTGCCAGTGTGGCTCGTCCCCCGCCTTCGGTTTTAATCGCTCCCGTTCGCCAATCTTGCTTAATTCCACCACGCGCAACCACCTCCATTAAATCCATGAAATATCCATGAAATACATGGGTGAACGAGGTTGGGCAACAACGAACGGTTTTCAGGTAATAACTTATCCATTGGTGACCGGATAAGTCCGCTTTCCCACCCTTCACACGGGTGGGGTCGCAGGTTCAATCCCTGCCGCGCCCACCATGGCTTACCCGCCATGACAGGACAGATTATTTCCCGGCATTGATCTTTTGATACGCGGCTTTAATCCTGCGGTCCTGATCCGGCGCGTGCGCGCGTCGAGCCCGAAAGGATGTCGATGCCCTCTTATCTGAAAGCCAGCGCGGCGCTTGGCGCTTTGTTGGTAAGTTCCGCTGTTGCCGTGCAGGCGCAGGAAAAGCTGACGCTGGAGCGGGTGTTTGCCAGCCCTGACCTTGCCGGGCCACAGCCGCGCGCGCTCACATTGTCGCCCGATGGGACGCTGGTCACCCTGCTCAAGCCGCGCGCGGATGAGAAGGAGCGGCTCGATCTGTGGGCGATCGACACCGCCACGGGCGCGGAGCGGATGCTGGTCGATTCGAAAAAGACCGGAAGCGGCGCGGCGCTCAGCGAAGCGGAAAAGATGCAGCGCGAGCGGGATCGCAGTGTCGCGGGCAGCACCGGGATCACCAGCTATGACTGGTCGTCCGATGGCAAGACCATCCTCGTGCCGGTCGATGGCGACCTCTATCTCGCCGCGCTGGATGGGCGGGTGACGCGGCTGACCGACACGCCCGATGGCGAATTGAACGGCGTGGTCAGTCCCAAGGGTCGCTTCGTGTCCTTCGTGCGGAGTGGCAATTTGTTCGTACAGCCGATCGGCGGCACGGAACGGCAGATCACGCAGGGCGCAAGCGATACGGTGAGCTGGGGCGTGGCCGAGTTTGTCGCGCAGGAGGAAATGGACCGGCGCACGGGCTATTGGTGGTCGCCCGATGAGGCGATGATCGCGGTGGCGCGGGTCGATGAAGCCCCGGTCGGCATCGTCACCCGCACCGCAATCGGCGGGGAGGGGACCAAAGTCTACCAACAACGCTACCCGGCGGCAGGCACGCCCAATGCGCTCGTCGATCTCTATGTGATGAAGCCAGATGGTTCGGGTCAGGTGAAGGTCGATCTTGGCCCGGATTCGGACATTTATCTGGCACGGGTCAACTGGTCGAAGGATGGTCAGACCCTCTATGTCCAGCGCGAAAGCCGCGATCAGAAGCGGCTCGATCTGCTGGCAGTCAATCCCGTGACGGGCAAAGGCCGGGTGATCCTTACGGAAACGGCGAAAAGCTGGGTGAACCTCTCCAACAATTTCCGGCCGCTGGCGGACGGGAGTTTCCTGTGGTGGTCGGAAAAGACCGGGCATGGGCATCTCTACCATGTGCGCGGGAGCAAATGGACGGCGCTGACCAGCGGCAATTGGGACGTGCGCGACGTGGTGGGCGTGGATGAGGGCAAGGGCCTCGTCTATTTCACCGGCAATCGTGAAACGCCGCTGGAACAGCAGTTGTATGTCGCGCCGATGACGAAGGCCGGGGCGGCGCGGGCGTTGACGCGCAGCAGCTGGTGGAATGATGCGGTGATGGACGGCAAGGCCAGCCGGATCGTCGTCAGCCGTCAGAATAGCGACCAGCCAAAACAGGTCTATCTGGCCGACAATGAAGGCAAGCAGTTGCAATGGTTGTCGGAAAATGCGCTGACGGGCAGCCACCCCTATGCGCCCTATGTGGCCAGCCATGTGAAGACGACATTCGGCACGGTGAAGGCGGCGGACGGCACGACGCTCTATACCAAGATCATGACCCCGCCGATCGAGCCGGGGAAACGCTATCCGGTGTTCATGATCCATTATGGCGGTCCCGGCGGCGGGCGGCAGGTGACCAATAGTTGGAGTGGGGCGCTCAACCAATATCTGGTCGACCGAGGCTGGATCGTCTTTGCGATCGATAATCGCGGCACGCCCGATCGCGGCAAGGCGTTCGAAGATCATCTGTATCGTGCGATGGGCACGGTAGAGGTCGAGGATCAGTTGACCGGCGTCGAATGGCTCAAGGCCCAGCCCTTCGTCGATCCACAGCGGATCGCAACATATGGCTGGTCCTATGGCGGCTATATGTCGCTGAAACTGCTGGAGAAGGCGCCGGGCGTGTTCGCTGCGGCGATCGCTGGCGCGCCGGTGACAAAATGGGAACTATACGACACCCATTATACCGAACGTTATCTGGGCCAGCCGCAGGATACACCCAGCGCCTATCCCGCGTCGGGGGCAGTTGATGAGTCGGTCAAGATTGTCGATCCGCTGCTGCTGGTCCACGGCATGTCCGACGACAATGTCGTGTTCGACAATGCCACGGCGCTGATGGCCAAGATGCAGGGCGCGGCGGTGCCGTTCGAGATGATGGCCTATCCCGGCCAAACCCATCGCGTCGGTGGGCCGGGCGTCAGCGTGCATCTGTGGCGCACGATCGAGGATTTCCTGGCCCGTCGCGGGATTGCACCCGCAGAGTAAGCGAGGCCGTTATCGCCAGGCGTGGAAGATCGCCCGGCGGTAACGTTCCTTGCGGCGCAGCGGCATGGCCCATTTGCGCCAGCCCTGATTGTCGAGCGCTTCGGGCAGCACCTGAAAACGGCTATAGCCGAAGCGGCGACACATTTCCTGTAATGCCAAGATGTTGGGCGCCCAGAAATTGGTGGGGTCGCCATCTAGCTCCAGTTCGGTGAACAGGCGCATCGCGGGCACCGGCTCGTGGCGCAGCGCCGTCACCGTTTCAATCACCAGATGATCGCGGCTCATCGCGGCCGCGGCTTCGAGCGTGCGATAGGGGTCGGGCACATGGTAGAGGACGCCGAGCAGCAGCACCATATCGAACTGGCCGAGTTCGTCGGTCTTGTGGTCGGCTACGTCCAAGTCCAGCGAGCGGACTTTTGACTCGAAGCGGGCATGGGCATGGTCGAAGCCGCGCTTGTCGCCCCATCCCTTGCCTGACCAGCAAAAATGGTCGGTCGCCAACACGTCGGCCGCGCCGCGCTGCTCGGCCTGAAACGAGAAGAAGCCATCCCACGCACCAATATCGAGCACGCGCTTGCCCGCCAGCGGCGCGATGAAGATCTGGTCGGCTTCTTCCTGCAGTGAGGCCAGCGGCTTGATGCCATCGGCGCGGGTGCCGTCGGGAAAGGCGAAGCTGTGAAACCAGCGTTCGGGCAGGGGGGGCAGCAGCGCTGACTGCATCGATTACAATCCGTTTTTCAAGGAGGATGAAGGGCGGCACAGAGGTACGACGCACTGGATATTGCGCCCGCTATCGAGTGGACAAGCCCTTCTTTCTGGACAAAAGGCCCAGTATCGCTATGGCGCGCACTCCGCAAGATTTGCTTTGGAGTGGAGAGTTTAGTCATGGGTTACAGGGTCGTCGTCGTAGGAGCCACCGGGAATGTGGGCCGCGAAATGCTGACCATTCTCGCCGAGCGCGAGTTCCCGATTGACGAGATCGCGGCCGTCGCTTCCTCGCGCTCGCAGGGGCTGACCGTTGATTTCGGCGATAGTGGCAAAACCATCAAATGCCAGAGCATCGAGCATTTCGACTTCACCGGATGGGACATAGCCTTGTTCGCGGTGGGCAGCGGCCCAACGGCGCAATATGCGCCTAAGGCAGCGGCGGCCGGTTGCGTCGTGATCGACAATAGCTCGCTCTATCGCATGGACCCGGACGTTCCCTTGATCGTGCCGGAAGTGAATCCCGATGCGATCGATGGCTATAAGAAGAAGAACATCATCGCCAACCCCAACTGCTCGACCGCACAGATGGTCGTGGCGTTGAAGCCGCTGCACGACGCCGCCAAGATCAAGCGCGTCGTCGTCGCGACCTACCAGTCGGTGTCGGGCGCGGGCAAGGCGGGCATGGACGAACTGTTCGAGCAGAGCCGCAACATCTTCGTCGGCGATCCGGCCGAGCCCAAGAAGTTCACCAAGCAGATCGCCTTCAACGTGATCCCGCATATCGACGTCTTCCTGGACGATGGTTCGACCAAGGAAGAATGGAAGATGGTCGCGGAAACGAAGAAGATCCTCGATCCCAAGATCAAGCTGACCGCAACCTGCGTGCGCGTTCCCGTGTTCGTCGGCCATAGCGAAGCAATCAACATCGAGTTCGAGAATGAAATCTCGGCCAAGGAAGCGCAGGACATATTGCGTGAAGCGCCCGGCATCATGCTGGTCGATAAGCGCGAAGACGGCGGCTATATCACGCCGGTCGAATGCGTCGGCGATTTCGCGACCTTCATCAGCCGCGTGCGCGAGGATTCGACCGTCGAAAATGGTATCAACTTGTGGTGCGTCAGCGACAATCTGCGCAAGGGCGCGGCGCTGAACGCAGTGCAGATTGCTGAATTGCTGGGCCGTCGTCACCTTAAGAAGGGCTGATAGCCCGATGATTGCCGGCGCTGCTGCTGCTTGGAAAGCTCTTCCAGTCGCGCAGCGCCGGATGATCATTGCACTGGCCCTGGCGGTTTGCCTGGCCAATATTGCGCAACCCTATCCCGACCTTGCACCGCTACAGCATGGCCCGTCGGTTGCGCTGCTTTTCGCCGCGCCTTGGCTGTTACGGCGCTGGCCGCTGTCTACCGCGGCGATTGGCTGCATCGCCACCTTCCTCTTGCTCCATACGCTGGGTGCGCGCTGGATTTATTCCTATGTGCCTTATGACGATTGGGCACGGGTGGTTGTCGGACATGACATCTCCTCCCTCTTCGGAACGACCCGCAACGGATATGACCGGCTGGTTCATTTCGCCTTCGGGGCGTTGCTGACCCCGCCGATGGTGGAGGTCGCCGGTAAATTCGGTGGCTTGCGCAGCGGATGGAGTCTTGCTTTCGCCTTTGCCGCCATCGGACTGGGCAGCGCGCTCTACGAGATTTTCGAGTGGCTGCTGACGCTCCTCGCGGCGGGCGAGACGGCGGACTATTATAATGGCCAGCAAGGCGATGTATGGGATGCTCAGAAGGACATGGCGGCCGCTCAAGTCGGTTGCGTCTTTGCCCTGATCGCACTCTTGCGCCGCGCCGACTGACGCCATATCGGCAACCCGCCCCAGCCAAAGGACCATGCCATGACCGACCTCCCCATCGAACGCCATGATGTAAAGGGTTTCGACGGCCTGCCGATCGCGGTTCATGTCGTGGGCGAAGGACGAGATCTGGTGTTGATCCACGGCTATTTCTCCAATGCCTACACCAATTGGATTCGCTATGGCCATGCCGCCAAGCTGGTGGCGGCTGGTTTCCGCCTCATCATGCCGGACCTGCGCGGGCATGGCGAAAGCGGCAAGCCACATGATCCCGCCGCCTATCCGGCCGATGCGCTGACCGATGATGGTCTGGCGCTGATCGAACAGATGGGCCTGACCGACTATGATCTTGGCGGCTATTCGCTGGGTGCGCGGACGACGGTGCGGATGCTGGCACGCGGCGCGACGCCGCGCCGGGTGATCCTGGCGGGGATGGGACTGCGCGGACTGGTGCAATCGCTCGACAATGGCGGCTATTATCAGAATGTGCTGACCAATCTCGGCACGTTCGAACGCGGCACGTCGCAATGGATGACCGAAGCCTTCCTCAAGACGACCAAGGGCGATCCGGTCGCGCTGCTCCATATCCTCAACACATTCGTAGATACGCCCGAAGCCGTCATTGCCGGGATTATGCAACCGACCAAGGTCATCTGCGGCGCGGACGATCAGGATAACGGCGTTGCACAGGAACTAGCCGACATTCTGCCCCATGGCACCTATGCCGAGATTCCCGGCAACCATATGAATGCTGTGACCCGCAAGGAGATGGGGCAAGTGATGGTGGATTTCCTGACCGCTTGACGGCGTATCACGGTCAGGTCACTCTCCCCCTCATAAGCCTAATGAGGGGACTCCCATGAAAATCGCCGTCTCGATCGCCGCGCTTGCGGCCGCTCTTATTATATCGCCCGCCATGGCGCAGCAGGCTCCCGCACCTACGGCAGCCGAGGCCGACGCCTTCCTCGCCAAGGTGGAAAAGTCGATGTTCGATCATTCGCTTATTTCCAGCCGGGCCGCCTGGATCAATTCCACCTATATCAGCGACGACAGTGACGCTGTCGCTGCCTATTTCGGCGCGATCGGCACCACCATGACCGTCGATTACGCGCTGGAAGCGGCCAAATATGCGACCGCGCCCGGCCTGTCGGTCGAAACCAAGCGGCGGCTCGACCTGCTGCGCACCGCGCTCACTTTGCCTGCCCCGACGACGCCGGGCGCGGCCCAGCAGTTGAACGACCTCTCGACCCGGCTTCAATCCACCTATGGCAAAGGCAAGGGCACGCTCAACGGTCAGCCGATCAACGGCAGCGACATCGAAGAAAAAATGGGTTCCAGCCGCAATCCGCAGGAACTCAAGGAAATGTGGCTGAGCTGGCATGATAATGTCGGCGCGCCGATGCGCGGCGATTATGCCAAGCTGGTCGATATCGCTAATGCAGGCGCGAAGGAATTGGGTTTTGCCGATACCGGCGCGATGTGGCGGTCGAAATATGACATGCCTGCGGACGATTTCGCCAAGCTGACCGACAAAATCTGGGCGGAGGTGAAGCCGCTCTACGACGAATTGCATTGCTACACCCGTACCAAGCTAAACGAGACATATGGTGCGGAGGTGCAGCCCGCGACTGGGCCGATCCGCGCCGACCTGCTCGGCAATATGTGGGCGCAGGAATGGGGCAATATCTATGATGTGGTGGCGCCTGCAGGCGCTGGCGACCTGGGCTTCGATGTCGGTGACCTGCTCAAGGCGAAGGGCTTTGTCGAAACCAGGCCCGATCAGGTGGACGGCCCCGACACCCCGGAAAAGCAGCGGCGCGGCTATTGGGAAAAGCAGATGTTCAAGATCGGCGAGGGCTTCTATTCCTCGCTTGGGCTGGAGCCGCTGCCCATGACTTTCTGGGACCGCACCCAGTTCATCAAGCCGCTCGACCGCGAAGTCGTGTGCCATGCGTCCGCCTGGGATCTGGATAATAAAGACGATCTGCGCGTCAAAATGTGTACCAAGATCAACAGCGACGATTTCGTGACCATCCATCACGAACTCGGCCATAATTATTATCAGCGCGCCTATAACAAGAATCCCTATCTCTATCTGGACGGGGCCAATGATGGCTTCCATGAAGCGATCGGCGATTTCGTCGCCTTGTCGATCACGCCCGATTATCTGGTGAAGATCGGCCTTCTTGATGCCGCCAAGGTGCCGGGCGCGGACAAGGATCTGGGGCTGCTGCTGCGGCAGGCGATGGACAAGGTCGCGTTCCTGCCCTTTGGCCTGCTGATCGACAAATGGCGCTGGGGCGTGTTCGACGGGTCGATCCCGCAGGACCAGATGCAGAAGGGATGGACCGACCTGCGCTTGCAATATCAGGGAATCATTCCGCCCGCCCCGCGCGATGAGACGAAGTTCGATGCGGGTGGCAAATATCATATCCCCGGCAACACCCCCTATACGCGCTATTTCCTCGCCCGGATCCTGCAATTTCAATTCTACGAAGCAGCCTGCAAGCAAGCGGGCTGGAAGGGGCCGCTGCATCGCTGTTCCTTCTATGGCAACAAAGATGTCGGGGCCAAGCTGAACGCCATGCTGGAAATGGGGGCGTCCAAACCCTGGCCCGACGCACTGCAGACCTTTACTGGTACACGCACCATTTCCGGCAAGTCCATGACCGCCTATTTTGCGCCATTGCAAAAATGGCTGATCCAACAGAATAAAGGCAAGTCTTGCGGCTGGTAAAAGCAGCGTAAACTTCTTAGGGGCTGGTCTTCATGGACCCGGTTATCATCATCATTGCTTTGCTGATTTTCACCAGTGTCATCATGGCACTGGCGATGGGGGTAGCGTGGTTGCACTTCGGGCGGCAACGTCATGTGCGTAGCTGGGCGCTATCCTATGTTGCGGCAACCGGACAATGGCTGGCCAATGCAGGTGGTGCCGCACTGGGCAGCGGCGGTCTGATGGCACTGACGTCCTGTCTGATCGTGGTGAGCGCATCCTTGATGCTCGTGGGCGTCCGGCAACGATCGGGGAAGCCAGTCCCATGGCTCGCGCTGATCCTCTGTGGTGCCGTCGTGGCCGCAGGTGGCAGCTATGTGGCGTTGATCGGGGACCGGTCGCTCCAGGGCATTGTCGTGCCATCTTATGTCGGCATATTGATGCTGTGTTCAGCGATCGCGCTCTGGCCCCGCAACCGGCGTTTCAGCGCGCCGGAGATGGCCTTTTTCAGCATGAGTATCATACTCGCGCTGTTCGAGGCCGGGCTGGTTGCCAGCGCTGCATCGGATTTGGGTCGGTCGCCAGGTGAGGGGATGGCCCTGTATCGCGCCTTGCTCGGGCTGGGGCTTCCGTCCATCTATGTCGGGCTGGGCGTCGCCGCCGTCATGGTGGTGGCGGGCGACCTTGCTCATCAATTGCGCAGGCAGATGCGCCATGACCCGCTGACGAATGTGTTGAACCGGCGCGGGCTGGACGAATCCGCCAGTCGCGCGATCGCCCATGCGCACCGGCACCAGCGGCCCTTGGCGCTGGTGGTCTGCGATCTGGATGGGTTCAAGGCTCTTAACGATGGGCATGGGCATATCGCCGGAGACGCAGCATTGTGCGGTTTCGCGCAGTTGCTGACCAATGCGGTGCGTCGCGGGGATATCGTGGCGCGTCTGGGCGGCGACGAATTTGGCCTGCTGCTGGTCGAAACCGACGCGGCGGCGGCGGCCGATGTCATGGAGCGTGTGCGCGCGGAAATTGGCTGCCTTGTCGTTCCAAACGCGCCCGAAGCCGCGCTTCGAGCCAGTTTCGGGGTGGCCGAGTTGCTCGCGTCCGACCAAAGCCTGGAGGATATGGTCGCGCGTGCCGATACGGCGCTGTATGATGCCAAGAAGGAAGGCAAGAACCGCGTCGCCATTTGGCGCGCGGCTGCCTGATCCTCGGTCCCCTGATCAGCGAAACGGCGGCTCGTTGAAGGCGCGCAGCTTGCGGCTGTGCAGCTTCGCCCCCTCCTTGCGCAGCAATTCGCAGGTCATCAGCCCGACGCGCAAATGGCCTGCAATCGCCTCCTCATAAAAGCGGTTGGCCTGTCCGGGCAGCTTGAGTTCGCCGTGGATCGGCTTGTCGGATACGCAGAGCAGCGTACCGTAAGGGACGCGGAAGCGATAGCCTTGCGCCGCGATCGTCGCCGATTCCATGTCGATCCCCACGGCCCGCGAGAGGCTGAAACGCAGCGCCGAGCTTGAATAGCGCAATTCCCAATTGCGATCGTCGGTGGTGACGACGGTGCCGGTGCGCAGACGACGGCGGAAATCCTCCTTGTCGCCGCCACCCAGCACAGCCTCGGCAGCGCTGGCCATGGCCACTTGCACTTCAGCGATGGCCGGAACCGGGATTTCCGGCGGCAGCATGGCGTCGAGCACCTTATCGTCGCGCAGATAGGCGTGGGCCAGCACATAGTCGCCGATCCGCTGGCTGGGGCGCAGGCCACCGCAATGGCCGATCATCAGCCAGGCTTCGGGGCGCACTACCGCGAGATGATCGCAGATCGTCTTGGCATTGGCCGGGCCGACACCGATATTGACGAGGGTGATGCCGCTGCGGTCGGGCGCGATCAGGTGATAGGCGGGCATCTGGTGCCTGCGCCAGGCGCTGTCAGCGATCATCCGCGCAGGATCGGCGGTTTCGGACGTGACATAGACGCCGCCAGCGCCCGACAGGGCGGTGAAGCGGCTGCCTTCGCGCTTTAGCTCCGCGCAGGCCCAGGCTACGAATTCATCGACATAACGATGATAGTTGGTGAACAGGATATAGCGCTGCACATCCTCTGCGGGCGTGCCGGTATAATGTTTGAGCCGCGCCAGCGAGAAATCGGTACGCAACCCGTCGAACAGCGCCAAGGGCCGGTCGCCGTCGGCATTGGGAATGAACAGCCCATCGGCGATCTCGTCGCCGATCTCGGCCAGTTCGGTCGCCGGAAAATGCCGTGCCAATTCGGTCGGCGGCGTGCCATCGAGCGCACTGATGTCCAGCCCGTCCAACACATAGGGGAAGGGGATTTGCTGGGTGCTGAGGCCCGTCTCCACTTCGACGCCATAATCGCGGACCAGCAGGTCGATCTGTTCGGCGAGATAGTCGGCGAACATCGCGGGACGGGTGATGGTGGTCACATAGCGACCGGGCTTCGACAGGCGCGCGAACGAGCGGCCGGGCGGCGGCATGTCGCTTTCACCATGATAGATGATCCGCAATTCGGGATAGCAGAAAAGCCGTTCGCTGCGCGCGGTGGCCGCGGGCACGCTGCCGTCGCGGGCGTAGGCACGCATCGCCTCACGCAGATTTTCAATGGATGTCTGATAGATATGGTCGAGTTGCGCGACCGTCGCCTTGCCGATGCTCTGTGTCATCGCCCCCTGTTACCGCCTTTGCGTGACGGAAGGAAGACGCTTGCTGCAACAAAGGCGCGCTGGTTGTTCAGCGCGCCTTCGCAACGATCAGAGTTGGCCGAGCATATGGTCGGCCGACGAAACCTTATAGTCGCCCGGTTCCTCGACATTCAGTTCGGCAACGACACCGTCCTTGACGATCATCGAGAAACGCTGGCCGCGCGTGCCGAGGCCGAACTTGCTGCCGTCCATCGTCAGGCCCACCGCCTTGGCGAAATCGCCATTGCCATCGGCCAGCATCGTTACCTTGTCATCGGCACCGGCAGACTTGCCCCACGCACCCATGACGAACACGTCGTTGACGGCGGTGCAGGCGATTTCATCCACGCCCTTGGCCTTGAGCGCATCGGCCTTTTCAACGAAACCAGGCAAATGCTTGGCCGAACAGGTCGGGGTGAAGGCACCCGGCACCGAGAAGATGGCGACGGTGCGGCCCGCAAAATACTCGTCCGAAGCCACGGCTTCGGGGCCGTTCTGGGTCATCTTGGTGAAGGTCGTGCTGGGCAGGCGTTCGCCTGTGGCAATGGTCATGGTCATATCTCCTGGCCTTGTGTCGGGCGGGAGGTCGGGCTTGGCGGTCCGACTGTCAAGGGGAGGGGCGTCATGCAAGCCGTCCTTGGCAATGCCGTGCGTCCGGCTATAGTCGGGCGATGGACCAGTCGCGCTTCTATGGTGGGCATTTCCTGCTCGCGCTTCCCGGCATGGACGACATGCGCTTCGATCATTCGGTGATCGCGCTGTGCGTGCATGACGAACATGGCGCGTTGGGGATCGCCGTGGGCGAGGAAATGGAGGAGGTGCGGCTGCGCGATCTGCTCGAAAGTTTCGATATCGACGGCAGCGGCGTGCCGGATAGGCCCGTGCTGCGCGGCGGTCCGGTCGAGCCGCGCCGGGGTTTCGTGCTGCATTCGCTCGATTGGGCGGGGCAGGATATGGTGCAGGTCGATGACCGTTGGGGCCTGTCGGGTTCGCTCGATATCTTGAAGGCGATCGGCGAGGGGCGGGGGCCGAGCCGCTATCTCGTCGCGCTCGGCTATGCCGGATGGGGCGCGGGCCAGCTGGAACAGGAGATGACGGGTGAAAGCTGGTTCCTGGCGCCAGGCGACAAGGATCTGCTGTTCGAAACGCCTGCGCGCCGCAAATGGTCGGCTATTTTCGCGGCGATGGGCATCGATTCGTCGCATCTGGTGAGCGGTGCCGGGTCCGCCTGAGCGCCATAGGCGATAGGCACATAAAGACATCTTTATATTGCATTGCCATCAGGCCCGCCGCTTGGTAAAGCCCGGTCCATCGTCGCCGCCCGGCTCATGTCAGCGGTGCCAGCCTTTATTTGACTGACGGAGATATGCTCGTGGCCACCGTACCCGCCGCCAAGGCGCAGGATTATGTGATTGCCGATATCGGCCTCGCTGCCTTTGGCCGCAAGGAAATGGATATTGCCGAAACCGAGATGCCGGGCCTGATGGCGCTGCGCGAGGAATTTGGCGCGTCGCAGCCGCTCAAGGGCGCGCGCATCACTGGTTCGCTGCACATGACGATCCAGACCGCCGTGCTGATCGAAACGTTGACCGCGCTGGGCGCGGAAGTGCGTTGGGCGACCTGCAACATCTATTCGACGCAGGACCATGCTGCCGCCGCGATCGCCGCGTCGGGCGTGCCCGTATTCGCCATCAAGGGCGAAACGCTGCAGGAATATTGGGACTATGTCGAGCGCATCTTCGACTGGCACAATCATGAGTCCGGCGTCTGCAACATGATCCTGGACGATGGCGGCGACGCCACCATGTTCGCGCTGTGGGGCGCGCGGGTCGAGGCCGGTGAAGAATTGTTCACGCCGTCGAACGAGGAAGAGGAAATCTTCTGTGCGGTGCTCAAGCGCGTTTTGGCCGAGCGTCCGGGCTGGCTGACAAAGACCGTCGCCAGCATCAAGGGCGTGTCGGAAGAGACCACCACCGGCGTCCATCGCCTCTACGAGCTGGCCAAGAAGGGCAAGCTGCCCTTCCCCGCGATCAACGTGAACGACAGCGTCACCAAGTCGAAGTTCGACAATCTCTATGGCTGCAAAGAGTCGCTGGTCGACGCGATCCGTCGCGGCACCGACGTCATGCTGGCTGGCAAGGTCGCCTGCGTCGCGGGCTTCGGCGATGTCGGCAAGGGCTCCGCCGCTTCGCTCCGCAATGGCGGCGCGCGCGTTCTGGTGACCGAAGTCGATCCGATCTGTGCCCTGCAGGCGGCGATGGAAGGCTATGAAGTCGTGACGATGGAAGAAGCAGCGCCCCGCGCCGACATCTTCGTCACCGCGACCGGCAACGAAGCCGTCCTGACCGTCGACCATATGCGCGCTATGAAGAATATGGCGATCGTGTCCAACATCGGCCATTTCGACAGCGAGATCGAGATTGCCGGCCTCGCCAACATGAAGTGGACCGAGATCAAGCCGCAGGTCGACGAAGTCGAATTCCCTGATGGCAAGAAAATCATCGTCCTGTCGAAGGGCCGCCTCGTTAACCTGGGCAACGCCACCGGCCATCCGAGCTTCGTGATGTCGGCCAGCTTCACCAACCAGACGCTGGCGCAGATCGAGCTTTGGACCAAGAGCGAGCAGTACGGCAACGACGTCTATGTCCTGCCCAAGCATCTGGACGAAAAGGTCGCCGAACTGCATCTGGAAAAGCTGGGCGTGAAGCTCACCAAGCTAAGCCAGCGCCAGGCCGACTATATCGGCGTGCCGGTCGAAGGCCCCTACAAGCCCGACCACTACCGCTACTAATATGATGAAGGGGGAGGGCGATGCCTTCCCCCTTTATGGATGGCTCGCCCCTTATCCGAACCGTTGTTATCCTGTGACATCGGTTCGTTTGAGGAAGGAGAAGGTCATGGACATATCGGT
>MIAK01000046.1:20034-107357 GCA_001829085.1 Sphingomonadales bacterium RIFCSPLOWO2_12_FULL_63_15 | reverse complement strand
GTCGACGCCCTGCCCGACGCGATTAGCCTTCCCATGCCAACCACGCTTGACTGCAGGGATGCGATTATACAACCGTTACAAGTCGACTATAATTCGTAGTTCAACGCCAGCTTCCACATTTGCACTGCTGTTTCTGGCGTCAGGTGCCGGTTGAAGTCGCCATTCTGATCGCGATTCGGTAATTGTTCATGTCGATGCCGCTAGATCTCAAATAGCGATGAGAATGGGAGACAGGCGCTCTCTCTCGAAGATGCTGGTGATCTCTGCGGTTGTGGCGTGGTTACGAACCCCTCGACGCTGCCCTCTGCATTGACGAGCGGGGGGCCCGTCGCTAAGCTCGATCTGTCACACTACCTGTGCTATCAACCGCGCTGTTTCGTGATCCTCGAACGCCGTGGTCAGGCGAAAATGGTTCATGACAGTGATCTCCCAGCCATAATTGACCACTGGCGTCGTCAGCCAGCCGATATAGACGCCCCACATCAGGCAGCGGCCAAACTCGGTAAAACTCTCCTCGAACGAGGGGCAATCGGCCACGCCCTCGACCGCCAGCCTATCGAGATAGAAGCGGACCAGATCCTGTTCATGGGCGCGGCGATCCTCCACCGACAGCGCCGTCGTCACAAGATAGCTGACATCATGCATATGATGGCCGCGACAGGTGAGTTGCCAGTCGAGCAGCCCACCCGACCCATCGGGCAATATATAGCTGTTACCGATATGCATGTCGCCCTCGACCAGCGTTTGCGGCAGGCTCTGCTGGTGCCGGTGCAGCGCCAAGGTGCCGTTGCGTAGGGCAGGGCCGGTCGTGCGCAGTCGCTGCACCATTTCGCGCTTGAATGACACCGTGTCGATCTCATGCTGGATCAGCGGCTCGGCCCCCACCATCATCAGTTCCGCCACCTTGCCCTCGACATGGCTGCCCGCCCAGGCCAGATCGCCGCCGGGCCGCAGGCGGGGGCTTTCCCAGAAGCGGGCGTGCAGCTTTGCCTGCTGCGACAGGATGGATCGCACATTGTCGAGCGTTACCGGCGACAGGACGCTGGGGAAGGTCGCGCCGCGCAGGGTCAGGTCTTCCAGCACGATGGCAAAGTCGCTCGATACCGCATCGAAGCCCGCGCCGAAACTGCGCGGCGTCTCCAGGTCCAGTTCGGGACGGACGCGGTTGTAGAAATTGACTTCATTTTCGTAGAAGGGCGCCAATATCTTGTCGACGCCGCGCGCAACCTTCACGACCAGGCGGGTAGGCAGGTCCTCCGGACTGCCCGGCCCATAACGGACATTGACGATCACGCGCCCCGCCGTGGACACGAACTGCTCGCCATAGGTCTTGGCCTCCACCATATCGACATGAGTGACGGTCACGCCCGGCACGGCCTGCGCCATCAGCCTGGTCAGATAGGCGGGCGTGATGTCCGCCGCCGATGTCGGGTGCGCCAGTGGGTCGGCCATACAAAGCTATCCTTTTCTGCTATATTATCTCGGCGGGGCTAACCGGCCATGATCCCGCCATCGACCGCCCAGCAGGCGCCATGCACCCGGCGCGCGCGGTCGGACGCCAGGAACAGCAGCGGTTCCACTACATCCTCCGGAGGACAGGGCGGCCGCATCCCGGTGTAACGGGCCAGCAATCGGGGATCGGCGAAGTCGGGAAATGCCATGCCCTGCAACATTTCCGTTCGCATCGGGCCGGGGGCCAGCACGTTGATCCGGACCGGGATGTCCATCATCTCCATCGCCAGCGACAGGGTCAGGCCGACAAGGCCAAATTTGGACGCTGTATAGGGCGCCAGATAGGCCTGGCCCATGAAGCCCGCGGTGGACGCGACGCTGATGATATTGCCATGGCTTTCGATCAGGTGCGGCATCGCCGCCTGCATCAGGAAGAAGGGGCCGGACAGGTTGGACGCGATGGTGCGATGCCATTGTGCGGCGGTGACGTCCGGCAATTGGTGGAACATCACATCGGCGGCGATATTGCACAGCACGTCAAGCCGCCCGAACGCCGCGATGGCCGCTGCGATCGAAGCGGCGCAATCATCGGCATCGCCCAGGTCGAAGGGTAGCTCCACGCTACGGCCGCCCGCTTCCCCGATCAACCGCGCCGTTTCCGCCAGCTTGTACGCGCTGCGCCCCAGCAGGCATAGTGTTGCCCCCTCGCGCGCGAACGCCAGGCTGGCGGCCCGACCCAATCCCGATCCCGCCCCGGTGACGAGGACCACCTTGCCGGTAAATTCCATCACCAGCGTCGCCGCCATTGCGCCCCGCGCCTGCGCCGACGGAGGGCTTCGTCGCGCTGCTCTGGCGTCACCACCGGCGTATCGCTGGGCAGGTGCGCGCGTATCTCTGCCGCCGGCACGATTTTCAGCACCGGCTCCGGCCCCGAACTCGCGCCGGTCCAGCGCAGCATCAGCGATCCCTCCAGCCACCCGGCCGGGTCCAGCCAGTTGGGCACGCCGGGATCGTCGATCGCGATCACGGCGCGAAAGCGGCCGTCACTATCCAGAACGGCCTGGCCGCCATTCAGGCTGCTCTGATGGTTGATCCAGTCGATCGTGTTCCACAGCGGATCGTTCAGCTGCACATTCCAATAGCGGACCTGATCGGGCATCGCGGTGTCGATAATCATCGCTTGCCCCGCTTCCAGCCGGAAAATGCCCTGATAATAATGCTGCCCGGCCACGCCGCCGCGTCCGGCCCAGTCGTCATATTCAAGGCTGTTAATGAAGCCTTGCGCCCGCTGTCGCTGGCCATAGCCCAGCGCGAAACCGGCATAGCGTTCGACGAAGGCGGACAACCGATCGAGCCGATGCACGATCTCGGCCGCAGGCATGGGCGCGCCGCCCACGGGCCGGTCGACCCGCTCGATGGCGATCCGCAATTCCCGGCCCACGCCCCAGTTATAATAAGCATGGCGCAGGCCGATGGTGACGGCACGTGGATCGAGCGGGAACCAGTCGCCCGTATGACCGTCCGGCCGTTCGCCACTGACCAATATGTCGAACGCCCCGCCCGGCCCCAATGTGCAGGCATCCAGGTCGATCATGCCGACCGATGGACCCAGTTGCTCCATCGGTCCCAGCCCGCCTGCGACCAGATCAATGAAGATGAACACCCCGTCGCCACGCTGGCCCGACAGCCGGTAAATACCGCTACCATCAATCCGCGCCGCGCCATAGATGAAGTCGGGATTGACCCCGACGGTGTTCAGCACATTGCTGACCGACGGCACGAAATCGGGCTGATCGGCGTCGGCGAACGCGGTCTGGTAGCCGGTGGCGAGCGCCGCAAAGAGCAGGCGATGCGCCTCCGCCCGCGCCTGCGGGTCTGCGGGGTCCGTCAACCTGTCCAATACGCTGTCCGCGCTGGCCATCGTCTCCAGCCAGCCGCGCCAGGCAGACGGTTCAGATGTAGGCACGATATGTCTCTATATATTCGGCGAACCGGTCGCTGACCTGATCGGTGGTCAGGCCGTAATCGGCCAGCGTATAGCTGCGCGCGCCATGTTTGCCCGCCGGATTGTCGTGCAGCCAGCTAAGGATGCCCGCTTCCGATTCCGGCGTGAAGTCCCAGCCGAAATGGTCGTAGGCGGCGCGGATGGTGGCGACCGGATCGGCGACCAGATCCTTGTAGCGCATGTCGTGGATCGGCAGCTCGGGATGCGCTTTGCGATAGTCCATGCTGCACTTCACCCCGTCCCACCAGAGTTGCAGAAACTCGGCCCCCAGCGCGTGCAGGTCGAGATTATCGTAGGATGGCCCGCGAATGACGCTGATAAGCTGGGATATGGAGGCGATAACGGTGGTAGGGTCGCGATGCGGTTGAATGAATATCGCGTCGGGATAGACGCTGCGCAACGCAGGCAGCTTGTACATATGCTCCTGAATCTTGAGCACCCAATGTTTGCCCGGATGGCGCCAGCCCAGATGCTGGAGCCACATTTTGTGCACCTCGTAGCGGAAGGTTGCGTCGATCCCCTTGAACCAGTCGTAGAAGCGCGGGAGATGCTGGAACATGCAGGGATTGCTGCTCTGGAACGACGTGGTCATGAATGACCCGCATTCCTGCGGTATTTTGGCACCGAGCGGATGGGCCTTGAGCAATTCGTCGGCATCCGCGCCCAATTGCGCGCGCAGATGCGCGTCGAAGCGGGCGATGCGCGGGTCTGTATTGGCTGTCGCGGCCTCTGGCGGGGGCGAGGGTTCGGCCACTTCCCACATCAGTGGAGTGCGGACCTGCGGGTCGCCGTCCATCAACGCATGGAGGAAACTGGTGCCGCAACGGGGCAGGCCCAGGATGAACAGTGGTTGTCTGATCTCCACCTCGGCAATTTCGGGGTAGCGCGCGCGATCGTCGGCTATCGCTTTCAGGCGCGACAGATCATCGTTGACGATATGCAGGGCGCGGGCATGGCCATTGGCGTTGAGATCGCGGTCCTCCGCCATCGACGCCAGCAACATCGTCAGGCCGGGCCTGACATTGTCGCGCAGATAGTCGGGCAGGGGATAGCGGTCCAGAAGCGTATCGGCGTCGGGGAAATCATGGGCGCTGCTGATCGTTGCCATGGCTTATATCCCCAACGGATAGAATATCGACTTCTGATTCTGATATTCATGCAGCCAATCGGGACCATATTCGCGCCCGACACCCGATCGCTTATAGCCGCCGATCGGCGCATAGCTCATGCGCCCGGTGCCGCCGTTCAGCATGACGCTGCCCGACCGGATTTGCAGGGCCATTTCGTATCCCTTGGCCGCATCCGCCGTTTCGACGCCGCCATTCAGCCCATAGCGGCTATCATTGGCGATGCGGACTGCTTCCTCGTCGGTGTCGAAGCCGATGATGCAGCCGACCGGGCCGAACACCTCTTCCTGGGCAATAGTCATGCTGTTGTCGACATCGTCGAAAATCGTGATGTCGGTGAAGAAACCCTTGTCCAGACCCGCAGGCCGCCCGCCGCCATGGACGATCTTCGCGCCTTCATCGCGGCCGATGGCGATCAGATTTTCGACCTTGCTCCGCTGCGATTCGCGGATCAACGGCCCCATCGCCACACTCGGATCGGCAGGATCTCCGATCTTGAACTGGCTGGCGACGGCGCAGGCGGTTTCGACGAACGCCTTTCGGATACTGTTATGGACGACCAGGCGGGTAAGGAGCGCGCAGCCTTGGCCCGCATTGACCGACAGCACGGCGACTGCCATCGCCGCCGCCCGCGCGACATCGGCATCGTGCCGCAGGATCAGCGCTGACTTGCCACCCAGTTCCAGATGGACGCGCTTCAGCGTCGGGGCCGTCTGCGCCATGATCGCCGCGCCGACGCCTTCGGACCCGGTGAAGCTGACCAGGTCGACGCGCGGGTCGCTGGTCAGCATCGTACCAACCTCCGGCCCGCCGGTGATGACGTTCAGCACACCCTTGGGCAGGCCGATCTCGTCGGCGATCTCGCCGAACAGCAACGCGGAAAAGGGGGTGAAGGGAGACGGCTTGAGCACCAGCGTATTGCCCGCCAGCAGCGCCGGCACGATCTTGGCCAGGTTGATGAGGAAGGGGAAGTTATAGCCGGTAATGCCTGCGACCACGCCGACCGGCTCGCGAACGACCGTCGTGCCGCCCATTTTGCGGGGGCCATCGGGGTCGAAGGGATTGGGGGTGATGTCGATCGGCAGGCGGACACTATCGTCGCGCGTTGAATGTTCCAGCGCAGCGAGAAGATGGTCGAGCGGATTGGCGACCTGCATCCCGTGGGTCACGCCCTGCGCGCAACCGACCTCCGCCACGATCAGCGCGACGATCTGCGGCCGCCGCGCGTCCAGCGCCGCGTGCATCCGGCGCAGATAGGTTGCGCGCTCGGCCATCGCCATGCGCGGCCACACGCCATGGTCGAACGCCTCGCGGGCCGCCGCGATCGCTGCTTCCGCCGCCGCCGCATTGCCCACAGGCGCGTGGCCGATCACCGCTTCGGTCGCCGGATTGATGATAGCGTCGCGCTCCGCGCCTGCGGCAACCCAGGCGCCGTCGATGTAGAGTTTGTCGATCGTTGTGAACGGGATGGTCATGGGTGGATATCCTGTCCGGGCCGCAGGATCATCTCCGCGGCGTTGAGGGCGATGGCCATCGCTGGCGCATTGGTGTTGCCCGACACAATAGTCGGCATGATGGAGGTATCGACCACGCGGAGGCCGGTGACGCCGCGCACGCGCAACTGCGGGTCGAGTACGGCGTCTTCGTCCGCGCCCATCCGGCAGGTGCCGCAGATGTGGAATGTCGTGCCGCCAAGGCTGATGGCATTGGCCAGTATGTCCTCGTCCGTCTCGATGCCCACGGTTTTGCCGGTTTCCGCGACGATCCAGTCCTTGAGCGCGGGTTGCGTGGCCAGATCGCGTAGCCAGCGGAACAGGGCGACGAAGTGCCGCCGGTCGGCATCGGTGGCCAGGTGATTGGCGTCGATAACGGGCGGCGCATCGGGATCAGCGGCGCTGATCCGCACCTGCCCCTGGCTGTCGGGCCGCAGATAATAGGCGATGACGGTCATGCCGGGATAGGGGTCCAGCACCACCGCGCCCTTCGCATCGGTATGAAAGGAATAGAGCCCCAGGCCGATCTGGGCATCGGGCCGGTCGGGCGACGCCTGCGTCTTGATGAAGCCGCCCACTTCATGCGCGCCGTGGGTCAGCGCCCCTTTCGAGCCGAAGAAGTATCGGAGCACCGACGCGATCAGACCTAGGCCAGACAGTTTCTGGTTCAGGCTGTTGCCGCGCACCTTGTAGGTAAAGCTCAGATAGCGATGTTCACGCAAATTGGCGCCGACGCCGGGCGCGTCGACCACGACCGGAATGGCCAGCGATTCGAGCAGGGCGCGGGGGCCAATGCCCGACAGTTGCAATAATTTGGGGCTCTGGATGGCCCCCGCCGACAGGATGATTTCGCGCCGTACCGCGACTTCGTGCAGGCCATTTTTGTCACGCAGCAGGATGCCGCTGGCCCGCTGCCCGTCGAACAGGATGCGCTGCACGTCGGTATCGGTCACCACGGTCAGGTTCGCGCGTCCCCGCACCGGTTTCAGGAAAGCGCGCGAAGCGGAAAAGCGCTTGCCGCGATAGGTGGATATCGGCTGATAGCCCATGCCACCCTGCGTGACCGCAGGGATGTCGTTCATGTCGTCCACCCGATGCGTCCCGGCCTGCTCGGCCGCGTTTAGGAACGCTTCGCACAACGGATCGCCGGACGGATGGATGCTCACCTTGAGCGGGCCGCCGGTCCCGCGCCACGCCTTGGTGCCCAGCGCATGATCCTCCAGCGCGACGAAATGGCGGCCCATCGTCTGCCAGCCCCAGCCGGTGCAGCCCGCCGCTTCCCACGCGTCGTAATCGGCCGGCGCACCGCGCACATAGACCATGCCGTTGACCGAACTCGATCCGCCGACCGTGCGCCCCTTCAGCCAGCTTTCCTGCGGCGCATTGCCGCCCGGCGACACGGCATAGTCCCACACATGGGGATTGCCCGGCGCCAGCAATTTGCCGATGCCGCGCGGCATGGCGATCAGCGGGCTGTTGTCGTCCGGGCCAGCTTCCACCAGCAATACCTTGACCGCCGGGTCGACCGACAACCGGTTCGCCAGGACGCAGCCGGACGACCCGGCGCCGATGATGATATAGTCGTAGCCATTCTGGTTCATGCCGTTCGAGTTCCTCGCCATAGCCGCTAAAGACCATAGACGTGGCCTTAGTCCCACCTGTCGGGTGATAGGTGGACGGTCGGCGCGCTCGTCGCGGGTGGTTCGCTTTCCGCTTGGCTTGGCGGCAGCGAATTGCGATGCGTGCGGGCATGAAGGGTAAATGGGAAGATTATGGACCCGGCGCGCGCAAGCTGCTGCTCGCCGTGGAGGAAATCATCGCCGAACGCGGGATCGAGGGTGCATCCATCCGCGAAATCCTGCGCGTCGCCAAGCAGGGCAATAACTCCGCCATCTATCGTCATTTCGGATCGAAGGAATTACTGATCCGGGCGATTTACGACATCCGCCAGGCGGAAGTGGACGATTGCCGGATGCTGCGGATGCAGGGGTTGCCGCGCCTGCCCGACGATATTCGCGGCCTGCTCGAATTATTCCTGTTGCCGGTGCTGGACGCCTTCGCAGGGCGGCAGAGGTGGATTTATTCGCAGTTCATCCTGCACCTGATCCTGAACGATCCGTTTGACGAAGCCTTTGACCGAGCCAGAGAAGGACCGGCGGTCGCGCTGGTTCATCAGGCGTTGCGGGGATGCTGCGCCGCCATGTCGGACCAGGTCTTCACCATGCGCCTGTCGGTGGCGGTGACGAATTTCCTGATGGGCGTCAGCTATGGGGACCGGGTCGCCAATCTGACCGGCGGCGCCTATCCGCGCTCCGACCAATATCTTGAAGACCTGATCACCGCAGGCTGCGCCTTGCTGATGCTGCCGCCCTTCGTCGAAGCCGCCGACACGCCCGGCTGACGATTGGCGGGGTCATGGACGAAAATCGAGGGCCCTCTCCGGCGATAGGCACGACTAAGACGATCGTCTTCTACTTCTCCCGACGGCACTGGCAAAGGTCAGGCTTGCGAGAACATGACGTTCTGCTGCTCAGGGAGAGATGAAATGCGCCCGATTTTCACCGCGCGTCTTGCGGTACTTTTAACGTCCGTTGCACCCCTGGCCCTGCCGGTCCTGGCGATCGCCCAAACGGCGCAGCCCCAGGCGTCGCCTAGCATCGACGACATCGTCGTCACCGCCCGCCGCTCCGAGGAAAGCATCCAGTCGACGCCTGTGTCCGTCACCGCCTTCAACGCGGATATGCTGCGCGAAGCTAATATCGCAACCACCGCCGACCTGATGATCAAGACGCCCGGCGTCTATCTGTCCGGATCGGGCGGGCGCGAAAATTCGGTGTTCCAGATCCGTGGCCAGTCCAAGGCGTTGAGCGGGTCCAACGCGCCTGCCGTCGTCAGCTATTTTGCCGATGTGCCCGCGCCCACCTTCGGCAGCGGCGTCGCAACCTATGACATGGCATCGGTCCAGGTTCTCAAAGGGCCGCAGGGCACGCTGTTTGGCCGTAACACCACCGGCGGCGCCGTCCTCTATTATCCCGCCGCGCCCGAATATGTCCTGGGCGGCTATGTTGAGGCGGGCTACGGCCGCTATGAACGCAAGCAATTGGAAGGCGCGCTGTCCATCCCGATCGTGGACAACAAGCTGGCGGTACGGGTCGCGGGCCGGTACGAAAAGCGCGACGGTTATACCAAGAATATCGGACTGGGCGGCGACCTGGACGACGTCAATTCCCGCGCGTTCCGCGTGTCCGTGCTGGCCGAACCAGTCGAGGGTTTCAAGAACCTCACTATCTTCGATTGGTATCGCAACAACTACACCGGCGACGCGGTGTTGCTGACCAGCCTGTTCGACAATCCCAGCCTGATCGACCTGTTGGGTCTGCGCAGCGCGATGCAGGAGGCGCTGGCGGCGCAGCAGGCGCGTGGTCCCCGCGTCATCGACAGCGACGTGTCCCCCGCAATCAACCGCACCCGCCGCTGGGGCATCACCAACCGCACCGATATCGACCTGAGCGACAGCGGGGTCAGCTTCACCAACATCTTCGGCTATCGCAAAACCTATGTGAACTATAATATCAACACCGACGGCGTGCCGTTGCTGATCACGACTGGCAATCCTGCTGCCGGACTGCCCGCCGGCTTGCCGCTGACCCTGCTGAACGCAGGCGCTGTCAACAACGTCGAACAATATACCAATGAAGTGCAGATCAAGGGCAGCGCGCTTGACGACCGGGTGGACTGGCTGGTGGGCGGATTTTATCTGAAAAGCCAGCCCTACGGCCCGACGGGCAGCGGCAGTTCGATCGCCCAGGTCGTGCTGCCACCTTTCCTGCCGGCCGAAAATTACGGCACCTTCCAATATAATTTCTACACCGAAAAGAGCAAAGCGCTGTTCGGCAACGTCAACATAAAGCTGGATGAAATCGCCCAGGGTCTGCGCTTCAACGCCGGGCTGCGCTACACCTGGGACAAGGAAATCGCCTGTACGGCGACCGACAACACCACCCAGGGGACCGTCCGCCCCAATGAATGCGTATCGACCAACCCGATCCTGATCGGCGCAACCACCAACACCGCCAAATCCGATGCGCCCACCTGGACCGTGGGTTTCGACTGGCAGGTGACGCCCGACCTCTTCACCTATATTTCCACCCGGCGCGGCTATCGCACCGGCGGCATCAATACGCCCACCTTCGGCGGGCGGCTGGCGCCCTATCAGTCCTTCGGGCCGGAACGAGTCACCGACCTGGAACTGGGGGTGCGATCCGACTGGACGCTGGGCGACGTCCGCGTCCGCCTGAACCTGTCGGGCTTTGTGGGCTATTATGACGGGGTGCAGATCGCACTGAGCGGCCTGCTGACCCAGCCGGGCTGCGTTGCGGGCGATCCGGTCTTTGGCGAAGCGCCCTTTTCCCCCGATGGCGATTGCAGCGCGGACAACGATCCGCAGTCGGGCACGATGCTGGCCAATGCCGGCAAGTCGCGCGTCGCGGGGCTGGATTTTGACGGACGCATCCTGTTTTCCGATCGGCTGACCTTCACCTTCGGCGGCAACCTGCTCGACACCAAGACGCGCGAACTGACCGCCCCTGCGCCGATCGCCGCTTATCTCACAACCCAGGAAATCCCGTTCGACCTGGTGGCGAAGGCGACCTTCACGCTGGGCGCGCAATATCGCATCCCACTGGGCGCGATGGGCGATCTCAACGCGTCGGCGGACTATTATCATTCCAGCAAATTGTCCTTCGTCGACACGGCGTTGCCAGCCTATGGCCTGGCCAACATACGGCTGGACTGGCGTAATGTCGGTGGCCGCCCGATCGACGTCGGCGTCACTATGACCAACGTCTTTAACAAGACCTATCAGGCGATCGGTGCCGTATCGGGGGCGGGGTTGGGCTTCAACACAGCTATCTTCGGTCCGCCGCGCCAATATGGCCTGACCCTGCGCTATCGTCTGGGAGAATGAGCATGGCCGACCTCGAAGCGAACAAGGCGGTCGCTCGCCGCTACATGCAGGCGGTGGAAGAGGGGGACGCCGCAACGATCGAAGCGTTGCAGCATCCCGACTGCACATGGTGGATATCAGGCTTTGGCGACATGAGCCGCGCCGATTTCATCGCCAGCGTAACCGGCGGCCTGTTGTCGGCGCAGCGGCGCAGCGCGCAGGTGGTCGGCATCACGGCCGAAGGGGACAGGGTCGCGGTGGAAGTGCGCGGCGAAATGATCTTCCCCGACCGGGTCTATCGCAACGACTATCATAATCTGCTGGTGATCCGCGACGGCCAGATTCTGTCGGGGCGAGAATATATGGACACGCGCGCCGCAGCGGAGGCCTTCGCGCCGTGAGCGGCCCCGTCCCCCTCAACGACTATGACGATGCGGCGGTCGGGCGCATCACCGGCTATGTCGAACACCTGACCGGCGGCAAAGTCGTGGGCCTGGAACGGCTGATCCGTTGGCGCCCTTCCTGGTTCGCCAATGTGGAGGTGGACGGGGTGGTGCGCCGCCTCCACCTGCGCGGCAACCGGGGCGGCGACGTGTCGATCTTTCCCGACCTCAAGCGTGAGGCGGACGTGATCGACCTGCTTCACAGGCAGGGACTGCCGGTACCGGAAATCCATGGCTATCTCACCGATCCGCCCTGCATCGTCATGGAAGCGATAGCGGGTACGCGCGATTTCTCTACCCTGGACGATGCAACGAGGATCGCGATCGGGCGCGACTATATGCACGCCGTCGCGGCGATGCACCGGCTGCCGATCGAACCCTTCGTCGCGGCCGGGCTACACCAGCCGGACGGTGCCGAGGCGATCGCGCTGGCCGGGCTGGACGCCTATATGCCGCATTATCGGCGCACCAAGAGCCGCCCCGAACCTTTGCTGGCGTTCGTGATCGGCTGGCTGCGTCGCAACGTGCCGGATTACCGCACTCAAGCCAGCTTCATCCAGTTCGATTCGGGCCAATATCTGGTCGATCAGGGCGCGATGACAAAGCTGTATGATTTCGAATTTTCGATGATCGGCGATCCGCTGGTCGATATCGCGACGATGGGGATGCGCGACAGTTTCGAACCGCTGGGCGCGCCGCTGGCGGAACTGGTCGGCTATTATGAAGAGGCGACGGGCGAGCCGGTCGACCATGACGCGGTGCTGTTCCACGTCCTGCAATTTTCCCTGCTGGGCACGATGCAGTTCACCGGGACCGTGGGTGCGCCCAAAGCGGGCGATCCTCATTCGGTCTATCTGATGTTCGACCTGGCACTGCGCCGGTCGATCCTGCTGGCCCTGTCCGCCCTGTCGGGGGTGGCGCTGCCCGATTTGCCGCCACTGGTCGAACGACAGGGTGACAATGCGCCGTTGATGGCCAAGATCGCCGATACGCTGGCCGGACTGGCCATGGCCGACGAAGGGGCGCAGATGCAGAAAAGGCAGGTGGCGGAACTGGTCGAATGGGCGGAGCGCGCCGATGCCCATGGCGCGGATATGGTCGCACGCAACATCGCCGATGTGACGGCGCTGCTGGATCGGCCGTTTCAGGACTGGAACGCGGCCGCCACGGCGCTGGAGGCGTATGTGAACGCTGCCGGGCCGGACGAGGACGCGGCGCTCATCACCCTACTTGGCACGATAGAGGGGCGGCAGCTCCAGCTTTTTGGCCCCACTGCGCTGGGCGTGGCGGCCAGCAATGTGGTGTTGCCGGTCACGCGCAGGGCATGAACAGAACAGGGACAGGCATATGAGCGACAAGATGGTGCTGATGACAGGCGCAACGCGCGGATTGGGGCGTGGCATCGCAAGGGGCCTGGCATCGCGCGGCCATAGGGTCGCCGTCACTGGGCGGGACAGGTTAGAACTGGACGCCGTTGTCGCGGAGATCGACCGGGCCGGGGGCAAAGGGCTGGCGCTGCTCTGCGACCATCGCGACGATGATGCGGTGGCCGCAGCCTTCGCCAAGCTGGCGGAGTGGACCGGCGGCAGGCTGGACCTGCTGGTCAACAATGTCGCGGCCGTACATGCAATGGACCTGATCGCACCGGGAGGTTTCTGGGAAAAGCCACTCCATCTGGCTGACATGATAAATGTCGGCCTGCGATCGGCCTATGTCGCCGCCTATCATGCAGCACCTATGATGGTCGCGGCGGGCAGGGGTCTGATCGCCAGCATATCCTTCTACGGCGCAGTGTCCTATTTCCACGGTCCAGCCTATGGCGCGGCGAAGGCAGGAACGGACAAGATGACCGCCGACATGGCGATCGACCTGGCGCCCCATGGCGTGTCGGCGGTATCCCTGTGGCCCGGTTTCATCCTGACCGATGCGGTTCGCGCCATGCCACCCGAAATGCTGCCCGAAGAGTTGCGCGCGATGTTGCCGTCCTGGGAAACCCCGGAATTTTCCGGCTTGGTCCTCGACCGGTTGATGGACGATCCTGATCTTGCCGCCCTGTCAGGCAAGGCGCTGATCGGCGCGGAACTGGGTGAAGGCTATGGCCTGCGCGATACGGACGGCAAGCAGCCTGTGTCCTACCGCGCAACCATGGGCGCACCACTCAGCTTCCTGCCGAGCTGAAATCAGGCGCGGGGCTGCATCGCGCCAAAGCAGGCCTGCAATTCCACTGCAAACAGCGCAGGCTGCTCGAACGCAGCGAAATGGCCGCCGACCGGCAGTTCGTTCCAGTGGACCAGATCGGAATAGCTGCGTTCGGCCCAGCGGCGCGAGGGGCGAAAGATTTCCTGCGCGAAGATGCTGACACCGACTGGCAGGTCCAGCCGCTGCGCCTTGAACGCGCCCGCGCTTTCCCAGTAAAGCCGCCCCGATGAAGCACCGCTGTTGGTCAGCCAGTAGAGGCTGATGATGTCCAGCATGTCGTCGCGGCTCAGCGCGTCTTCCGCCCGGCCACCATTGTCGGTCCAAGCCTGGAATTTCTCGTAGATCCACGCTGCCTGCCCGACCGGAGAATCCGCCAGCGCATAGCCGACCGTCTGCGGCCTTGTGCCCTGCAACTTGGCATAGCCCGCATCATGGTCCTGATAATATTGCATCCGCTCGACCGTCTTGGCCTCGGCGGGCGTCAGGTCGGCAAAGTCGCCGGCTTCGGGAAAGACCAGCGGCATGTTGAGGTGGACGCCCGCCAGTTCCGGCGGCGCGGCCATGGCGATGGCGGTCGTGACCGCCGCGCCCCAGTCGCCGCCCTGCGCGAAGAAACGATCATAGCCCAGCCGCCGCATCAGCGTGATCCAGGCGTCTGCGATTTTTTCGACGCCCCATCCGGTCGCGATGGGCTTGTCGGAAAAACCATAGCCGGGCAGGGACGGGATGACGAGGTGGAAGGCTGGCGCATCGGCGGTCGCAGGATCGCTGAGCGGGCCGATGACCTTCATGAACTCCAGCACCGATCCGGGCCAGCCATGGGTCAGGATCAGCGGCACGGCATCGGGCCGGGGGCTGCGCACATGCAGGAAATGGATCGCTAGGTCGTCGATCTGCATCATGAACTGGGGCAGGGCGTTGAGCGCCGCCTCACACCGCCGCCAGTCATAGCCATCGGCCCAATAGGTGCACAAGTCGCGCATCGCGGCGATCGGCACGCCCTGGCTCCAGTCCGCAACCGTCTCCGCTGCTGGCCAGCGTGTGTGAACGATCCGCCGATGCAGATCGTCCAGAGCCTCCTGCGGAATGGCCACTGTAAAGGGCGTGATGGAATCCGACATGGCGCTTTTCCCTTATCTTTAGAAAGTGACGCCCAGCGCTTCGACCGTGCCCAAATCCTCGCCCGCGACGAAGATACGCTCGACGATGTGCATCCCCTTTTGCCCCCACTCGTCCATATTGGCGATCCATGCCTGCATCGCATAGGGTGGCCAGCGGCGATAATATTCCCACAATGTCTCGTCGTCCGGTACGCCCTGCGCCCCGGTTTCGATCAGGCAGCGGCGATAATGGCGCAACAGGTCGCGTTCATTGGCGCGCCGCTCCTCGATCGTCAGCGCGCCGAGCAGGAAATAGGTGAAGTCGCGGATCGGCCGCCCCTTGCGTACCAGTTGCCAGTCCAGCCACACCCGCTCGCCGTCGGGGCGCAGATAGCTGTTGCCCTGATGGCTGTCGCCATGGACCAGGCACCATGGTCCCTGTTCCTTATGCTGCGCGAAGTTGACCAGCGCGTCGAACACCGTATGCAGCCGCGACAGGTCGCCCTTGATCCAGCTTGGCAGGAACGCCTGATATTCAGGCATTGCATGGTTTGCTTCCGCAAAACTATACATCATGTGTAGCTGCTGCGCGTCGACTGCCGTCACCATTGACACGGGCAGCCAGTCGGCCGCGTGCAGTACCGGGCTATCCCAGAAGGCACCATGGATTTTCGCCAGGCTGGCGACGGCGCGCGCGGCTTCCTCCACGCCCATATGGTCAGTGCTGACGCCGAAATGGCCGCCCTCGATCGAAAGATCCTCCATCACGACCAGTCCCTGGCCGCTATCATCGCGCGGATCCCACGCCTCGAAGAAGGAGCGGGGCGCGGGGAAGGCGACGAGGCGGCGAAAATCTTCGTAAAACCGGGCTTCCAACCGACAGATGCCCTGGCTTTCGAACTGCGCCCAATTAGCCTTCAGGCATACATTCTCCGGGATACCCGCCGCCTTTCCAACATCGTTGAGCGTCAGCTTGACCTGATATTTGGTCGTGTGGCTGTTGCGCAGGAACACTGCTTCCATCTCCTGCACCACGATGCCGGGATAGCGCGCCTGCATGATCTGTGTCAGCCATTCGGCAGTGACATTCTCCAGCTTTGCAGGGATGCCGACCGGATTTACGAAACTTGTCATGGCATCCATCCCTTATTTCATTTTCTTGAGTTCACGCAGCGCGCGATTGGCCGCGATCCGGCCGGCAATGCCCGACACGCCGCCGCCCGGATGCGCGCCCGCGCCGCCGATCAGAAATCCGGGGAAGGGCGGCTTGGGACCGCCAAAGCCAGTGGCGGGGCGATGCACGCCCGAACGCAGCGCGCCGAAATCGATATGGGTTACACAACCATTGGTGACGTTCAACCGCTTTTCCCGTTCCCGCGCGGTTTCCACGAAACGCCCGACTTCGGTGTCCAGCCCGTCATAATATTCGCCCAGATGGCTGATGACCGATGACATGGTCTTGTCCTTGAGCGCGGGCGACCAGCCCTCGCGCGCATCCACCGCCATGGCAGGCAGATAGACATAGGCCAGCGATCCGCCCGGCGGTGCCTGCGTCGGGTCGCTGTTCGACAGCGGGCTGAGCGACATCGCATGGCGATCGGGAATGTCGCCGCGCCGCGCGGTGGCGAAGGATTCGCGTACTTCTTCGGACGTGCCGATCAGGCCGACCGCCTTATTCAGGTCCGCGTCGTCATGGCGCAAATCCTGATGCTTCTTCAGGCGCAATGGTCCCGACATCGCGATATTGGCCAGGAACGGCGCAGCGTTGGACCGGTTTGAGGGCGCATGTTCAATCCGCTGCATTAGTGCGCGATCGACCCCGCCCGGTGTAGTCATGCGCATGGCGGTGCGCGGGTCGCAGGTGGCAATGACCATCTTCGCCGGGATCACCCTGCCATCCTCCAGCAGCACGCCCTTTGCCGCGCCATCATCGACAATGATTTCGGCGACGGGGGCGTTAAGCAGGATCGTCGCACCGGACGCTTCGATGCTGCGCGCCAGCGCGTCGGAAAAGGACTGGAGCGACCCGATCGGCTTGCCAGTGCCATATTTATGCGTGACGGCAAAGATCATATAGGCCGCCGCATTGCCGTCATCATCCACCGGCCCCGCACCCGCCGCGATGCCCAGCAGCAGCGCGATGGTGGCGGGATGTTCGAACCGTTCGCATGCGACCTGATCCGCCGTCGCCTTTGACAGGGCGACCAGTTCGTCCTTCAGCCGCACGTTGCGCACTGCGCTGCCGATGATCTTGGACAGGTTCTTCATGTCCGGCCGACCTGGTTCCGCCATCATCATCGGAAAGCCGATGTCCATCATGACGTTCAGCGTCTTCATGAATTCCAGATAGGCCTTGCCGTCGTTACGGTTGATCCGGGCTATGTCCTCGGCTGTGCGTTTGTAATCGTAAAACAGCGCGATGGAGCTGCCATCGGGGTGCAGATAAGCATAGGTCGGGTCGGGATCGACCGTTTTGAGGCCATATTTGGCCAGCTCGAAATCCTCGATTATGCCGGATTTGCGCGCGAACAGCAGTTCGACGGCGCAGGGCGTCACCAGATGATTGGGCGCTTCGGGGATCATATAGCCCGAACTGGTCATGCCCCCGACCTTGGCCATCCGCTCGACGACCAGCACCTTCTTGCCCTCGCGCGCCAGATAGCCGGCCGCGGCCATGCCATTATGCCCGGCTCCAATGACGACGACGTCCACCTGATCGGTCATGCTCTCTGTCCTCTGTTGCTTCAGGCGGTGGCGGCGGCGGTATAGGCCTTGCCCCATTCCGCCAGCGCCAGCAGGCGGGTTTTGCGGTCGGCCTGGATCTGCGGGATTTTGTCTTCGTCGGGACCATCGGGCACGATCACCAGCGGCTCCTTGCCCAGCATGGCCAGCGCCAGCGCGCACACTTCGGCCGGATCATAAGCGATGCTATAATCCATCCCCAGCCCTTCGGTCGCGCGGCGCAGGGTGGGCGTGTCCATGATCGGCGCAGCGACGCCGACAATGTCGATATTCTGGCCGTCAAGTTCGGCCCAGAGCGATTCCACGAAGTTCAATTCGAACGCCTTGGTCGCCGAATACATCGCCAACCATGGCTGTCCGCCCAGGCCTGCGCCCGACGACATGATGACGAAACCGCCCTTGCCGCGCGCCTGGAACCGGTTGCCAAAACCATGGACGGCCTCCAGCACATTGGCCGCGTTCATGGTCAGCAGGCGCAGCGACCGTTTGACCGGCACGCCAAAGAAGCTGTTGCCCGCGCCGTCCGCGCCCGCGTTGGAGATATAGAGGCCGATATCCAGATCGGCCGTCGCCTCCACCAGGCGCGATCCCTCGCCCGTTTCCGTCAGGTCGGCGGTCAATGCGCGAAAGGCGATGCCATGTTCTGCGGCCAGTTCCTGCCCTAGCGCTTCCAGCGCAGGCAGGCGGCGCGACACCAGCACCAGGTTGATGCCCATGGCGGCCAGTTGCCGCGCATAGCAGGCGCCGGTGCCTTCCGAAGCACCCGCGATGACGGCCCAGGGACCATAAGCCGCAGCGAAGGCGGCGGCATCGAAAGCAGGCAAGTCGATCTTACGCATCGGATGAAAATCCTCTCTTGGTGCCAGCCGTTCGCCGGCTCTCTGATGGCTAGCGCCAGACCCTATAAGGCAATTGTCTTCACTCTGCCTATCGGGAGGCAGGGGGACTTCCCAAAGCAGCAGATGAAATCCCACCGACAATTGGCCATTGCATATAACGACAATAATGTCATTACATATCCAAGCGGATGGAGGGGAGCCGATCATGCCGGTCGAAATGATGCAGACACACAGGCGCGTCGTCCAAGTGATGGACCCTGTCAGGGTTGCGGCATCGCTGCGGCCCTTGCTGGAACGCTATGCCGACGATTGTGAGCGGCAACGGCGGATCGTGGCACCAGTGATGGCGGGGCTACAGGAATCCGGCCTTTTTCACATCACGGCGCCACGCCGTGCTGGCGGGCCTGGCCATCGCCTCATCACCCATATCGAAACGGTGGCGGAACTGGCCAAAGGCTGTGTCGGCACCGCCTGGGCCTATGGCTTGCTGTCGGGGATCACTGGCACCGCTCTGGCCCTGCCATCGTCGGCAACCGACCTGCTGTTCCGCACTGGGGACGAACTGTTTTGCAGCGCTTCGGCCCTGACCGGCAAGGCGGTGGCGGTGGCGGGCGGCTATCGCGTGTCGGGCCGCTGGGGCTATGGATCGGGCTGCCTACACGCCGATTGGGCGCTCAATGGGGTCATGGTCGACACGGCGCAAGGGGGCGAAGCGGCCATGGCCTTCCTCGACCTGCGCGATGCGGCATGCCGGATCGAGAATAACTGGCACGTCGCAGGCATGGCCGGGTCGGGCAGCAACATGATCGTTGCGGACGACCTTTTCGTGCCCGAAGCGCTGGTCCTGTGGACGGGCCGCGCGCCATCGGCCGATCTGCTGCTAACGATGGCAGGGCTGGAGCCGCGCGACCGCTGGCCTATGGAGCCGCTGTTTCCGCTGGGCGTACTGGCACCGATGCTAGGCGCGGCGAGCGCTCTGCTGGAGGGCGTGACGCAGGCGATGGCCGGGCGGCCCGTGGTGGGGTGGACTTATGCCAGCCAGGGCGGGTCGGAGGCGCTGGTCGGCCTGATGGGCCGGGCGGCGATAGAGATCGATTCGGCTTGGCTCCACATCCGCCGAGCCGCCGCGCTGCTGGACGATAGCGCGCAGCAACGGGTGCTGACCGGCTATGACAAGGCGCAGATCCAGGCCGATTGCGGCTATGCGATGGAATTGCTGCGCGCGGCGGGCAACCGCTTGATGGACGTGGCGGGGCCGGGCGCCTTTGCGCTGGCCAGCCCGCTCCAGCGCCTCTGGCGCGACCTCAATGTCGGCACCCGCCACAATGCGCTCAACGCGCCGCTGTCGATCGAGCTGTACGGCCGCGCGATTGCGGGCATGCCGTCCAACATCCGCCTGCTGCCGGACATTGCGCCCGCACCCGCTTGGGCAACAGCATAACAACAGGAGAGAATGGATGCCGATACCCACGACGCAGGAGATAGCGACATTTCTGACCAGCCAAGCCATCATGTTCAGCGAAGGCCGGATCGATGATTTCATGGCTGCCTTCCGCGCCATAGCGCCGGGCGGGTTCAAGGTGCAGGATCCTGCGACGGCCCCGGTGGAGGCGGGGTGGGACAAGCTGGAGGCGCTATGCGACCAGTTTCTCGGCTGGCAGTTGGTGGTGGAGGATGTGAAGGTCAGCGGCAACGAAGCGGTCATCTACGTCCGCAACGAAGGTGTGCATGACGGGCATCCGATGAAGGTCTACAGCATAGAACATTATGTGTTCGGCGACGATGGCAGCCTGCTTGCGCGCTATTTCCATCCGATGCAGTAGCAGGCCATGTCCGAGACCACATCCGTCCCGCCCGCCATCGACCCGCGCAGCCGGGCGGCGGCGTTGCGGCGGGAACGGATGCGCGACCGGCTGCTCGACACGGTATTCGACCTGTATCAGCCGGGTCAGGCGAACGGCCATCTGGTGATCGACGACGTGATCCAGGCGGCCGCCGTGTCGCGCGGCAGTTTCTACAAATATTTCGAATCGCTGGAAGCCGCCGTCGATGCGCTGGGCGAGCGGCTGACGGCGGGCATGATCGGCGATTATCGTCGGCTGTTCGATGACGATGACGCCCCGTTGCTGCGCGCGGTGGGCGGCGTGGCGATCACAATGTTGCGCGCCTGGCATGATCCGCGCTGGAGCGGCTTTACCTGTCGCGTAGATTATGTCAATTATTTCGAACGCGCCAGCAGCTTTGACCTTATGGTCCGCGATGCGCTCGACGATGCCCGGCAGAAGGGGCAGATGGATTTCGCTTCCAGCGACATGGCCGTCGACCTTATCGTCGGGGTCACGATCGAAGCGCGGCGGCGGCTGATGCGGGGAGGCATGGCTCCGCGTTCCTATATGGACGAAATGCTCTTGCGGACTTTCAGGGCGCTGGATGCTTCGCCCGTCATGCTGGCTGCGGCGTTCGACACGGTGTGGCTACGGCTGGCGCGCGACGGGCCGAGTCTTGACTGGTGGTCCGTGGGGCAGGGCGTTCCGGTCGGCTAAAGCGGGCTCGTCCCGCCGAACGATCAAGAATCAAGCGGCGTCCAGCATGGGGTGCCTGCTTTTTCCAGCGGCCCGCACTGCGCCACGCGGGTCGCGCCATTGTCCGCGATCAGGATCATCCAGTCGCCGGTGTCGCCGCAACCAATGGCCCAGACCGCATTGGTGCCGATGTCGCCCCGAAACAGCGAACGCTTCGTACTTGTACAGACCTCGCCTGCATCATGCATCAGCTTGGCGAAGGATTGCGTTCGTCCGGGCGCATCCCTTTCCTCGATCGCATTGCTGTAGCGGTTTCGGCTGCTGCCAGTGCGATGCGCTTCGGCGATGGCGATGGATGCGCCCAGCGTCGCGGCAATCACGCCGGTCGGGACCAGCGTCCATAACAATGCCCGGCGCAGGTCGCCGCCGCTATGGCCACACGCAATGCAGCCGGTTCCAAAGCCATCGATCGGCGCGCGACATTTCGGGCAGTTCATGACTCCGCACTAGCCTGCATCCCTCTCGCTCGACCCTATCCCTCGACAGGCGCAGTTGGGGCTCGGCGCAATCATTCTATAGACTATGGAATTGCCCAACCTCCCACCGGCCATAGCGCCGTCTTTGCCGCCATCGGGCGGAATGATGGGGGAACCGTTGCGTTCGCCCTCCACCCTGCGGCAGGCGGTGGTCGATCGCCTGCGCGACGCCATCGTGTCCGGCACTATCGCGCCCGGCACCTTGCTACGCGAAACCGCACTCGCCGCCAGTCTGAACGTCAGCGCCACGCCGATCCGTGAGGCGCTTGGCACGCTGGCATCCGAAGGATTGGTGGAGATCGAGGCGCATAGGTTGAAGCGCGTCACCCCGATTGATTTCCCCGCGACCCGCGACCTGTTGCGCGTGCAATGGGAATTGTGGCGGCTGGGCTATGCCTGGGGGATGGGCCATATCGGCGCAGGGCAAGCAGTCCTGCTCGATCAGGCAATCGCTGACTATCGCACGGCGCTGGACGGGGACGACTATGCCGGAGCGATTGCCGCTGGGCTGGATTTCCACACCATCTTCATCACCGCGTCGGCGAACCGCGAACTGCTGCGCTCGACCCTTGACCGGCGCGGTCTGATCGCCCGCTTCATCCTGCTGCATGGCCTCCAGACGCTGACGACGATTGGCCTGGAACAGCATCAGGCGATCCTCGCGGCGTTCAAGGCGGGCGACCATCCCGGCGTGCTGGCCTGCCTCGATCGCATGGCCACGCGCCTGATCGCCATCGCAGATGCAGGCTGCCCGGCCGCATCCGATCACCCTTCCCGATAAGCAAGAGAGACACAGGACATGGATTTCGAACTGCCAGAGGAATATCGTTCCTTTCAGGACATGGCGCGGCGCTGGATCGACAAGGAAGTGCCCAAGGAATGGGCGCGCGCGCTGGAAAAGGACGAACACAACTACCCCTTCGCGCTGTGGGACAAATTCACCGAAGCGGGCTTTCACGGCATCGGCATATCGGAGGAGTATGACGGGCAAGGCGGCGATGTTGTCATGCAGATGCTGCTGGCGCGCGAACTGGCCCGGTCGCTGGGTGGCCTCGCCTGGATCTGGGGCATCACCAGCTTTGCCGGGTCGAAATCGATCGGCCTTTATGGGTCGCCCGAACAAAAGGCGAAATATCTGCCGCTGATCGCCACCGGGCAATTGAAGGCCGCGATCGCCTTTACCGAGCCGAGCGGCGGCACCGACCTGTTGGGCGCGATGACCACGACAGCCGAACGGGTCGAGGGGGGCTGGAAACTCAATGGCGAAAAGATCTGGTCCTCCTCCGCCCATGTCGCCGACTATCTGCTGGTGATCGCGCGCAGCGACAAGGACGCTGAAAAGAAGCACCAGGGGCTGACCCTGTTCTGGGTGCCGATCAACACAGCGGGCGTGAAGATCACCCCGCTCGCCAAACTCGGTATGCGCTCGATGGGCAGTTGCTCGGTGCATTTCGAGGACGCCTTCGTCGCCGACGAACAGGTGCTGGGGGAACCGCACAAGGCCTGGTACATGCTGCTGCCCACGCTCAACAATGAACGGATCATGGTCGGCGCCTTCTGCCTTGGCGTCATCGACGGCGTGCTGGAAGATGCGCTCGATTATATGAAGCAGCGCAAGGCGTTCGGCGGGGTCATCGGCCGATTCCAGAGCTTGCAACATTATGTCGCCGACATTGCGACCATGCAGAAGACCACCGAACTAATGCTGCATTTCTGCGCCGACAAACAGGCGCGCGGCGAAAATGTCGGGGTGGAGGCCAATATGCTCAAACTCATGGCATCGGAAAACGCCAATGCCGCCGCAGACCTGGGCATCCAGATATTGGGCGGGATGGGCTATTCCGCCGAAACCGACATGCAGCGTTACTGGCGCGACAGCCGACTGTGGCGGATCGGCCCTATCACCAATGAAATGGTGCGCAACGGCATCGCCGAAAGCCTAGGGCTGCCGCGTTCCTTCTGACCCCCCGCCGATCAAGGAGACAGACGATCATGATGTTCCCCCCGCAACCCATTCCCGACCATGTGCCGGCCGATCTGGTCAAGCCCGACTTTCCCTTCATCTTTGGCATGACGACGAACCGCGATCCGTTCGACGATATGGCGATGGCGGTGCATGAAGGCCCCGACATCATCTATGCGCCTCACGCCTATCCGGGCGGAACCGCAGCCTGGGTGCCACGGCGCATGGCGCATCTGCGCGCCATTTACCTGGACACCGAACATTTTTCGTCGACCGATTTTTCCCCCTATTCCAAACTGGTCGGCGGCAACTGGATTAATTCGCCCGCTGAGTTGGACCCGCCCGCCCATGGCCCGTTCCGCCAGATGGTAAACCCGGCCTTCACGCCCAAGGCGATGGCCGCGCTGGAGGGCAAGATCCGTCAATATGCGATCGAATATATCGACGCGTTCGCCGCGCTCGGTTCGTGCGAATTCATGAGCGAGTTCGCGTTCGAATTTCCGATCAAGGTGTTCATGGATCTGATGGGGCTGCCGCATGACCGGGTAGCGGAATTCATGGAGTGGGAAAAGAACCTGCTCCACAATCACGACCTCGCGCAGATTGCCGAGGCCACACGCAGCGTGCTCGATTATCTGGGCGGGGAGATTGACGATCGACGCGCCAATCCGCGCGACGACCTTATCAGCTTCGGGGTGCAGGGTCGGATCGGCGATCGGCCACTGACGCAGGATGAACTGCTGGGCTTTATGTTCAACCTGTTCATCGGCGGGCTTGATACCGTCTCGACCAATATGGGTCTGCATTTCCGACATCTGGGCAGCGCGATGGAGGATCAGGCGCATCTGCGCGCCAATCCGTCCGACATCCCGCATGCGATTGATGAACTGATGCGGGCCTATGGCGCGGTCACGACCTTTCGCACCTGCATCAAGGAAACGGAAGTCGCCGGCGTGCGCTTCATGCCGGGGGAAAAGGTCGCGATGTCGACCACGCTCGCGGGCCGCGATCCGGCCGAGTTCGATGCGCCGACACAGGTGCGGCTAGACCGTAAGCCACGCCATGTCGGCTTTGGCTTTGGTATCCATACCTGTGTGGGCATGCATCTGGCGCGGCGGGAATTACGGATCGCGATGGAGGAATTTCTCGCCCGCATCCCGCAATTCCGTATTGCGCCGGGTCACACGGTCGAATGCCATCTGGGCATGATCCAGCCCGTCGCACTCCCGCTGGTCTGGACCCCTGCCGCCTGATCGATGGCGGGCGTTCGTCTCGCGACGGACGCCCTATAGGTCCAGGCAGGCTGCGTCAAAATCCAGGCGCGGGTTCCGCGGATGCAGCGCTTCGGCTCGGCCATAGCCGATATTGCACAGGAAATTAGCTTTCCACCGTCCATCGGGGAAAAATTCACTGTCCACGCCCGCCGCGTCGAAGCCCGACATCGGCCCGCAATCCAGCCCCAGCGTTCGCGCCGACATGATGAGATAAGCGCCCTGCAAGGTCGATGACCGCGCCACCGTCTCGGCGATCAGCGCATCCTTCCCCTCGAACACGCTCCGCATGTCGCGGGACGGGAACAGGGTAGCATATTCCTCGTAAAATCGCGTGTCCCCCGCGATGATGACGGTGCAGGGCGCCTGCGCGACCTTATCGACATTGCCCGCATTGATGTGCGGCATCAGCCGCGCCTTCGCCTCCGCCGAACGAATGAAGACGAACCGTGCGGGATTGCTGTTCGCAGTCGTCGGCCCCCATTTGGCCAGATCGTAGAGCGTGCGCACCATCGCGCCGGTAAGGGGCTGGTCGGTCCAGCCATTATGGGTACGCGCCTGCCGGAACAGCCGGTCCAATATGTCGGTCATGGAGCTCCCCAACTCGGCGCTTCGCCAGCAAGTATGTCGTCCGCCTCCCTGCCAAGCGCCTCCCGGTCCGCTCGGTTCCACACCCGATGATCGCCCCGCGCATAGCCGCGCGCATTGTCGCGATAGAGCAGCGCGTCGATCACATGGTCGCGCAATTTGTCGATTTGGCGCACGACCCGGCCAGGCGTTCCCATCACCAGCGAATGGGCCGGTACAATTGTATCGGGGGGCAGGAAACTATGCCCCGCCACGATTGACCCATGGCCAATGACGCATCGTTCCATGATCGTTGCCCCAACCCCGACCAGGCAGGCCGGTTCGATCGTGCAGCCATGCACCACGGCGCGGTGGCCGATGGTGCAATAATCGCCGATGACGGTCGGATCGTCCCAGCCGATATGGACCATCGCATGATCCTGCACGCTTGCGCAGCGGCCCACCGAGACGAACGCCCGCTCGCACCGGATGACGGCATAGGGCCATAGGCTGCAATCCTCACCCAGCCGAACGTCGCCGAAGAGGCGAACGGTCGGATCGACATAGGCGGGGGACATCGCGATCATCCTTCAACCGACAGCAGCGCCGCCCACTCGGTCGAGCGGGCGGCGCCGAGGGTCAATAGGCGCCCGGCGGCGAAATCGGGTCCGCACCAGTCAAGGCGCGACCGAAGATTTCGTAGCCTATGGTCGGGATATTCTGGATATGCCGTGTCGCCATCGACACGTCGCGCCAATAGCGATTGATCGGCTTGTCCAGCGCGAAGGCCGAAGACCCCACCTGGAACATCAGCGATTCGCTCGCCCCATGGACCAGTTCGATCATTTGCGCGCCTGCTGCCCGGTGCTTGGCCTTCTCCGCCATAGTGAATTCCTCGCCCAGGCCGACCCGGTCGAGCTTAGCGGTCAGGTCGAACAGGATCAGCTTCGCCGTGTCGATCATCGCGGCGGCCTCGCCCAGGTCGCGCATATAGGCGCCGGAACTTGTGCGCGGACCGATGATGGTGGTCAGCACCGGCTTCTTGGGCGCTTCTGCCCGCACGATTTCCAGCATCGCCTCCACTGCGCCGATCAACTGCGCGATGCCGGTCGTGCGTACGACCGGAACGGCGGGCAGCAGGTCGGACGGCGCACCGAAATGGCGCTTGGTCGGGTCGATCTGGCCGGTTCTCTCGGTCATCAGCGCCATCTGCGCGTCGGGAATGAACACGTCCTTGGCGATCGCGGTGTCGGACCCGGTGCCCTGCATCCCCGACACGAACCAGCTGTCCTCGATCGTCATCGCGTCCATCGGCAGGTAGCACATGTTGATGCCCGGAACGACGGGACCGTCATAATCTTCCAGCACCACGCCCTGCTGCGCCCAGGTCGACTGGCGTGACCCGGACATATAGGGCCATTTCCCATTGATGATCCAGCCGCCATCGACCTTGCGCGCCTTGCCGGGCGGGTTGTACGCGCCGCACACCGTCTGCGGACCGTCGGCGAACACCGCATCCTGCACGCCATCAGGGGCCAGGCTGGTGATCCAGCTGGTGCCGTTGATGATCTGCATAACCCAGCTGATCGCTGGATCGCCTTTCGCGATTTCGATCTGTACGCGGCAGAAATCGGTCGGCGACAGGCCAAAACCGCCCAGACGCTGCGGCACCAGCAGGCGCAGGAAGCCTTCGTCCTTCAGCATCTTGTCGACCGCCGGGGTCGGACAGCGCTGTTTTTCGCCGGCAGGCGCCTCGCTCTGAAGGAAATCGCGCAGGCTGCGCGCCTTTTCGACCAGCGCGTCAGCCACGCTCTTGTCGGCGAAGCCGACCTTGGTGGTAGATTCTAACTTTGCCAGGGTAGCCATCAGTTCATCCTCTCTTGTGTTCGGCATGGTGGCCGGCGATTTGCAGCGCCCATTCGCACAACCGGTCGGGCGCCCCGTTCCAAATGGCCAGCCATTGCGGCGTGGCCGGAATGATGAGGGTGCTCAGTTGCAACCGCACCATCGTGTCGCAGAAAATGTCGCGGTCCAGGCGACTGCCCGTCAGCATCTCGAAATGGTCGAGTACCGGGTCCAGCGCCTGCTGCACGGCGGCCTTGTGGCGGCTGAAATGACTGCGCAGGAAATTGAGGTGGAAGGCCGGTTCGACCTCGAATATGCCGTCGGGCGACCGTTCGATGGTGAAGCGGCCGTAAAAGCGCATCACCGCGCGGAACCGCTCGATCGGGTCGGCTATGCCTTGACCCGCTTCGATAATCCCCTTTTCAAAACTGCTGCATATATATTCGCTGACTGCCGCCAGAACGTCCTCCTTGGACGTGAAATAGCGGTAAAGCGTGCCGCGCGACACGCCGCTCGCCTCGCTGATGTCGCTCATCGACAGGCGCCGCGCACCGATGCTGCCGATCGCGCGCAACGTGCCATCCAGGATTTTCTGGACGCTGCCGGATTGATCGGTGGCGACGATATCGCTCCAGTCGGTGTGCGGCATCAATTTCATGTCTGGGCTTCCATCTCGGCAAGATTGTGCGGAACGCTCACATAGCCGGGCAGATGCTGCCCGCCATCCACGTTGATCAGCTCGCCATTGACGAAACGCGACATGTCCGACGCCAGGAACAGCACCACCGGGCCGATATCCAGTTCCGGGTCGCCCGCGCGCTTCAACGGATTGCTGGCGGTCGCCATGTCCAGAAAGCCCGGCACGTCCTGCACCAGTTGCGCGAAAACCTGGCCCATGCCGGTCGGCGCGATCGCATTGGTGCGGATGTTGAACCGCCCCCATTCCACCGCCGCACTGCGGGTCAGGCCCATGATCGCGCCCTTGTTCATATTATAATCGGCATGCAGCCAGGCACCGGTCTGCGCATCGATCGAATAGAAGTTGACGATCGACCCGCCGCCCCGCGCCTTCATATGTGGAAAGGCGGCGCGCATCGCCCACCAACTGCCCCAGGTGCCGATTTCCAGCGTACGCTTGAGCATCTCGTCGGTCTTCTGTTCCAGCAGGACGTTGTCCGACAGCAGCGAGGCGTTGTTGACGAGAATATCGATACCGCCAAATTCGGCGACGGCGCGGTCGATCATCGCTTCTACGTCCGCCTTGACGCCGACATCGGCGGACATGCCGACGGCGCGCACGCCAAACTCCGCCGAAATCTCTGCCGCTACCGCTTCCGCCGCCGCGCCGTCGCGCCCGGTGATGAGCAGATGCGCGCCCTCCCGCGCCAAGCAGCGTGATATGCCATGGCCCAACCCCTTGGCCCCGCCGGTGACGATCGCAACCTTGTCCTGTACCAAAGCCGTCACGCCGCAACTCCCGTTAGTGGCTCGCTCAGGGCACGGTCCATGTCCATGCGTTCCTGGCAATAATCCTGTGTGAAGACATAGCCGCGGATGGCGCCATCGCCGTCGCGGAACAGATATTTCAGGCCCATCGCGTCGTTCGCCGCTTCCTCCCACGCACCCGCCACGCCCTGCGGCGCGGGCAGCAGCACGACGGGGCAGGCGGTCGTCTTGACCTGCACTGACAGCGGCGGAAAGCGAATGTCGGTCGGCGTGCCCAGCGCGCTGGGCCCGATCGCGCGCGCGGCAGCCATGATCGGCGTGACATAGGCGGCCAGGCCGCCGGGATATTGGGCGCAGTCGCCGATCGCATAGATATCCGGGTCGCTGGTGCGGCCGGTCTGGTCGACCAGGATGCCGCGCTCCACGTCCAGCCCAGCATCCTGCGCCAGTTGCACATTCGGGCGCAGGCCAACGGCGGACAACACTACGGCGGCCTCCACCACCAGCCCATCGTCCAGTTCCGCGCGGATGCCACCGTCAGCTTTGTGGATCGCCATCACTTTGCGACCCAGATGCCATTCTACGCCCTTGGCGCTCAGCGCATCGCGGATGCGTGCGCCCACTGCGAGCGGCACCAGTTGCGCCAGTGGATGACCGAGCATGTCGACCACGACCGGCCTATAACCGCTCGCCGCCAGGTCATTGGTAAATTCCGTGCCCACAAGCCCGCTGCCCATGATGAGCACGCGCGCGCCGTCGGGCAATTTTTCACGAAATTCCCGATAATGGTCGATGCTATTGACCGCCATCGCCCGGTGGGCCGCATCGCCGTCAATTGGCGGCCGTATAGGGTCCGCCCCCAGGGCCAGCACCAGCCGGTCGTAAAAGATCGGCCCGCCGGTGGTCAGCACCGCCTTGTCCTGCCGGTCGATCGCCTCGACCACCCGCCCGGCGCGCAGGTCCAGCTTCAACTGCGTCGCCATTTTCTCCGCCGCCGTGGTGACCAGCGTATCGGCCACCTTGCCCTTGGCTAGCGCGGTGGACAAAGCGGGCTTGGAATAGAAATGCCCGTCATCCTGCGTCACCAAGGTCAGCCGGGCGTCCGGCGCGAGTTTGCGCAACTCACGCAGGACGCCATAGCCGGCCAGACCGCTGCCGATCACTACAATATGCGGGGAGCCTGTCATCGCCATCGCCCCGTCAGAGGAAGATCGCGAAGTTGGACATGCCCAGCGTCGATTGGTCGACGATGATTTCGCGCACCGCCAGCTTGTAGGCGCCATCGACCCGCCGCCACACATCCCGCCGCTCGGCCGTGATCGACTCATTGTCCGGGTTATCGAACCGGCTGCGCTCGACGTACAGATAGCTCACAACTTCATATTCGCCCGCCGTGTCGCACTGGGCAATACGGACATTGGTGACGAAGCGGCGCGTGCGCGACGGCGGATCTTCCGCCCAGGCGCTTTTCGACAGGCGCCCGGTCCGCATCAGGATCGACGCATAATTCTCGTCGAAATGCTTCATCGTGCGCACGACGTCGCGGTCCTTGTTGGGACCGTTGCGGGTCAGGCGCAGGGGCGCTGTATAGACCAGATCCTGCTCCAGATAGGCGACCCAGTCGTCGAACCGGCGCTCGTCAAGCGCCGCCGCCTCGTCATACAGGGTTTCGAGCAGGCGGTTATAGACCTCCGAACCCAACGGCACGCGCTGGATGGATACCAGCCCGCGCATGACGCTGGTCTTGTCGATCGCGGCTGTCGCGTAGTTCACGGTCATGTTGTGATCCTCTCTCTTCGCGTCGCTCAGGCTTCGGCCATCAGGTCATAATAGGCCGACCACCAAGCCCATTGCGTGTCGTCCTTGGTAAAGCCAGGATAGAGATCACCCCCGCCGACCCAGCCTTCGGGCCGTTCATGGCCATGCAGCGCCTGATATTTCAGCGTCATGGTCTTGCTCATATGCCCGCGCGAATTGCGCATGATCTGCGGCCATGTGTCGGCGTCGTCCTGCTCGATCGTACCGGAGGTGCCGGTGGACCAGATCGCATTCTGGAGCATGTCCCGCTTTACGTCCTCCGGCGCATCCTTCTCGGCGAAGATGAAGTTGATGAACTCCACCTTGTCCGGTCCCTTTGGAACATAAGTGTGTAGCGAAAGCGCGCCCGACGCGCCGCCATCCATGCGCGGCGCAAAGATGAAGGCGATCAGGATATTGGGGAACATGCCGCCGACCTGCGGAGGGATGGTCGCCAACTGGTTGACCTGCGCTTCCGACAGATTCTTGAACAGCTGCGGGATCATGTCCTTGGTGACGCCCGGCGGGGTGAGCAGGTTCAGCCGCTCCTCGGTCGTCTTACCTTCGAAACTGATGTCGGCAAACATCTTGAAGGTCTGCGCCGCTTCCAGGCAGCGCAGCGTGTGCCCCTGCGGCACCGAGATATCGACGCCATACATGCCGGGCGCGGTGTCGTAGATCGACTCGGCCGTGCCGCCCATGATGCCGCCTTCCATCAGCGACCGGTGCAGCGTCAGCGTGTGGAAACCGTCCGAACCCGACTGTTCGCCGGGGATCTTCCAGTTGCACGGCAGCACGAAGCGCTGCGGGGGGCCAAGCATTTCCAGGCCATTGTCGGTACGGCAGAATAGCTGATCGAGATAGAATTTCGCGTCGCCCAGATAATCCTCGAACGACAGATCTTTGCTCCATGTCGCAAAGATCAGCCCGCCATAAAGATGTACCCGCGCCTTTTTCAGGCCCAGTTCGTCCTTGCTGTGGCGGTTGCCGTGCATCTGTTCCTTTTCGATCGGCGCGCCGATGAAGCTGCCGTCGGAACGGAACGCCCAGCCATGATAGATGCAGCGATGCGCGGCGGCATTGCCCGCTTCGGCGGTGCACACCTTCATGCCGCGATGTGGACAGACGTTGAGCATGACGTGCACTTCGCCGTCGCGTGCCCGCGAGACGATCACATTATCCTCGGCCATGTCGCGCATGACATAGTCGCCCGCCTTGGGAATTTCCGACTCATGGCCCAGCAACAGCCAAGTTCCCGCGAAGACGCGCTCCATTTCCAGTTCGTATAGTTCCTTGTCGTTCATCACCCGCAGCGACACTTCGTTCATGTCGCGGTTGATGAGGTCGTCGAGCGTGGTCCCATCGCTCAGAGTCAAACCGGCCTTGTGCAGCATCTTCCTCTCCTTGGAAAATCCATCGTGAGTCGCGTTATACATATTGAACTAAATCTGTTCAAGTTGTAATGTTGCTCCATAAGGAGAGGATGATGAGCCAGACGTTGAAGGTGGTAATCGATAAGGCAGCTTGCTGCGGCTATGGCGTGTGCGCCGAAATCTGCCCCGAAGTATATAAACTGGATGCCAATGGCATCGTCTATGTGGAAGACCCGATCGTGCCGGCAGGTCTTGAAGACCAGGCACGCGAGGGAGCGGAGGCCTGTCCCCAGGCAGCATTGGCGGTCGTCGACGCCTGATTGGCTGCTGCGTATCCCATGGCTGAAGGCTCTGCTCGTTGGGCCGGCGAGGAACCTGCCGATAGGTAGGTTCCTCGCCGCCGGTCACTGCGGCACCAGCGCGGCCATGGGGCGGCAGGAAGGATAGAGGATGACCGACGCAAGGGACATGCTGTTCACGCCCGTCAATGTGGCGGGCCTGCGCCTGCGCAACCGCTTCGTGATGGCACCGATGACGCGCAACTTCTCACCGGGCGGCGTGCCGTCCGATGGGGTCGCCGCATATTATCGCCGTCGAGTTGAAGCGGACGTAGGCCTGATCGTGACCGAAGGCATCGGCGTGGATCATCCCGCCGCCCTCGGTCGCGAATCCATGGGCGGCGGCGCGTCGCCGCTCCTGCATGGCGACGCAGCGCTGGCCCGTTGGCGCGCCATTGTCGCCGGGGTCCATGCTGCCGGCGGGCTGATCGTCCCGCAGCTCTGGCATCAGGGCGTCATTCGCGTGCCGGGCACCGGCTATGATCCGCAGGCACCGTCGGCCCGGCCATCGGGCATCTGGGGGCCGACGGACAGGGCGATGGTGCCGCCTGATTATCTCGAGGCAGTGCGCGCGCCCACGACGCCGCTGACCGACAGCGAAATCAGCGATATCATCGCCGCCTTCGCCCGCAGCGCGGCCAACGCCCGCGCGGTCGGCTTCGATGGCATCGCGCTGCATGGCGCCCATGGCTATCTGATCGACAGTTTCCTGTGGCACCGCACCAATCTGCGCGATGACCGCTGGGGCGGCGACGCGGCCACCCGCGCGCTGTTCGCAGCGGAAGTGGTCCGCGCCGTCCGCGCCGCGACCGCGCCCGACTTCCCGATCATCTTCCGCTTCTCGCAATGGAAATTGCAGGATTATGACGCCCGCAGCGCCCAGACCCCCGATGAACTGGCATCGATGCTGGCCCCGATCACGGACGCCGGTGTCGACGTCTTCGATGCCAGCACGCGCCTGTTTTCGACCCCCGCGTTCGACGGGTCCGCCATGGGCCTTGCCGGATGGATCAAGCGGCTGACTGGCAAGCCAGTGATTGCGGTCGGTGGCGTCGGCCTCAGCAAGGATCTGCAATCCTCCTTCGCCCAGCCAACGGTGATGACCGATAATCTGGATTTGGTGGTGGCCCGCATGGCGCAGGGCGAATTTGACCTGATCGCCGTCGGCCGCGCGCTGCTGATGGACCCCCACTGGGTCCGCAAGATGCGCGATGGCGGCGCGGTCGATCCGTTCCGGCTCGAGGCTTACGCCACGCTGGATTAATGCGTGTCCGCGGCGGCATAGACCTGGATGCGCGCCATGTTGGTGCGGTCCGACTGCGTCGCCATGTACCGCACGGCATCAGCCACGTCGCCCGGCTGCATTGCGGCGATGAAACTGTCCCAGGCGGGCTGGCCGCGCGCTTTCATGTCCTCGAAAATCTCCGTGTTGGTGGTGCCCGGCGCGACGATGCCGACTTTGACCCCGCTTCCGGCCAGCTCGACGCGCAGGCAATCGGTAAACGCCTCCAGCGCCCGCTTCAGCCCGCCATAGACGCCCACGCCCGGCGCGATGATGTTCGCGCCGATGCTGGATATGTTGATGATCTGGCCAGTGCCCGCCGCCTTCATCGACCGCCCGAACAACGTGCAGGTCCGCACCACCGCTTCATAATTTAGCGCGATCATCGGTCGTAATTGGTCCAGGTCGAACTGATCGATCGACGCGGCATGAAGGATGCCGGCATTGTTCACGAGGATGTCGGCGCGCCCGAACTGCGCCATCACCCTATCATGCAGGCACTGCGGCGCGCCCGCCTCGGCCATGTCGGCAACCAAGGGCAGGCAGTCGGCGCCAAGGTCCGCCGCCAGCGCCGCGAGCCGATCCGCCCGGCGCGCCACCAGCACCAGAGTCGCGCCCGCGCCCGCCAACGCATGCGCCGTAGCTGCGCCGATACCCGACGACGCACCGGTCACGATTGCAATCTTCCCCGTCAGACTGGTCATCGCATCTCTCCTTCATCCATTGTCAGACGAGGCGGATCAGCCGCTTGCCGTCATTTTCGCCGCGATACAGCCCCGCCAGTGCATCCGCGCAGGCTTCGATCCCGTCCAGTATCTCTTCCCGCCACGTCAGGCGGCCCTCGCCGATCCACGCGCGCAACTGCGCCACGGCATCGCCATAGCGGTCCATATGGTCGAAGATGACGAACCCCTCCATCCGCGCGCGCTTGACCAGCAGATGACGTTCGACCCGCGGCCCTTGCGGCCACGGTTCCCAGCGATCGATCGACGCCGTGCCGCACACCACGACCCGGCCCTTCATGGCCAGATGCGGCAGCACCGCGTCGCTGATCGCGCCCGCCACATTGTCGAAATAAATGTCGATCCCCTCCGGCGCGAGCCGCGCCACCGCCGCGCCGACATCTTCCCCGCGATAATCGATCGCGCCGTCATAGCCGAAATCGTCGACGCTGCAGCGCGCCTTCTCCGGGCCACCGGCAATGCCGATCGTGCGGCACCCCAATATGCGCGCAATCTGCCCCACCGCCGATCCGACGGCCCCGGCGGCCGTGGACACCAGCACCGTCTCGCCCGCGCGCGGCTGGCCGATCATCGTCAGCGCCAGATAGGCGGTCACGCCGTTGATCCCCAATATGCCCAGCGCCGCGCGCATCTCCGCCGCGCGGGTGCGCTGCACCACCTGGTCGGTCGAAACGCAGGCGTAGTCCTGCCAGCCAAACCAGCCAGTGACATGATCGCCGACCTGGTAGGCCGCGTCGCCCGACGCCACCACCTGTCCCGCCGCCAGCGCGCGCATCACCGAACCGATAGCGACGGGCGCGGCATAACTGCCGCTATCAGCTATCCAGCCGCGCATCGCCGGTTCGACCGACAGATAATGATTGCGCACCAGTATCTGGCCGGGACCGGGCTGGTTGATCGGGCCGGGCCGGATCGCGAAATCGGCTGCCTGCGCGATGCCGGTCGGCCGCGCGACCAGAATCACCTGGCGGTTGGCCTCACCCATCCAGCCCGGCCTTGACCATCGTGAATTTCCGCCGCGATATGCGCCATCCTGCCGATGTGCGGATCAAGCAATCGTCATAATAGCCGGTCGCCCGGTGGGTCACGCCCTGAATCTGGTCCATCAGGATGGCGTCAACATAGCTGCGCGCGACGATTTCGTCGTTACAGCTTTCCACCACGATATTGCTGATCCGGTGCAGCGTCGCCCCCATATGGCGGTGCGCGCCCTCCATATATTCGGTGATCTGGCGCGACCCGCGCCAGCGTCCGAAGCTGCCATAATCGGCTTCGCAATCGCGCGCGAAGCAGGTGCGGAACAACGGCCAGTCGCGGGTGTCGATCCCGGTCGCGTAGCGCAGCAGCAAATGGTGGATCGCCCGCTCGTCATCCGCCGTAAGCAGCGCCCTGCGCGTCAGGCTGCCATGTGCTGCCATTCTGATCCTCCCTCATGTCGTTGGACAGCATAGGGAAGGGACGGCCGATCTTGCCCGCCAAGCGATAGGATCGAGCCGCCGGCCGATCATTTCTTTGGCAGGGCATAGGCGATCAACTGGTCGCTGGAGCCCGACAGCATTGCGCCATGGCCACCGGCCGCGATCACCACGAATTGGCGTCCGCTGGCGTTGGACCAATAGCTGCTGGGCGACGCATTGCCGCCGGCGGGCAGGCGCGCCTTCCACAGCAGGCGGCCGGTCGCTGTGTCATAGGCGCGAAACGCATGTTCCTGGGTCGCGCCTATAAACGTCAGGCCGCTGGCCGTTGCCACCGATCCGCCGATATTGGGCACCCCCATCGGAATCGGCACGAAGGTCGGCAGCGCCAGCGGCCCGCTGTCGCGCGATGTGCCAAGCAGGCGACTCCACACCATCTTGCCGGTTTTCAAGTCCACAGCATTGATCCGGCCATAGGGCGGCTGCTGGCAGGGAATGGCAAGCGGCGATAGGAACGGTGCGATCTGCGCGGCATAGGGCACGCCCTGTTGCGCTGCGGGGCCACCGACATCGCCCATATGGACGGCGTTCATCGGCTTGATGCCGCGCCGGTCGGCCTCTGCGCGCGGGATAAGGCGGTTATAATTGCCGACCTGGTTGTTGTTGACGATCATCAGTCCGCGCCGGGGATCGACCGATACACCGCCCCAGTCGATCCCGCCCAGATAGCCGGGCCAAGTGATCGTCGGATGCTCTGTCGACAGCGGCGTCATGTCGCCATCGAACCGCGCCTCCCTGAATCGGATGCGGCAGATCGCCTGGTCGATCGGGGTCAGCCCCCACATGCCCTTTTCCGTCGGACGCGGTCCGGTAAAGCTGGGGATGGCAACCGAATAGGGCTGAGTTTTTGACAGGCGCTCGCCCGGCATCACACCCTGCGGCACGGGACGTTCCTCAACCGGTAGGATCGGCTTTCCGGTCACGCGGTCGAGAAAGAAAATTTCGCCACGCTTGGTCGGCTGGAGCAGGCCGCGCACCCCGCCGGGCAGATCGACCAGCGTGGGCTGGGCCGGCACGTCATAATCCCACAGATCATGATGCGTCGTTTGGAACGACCATCGCACCGCGCCGGTCATGCCATCCAGTGCAATCACCGAACTGGCGTAGCGATCATCGTTGGCCGTCCGGTGCCCGCCGAAATAATCGGGCGTGGCATTGCCGGTCGGCACATAGACCAGGCCCAGCGTCTCGTCCGAACTCATCGGCGCCCAGCTATTGGGTGTGCCGGGCGTGAAGGTCGCGCCGGCCGGCGGCAGGCCATGGTCGTCGGGGCGACCAATGTCGAAAGCCCAGGCGAAATCGCCGGTGACGGCGTCGAATGCGCGCACGACGCCGGACGGCTCCCTGATCTTCTGCCCGTCCGTTACCCAGCCGCCCAGTACCAGGCGCCCGCGCACCAGGGCGGGGGGCGACGTAACGAAATAATAGCCCTTGTCCACCTGGCCCAGCCCTGTCTTCAGGTCGACCTGTCCGCCGCGCCCGAAACCTGGGCAGGGCCGCCCGGTCGCGGCATCCAGCGCGATCAGCCGCGCGTCGAGCGTGGCGGTAAAGATGCGTTCGGCGCAGGCCCCCGTTGCGCCGGGCACGCGATAATAGGTTACGCCCCGGCACACCAGGCCATAGACCCCGGCCAGATCCGTCTTGGGATTATGCCGCCACAATTGCCGCCCGATTTCCGGGTCCAGCGCGATAACGTCATTATTGCCCGCGCACAGGAACAGGCGGTTGCCGACCTTGATCGGGTTGACCTGAAAGGCTGTGCCCTGTTTGCCGTCGCCCACCTTGCCGGTGCGATAGGTCCAGGCCGGTTGGAGGTTGCCGACATTGGACGGGCTGATCTGTTCCAGCGGGGAATAGCGCGATCCGCCTCGGTCGTTGCCATAGGCGATCCAGTCACCATCGGCCGCACTGGCGGGGGCCGGACCCCATATCCGACTCGCCGCGGCAGGCGTGCGATCGGCCCAGAACGCCAAGCCGATACTTGCCCCGACGATCAGCGCCAGCGCGGGCCACAGCACGCGTTCGCCCGGCAACGGGGTGGATCGCCCGACGTGGCGCCGATAATAGGGGGTCAGCATATAGAGGCCAAGGCACAGCGGCATGGCCAGGCGCGGGGCCAGCGCCCATCCGTCCAGCCCTACCTCCCACAAGGCCCAGACGAGGTTCGTCGCCAGAAAAGCCCAGAACAAAGCGATCGACAGCGGAGCCCTGCGCCAGCCCAGCAGCGCGACGGTGACCATGACCAGTCCGGACGCAAGATACCAAGGCGATCCGCCCAGCAACAGCAGCCGCCCGCCAAGCCAGACAAGGCAAAGCCCGGCCACGGCAAGCAGGATCAGGAAGGCGGCATTGAGGAAGCGTTGCATGAAGGCACCTTGGCGCACGGGGGCAGGGAAGAGGGCGACGGATGCGATCAGGCAGGCAGTTGCGCGGCCAGCCAGTCGGGCACGTTCATGCGATAGCATTTCTGTTCGTACAGGCGGCTGATCCGCCATCCCGCAGGCGTGCGGACATAATCATGGATATACCACAGGCCGAAAACCAGCGTGTCGGCGTTCGTGCCATCGCTGACGGTCATGGGATTGATGCAGACGGTCTTGGTCTGCGCGCGGTCGCCATCGATGTTGTAGCGGGTGGTCGATACCCCGTGCTGGAACGCCAGGATCGGCGTCAGGCTGCTCGCCAGAAACTGTTTGATCTCGGCCAGGCTGCCCGAAACGCCGACCATTTCGGAATAGTCGATCACCGCGTCGGTTGTGAAATACTGGTCCAGCGCATCCCAGTCGCGGCCGTCGACCGCGTAGCAATAGCCCACGATCAAATCCTGTATTTCGAACCGGTCCGACATCTCCTGCACGGTCAGCATCACCCACTCTCCTTCATTCTATAGAATGATTGGTCGCACAGGCCGGTTGGCCAGCCGCCTTTCGTTGGGTAGGTGTCGAAGGGATAGCGACAGGGGATGAGGCGTTACCGCAGGCACATGTCAGCGGGCCAATTTGCCTCAAGCGTTTATCTAGGAGAGTATAAATGGGTCTAGCCCCGTTCACCGAAGCCGATTTCGTCCTGTCCGCAGAGACACGGGCTGAAATCACCGCCGGGCTGACCGACAGCCAGGCATATATGGTCAATCACTGGATGGACCTGCACGAAGTCATTAATCGCGGTGACTGGGACGGAATGGATGCCTTCTTCAATACCGACACCATGACCTATGACAATCCAAACCGGCCGGACCTGGGTACTTATCATGTCTGGAAAAGCTCGCCGCAGGGCCTGTACACCACTTTCCCGCCCAGCATCTATCGCACGCTCAAGGCGTGGGGCCGGGGCGACGATGAAATCTGCGTGCTGTGCCATCACCATGGCAAGCATACCGGCGGTCCCTATATGGGCGTCCAGCCGACTGGCAACGAACTCAACGTCCTGTGGTTCTCCTGGCTGCGCTTCCGCGACGGCAAGATCGACCATATCTATTCGATCTCGGACGTGCTGACGATGCTCAAGGATCTGGAAGTCATCAAGGTGCCGCAGCCGGTCGACCCGTATAAATAAGCAAGCGTGGCCCCGGCCGCCTTCTGGGTGGCCGGGGCAATATCAGCCGATGGCACCGATATGGTCGATCCACCGGTGCAGCATCGTCCAGCTTTGCAGCCGGGTCGATGCGAAATTATGGCAATGGGCTGCTTCCGCCAGCGTCGTCAGCGTGACATGGCGCGATCCGCAATACTCCGCCGGTTCGGCATGGGGTTCAGGGCTTACGTCGATGTCGGCAAAATGCAGATAGACCGGCGCGGCGATCGCGGCAGCCTCCGCCGCAACGCCGCCGGGCATGATGGCCAGCCGCCCATAGCTGTTGGGCGTCAGCGACGCCCGCGCATCGTCGGCTGCGATCACCGTTTCGGGCACGTCTGCTGCATGGAAATAGCCGTGCATCGCCGCGCGATTGGCCGCGCCATAGCCTGGCCCTGCCACCTGCGCCCCGATGGCGGATTGCACCTCGTCCGACATGGCCAGACCGATATTGGTAAAGCCAAGTACCGCGACCTGATCGAAACTGGCCCATTGCGCCTGTTGCACGATCGTCAGCATCCCGCCCATCGAATGGCCGATGCCGGTTATCCGCCGCGTGCGCCCCGCGATATGCGCGCCCCATTCCCCGACCTCCATCCGTTCCAGAACCGCCGCCAGCGCCAGATGATGCGCTTGTGCGCCGACATGGGGTGTCAACACATCTTCCCGGCCCGGCTGGCTGCTCTCGCCCATACCCAGCGCGTCCAGCGCCAACACCGCCTTGCCCTGTGCCAAGCAATGATCGACGAAACTATAGCCCGGCCATCCATCAATCTGCGCATCCCAATACCAGCGGCTATAGGTGCCGCCATGCAGGCAAACGAGCAGGTCGATCGGGCCATCGGGCAGTCTGTCGGGTATCGCCAGTGTTGCCGCGATCTGGATCGGTTCGCCGAAATCGACCGCGGTTTCGACGTTCAGGGACAGTGTGAACTTCGGCATGGATCGCTCTATCCGTTCAAAGGCTGAAGCCGCCATCGACGATCAATGTCTGGCCAGTAATGTAGCGCGCGCGCTCCGACGCCAGGAAGGCGACGGCCTGCGCAATATCCTCGCCATCGCCAAAGCGCTGGAGCGCGATCCGCTTGCGCTGCGCTTCCCAGATGGCGGGCGTGTAGAGGGTGGTGAGAAATTCGGCCCCCAGTCCCGCGTTGATGATGCCGGGCGCAACCATGTTCGCGCGGATGCCATAGCGGCCTTCCTCTTTCGCAATGGCGCGGCCCAGCGCCTCGATCCCCGCCTTGGGCACCGAGGACAGGGCATCGCCCGGCGGGAAGCAATAATTGGCGACCGACACCACCGATACGAAATTGCCGAAAGTCTGCGCGCGGAAGTGGGGCAGCGCGGCGGCGACGATGCGGGTAAAGCCGATCAATTCGACCTCGATCACCTGCCGCCATTGATCCTCGCCGATCTGACTGACGAAGGGTTGGGCAATGTCCACACCGCTGGCGAAAATCACCGTTCCTATCGCACCGAACCGCGCCTTGACGTCGGCAAAGCCGCTCTGGATGCTGGCCATGTCGGACAGGTCGCAATGGACGGCAATCGCTCGGTCCTGGCCTCCGCGCAGCGTGTCGATCACCGCGCGCGCCTTGTCCGCGCTAGAGCGGTAGCCGATCGCCACGCCATCCCATTCGTCCGCGAGTCGACGACAAATGATGCCGCCTAGCCCGCCCGTACCGCCGACGACAAAGGCCGCACCCCGGTTCATAGCGGCAGATACGTGGTCAAATGTCGGAGCAGCCGTTCGGCAAAGGCGTCATTATGGTCGCCGGTCAACATATGGCCCACGCCATGCGCGACCTCGACCTCCAGTTGCGGGGTCAGCGCCTGAAACTGGCGGACACTCTCGTCCGACACGATCTCGCTCAGTTCCGCCTTCACCAGAACGACCGGCGTGGTGACGCGCATCGCGGCTGCCACCAGCGCTTCGCCTTCGGATGGCGGATGCAGAAATTCCTGCGAAGTCGTGCGCGGATCCCAGTGCCAGAACAGCCGCTCGCCATCTGTTCGCATCGCCTTGGCCAGGCCCGACACATCGGCCACACGTGGCTGGCCCAGATGGCGGTGCAGCGCATCGGCGGCCTCGTCCAGCGACGCGAAGCCCGCTTTACTGGCGCGGAAGAAACCGCGTATCTCCTCCACTCCGGCGTCGTCGATATGCGGCGCAACGTCGGCCAGCATGATGAGGCGCACGCGATCGGGATGGCGCGACCCGCCGACCAGCGCGCACTGGCCGCCGCGAGACGCGCCCACCAGCGCGACGGGGCGGTAAAGCGCCATCAGGATCGCCTCGACATCGCGGCCATAGGCTTCCAGCAGATAGTCGCCATCGCTGGCCCAATCGCTGTCGCCATGGCCCCGCAGGTCGAAGGTCAGGCCATAATAGCCCGCCTGCGCCACCCGCCGCGCCGATCCGGCCCAGGACCGCCGACTTTGCCCGCCGCCATGGAAGAAGCATACGGGCGGCGCGGTCGGGTCGCCATAGGCGTCCGCGACCAGGGTGATGCCGTCGCCAGGCAGGCTGATCCGGGTCGCGGACATCATGCCGGGCGCTCCGTGCTTATTCGGCGGCGATCGGCGGCGCGATTTCGGCGAAGCACTCATGTTCGCCGGGACCGGCATAGGCGAACTTGCCCGGCGCATGGTGCCATTTGCCGTCATTGCGGCTTTCGTAGGGCGACGCCACTTCGATCATCGCGCCATGCGTGCTCTTGTGGCCGATCCAGCTCCACTTCTGCCAGGTCATGTCGGGGTCGTTATGGGTCTGGCCGCCACCGGGCAGGTGCAACCCTTCGGCCCGCAGCTTCTCCATGGCACCTGGCACATCGTCGGTCGAATAGCAGAGGTGATGGACATGCTCGCCCACCTTGTCCAACCGGTCGCCCATCGGCGTGCCGGGGGCGGGCTGGATGAACTGGATTTCCGTGCCGCCGTCATTGACGAAGGTCGCCCATTTCATGCCCGCGTCCGCACCGCTGGAAAATTCGTCATATTTAACCAGGCGCTTTTCCAGGCTGGCTGGGTCCAGCACGCGCAGGATCTTGGTCCAGTCCACGATCGCGGTGTCCAGGTCGCGCACGACCATGCACACATGGGCAAAAGGTCCGCTTGGCATAATCTTATCTCCTCGGAATGTTTAGATTTCTATCGTCGCCGTGCCGGAATTGACGGTGCCCCGTCCCTCGACATCCAGCGTGAATGCGCAGGTGATGCTGTTTCCCTCGATGGTCGCGACCGTGCCGGTCACGGTCGCGCGGTCGCCGCCATAGACATTGTCCAGAAAGCGCGAATCCATCGCCTTGATCCGCCCGCCGGGGAAAGCGCGCATCAGCATGTTCATCATATAGGCGACGTTCGCCGGGCCCTGGTTGATGACTCGGTCGCCCAGCCCCTTGGCCTTCACCACCTCGACATCCAGATGGATGGGGTTAGGATCGGCCAAGAAAATCGCCCATTGCTCCATCGCTTCGGCGCTGACGCTCTCGATCGTGAAGGGCGGCAACGTGTCGCCGACGGCATAGCTCATGCGGCAAACTCCTTGCGCGGCAGCACCCAGACATTATCGGTTTCCAGAACTTGCATCCCGTCCAACAGATGCAGGCGCAGGCGATAGGTCAGCACGTCCATCACGCCCAGCTTGCGGCTGCGCTTGCGGATCAGGCTCAATATTTCGCCCGTCACCTTGTAGCTTGTCCCGACCATCAGCGGCGCGTCGAACCTGACGCCGCTGCTGCCCATCATCGGACCGTCATCGACATCGAACTGGCAGGCTTCGCACACGCCCGCGACGGTCTTGCCCATCGCAACCTGCGTGGCGACATAATAATAGATCGGGTGGGCAGTGCCGTCGCTGGCCGGTTCGATCCCGGTGGATCGGCACAGCGCGGCATTCTCTTCCGCGCTGATCGTGAAGACCGTCGTGCCGTCCAGCGATATGCCGGCAGCGTCGGGAGCGGGGGGCAGGGTGTCGAGATCGCTCATGGCTGGTCCCTAATAAGAGCGCGGCAGGCCGAGGCTTTCGGCGATCGAGTTGCGGACCATCTCGTTGCTGATCGGCGTCATCCGCAAAATCCGGTGATCGCGCCAGTAACGCTGCATGTCGGTTTCCGCCGAATAGCCCATGCCGCCCAATATCTGGATGCCAAGGTCGGCGGCCTTCACCGCATTTTCGGTCGCGACCATCTTGAGCATGTTGGCCTCGACGCCGCAATTCATGCCGTTGGACTGCATCCACGCGACATTGTTGAGCAGCAATTCGGTAGTCTTCTGCCAGGTCGCGATATCCGCGACATAATGCTGCAACACCTGGAACCGCCCGATGATGCCGCCAAAGGCCTTGCGCTGGAGCATATAGGCCAGCGCATCTTCCAGCACCCCGTCGATCGCGCCCAGGCATTGCGCGCCGACCATGATCCGCTCATTGTTCAGCGTCGGCAGCATCGCGTACCAGGCCTGCCCCGGTTCCCCCAGAACGTCCGCATCGGGGACGAACACATCCTCATAATGGACCTCGCACGACCCCATCGCGCGCATCCCCAGCTTGGGCAGCAGCGACGCGGTGATGCCCGGCGTCTTGGCATCGACGAAGAACATGGTCAGGCCGTGATGCTTCTTTTCCACATTCTTGTCGGTGCGGGCCAGGACGAGCAGGCGGTCGGCCGCCTTCGCGCCGGTCGTCCACATCTTCGCGCCGTTCAGCTTCCAGCCGCCATCGACCTTTTCCGCGTGGGTCTTCATCGCGCCCAGCACGTCGGTCCCGCCATCGGGTTCGGTCATGGAGAGCGACACGCGCAGCTTGCCTTGCGCCATCGGCCGCAACCAGCGGTTCTTCTGTTCTTCGGTGCCGACCGCGCTGATCGTCTTGGCCCCGCCAAAGGATGTCAGGCCCCAGACCCACAGCAGCCCGCCCGCGGTCCGTGCAAATTCGCGCGCGAAGATCATCTGCATCATGACGTCGCCGCCCAGGCCGTCATATTCCTCTGGTATGCCGATGCCGAAGAAGCCCTGCTCGGCGATCTTGTCCCATAGCGCGTAGGGGTAATTTTCCTCGTCGGCCTCCAGCGCGCGCATCCAGTCCTTGGGCGCCTCAGCATCGACCCAGCGGCGCACGATATCGCGAAAGGCCTGCTGTTCCTCGGTGAGCGAAAAATCCATTATCTTTCCTGTTCTCTTTGCCCAACTATTAGGCACTTGTCAGGGTCTTTGAGAACCTATCCTCTTATAGGGTCGAGCGATTGTAAAATTGAAACAGTTGATCCACCATCATGCCCAAATGGGCGGGAATGGGATTTTGTTCGACTGGGTCTCCAGTCTCACCGATGGTATTGATGGCAATACCCAATGGTGTCGGCCAGCCGCGCAAGGCATGAGTTATGACACGCAACTGTTGAAGTGTGGCGACCGCGGCTTGCCACCCCGCCGCCGTGGCAATGCAGCCGACCGGCAGGCCGTCAAAATAACAACGATCATCCCGATTCAGATCTTCAACATAATCCAGCGCATTTTTCACAAAGCCGGAAATCGCACCGTGATAACCGGGTGATCCTAAGATGACTGCGTCAGCGGACCGCAGCGTTTCGACATAGGCGCTGGCAAGCTCAGATCGAACTGCATTTTCCGGCGAATAAAGCGGAAAGTTGATGGCATCGCCAGATAACAATGTCGTTCGCGCACCTCGTGTCTCGGCAAGGGCTAGTGCTTTGCGAAGCGCGCGCTCTGTTGAAGAGAAGGCGCGCAAGGTGCCGCCAATAGCCACAAAATGAAGTTGACCCATATTAGATCGACAATCCTCCTTCGACCGGAATGACCGAACCGGTGACATAGGCACCCGCGCGCGACGCCAGATAGATGGCCGTTCCGGCCAAATCTTCCGGCGTCCCCACGCGCCCGCGCGGCACCATGCCCTCCACCATTTTGCGCATCTCGTCCGACGCGATCACCGTCATCTCGGATTCGAAAAATCCCGGTGCGATCACATTGGCGATGATGTTGTCGCGGCCCAGTCGCTTGGCCAGCCCCTTGGCCAGCCAGTGGATTGCGCCCTTTGACGCTTGATAGGCGTAATTTTCTTTCGGCCCGACCTTCAGCGCGCCCACCGAGCCGATATTGATGAGCGAAGCTGGCCGCTCCGCCGTGCCGCCCGCGCGCAACAATGGCAGGAATTTCTGGAGGATGAAGAAGGGCGCCTTCAGGTTCAGGTCGATCACCTGGTCCCAGTCGTCCTCGCTATAATCGTCAATCGGCGCATCGGCCATCGTCCCGGCATTATTGACTAGCATGTGCATCGCGTCTTCGCGCGCAGCCACCTGCGCCACCAGAGCGTCGATCCCAGCAAGGGTCGACAGGTCGGCGGTCAGGCCGATGCAGGTGCCACCGGTTACCTCGCTGATCGCCTGCGCTGCCGCCAACACCTTGGCCTCGGTTCGGGCGCAGATATAGACCTTCGCCCCGGCCGCGGCGTAGCCGGTGGCAATATGGCGGCCGATGCCGCTCGACCCGCCCGTGACGAGCGCAACGCGGCCCTGCACGGAAAAAAGCGCGTCGATATTCATGACGCGCCCTTAGAGGCTGCGATCTTCAGGATCAGGTCGACCGTCCCTTCGGGATCGCCCACCAGCAGCGCATGATCGCCCGGATGGTCGTGGATGGTCCAGCCCAGCGCCCGCGCGCGATGATGCATCGCGGTCATGACGGTGATGGCCGCCGCAATATAATCGACAGGCTTGGTGATCGTTTCAGCCCCTATAGGAATGACACAGGATGTCGCCCGCATCGGCTGGTCGGTCAGATTATCGAGCAGCCATTGCTGCCGGTCAGCGTCCATCAGATGCGGGTGCGTCTTGGCCGCGTCCCGCTGCATCACATCTACGCCAGAGCCTATCGGCCCTTCGCCTGCCTCCAGCATCGCGTCCAGGCCAGCGAGTTGGTCTTCGGGTACATAGCCCATCAGCGACGCTATGCGCTCGCCTGAATGGGGCACGATGGCGTCCAGATAAATGACGCTGGCGATGCGGTCGCCCGCTTGCGCGATCACGCCCGGCGCCACCGTCCCGGCATAGCTGTGCGCGACCAGCACGACATCATGCAGATCCTCATAATGCAGGACGTTGACGATATCCTGCACATGGACCGTGTTGCCGACATGCCGGCCGGTCAGGTGCGCGCGCTCGCCAAAGCCGGTGAAGGTCGGCGTATAAACCCTGTGCCCCCGCGCTTCGAGCAGCTCGCGGACATATTTCCAGGTCCAGCCGCCCATGCCGCCGCCGTGGAGTAAAACAAATGTGGTCATGGCAGGTCAGCCTCCGTAGGTTCTGTGTTCTGGATGAATTCGGGGAAGGGGTCTGGCCCCCACAGGAACATGCTGTCTTCGGGCGCATGATTGGCTGATGGCCATTCGACGTCATGGGGAATGAAGTCGATGTCGGCCGAATATTCGCTGAAACTGCCCCATGGGTCGCGGACATAATAGAAATAATTGGCCCCCAGCACATGCTGGCCCACGCCCCAGTTGGGACCATAGCCCGCCCGCGCCATAGTCGATCCGCCAAGGCCCACTTCCATAACGGAGCCTACGTCCCAGCTATTATGATGCATCCCGCGTCGGTCCGACAGGACGAGTGCGAGCAGATGATGGTCGCTGCCATGCACGCCGTGCAGAAAGGCGACGCCCGGCTCGCTCTTGTCAGACAGGCGCAGGCCCAGCGTCTTTTCATAATAAGTGATGGCCGCGTTCACATCGGTCGTGAAGATCGCGAAGTGCGACAGGCGACGCGGATGGACCTTGGGTGCCTGGCTGTTGAGGATCGCGCCGGACTGACCGGGCGGGGCGCTAGCAAAGGAGAAATGGCTTTTTTCCGCCGGCGTCGCCTTGTCCGCCGGGCGGATATTGATCGGCAGGCCATCAAAGCCGCTGAACCAGATGCCCTGCGTGTCCGCACTCGTAGGCGCGTCGATATAGGTGACGCCACAGGCATCGAGATGCGCGGCAAACGCATCCATCTCGTCGGCATAGACGCCAAAGCTCAGATAGCGCAGTTGCTTGGCGCCCGCGCCCTGCGTGATGACGCCCCAGCGATGAAGATTGCCCTGTGTGAAAAGATGCAGCCCGCCGTCGCTCTCGCGCACGTCCAGACCAAAGAGGCTGTAGAAGCGGCGCGCGTCCTCCAGATCCGGGACGGCCAGCGCGAAATGGTCAATCGAATGGACGCCCAGTACATTGGCGCGCCGCCCGGCGATGCTCTTGTCGTTCATCCTGTCCTCCTTGGCATGTCGGGCGGCGGATCGTGCCGCCGCCCTTTCGCTGCTCAGGCCGCCTTAATCGGGTTGACCAGCAGGCCGATTTTCTCGATCTCCACTTCGCACACATCGCCATCCTTCATGAACAGCGGGGGATTGCGCGCCAGGCCGATGCCCGACGGCGTCCCCATCACCAGCACGTCGCCCGCCTCCAGCGTGAAGCAGGTCGACAGTAGGGCGACGGTATCGACCACATCGAACACCATGTCGGACGTGTTGGCACTCTGTACGGTCTGGCCGTTCAGGCGCGTCTCGATCTTCAGGCCCGCGCCGCCTGCGGGCAGTTCGTCCGCCGTCACCAGCCATGGTCCGAATGCGCCGGTATCGTCGAAATTCTTGCCGACGGTCCATTGTGGGGTCTTTAGCTGATAATCGCGGATCGACCCGTCGTTGAACACTGAATAGGCGGCGATGTGCGACAACGCGTCATCCTTGGCGATGTCCTTGCCGCCCTTGCCCACGACTGCGACCATTTCCGCCTCATAGTCGAGCTGGTCGGAGCAGGGCGGCTTGATGATGGGCGCGCCATGGCCGATTAGGCTAGAGTTGAACCGGCCAAACACGGTCGGGAATTCCGGCACCTGGAAACCGCCCTCCGCCGCATGGTCCTTATAGTTCAGGCCCAGGCACAGGATCTTGGGCGCCTTGATCAGCGGCGGCAGGAACGTCAGATCGTCAATCGCGACATCCTCGCCGCCTGCCACGACCGCGTCGCCCGCCTGCGTCAGCGCGTCGCCGCCCTGCGCGATCAGCGCGTCGAGATCATAGAGCCCGGCATCGCCGAACAGCGCCTTGACGCCCGCGCCGGTATCGACTGCCAAACCGGTCTGCCCATTTTTCGCAACTTTAGCCAAACGCATGATTCTATCCTCCTGATACCCTGCCACCGTGAGGGGCGCCGCCCTCCGGGTCAACATGAAATATATTCCGATAACTGAAATATACTATTCGTATTTGCCTCTGGCTTCAAAACTGCTATGGCTTTGGCGATGATGAAGAAGCTGAGCCTGACCGAGCGGGCCTATCGCCAGTTGCGGGACGATCTCCTGACGTGCCGGCTGGTGCCGGGCGATCGGATCAATATCAAAGACGTGTCCGACAATCGCGGCTTCAGCCTGGGCGCTGTGCGCGAAGCCCTGTCGCGCCTGACGTCCGAAGGTTTCGTGACGCAAGACGATGCGCGGGGCTTTCGCGCGACGCCGATTTCGATCGGCGACCTGATGGATCTGGTGACAGTGCGCAGCGATATAGAGGGGCAATGCCTGCGACGCGCCATCGCACGCGGCGGGCTGGACTGGGAATCCGCGATCGTCAGCGCCGCCCATCGCCTCAGCAAGACGCCGACCCGCGATCCCACCGATCCTGCCCGCCTGAACGAGGATTATGCCGACGCCCATGGCGCATTCCACCATGCTTTGGTTGCCGCCTGCGACAGCCCCTGGCTGCTGCGGATGCGCGACTGGCTCTACGCGCAATCGGAACGCTATCGCTACCTGACTGTCCCGCTGGCGACCGGCGAGCGCGACTTGGTCCATGAACATAGCGATATCGTCACCGCGACGTTGCGCCGCGACGCCGATCGGGCGGTCGCGCTGCTGGGCGATCACTTGGTGGCGACCGCCCGCCTGCTGGTTGATGCACAGGACGGCGCGATGCGCCTGCCGGGCCAGAAAACACAGGTGCGGGCGGCCTGACCCCATCCTAATTCTGCCGCTTCTGCCCGGTGCCGCCACCACTGGCGGGCATCAGCATGTTGCTCATCCCGCCATCGACCAATATGTCGATGCCGCTGATGTGCCCCGCATGGGGCCCGATCAGGAATAGGATTGCGTTGGCAACATCCTCCGCCACGCCCAGCTTGCGCAGCGGTATGGTCGCCTCGCGCTGGTCGCGCCTCGCCGGGTCGTCATAGCCTGCTGCCGTCATCGGCGTATAGGTCGGGCCAGGGGACACAGTGTTGCACCGAATGCCGTCCGGTCCCCATTCGATGCTGAGCTGCCGGATCATCATCAGCAACGCGGCCTTGCTGCACGAGTAGAAACCTAGCGCAGGCGTCGGCGCGGTGGCGGACATGGATGCGGTGGCCACGAACGCCCCGCCGCTGGCCTTGAGATGTGGATGCGCCGCCTTGGCCAGCAGCCAGGCGGACCGTGTGTTAATCGCGAATATACGGTCGAAGTCGCTGGCGGGCAGATCAATCAGCGCCCCGCCCATGATGATTCCGGCATTGCTGATGACCGCGTCGATCCCGTCCATATGCGCCATTGCCGCCGCGACGATCCGGTCGCCGCAATCCAGCTCGGCTAGGTCGACCACGCAGGTCGCCGCCGCCGGTCCGATCGCATCGGCTACGCTCTCAAGATTGGCGGCATCCCGATCGGCCAACAGCAACTGATGCTCGCCCGCGATTACGCTGCCTGCGGCCAGCATTTGCGCGCAGGCCCGCCCGATGCCGCTCGCCGCGCCTGTGATGATGACCCGCATTCAACCTCTCCTTTTTTTCTGCCTTGTCAGTCGCTCAGGCCTAGTTCGGCCATCAGCGCCGCGCGCAGTTTGAACTTCTGGATCTTCGACGCCGACATCGGCCATTCGTCGATAAATCTTATGTGGCGCGGCACCTTGAACGACGCCAGGCGCGATTTGGTGTAGGCGATCAGTTCGTCCGGCTCCACCGCGACGTCGCCATCGCGCTCGATATAGGCCGCCGGAATCTCGGCCAGCCGATCGTCGGGCAAGCCGATGACCTGCGCCAGCCGCACGGCTGGGTGGCTGGCCAGCACCGCCTCGACCTCGGCCGCTGCGACATTCTCGCCACCGACTTTCAGCATATCCTTGAACCGGCCATGGAACATCATATGGCCGTCCGCATCGATCGATCCGATGTCGGCGCTATGATACCATCCGTCCACGTCGATCGCTTCGGCGGTCTTTTCCGCGTCGCGATAGTAGCCGTCGAACAGATTATAGCCCCGGATCAAAATCTCGCCCCGCTCGTCCACGCCCCGTTCCGCGCCGGTATCGGGGTCGACGATCTTCATCTCGATCCCGGCGAGCGGGTAGCCCAGTTTTCTGAAACCCATTTCCGGGTCCATAGCTGGGCCGCCAGTGGTGACGATGCCGGTCGCCTCGGTCATGCCCATGGTGCCCACTTGCAGCATATCTGGGGCCTTGTCGCGATAGGCCTGCCCAACCCGGTCCGGCATGAACGCAAAGCAGCTATTTTGCAGACGGACGGATGACATATCCGTCTTGTCCCAATCGGGGTGAGCAATCATCGCCTGATGGAAAGTGACGAAGGGCAGGAACATCATCGTCACCTGCTCCGCCTCGATCTGGCGCAGGCTTTCCCCGGCGTCGAAATGCGGCTGGCCGATAAAGGTGCCGCCTACATCCATCGCTCCCAACATGCACAGCATCGCCGCGATATGGAACAGTGGCAGCGGCGACCAGGCCCGCTCGTCAGGCTGGAAGCCCCAGCGATAGCGCGCCAGATTGTTCGCCTCGCGCGTCACTGCCTCATGGCTGAGCAGGCACCCCTTGGGATTGGCCGATGTGCCGGAAGTGTAGAGGATCATCGCGGTATCGCGCACCCGCACGGTCAGGCGCGTGTCGTGGATGTCGCTTTCGCTGACGCTTTGTACCGCCGCATCGAACCGGGCCTGGTCGATGAAGCCGGGCGCGGAACGCCCGCCCAGCATGATGATCTGCGTCAGCAGCGGCGTGCCTGCAAGGGTCAGGGCAGCGGGATCGGCCGCTGTCGGTAGGTCGGGAAAGGCCTCCACCAGCCGCGCGCCGAAATCGACATGCTCGGTTACCAAATCATTGGTCACGATCGCGCGCAGATCGGCATTTTGCGCGACATAGGCCATTTCCGGCGCCTTGTAGCGCGCGTTCATCAGCACCGACACCGCGCCACACATCGCGTTGGCGAACAGCGCCTCGACAAATTCTATGCTGGACGGCAGCAAGATGCCGACATGGTCGCCGCGCCCGATGCCCAGCGCCTTCAGTCCGCGCGCGCGGTTAATTACGCCAGCCACCACATCATCATAGCTTTTGCGTTCGCCCGGAAATACCAGCGCCTCCTTGCCGCCGCCCTTGTCCCACCCCTTCATCAGCAGGTCGCCCAGGGTTGTCGCAGAGATGCGAATTGCGGCGCTGTTCTCGCCCTTGATGCCCACGAAAGCCCGCTCCTAATACCCGTAGATCCCGATTGGCCTTCAGATTGCAGCGTGCGTCCGTCCATGCGCCTTTCGTTGGATAGGTGCGGACAGGGCCGCCCACGCCAAGAGCGGACACAGCAAAATATCGGATCACGGATCGGGAATTTACGATGGAAGCCTATATCTACGATCATGTTCGCACGCCGCGCGGCAAGGGCCGCCCGGATGGCGCGCTGCATGAGATAAGCTCGGTCGAATTGGCGACGCAGTTGCTCAAGGCGCTTCAGTCGCGCAACAATCTCGATACCGCGCTGCTCGACGATGTGATCATTGGCATGGCACAGCCGGTCGGCGAACAGGGCGGAGTATTGGCGCGCGCGGCGGTGTTGCAGGCAGGCTATGCCCAGACCGTCGCGGGGCAGCAGATTCATCGCTTCTGCGCCACCGGCCTTGACGCGGTCAGCTTGATCGCTGCGCAGGTTCATGCCGGGATGATCGACGCGGGTATCGGCGGCGGCGTTGAGTCGATGAGTCGCACGGTGATGGGCTATGACTCCGGCGCCTGGACGTCAGACCCCGCCGTGGCTTTCAGCAATTATTACGCCCCCCAAGGCATCGGCGCGGACATTATCGCCACGCTCGACGGATATACCCGCGAGGATGTCGACGGCTTCGCCGTCGAAAGCCAGCGCAAGGCCGCCCATGCCTGGGACCAGGGCTATTTCAAGCGCTCGATCGTCCCGGTGACAGATGTGCTGGGTGAAGTCATCCTCGAACGCGACGAACATATGCGCCCCGGCACCACGGTCGAAAGCCTCGCCAAGCTCAAGCCGGCGTTCGAAGGCTATGGCAAGGCAGGGTTCGAGGCAGTGGGCAAAGCGAAATATCCCGAGCTGGAAGAAATCAACTATGTCCACCACGGCGGCAACAGCTCCGGCATCGTCGATGGTTCTGGATTGGTGCTGGTGGGATCGAAGGCATTCGGCGAGAAAGCGGGATTGAAGCCGCGCGGGCGTATCCGCTCCTATGCCAATATCGGCTCTGAACCCACGATCATGCTGACCGCGCCCACCGCCGTGTCGCGCAAGGCGTTGAAGGCAGGCGGGATGACCGAAAAGGACATTGACTTGTGGGAACTGAACGAAGCCTTCGCCAGCGTCGTGATGCGCTTCCAGCGTGACCTCGACATCCCCGATGACCAGATCAACGTGAATGGCGGTGCGATCGCTATGGGCCATCCGCTCGGCGCGACCGGCGCGATGATCCTGGGCACCGTTCTGGACGAACTGGAACGGCGCGACGCAGCAACTGGCCTCATCACGCTGTGCGCCGCCAACGGCCTGGGCACGGCCGCCATCATCGAGCGCGTCTGAACGCGCCCTTGCGAACTATAGAGCGGGACATTCCATGAAGACCATGCAACTGCAAAAGGCCGATGACGGCTTCGCGATCCTGACCCTCGACGCGGAAGAATCGATGAACGTCGTCAACGACGCTTTTTTAGCCGATATGGAAGCGGTGACGAAGCAGATCGCGGAAGATGACAGCATCACGGGTGTCATCCTGACATCGGCCAAGGCCAGCTTCATGGCGGGTGCCGACCTTAAGCAACTGGTCAACGGCTTCGGCACGCTGACGGCAAGCCAAGCCTACGCTTTCTCCAAGCGCGCGACCGACATGCACCGGGCGATCGAACAGTCGGGCAAGCCCTGGGTCGCGGCGATCAACGGGCTGGCGCTGGGCGGTGGGTTCGAACTCACGCTTGCCTGCCATCGGCGCATATTGGTGGACGACGCAAAGGTGCAGGTTGGCCTGCCAGAAGTCAATGTCGGCCTGCTTCCTGGATCGGGCGGCACGGTGCGGCTGGGCCTGATCGCGGGGATGAAAACCGCGTTCGACCTGCTGCTGTCGGGCCGTTCGGTCGGCCCCGCCGAAGCCCTTAAGCTGAAGATCGTGGACGAGGTGGTTTCCGCCGACACGCTGATCGACGCGGCTAAAGCCTGGCTTGCGACCGCGCCCGATCCGGTCAAGCCATGGGACGTCAAGGGCTGGACCCCACCGCAGAAGAAAGGGCTGACCGTCCCTGAAGACTCGACGGCTTATATGATGGCGACGGGTGGCATCGCCAAAGTGGGCTATAATCAGCCAGCTCCGCTGGCGATCCTCAATTGCGTGTTCCAGGGTCTGCAACTGCCCTTCGACAAGGCGCTGACCGTCGAGGGCAAATATTTCGCCAAGCTGCTGACCGATCCGGTCGCGCGCAACATCATTCGCACCACCTTCATTTCCAAGCAGGCCGCTGAAAAGGGCGCGCGCCGTCCCGAAGGCTTTGAGAAATTCGCGGCGAAGAAGGTCGGCGTGCTGGGCGCGGGCATGATGGGCGCGGGCATTGCCTATGTCTCCGCTAATGCGGGGATCGAGGTGATCCTGATCGACCGCGACACCGCGACCGCACAAAAGGGCAAGGATTATGCGGCCAGGGTGCTGGGCAAGCTGATCGAAAAGGGCAAGACGAAACAGGACAAGGCCGACGCCGTCCTCGCCCGCATAACCCCTACCGACGATTTCGCCCTGCTCGACGGCTGCGACCTCGTGGTAGAGGCGGTGTTCGAGGACACCGGGATCAAGGCGGAAACGACGCGCAAAGCCGAAGCGGTGTTGCCCGACCATGCAGTGTTCGCCTCCAACACCTCGACCCTGCCGATATCTCAACTGGCGCAGGCATCACAGCGCCCCGACCAGTTTATCGGCCTGCACTTCTTCTCGCCGGTCGAGCGCATGGGCCTGGTCGAAGTCATCATGGGCAAGCAGACCAGCAAGGCGACGCTGGCCAAGGGCCTCGATTATATCGCCCAACTGCGCAAAACGCCGATCGTCGTCAACGACAGCCGCGGCTTCTACACCAGCCGCGTGTTCCAGATGCTGATCCACGAAGGCGCGGCGATGCTGGCTGAAGGCGTGCCGCCTGCGGTGATCGAGAATGCGGCCAAGGCGGTAGGGATGCCCGTTGGCCCGTTGGCGCTGCTGGACGAACTGACGCTCGACCTGCCGCTCAAGATCGTCGATCAGGCGATCGCCGAGGAAGGCGACGCCTATACGCCGCCCGCCGGCGTTGCCGTCATGCGCCGTATGAAGGACGAGATCGGCCGCTCCAGCCGCAAAGCAGGCGGGGCCTTCTACGACTATCCCGAAGGCGGCAAGAAGCATCTGTGGAAAGGGCTGGCCGATCATTTCCCCACCAAAGCGGACTGGGACATCGAGGAACTCAAGCAGCGCTATCTCTATGCGCAGGCTATGGAAACCGCCCGGTGCCTGGAAGAAAATGTCCTGGAAACGCCGCAGGATGCCGATCTTGGCGCGATCTATGGCTGGGGATTCCCAGCGTGGACCGGCGGCACGATCAGCTATATCGACACCATCGGCATCAAAACATTCGTACAGGAATCTGACCGTCTGGCGCAGCTTTACGGGCCGCGCTTCCTGCCGTCCGCCTGGCTGCGCGACAAGGCGGCGCGGGGTGAAGATTTCTACACCCCCGCCAGCGAAACCACGGTCAAGGAGCCGGTCCCGGCATGAGACGCCTCATCTTCGAACCGGAACATGAACAGTTTCGCGACAGCGTCGTCAAATTCATGAGCACCGAAGTCGGCGCCCATGCCGAGCGGTTTCGCGAACAGGGCATTGTCGACCGCGAGCTGTATCTCAAAGCCGGGGCGCAGGGTCTGCTCTGCACCTGGGCGGACGAAAAATATGGCGGCGCGGGGATCGACGATTTCCGCTTCGAACAGATCATCATCGAAGAAAATATGCGCCATGGCGATGTGGGTTTCTACATCAACCTGCATAATGATCTCGTCGCGCCCTACTTCGCCAAACTGGGCAATGATGAACAGAAGGATCGCTGGATGCCCGGCATCGTTAACGGCGAAAAGATCCTGGCCGTCGCGATGACGGAACCTTCGACGGGCAGCGACCTGGCCGGGATGCGAACCAGCGCCACCGATCAGGGCGGCCATTGGCTTTTGAACGGCGCGAAAACCTATATCTCCAACGGCATATTGGGCGACCTGATCGTGGTTGCCGCGCGGACCGATCCCAACAGCCGCCATGGCCTTGGCCTGTTCGTGGTTGAACGTGGCATGGACGGGTTCGAACGCGGCCGCAAACTCGCCAAGATGGGCCTGAAGGCGCAGGACACCGCCGAACTCTTCTTTAACGATGTGAAGGTGCCCAAGGCCAATGTGCTGGGCGATCCGACCCAGGGCTTCAAATATCTCGCCCGTTTCCTGGCGCAGGAGCGGCTGGTAGCCGCGATCGGCTTCATGGCGACGGCGCAGACCGCCTTCGACATCACACTGGATTATGTGAAGGAGCGCAAGGCGTTCGGCAAACCGATCGGCGCTTTCCAGAATACACGCTTCAAGATGGCGTCGATGCGCGCCGAATTGGACGCGCTCCAGACCTATGTGGACCAATGCGTCCTGCTGCTGAACGCGGGCGAATTGACGGCGGAGGATGCATCGGCGGCCAAGCTGCTGAGCAGCGAACTTGAGGGCCGGGTCATGGACGAATGTGTCCAGTTGCATGGCGGCGCAGGCTATATGGAAGAATATCGCATCAGCCGCATGTATACCGACGCGCGGATCAGCCGTATCTTTGCAGGCACCAGCGAAATTATGCGCGAAATCATCGGGCGGGGGCTGGGGCTGGACGAACGCAAGCTGTCCTAAGTTGCTGCCGGGAGAGTGCCGATGTTGAACCTGGATCGCTTGCGGGACTACTCCATTCCCGCGGCGGAGGATATGTGCGATCCGCGCAGCGCCATCCTCTACGCACTGGGCGTGGGCGCGGGTCTCGCGCCGATCGATGAACAGAATCTGGTGTTCGAGCGTGACTTGGCGGTGCTGCCGACCATGGCGCTGGTGCTAGGTACGCCCGGTTTCTGGCCGATGGCGGCGGAACTGGGCTGGGACTGGGCCAACATCCTGCATGGCGAACAGAGTTTGCGTCTGTTCCGCCCGCTGGAGCTGGGCCAACTGGTGCACGGCCGGATCGAGATTGGCGATATCGCCGATAAGGGACCGGGCAAGCCTGCGCTGGTGCGTGCCAAGCGGACCCTGATGACGCCGACCGACCTGGTGATCGCGGAGATGGAAGAGACCTGGGTGTTGCGCGGCACGGGTGGCTTTGGCGGGCCGCGCGATCTGCCCGGTGCGGCAGCCGTCGCCATGCCCGATGAGCCGGCCCATGCCCTGCTCGACCTGCCGACCGCGATCAACCAGGCGCTGCTCTATCGCCTGACCGGGGATCGCAACCCGCTGCATGTGGATGCCGGAACCGCCGCGTCGGCCGGGTTCGATCGACCGATCCTGCATGGGCTGGCGACGATGGGGCTGGTCAGCCGGGCGCTGGTTCATTCATGCTGTGGTGGCAACCCCGCTCTTCTTACGGCGATTAGTTCGCGTTTCACCGCCCCGGTCTGGCCGGGTGAAACGGTGCGAACGGAAATCTGGCGCGATGGCGTTGATGTGCTGTTTCGCGCCAGCGTCCCCGATCGGGGCATAGTGGTCATGGATGGTGGACGGGCTTGCGTCGCCGGATTTTGAAGGGAACGGGAAGTAACGTGAAGATATTGGATGGTAAGGTGGCCCTGGTATCCGGGTCGGGTCGCGGCATTGGCAAGGCGATCGCGCTCAAACTGGCGCGCAATGGCGCGCATATCGTCGTCAACGACCTGGACGATGACGTCGCCCATGCAACGGCCGCAGAGATTGAGGCGCTGGGTGTCCGCGCAGTGGTATGCGTGGGCGACGTAACTGCGCTGGATTTCGGCGAGCAATTCATCGCCGCAGCGGCCGACGCCTTCGGCACGATCGACATCATCGTCAACAATGCCGGCTATGCTTGGGATTCGGTGCTACAAAAGACCAGCGACGAACAATGGATGGCGATGCTGGACGTGCATCTAAGCGCCCCGTTCCGCATCCTGCGCGCCGCCCAACCGGTCATCGCGGCGGCGGCCAAGGCGGAGATCGCCGCACATGGCCGCGCCACACGCCGCACCGTCGTCAACATCTCCTCGGTCGCGGGGCTGGGCGGCAATCCTGGGCAGGCGGGCTATGCCGCTGGCAAGGCCGGGATCGTGGGCCTGACCAAGACCGTGATGAAGGAATGGGGCCGCTATAATGTCACCGTCAACGCTGTCGCCTTCGGCGCGATCATGACGCGGATGACCGCGGGGGAGGCGGGCAGTTCGACCATCAATGTGAAGGGCAAGGACATCAAGGCCGGTGTCAGCGACGAAATCTTGGAAGCGATGGAAAAGGGCATACCGCTGGGCCGCGCGGGCACGCCGGAGGAAGCCGCCGGCGCGGTCTATCTTTTGTGCTTGCCCGAAGCGGACTACATCACCGGCCAGGTCATCGTCGCGGGCGGCGGCTGGCAGCTATAGGCGAGGCGGCGGGGCCGCGGCCTCGCCTGCCAGTCAAGCGGGCCAGGTCGGCGCGCGCCCCTGCATCCCCGCAAAGATCGGCCGCATAGGTTCGGGCACTTGCCCGGCACCGACACCCGTACCGAAATTCAAACCACGCCGTTCATGGATGCGCCACCCGTCAGGCGTGCGCCGCAGCCGGTCCTCATATCCGCCCACCGCCAGCAGATCGGTGGCACGCAGCGGATCGGCATCGGGAATCGCGAACCAATGCCAGGCCAGGATGCGGCTGGCCGCCCGCGCTTCGTCGCCATCCACCTCGATCACGACATTGGTGACATTGTGGCAGCAGCCCAGTAGCGCCCCCTGATAGGTCATGCATTGCGCATGGATGGCGTCCCGTCCCACCGCCTTCGCCCCGCCAAAATCGATGATGCCGTCGGGCGTGAACACCTCGTCCGCAATCCGGTGATACTGCATTGCATCGATCAGATGGGCGTAGCGATACAGGCATGCCTCTATCGCGATCCGGTCGGCCAGAATGTGGAGACTGTGGGTCATGATATCAGCCGCAACCGACCACGCCGCCATCGACCGGAATTTGCGCGCCCGTCACATAAGCGCCCGCCCGCGAACATAGAAATACGACAATCCCGGCGATGTCGTCCGGCTTGCCCAGGCGACCCAGCGGAATATGAGCCAGCAGCCCCGCATCGACACTGTCTTCGTCGCGCATGTGCGCGGTCATCTTGGTCGGGAAGAAGCCGGGGATGACCGCATTCACCGTGATGTTGCGCGCGGCCAGATCGCCCGCCAGGTCGCGCGTCATCATATGGACCGCCGCCTTGCTGGCGGCATAGCTATATGCGCTCAGCCGCTCGGTCTTCATGCCCGCGACCGAGCCGATATTGATGATCCGCGCCGGATCGTCGTCGGTTCCTGCCGCGCCCAGTTCGGGCAGCAATTCGCGCACCATGGTGAAGGGAGTCTGGACATTCACCGCCATCACGCCGGGCCACGCCTTGTCGGGGAAACTGTCTATCTCGCCGCCCCAGGTCTTGCCCGCATTATTGACCAGGATATGGCACGCCCCCACGGCATCGCGGTAGCGCGCGACCAGATCGACTGCGGCCTCCGGCGTCGAAAGATCGGCGGGCAGGGGGATGCAAGTACCCAATGCCCCCATCTCGCTCGCCGCAGCCTCGCAGATATCGGCTTTGCGCGACGTGATCGCCACCGTCGCGCCCGCGCGCAACAGCCCTTCGGCGATCATCCGGCCCAGCCCCTGCGCGCCGCCGGTGACGATCGCCTTCTTGCCCGCCAGGCTGAACAAGTCGCTCACATCGTCACCACGACTTTGCCGAATTTGTGACTGTCGCGCAGATGCAGCAGCGCTTCCTTCGCCTGCGCCAGCGGGTAGGTGGCTTCGATCACCGGCCTGATTTGATGCGCACCCGCAAATGCCAGCATCTCTTGGAAATCCTGCGGATCGCCCACTTGGCTGCCGACGATGCTGGCGCTTTTCAGGAAGATGTCGGTCGCGTTGAACTTGATCTCGTTGCCGGCGGTAGAGCCATAGATCACGATCCGGGCGCCCGGATTGATCGCGCGGACATAATTGGCGAAGCTGGGGGCGGGCGCGCCGTCCAGCACGACGTCTATCCCGCCGGTCAGCTTGCCAACCTGTTTGCGCCAGTCGGGATCGGTGTAGAGCAGGCCGCCCTTGGCCCCCATGGCGATGGCGCGGTCGATGACCTCCTGGTTCTCGCCGGTGACATAGACGTTGGCACCCTTGGCGACGGCAAAGGCGAGGCCGAAGGTGGCAACACCGCCGCCCACGCCGCTGATCAGCAGCGTCTCGCCCGCCTGCAACCGGCCCTTGAACATCAGTGCGCGCCAGGATGTGAGCGCGGTCAGCGGCATCGCGCCGGCTTCCTCGAAGCTCATGAAGGCAGGCTTGGGCGCCAGATTTTCGACCGGCACGCAGATATATTCGGCGATCGTCCCGGCAAAGGGCATCCCCAGCAGGCCGAAATCGGCGGCGGGGGCATGACGGTTCGGCCCCCAGTTGCGGGCGGGGTAGAGGATGACCTCGTCGCCTTCGCTGGCCCCGCTCACGCCCTCGCCGATCATGTCCACCACGCCCGCGCCGTCGCAACCCAGCGTCGTGGGCACGGTCATGCCGGGATATTGGCCATGGGTGATGAACAGTTCGCGGTGATTGATCGACGCGGCTTTGATAGCGACCCGGACTTCGCCGGGGCCGGGCACGGGCGTTTCGACATCCGCCACGATAACGGAATCGGGTCCGTCGATCTTTTCGAGATACAGGGCCTTCATGGTGAACCTTTCCTGATGCGTCGGCGCGGCCGTTGGGATCGCCTGCCTTTTTCTGGATGGCGCGCCCGCGACGCAGCCTGTCATGCCATCAGGACAATGTTCTGGCGCGCTCATGACCTATCTGTGGATAGGAAAAGGGGATTGCATTTCAGATTTCAACGGTCAGAATATATTTACAACAATAAAACGAATCGTGCCACGCAGCACGAACAGGAGAGACTGAATGGCCGTTGTCCCGACAATCGTCCTGCCGCCCCGCATCACTCCGACGCTGATCGAGCGTCCGGCGCTGCTGGCGCTGATCCCAAAGGTTGCCCTATCCCGCATGACGGTGGTGTCCGCGCCGGCAGGCAGCGGCAAGACCACGGCCATGCTGTTCTGGGCCGAACGTCTGCGGGCGGAGGGGCGACCGCTGCTGTGGCTGGCGGCGCGCGCGGGCATCGGCAACAAGGCGTCCTTCCTGCTCGCGCTCAAGGCTGCCGGCGTCGCGGCCCGGCTGGATTGGGCCGATCTCGACGCCGACGCGGGTGATGCCGTGTGGCTCGAGGCGCTGTCGACGGTGGTCGAACCCAAGCCGGTCATCGTCATCGACGACGCGCAACTGCTGGACGAAGCGACCCTGGCCTTCATCGCCCAGCTGTCGTCCAGCGCGCGCGACGGCCTGACCATGATCGTGGCGGCGCGCGGCTCGGTAGGGCTGCCGCTGGCGCGGATGCGGGCGCTCGGTTTCCTGGTCGAGGTGGGTAATGCCGACCTCTCTCTGACGCTGGCTGAAGCCACGCAACTGGTAACGATGAGCGTGGGCGCGCCGATCGATGCGCAAAATTTGCAGGATATCGTGCGCGATACCCAGGGCTGGGTATCGGGCGTCGTCATCGCTTGCGATCTCTACCGGCGCGGCGCGCAGGGGGCGGGCCAGATGCGGCTGACCGGCCTGCGTCCGGAATTTGCTGAATATTTCCATGAAGAGGTGCTTGGCCAGCAGCCCGACGACGTGCGCCGTTTCCTGGTCGACACATCAATTCTGGATGAACTCACCCCTTCCGCCTGTGCGGCGGTGACGGGCAATGACGATGCGCGCGCCATGCTGGATCGCGTCTTTCGCGAAGGGCTGTTCCTCAATCCGATCGATCAGGAACATGGCCGCTACGCCTATCACCGCCTGTTCCGCGACATGGTGCTGGGCCGCCTGATGGACCGGGCCCCCGCGCGCGCCGCCATGATGCATTGCCGCGCGAGCGATCATTTCGCCGCGACGGGCGACATCCTCAAGGCGGTCGAACATGCCCGACTGAGCGGGGATCAGGCTTTCCTGGCCGGACAGTTGGATCGGCTGGCCGAACAACTCACCTATTCGGGTTATCTGTATCGGATCGACGAGTTGGGCGCGGAACTCCCCTGGGCCGTATTGGCACAACACCCCTATCTGCTGCTGGCTTTGGCTTGGCGGCGGATACGGCAATTGTCGTTCGCCGCCGCCGACAGGCTGATCGCCACCGCGCGGTCGATCCACGAAGCGCGCAACCAGAGCGACGACGTGTCGGCGCATGATAATGAACAACTGGATCTGATGATCCGCCATCGCCTCGTCATGCTGGCGGCGGCGCGCGACGATATGGTGGAGGTGGAGGCGGAAGCCGAACCCCTGCTTGCGGAAATGGCCGAAAGCCACGCCTATCTCAGCTGCACCCTGCTCGCGCAATTGATGTCGGCGCGGCGCGAACTCTATCATTTCCAGGACATGCTCAAGCTTGAGGCGGAAACCCGGCGCGCTTTGTCTCGCCCCGGATCGGACTTCGCGTCGATCGCGCTCAAGGCCTCGGTCGCGCCGACGCTGATGGCGCAGGGCAAGACGCAGCTGGCGCATCGTTTCCTGGACGAGGCCCTTACCCTGGCCCGCGACATTCATGGCGAGGGGTCGGGCCTTGCGGCGCTGCCCGCCTTGCCACTGGCGGAACTCCTTTATGACGCGGGCGATCTGGATGGCGCGGCGGCGCTGGTCGAACGCCACCTGCCCGTGGTGCGGCAATGGGGATTCGCGGACCAGATGGCGTCGGGCTACATCGTCAACGCCCGGCTGCGCGCCGCGCGCGGCGATCTGCCGGGCGCGCTGTCGACGCTCAACGACGCGCATCTGGTCGCGATCGAATGTGGGCTGGACCGGATGCGCGCCTTCATCGTGGCGGAAGAGGTCCGCCTGCTCATCAAGGCCGGCCAGATCGAGGAAGCCGAACGGCATTTTGCCGCGGGCGATTCGCAACTGGACGGCGAACCGATCCCCACGCTGCATCCCACGCGCCGCAACGAAAGCATCGCCATCGCTTGGCTACGGATCGAGATGCAGCGCCATCGGCTCAGCCGCGCGCGCAAGGTTGCGCATCGCTGGCTGGAATTCGTCCGTCGCGCCGGGGCCGTCCGTTCAGCCGTGACGTTCGAACTGTTGCTGGCGGAAATCGCCGTGTTACAGGGCAATCGGTCCGAAGCTCGTCGCGCCGTGCGGACCGCGGTCGAAATGGCCGAACCGGCGGGCTGGGTCCGCACCTTCGTCGATGAAGGCGAAGTCATCGCCTCGCTGCTGACCGAAGCCTATGCACAGGGGCCGGAACTGGAAACCCCGGCCGACCGCTTCGCCGTGCGGCTGGTGTCGCTGATGCGCAGCGGCCCGCAGATCGAAAGCGACGAGGAGGATGACGATGATTTCGGCCTGACTGGTCGCCTTGCCAACCGGGAAGTCGATATCTTGATGATGGTGAGCGGGGGCCTGCGCAACCGCGAAATCGGCGACCGGCTTGGCCTGACCGAAGGCACGGTCAAATGGTATATGCAGCAGATCTACGACAAGCTGGGCGTTCGGCGGCGGCCGCAGGCGGTGTTGCGCGCGCGCCAGCTTGGCATACTGCCCTGACGCTCCCGCTTCCGCCTACCCAAGGATAGATTGCGCGTCCTCACGCGCCTGCCATCGCCCAGCCGGGCGAAAGGAACCATCATGGCCAAACGTAAAGTGATCATCAGCTGCGCCATCACCGGCGCCATCCATACCCCGTCCATGTCGCCCTATCTGCCGATCACGGCAGAGGAGATCGCAGAGTCGGCGATCGGCGCGGCGGAAGCGGGCGCGGCGATCATCCACCTGCACGCCCGCAATCCCGTCGACGGGCGACCCGACCAGAATCCCGATCTGTTCATGCCCTTCCTGAAGGTCATCAGGCAGCGCAGCGACGCGGTGCTGAACCTGACCACCGGCGGTCATCCCTCCATGACCGTGCAGGAACGGATGCGCCCGGCCCAGACCTTCGCACCCGAAGTCGCCAGCCTGAACATGGGGACGATGGGCTTTGGCCTGTTCCCGATGCTGGACCGGTTTAAGGACTTCAAACATGCCTGGGAACCGGCCGCGCTGGAGGCATCGCGCGACCTGGTGTTCAAGAACACCTATGCGGATATCGAATATCTGCTGGCCACCCTGTCGCCGCTCGGCACCCGCTTCGAATTTGAATGTTACGACACCAGCCACCTATATAACCTAAAATATTTCCTCGATCGCGGGCTGGTGAAGGTGCCTTTGTTCATCCAGACCTGCTTTGGCATATTGGGCGGCATCGGCAGCCATCCCGACGACATCATGCATATGAAACGCACCGCCGACCGACTGTTCGGCGATCAATATCAATGGTCGGTGCTAGGCGCAGGCGCGCGTCAGATGAGTATCGTCGCCATGGCCGCGTCGATGGGCGGCAATGTGCGGGTGGGGCTGGAGGATTCGCTCTGGGGCGGCCCCGGCCGCCTGGCGCAGACCAACGCCGAACAGGTCGCGACCGCGCGCCAGATCATCGAGGGTATGGGGCTGGAAGTGGCTACGCCGGATGAGGCTCGCGCTATTCTGGACCTCAAGGGCGCGGACCGGACCAACATCTGATGACCAAGCTATCGGGGCCGCTGGCCGGTATCCGCATCGTCGAGATCGACGCTATCGGCCCGGTGCCGCTGGCGGCGATGCTGTTGGCGGATATGGGGGCGGAGATCATCCGCGTCGCGCGACCACCATCGGCGGGCGCGGGCGACTGGGACGATGTCGGCGGCGACATTCTCCACCGCAGCCGGACGGTGATCCATCTCGACCTCAAGCGCGATGATGACCGCGCCCAGCTGCTCGACCTGATTGATCGGGCGGACGGCCTGATAGAGGGCTATCGCCCTGGTGTGATGGAGCGGCTGGGCATCGGCCCGGACATCTGTCTGGCGCGCAATCCGCGCCTGGTGTTCGGCCGCATGACCGGGTGGGGCCAATCCGGTCCGCTGGCGATGCGCGCCGGGCATGACATCAACTATCTCTCGATCACCGGCGCGCTGCACGCGATGGGCGAACCGGGGCAGCCCCCCTCAGTGCCGCTCAATCTCGTGGGCGATTATGGCGGCGGCGCCATGTTCCTGATCTTCGGCCTATTGAGCGCCCTGTTGTCGGCGCAACGAACGGGACGGGGGCAGGTTGTCGACGCCTGCATCACCGACGGCGTCGCGTCGCTGATGAGCCTTTTCTACGCCTGGCAGCCCAAGGGGCTATGGACCGATGCGCCCGCCTCCAACCTGCTGGACGGGGCCGCGCCTTTCTATCGCTGCTATATGTGCGCGGATGGTCGCCACGTCGCGGTCGGCTGCCTGGAACCCAAATTCTTTGCCCAGATGGTCGATGGGCTGGGCCTGTCTGATCGTCGCTACGACCAGAACGACCGCGCGGCCTGGCCCATGATGCAGGCCGATTTTACCGCCGCCTTCGCGACCAGGACGCGCGACGCATGGGCCGATCATTTCGCGCATACCGATGCGTGCGTCACCCCGGTTCTGGCGATGGCCGAAGCGCCGGGGCATCCGCATAATCAGGCGCGCGGAACCTTTGTCCAGCGGGACGGCATCGCCCACCCCGCGCCCGCGCCCAGGCTGGATCTCACGGAAGGCGCCATCACCGAAGCCGCCAGCGCGGACGTGGCGGACATCATCCGCCAATGGTCCTGATCGCCACGCCAAAAGCCTGCGGCATAATTACCACGATAGACAGATTAGTTTCCATCTGTGCAACGATTCCTGCCGGAAGGTAGGTGGAGAATGGCGGCTATGACCGCCTCTATGCGCCGGTAAGGACGATGCCTGCGAAAAGAATAGGCGATCCAGATCGGCCAAGGGAGAGAGAGAATGAAATTCGGCATTTTGAAACTGGCGTTGCTGTCGACCGGTGCGACCTTGGCGACCCCGCTCTGGGCGCAGGACGCGACCAGCGTGGCGCCCCAGGCTGAAAGTTCCAGCAGCGGCGACATCGTCGTCACCGCCCGCCGTCGCGAAGAACGGTTGCAGGACGTGTCCGTCTCCATCTCCGCCTTCTCGGCCGCCTCGCTGGAGCGCAGCACCGTCCAGACGGTCAGCGACGTCAAGACGATCGCACCGGGCTTCACCTTCTCGTCCGAAGGCGGCAAGGACAATGTCGCGCTCACCCTGCGCGGCATCGGCCAGTTGCCGTTGGGCGAAGTCACGCCAGGCGTGGTCATCTACCTGAACGACACCCCGCTGCCTGCCGTCGGCTCGAACGTGCCGACCTACGACATTGGCAGCATCCAGGTGCTCAAAGGGCCGCAGGGCACCTTGTTCGGTCGCAACACGCTGGGCGGCGCCGTGGTCATCGGCAGCCAGCGCCCCTCCTATGAATTTGAAGGCTATGTCGAGGGCACATATGGCAGCTTCGACTATCGCGAACTGGAAGGTGCGATCAACGTCCCCATCGTTGCCGACAAGGTAGCGTTCCGCGCGGCCGGCCAGGTCCGGCGGCAGGATCCCCGCACGATCGCCTTTGACTGCGGGCCGGGCTTTGACAATATAAAGCAGGATGCCTTTCGCCTGTCCTTGCTGCTGGAGCCGGTCGAGGGTCTGAAAAGCACCACCATCTACGAATATTTCAAGAGCGACGAACTGGCCGGTGGCCTCTATCTGCTGCGCCAGAATTTCTCGCTCGCCGCCTTCGGCCTCGGCGTGCTGGACCCGCAGGCACAGCAGGCGCTCGAAACGCAGCGCGCCAACCGGCGCGGTTCGTTCGACGGCGGCATCAATGGCGGCCGTTCGTCGCGCAAGATGACGTCGATCACCAACGACACCTCGTTCAGCTTTGGCGACCTGACGCTGCGCAACATCTTCGGTTTCCGCAAGAATTTCAGCAATCAGCTGATCAACACCGGCGCGCTGCAAAATCTGTCGATCCCCACCGGCCTGCCCGCGCCACTCCCCGCTGCTGTGCCCTTCACCCTGTTCCACGCCGCGTCGGTGCTGGATCGCCAGTATCTGACCAACGAAACCCAGTTGCTGGGCGATTTCGGGTCGTTCAACTTCATCACCGGCGTCTTCTACAATAACGACAAGTCCGCCGGTCCCACCGGATCGCAATTCACGGCCTTCTCGGTCGGTGGAGTGCCAGCGCCTGCGGTTAGCGCGCATGTCCGCAACAAGAATTTCGCGGTCTATGGCCAGATCGGTTATGAAATCACGGATAAGCTGAAACTGAACCTCGGCGCGCGTTACAGCTGGGACAAGGTATCGGCCTGCGGCGGCACGATCGGCACCAGCTACGTCGATGAGGATACCTGCCTGGCCACGGCAGCGCTTGGCTTGGCCGATGGCGTCGGCACCGTCTCCAACAAGGGGGAGGAGCCGAGCTGGACCATCGGCCTGGATTACAAGGCGACGCCCGACTGGCTGCTCTACATTTCGTCGCGGCGCGGCTATCGCGGCGTGAACATCAACACCCCGCTGTTCGAAACGCCCTTCACCACCGGCGGCGTCGATCCGTCCTGCGTCGCAACCGGCGGCGTCTGCCCCGACCTGCGCGCCTTCCAGAAGACCGGCGAGGAGCGGATCACCGACGTCGAACTGGGGTCGAAATATGACTATCATGTGGGGGAGGCACGCGGCCGATTGAACATCGCGGCCTATTACAGCAAGTATAAAAACGCGCTGCAATTCCTCAACACGCAGACCATCATCCCCAATGGCACGCCGGATTCGCCGACCAACGGATCGCTGGCGGCCAATGTCGCCAACCTGCGGATATGGGGCGTGGAACTGGAAGCCTCGATCAGCCCCACCCGCAACTTCACCGTGTCCTTCAACGCCGCCTATACCGACGTGAAGGTGGAAAGCGTCAACGTACCGAACGGGCTGCCCGCCTCGGTCACGCTGGGCAAGGCGCAAATCAACACCTACTCGCCCAAATTCTCCGGCACGGCGAGCGTGAGCTGGATCCTGCCGATCAAGCCGGCCGACGGCGATCTCGCCTTCAACTCGGACCTGTTCATGACCGATGATTTCGGTGGCCAGAACGGCGAAAAGCTGCCCGGCTACAAGCTGGTCAACGCCCGCCTCGACTGGCGCGGCATTGGCGGCACGGGCCTGGATCTGGGCGTGTTCGTGAAGAATGTCTTCAAGGAAGAATATTTCTCGGCGTCCAGCGTATTGCTGTCCTCCTTCCCGCTCAGCTCGGTCTATGCCGGGGAGCCACGGACCTGGGGCGTCAGCGCGAAATACAGCTTCTGATGAGAAGGCAGGCGGGGCAGATAGCATCTGCCCCGCCTGCGCCTCGGGCCGGGATAACTGCGGAGTAGGATGTGACTTTGGACGATCTGCATCGCATGGACGCGGCCGCTGGCGAGATTGCGGCCCTGCTGCGCGCCAGCACGCTGGCCGCGATGATGACGCAGGCGGAAGCGCTGACGCTGGAGGGGCATGGCGCCCGCGTCACCTATTCGCGCAAAGTGTTCATTCCGCTCACCAAATTATGCCGCGACGTCTGCCATTACTGCACCTTTGCCACCACACCGGCGCCGGCGGTCGACGCCTATCTCAGCCGCGAAGAAGTCCTGGCGATCGCGCGCGCGGGCGCTGAGGCCGGGTGCCGGGAGGCGCTGTTCACCCTGGGCGACCGGCCCGAGGACCGCTATGCCGCGGCGCGCGACGCGCTGGCCCGGCTGGGCCATGATTCCACGCTTTCCTACCTCGCCGAAATGGCGGAACTGGTCCTGCGCGAAACCGGCCTGTTGCCCCACCTCAACCCCGGCCTGATGGACGCGGCCGACTATGCCCTGCTGCGCCCCCATGCCGCGTCGATGGGCATCATGCTGGAAAGCAGCGCAGATCGGCTGTGCGCGCGTGGCGGCCCGCATTTCGGCTCGCCCGACAAGCAGCCTGCGCGTCGTCTGGCCACGATCGCGGAGGCGGGCCGCACCAAAGTGCCTTTCACCACCGGGCTGCTGATCGGCATCGGCGAAACCCGCGACGAACAGGTCGACGCGCTGGTCGCCATCCGCGACCTGCATCGCCAATATGGCCATATTCAGGAAGTCATCATCCAGAATTTCCGGGCCAAGCCGGGCACGCGGATGGCCGAACATGCCGAACCGGCGCTCGACGATCATCTCTGGACGATCGCCGCCGCGCGGCTGATCCTGGGACCGGACATGACGATCCAGGCGCCGCCCAACCTCCACGACCAAGTCGATCTTGCTCCGCTGATCCGGGCCGGGGTAAACGACTGGGGCGGGGTGTCGCCGGTGACGCCCGACCATGTGAACCCCGAAGCCCCATGGCCCCATCTGGAGACATTGGCGCAGGCCACCCGCGCCGCTGGCCGCACGCTTTCCCAACGCCTTGCCATCGGGCCACGTTACGCGCTGGCGGCGCAGGATTGGGCCGCGCCTGCGGTCGCAACCCTTATCCTGCGCGCGATCGACGGACGCGGCCTGCCCAAGCCCGACGATTGGGCCGCCGGGCATGGCGACGACGCGCCCGCGCTGATCGGCGGCGATGTCGGCCAGGCATCGGCATCGGTGCAGGCGCTCCTGCGCCACGCCGAAGCTGGTGCGCGCCTGAGCGAGCGTGACATCGTCACCCTGTTCGATGCCGATGGCCACGACCTTGCTGCCATCGTCGCCCAGGCCGACCGGCTGCGGCAGGAGACTATCGGCGACACGCTGACCTATGCCGTCAATCGCAACATCAACTACACCAATATCTGCCTCTACAAATGCGGCTTCTGCGCCTTTTCGAAGGGCAGTACGAAGGCGATGCGCGGCCCCGCCTACCGGCTCGACTATGCCGAGGTTGGACGGCGCGCGGCCGAAGCATGGGATCGCGGCGCCACCGAAGTCTGCCTGCAAGGGGGCATCCATCCCGACTATGACGGCAACACCTATCTCTCCGTTCTGAAGGCCGTGCGCAAAGCCGCGCCGGACATCCATATCCACGCTTTCTCCCCGCTGGAAGTTACCCATGGCGCGCATACGCTGGGCCTGCCGCTGGAGGATTATCTGGCGCAGTTGAAGGCGGCGGGCCTCTCCACCTTGCCCGGCACCGCGGCCGAGATACTCGACCCCGAAATCCGCGCGCTGATATGCCCGGACAAGGTCAGCGCAGACGAATGGATCGAAGTGATGCGCGTGGCCCATGGCATCGGCCTGCGCAGCACCGCGACGATCATGTTCGGCCATGTCGAGGGCTATCGCCACTGGGCGCGCCACCTGCTGCGCATCCGCGCCTTGCAGGAACAGACCGGCGGCTTCACCGAATTTGTCCCCTTGCCCTTCGTCCATATGGAAGCGCCGATCTGGCGCAAGGGGCTGGCCCGGTCGGGACCAAGCTATCGCGAGGCGGTGCTGATGCACGCCATCGCCCGCATCGTCCTGCATCCGCTGATCCCCAATATCCAGGTGTCCTGGGTCAAGATGGGACCGGAGGGGGCGGCGGCAATCCTGAACGCGGGCGCCAACGACATGGGCGGCACGCTCATGGACGAATCGATCACCCGCGCGGCGGGTGGCGTCAACGGCCAGGAATTTGGCCCCACGCAAATGCGTGCGCTCGCCGCATCGGTCGGACGTCCCGTCCGCCAGCGCACTACCCTTTATGATCCGGTATCGCCCCGGCAAACCCACATCACGGAGTCCCTATGACCGATCTCTTGCACCCTCTGAAGGACAAGGTCGCGATCATCACCGGCGGCGGCAGCGGCATCGGCCGCGCCACCGCGCTGATGATGGCGCAGCGCGGCGCGAAGGTCGCGATCACCGGCCGCACCGAATCGCGCCTGTCCCATGTGGTCGACGAAATCACGGCGCAGGGCGGGCAGGCGCTCGCCGTCGCCATGGACGTGATGGAGGAAGCCTCGATCGCGGCGGGCATAACCAAGGTGGTCGATCATTTCGGCGGCCTCCATATCCTCCACAGCAACGCCGCCCAGACCGGCCTGATGCACGAAGACGCGCTGATCGCCGACATGGACGTCGCCTTCTGGGATCGCACTTTTGCCACCAACCTGCGCGGGTCGATGCTGTGCGCCAAGCACGCCATCCCCCATCTGCTGTCGGCAGGCGGCGGGTCGATCGTCTTCACAGGTTCCGGCAAGGGGCTGGCGGGCGATGTCGACTATCCTGCCTATGGCACGACCAAGGCAGGGATGCTGGGCCTCTCCAAATATATCGCCACCCAATATGGCAAGCAGGGCATCCGCTCCAACGTGGTCGTGGTCGGCCTGGTGATGACAGAGGCGCTGGACGACAATATGCCGCCAGAGGCCCAGAAGCTGATGACCGAACATAATCTGGTCGATTATCTGGGCCGGCCGGAGGATATCGCCGAAGTCGTCGCCTTCCTCGCGTCCGACCAGGCCCGTTATGTTACGGGCGCATCGATCGTCGCCGATGGCGGCTTTACATCCCATTCGGCGGTCTATGCGGACATGATGCGCTTCGCTGCCATGCAATCAGGAACCAGCGCATGAACTTTCCATCCATCGCCGTCGTCGGCGGCACCGGCAATCTGGGCGCGGCGATCGCCTGGCGCCTCGCCCGTGCGGGCTATCCCGTCGTTATCGGATCGCGCAGCGCGGACGGCGCGCAAAAGACGGCGGCGGAACTCGGCCACGGCCTCTCCGGCGCCACCAATATCGACGCGGCGGCCGGCGCGGACATCGTCATCGTCACCGTGCCCTTCGCGGCGCAGGACGCGACGCTGCGCGACATCGCGCCCCATGTCGCGGGCAAGATCGTGGTGGACACCACCGTCCCGCTGGTCCCGCCCAAGGTGATGCGCGTGCAACTCCCCGCCGAGGGATCGGCCGCGCTCCGCGCGCAGGCCGCGCTGGGCGAAGGGATGACTGTCGTGTCTGCCTTCCACAATGTCGCCGCGCACAAGCTGGCCAAGGATGTCGATGTCGGCTGCGACGTGCTGGTGTTCGGCGATGACAAGGCGGCGCGGGGCCAGGTCGTCGCGTTGGCCGACGCGATGGGCCTGCGCGGCCTGCACGGTGGCGCGCTGTGCAATTCGGCGGCGGCCGAAGCCCTGACCTCGATCCTCATCTTCCTCAACAAGACCTACAAGGTTGACGGCGCGGGCATCCGCATCACCGGCGACCTGATCCCGCCGACGGATTGAGCGCAACCCCTTCCGGGCGGAAGGTGCGACCCGGCCACCGGGCGCGCCATCCTGCCGGGCATAAACGATACAGGGGATAGAGGAATGAAGCTCAACATCGGCGTGCCCAATTCGATGCATGTGGCGGCGATGACCCAGCCATGGGAACATGCGCTGACCGGCGACGATATCGGTCGCGCGCTTAAGGTCGCTGACGATCTGGGCTTCAACAAATGCATGTTGGGCGAACATTTCATCATCCCGCAGGAACATATCGCCCTGTCTGGCGACCATTATGTCCATGGCACGGTGGCGCTCGCTTTCCTCGCCGGGCGGACATCGAAAATGCGGGTCAGCTCGTCCGTCTCCATCCTGCCGCTGCAAAGCCCGATCGTACAGGCCAAGGCCTGGTCCACGCTCGACTGGCTGAGCGGCGGCCGCGCGACCGCGCTGTTCGGCGTCGGCTGGCTGAAGGAGGAATTCGACATGCTGGGCGTCGATTTCCACAATCGCGGGCGCATGGCGGACGAATATGTCGCCGCAATCATCGAACTATGGACGTCCGACACGCCGACGTTCGAAGGGGAATTTGTCTCCTTCAAGAATGTCGGCTTCGCGCCCAAGCCGGTGCAGCAGCCGCGCCTGCCGATCTGGTTCGGCGGTGACGCGGAACCGGTGCTCAAGCGCGTCGCGAAATTCGGCGACGGCTGGTCGCCCTTCCGCACCCCGCCCGAAAAATTCCCCGCATGTCTCGACCTTATCCGCGCGCAGCCGACCTATGACGGTCGCCCGATCGACCTGTTCTTCGCGCTGGAAATGCTAAATGTCGGCGCCCATCACGAAATTATGGATGATCCCCGCGCGCCCGGCACCCGCAATGCGCAGAAAATCATCGACCAGATCGGCTGGCTGAAGGATTTGGGCGTCAACGAAACGATCGTGCCGCTGCCACCGGGCATGACGGGCCTGACCGAATATATTGAGCGCCTGCACTGGGTAGCCGAAGAAATCATGCCCAGGGTGTGAGCATTGCCCACCCGCATAGTGAATCGGAGTAGATCATGACCCAATATGATGTGGTCGTCGTCGGATCGGGCGCGGCGGGCTTGACGGCGGCGCTGCGGGCCGCTGCGGCAGGCCTGTCGGTGCTGGTGCTGGAAAAGGCCGCGCATTTCGGCGGCACCACCGCTATATCGGGGGGCGGCATCTGGGTGCCGGGCAGTCCGCAGGCGCAGGCCGCCGGGGTCGATGACAGCGCCGCGGTCGCGCGCCAATATGTGCTGGACGTCATCGGGCCAAGCGCCGACCCGGCGCTGATCGACGCCTATCTTGACGCCGCGCCGGCCATGGTCGCCTGGCTGGAAAACAACAGCGCCGTCCGCTTCCTCCTCTCGCCGCCCAGCAGCGACTGGTATCCCGACATCGCCGGGTCCGCCGACCATGGCCGCCTGCTGTCGCCCCAGGAATATGACGGCAAGAAGCTCGGCGCGCATTTCGCCGACCTGCGCCCCGCGCGCGAGGAATTCAACGCACCCGGCGGCTTCATGATCGACCTGTTCGATCTGCCCTATTTGGCGGAGATGCCTTCGCCCAAATCCCTGTTCCACTTCGGCAAGCTTGCCGCGAAATTCGGCGCGGACAAGCTGCGCCGCTACCCGCGTGGCACCCGTCTGACGATGGGCAACGCCCTTGTCGCGCGGCTGCTGCGGTCCGCGCTCGACGCGGGCATAACCCTGCGCAAGTACGCGGCGGTCGATCGCCTGCTGGTCGCCGACGGCCGCGTGACCGGCGTGCGCGTGGGTGGCGAGGATATCGCCGCCAACGTCGGCGTGCTGCTGGCGGCGGGCGGCTTTTCCGCCAGCGAGCAATTGCGCAAAGCCTATATCCCTTATGCGGAGGACCATGTCTCTATCCTCCCCTACGAAAATACCGGCGACGGCATGAATATGGGTCTGGAGGCTGGCGCATCGCTGGACGGCGACAATCTGGTCAACGCCGTTTGGGCCGTGGTATCCACCATGACCCGGCCCGACGGCTATGTCGCCCGCTACGCGCATCTGATCGACATGTCGAAACCCGGCTGCATCGCCGTCAACGGGAAGGGCGAGCGGTTCGGCAACGAAGCGTCGGTGCATTTCGTTGAGGCGATGCACGCCACCCGTACGGTGCCCGCCCATATCATCGGCGACGCCCATTGCGTCAAGACCTACGGCATGGGCATGGTGCTGCCCGGCGGCGGCGGGCTGAAAAAGCTGATCGCGGCTGGCTATGTGATCGAAGCGCCGACTCTGCGGGCACTCGCCGACAAGATCGGCGTCGATGGCGACGGCCTGCTCGCGACCGTGGCCAAGATGAATCGTTACGCCGAAACCGGCAGAGACCCCGATTTCGGCAAGGGCGATACCCAGATCGACATCGAGATCGGCGACCCGAAGCACAAACCCAACCCCTGCCTCGGCCGCGTCGAAAAGGCGCCTTTCTACGCGATCAAGATCCATCCGGGCGACGGATCGACCACGGTGGGCTTGAAGATCGACGCGCATTGTCGGGTCATCGGCACCGGTGGTGCGCCGGTCGCGGGCCTCTATGCCGCGGGGCTGGACGCCAATTCCATCTGGCGCGGCAAGTCGCCCGCCCATGGCTGCAATGTTGGTCCGGCGATGGTGACGGGCTATATTGCGGGGCAGGCGATGGCGGAAGCGCTGGTGCCCGTCTGACCGTTCAGGCGGGTTCGCTGACCCCGGCCCGCGCCTTCGCGGTGGCGACCAGTGCGTACAGACCCGCATTATAGTCGGTCATCTGCGCCATCGTCAGGTGGCGATAGGGCGTCATCGGGCAGAGCGAATCCACCACGTCCCAGAAGGGCTCGATCTTCTCCAGCACCTCGTCCACCGGGCCGCAGGTCACGAACGCCTCTACCATATCATCGGACACATTGCCGATCACCTTGGCGATGTCGCCATGTTCGCCCAGGCTCAGTTGGCAGGCCCGCGCCTGGTCGCCAAAGCCGATCGCTTCGAAGAACGGCTCATATTCCTTATAGCCCGAATAGGCGGCCACCGTCGCGCGGCTGTCGTCGATCGCCTTCTGCTTGTCGTCGTTGACCGCGATCCAAGGCCAGGCGTTAATCTCTATGTCGCTGCGCGCGCGGCCATATTTGGCCAGCGTCGCTTCGATGAAGGGCAGCTTGCTGCGCGCATAGGCCGCCGACCAGAGCGCATGGACCATCAGCCCGTCGCCAACCTCCAGCGCCAGCGCGGTCATCTTGTCCTGCAACGCAGCGATCCAGATCGGGATTTCCACACGAACTGGCGGCGCCGTCAGCATCATCTCGCCAAAATCGGCGGTGAAGTACTCGCCCTCGATCGGGTCCAGCCCGGTATGCGCGTTGGCAATGACATAGCGGATCACCTTCACGCTCTCGCGCAAATGGGTCAGCAATTTGCGTTCCGGTTCGCCATACATGCCGGTGACACAACTCTTGATGCTGGACCCCAGCCCCAGCACGAAGCGCCCGCCCGAAATCCGGTCCACGTCCATCGCCGCATAGGCGGTTTCGACCGGGCTGCGCGTGCCCGCGATCGCGACGCCGGTGCCCACCTTCAGGCTGCTGGTCAGCGCAGCCGTCGCCGCCATCGGCACGAAGGGCGGGCCGTAAATCTGGAGCGAAAAGCAACCCTCGAAGCCGACCTGCTCCATCTTCTGGCCGATCCCGCCCATCATGGGGGCGGGCAGGGTCGGCATGACCCCCCACCAGCGGCGTTCGCCGCCGACGGCGTTGACGAGCTTTGGCATGAAGCATCCCGAAAAAACCGGGCGGACCATAGTGGTCCGCCCTTCAGGGGGAGGGGGAGATCAGAACTGGAACAGTTCCTTGCGCAGGCCGATGATGTCGCTGCAATCGGCGCTCACATTATCGCGATAGGCGAAGTCGCCCTTTGCCTGGCGATCGGCCAGTTCCATCATCGCCATGCGATAACGCTGCCCGGCCTGGTCGAACTTGCTGTGCAAATCCTTGCGGTCGGTATGGCGCATGTAACGCGGGCTTTGCGGGGAGGTCATATAGCTGTCCTGCCGCGACACCTTGTAGCCCGCCTTGGGCATGACATAGCTGAACATGCGCCCGGCATTGCTGGTGTTCATGACCATTTCCATCCGCGTACGATCCCGCGTTTCAGGGGTGCAGGGGTGGAACAGCGGCACGTCGTCGCCGGGGCTGAACCGGCCATAGGCGATCGCGCAATGCGACCGCAGATAGATGCGGATCACCTGCCGCACATTCTGGGTCGGCTGCTTGATGCCGCTGAAGAATTTCATCACGGGCGCGACCGATTTATTGACGCAGGTGCGGACCATGGTGACGGTCTCGCTGTCATAATAGGTCTCGATCGTCTCGCTGTCCGACCGTTCGTCGCCCACGACGTCGGCGTGCAGGAAATCGGCATGGGTCAGGTCGATCAGATTCTCGAGGCTGATCGGCGCGGCGCTTTCGAAGCGCACCGTCGCCGTCATGTGCCGGGGCAGGCCACCCTTGGGCGGCAGGAAGGGCAGGCTGGGCAAATGGCGCGGATCGGCCGCCAGCGGATTGCCCAGCCAGATCCAGACCACCCCATAATGTTCCATCACCGGATAGTGGCCACGTGCGTCGGTATAGTCGCTCTTGTCACGCACCACGCGCTCATTGGGGTGGAACTCGCTGGCCACGACCACGCCATTGTCGCGCCACAGGAAAATCGGGTTGGAATAGACGGCACGGCGCACCGGCTTGCCCGTCACCGAATAGTCGTGGGCGACCGGGAACCAGCTGTCGCGCATCACGATATTGTGCGGAACCCAGCGGTTGACGACATTCATGGCGATCGGGCTGCCACCGGATGGCGGCGCGCTATTGTCGTCATGGGATGCGGGGTGATCGGCGATGTCTAACATGGTCAAATCCTCCTTCAGGCCGCTACGGTCTGGTCGTGGGTGTCCTGCGGCGCGTCGAGCAGGGCGTTGCGCAAATCCTCGCCATGCAGCGATACGGTCGGCTTGGTGGTCCGCAGCTTCGATCCGTCGATGGACGACAGGACGGTCAGCGGATTGATCCCGCGCAGCATCGCGCCACGCAGCCCCGGCCGACGCACGCCCAGTTCCGCGCGCCAGCGCACGGCGGTCACGCCGCGCGCTGCAGGGACGGGGGACAGCACGGCATGGAGCAGGTCGTTGAAGGCGTCGTCGCGCAGCGTCAGACGCGTCTCGCCGGTCAGCGGATGGGTGCGGGTCAGCAGCGTCAGCGGAAATTCGGCGACGAAATGCGATGGCCAATGCAGCGGGTGCCATTGGCAACTGCGCTCCATCACCAGCATTTCGCCCTCTTCATGCAGTTCGGACATGATATAGGGGCTGAACCGCACGCCCCGGATCGCCAGGATCAGCGCGGGATCGTCATACAGGGCATCGAGATATTCCTGATGGCCGCAACTGACGTTGACCGTGCCGATATAGCCATATTTAGGGTCAGCGCTCAGTGGCGCCTCTGCCTTGGGGTTCAGGCAGACGCGCACGAAGCCGGCCTGTTCGCTGACGCCGAAGGCATTGGCCTTGTAAAGCGGTGGAAATTTCTGTTGATCCTTCATATTCGGGATCTCTTTCAGCCGCCCCGTCTCGCCATCATAGCTCCAGCCATGATAGCCGCACTGGATCAGCCCGTTGTCGCGGATACAGCCCAGCGACAGCGGCGCGCGGCGGTGGGGACAGCGATCCTCCAGCGCGCGGGCAATGCCCTGATGGTCGCGCCACAGCACCACCGGCTGGTCGCCAATGTCCACCGACAGCGGCTTTTTGGACGTGACTTCCTCAGACCGGGCGACGGCCCACCAAAGATCGGTATCGAGACTCATAGCGGTTATCCTTACTCCTGCGATTAAATTGACGTATGACAATTTATATGTCAACGTCTTTTCACTATGGATCAGCAGATGCTCGATCGACCCCAGCGCGCCCGTGGCCGCCCCGCCCTCAATGCCGTCCAGGCCTTGGATGAGGACCAGTTGCTTGGGCTTGCCTTCGCGACCTTCGCCGAACGCGGCTATGAAGGGACGACGCTGCGCGACCTGTCCAAGCGGCTGGGCGTCAGCCATAATCTGCTCAACGTCCGCTTCGGGCGGAAGGAGGATTTGTGGGTCCGCGCAGTCGATTGGCGCATGGCGCAGGCATCGCCCTTCGTCGAAGCCGCGTTCGACGAACCCGCAGACGCCGAAGTCCGCCTGCGCCACCTGATCCAGCGCTTCTGCCTCTGGGCGACCCGCAATGGCGACATCGTCTCGCTCACCAATGTCGAAGGATGCCGCTCGACCTGGCGGCTCGACCATATCGTCGAACATTTCGTGCTGCCGTTCCAGCGGCGACTGGACGATCTGCTGGACGCGGTGCGGCGGCAACGGCCGGTGCACGATCTGTCCACCCCCGCGCTGATGGCATTGCTGGTACAGGGGGTGGGCTTCTACTTCTCCGCCGTGCCGATGCAACAGCGGCTGGGGGCAGGGGGCGAAGTCGATGACGCCCATGCCGCCGCGCAGGCCGACCGGCTGGCCGGTTTCCTGCTCGCCGCGCTGCTGCCGCCCGTCGCCTGACCCGCGCTGCCGTCAATCTTCGGGCGCGATCGTGACGGTCATGCCCGACAGGGCCTGCGTCAACATGATCTGGCACGACAGGCGCGAAAGGTCGTTGCGATGCGACGATCCGTCGAGCAGGTCGCTTTCATCGTCCGTGACCGGCGGCAGGCTCGCGGCGACCGCGGGGTCGACATAGACATGGCAGGTCGCGCACGAACAGCAGCCGCCACACAGCGCCAGCAATTCGTCGAAGCCGGCATCGCGGATGGCTTCCATCACAGAAATGTCGGCGGGCGCATCGATCGTCTTGCAGGTGCCGTCGCGGGTGATGACGTTCAGTTCGGGCATGATATTCCTCGTCTGGAATCGGAATGGTCGACCAGCTTTATGCACACGGACACGCCGCCCTGCCTGCCGGAAGACAGGGCGGGACGCGCTCTATTTCACTTCGATCGCAACCGGAAACCGATCGAAATAGAAGGTGAAGGGCCGCCGCAACTCTTCGGCGGTGACATGGAAATCGCGTTCCAGGTCATAGACGATCTTGCCCCTCGTCTGCTCGCCATGCTCGACCAGATAGAGATGCAGGTCGGCCAGCGCCTCATCGGTCAGGGGGATGTCGGCGATGCGGTAAATTTCCTTCAGGATCGGATCGGGATTTTTTATCCAATCGTGGAAATAGACGTCGATCGTCTGCTCCGGCGGCAATATGTCGCGGTCCCGCACGCAGGCGCGCAGCAGCTTTTCATAACGATCGGGCCAATAGCCGAGCGGCTCCTGTATATCCACGGACTTGCGAAATATCCGCGCGGCATAGCTGTACATGGTCAGTTGCGACCGGATCGACCCCACCGGATCGCGATGGGTGATCACGAAGGTCGCGTCAGGGAAGGTCTTATACAGCGCGGGCAATTGCTCCATATGCTGCGGGCATTTGATGACCCAGCGATTAGGGCCGTTCAGGAATGTCAGCACCTGCAACGCCTTCTTCAGATAGGCATAGGTGCCCGACTGGTCATGGCTCAAATAATAGTCGCGCCAGCGCGGCACCATCGCCAGCCATTCGATCAGGTAGGAGGAGAAATTAGGCGCCTGCAGCTCGATATCCTCGCTGATATGGTCGGGCGAAAATTCATGCATGATCGCCATGTGCGGCAATATGCTCTCCATCATGCGCCATCCCTGTTCCGCCTTGGTCCAACGCGGATTGGCGTCGTCAGTCGTAGGCATCTCTTCGGGCGCAGGCACCGGTGCGATCGCCTCCCACCAGGGCAGTGATCGCAAGCGACGATCGGCCGACAACAGCCCCAGCAGGTGCGTCGTGCCCGATCGCGGCAGGCCCGCGACGATGATCGGCCGCTCGATCGGGATGTCCATTATCTCCGGGTGGCGCTTGACGATATCCTCGATCCGCAACCGCGTCGCGGCGTAGCGGATCATCATCTGGAACAGGTTGGCGCGGGTGACGGCGGACGCGTTGGCATCCTCGTCGATCGCCTGGCACCACACCGCCAGCCTTTCGCGAAAATCCGCCGCGCCGAAATCCGCCAGCCCGGTCTGCGCCTGCGCTGCGCCCAATATGAACGCGGGCTGGAAGACGATCTGGTCCGCCGCCGCCTCGGCACCCGCCACCACCTGCTTCTGTATGTCGGTCAGGACCGGATGATGCAGGTCGGTGATGTCGATGATGTTGCGGCGCGCGGCCACTTCGTGCGCGGGACTGCCCATGTCGCTCTCCTGTCTTTGTTGGCGCATCTAATCGTGCCGACCCTGCCGTCGGCAAGGTGCGGGGCTATCGCCGCTGCGCCAATTGCTACGCCATGGCGCCAAAGGGTCGGGCCAGGCTCAAGTGGAGAGGATGGATGGACGCTGCTTCCCAAGTCTATGACCTGCCCGTCACGTCGGCCATGGATTGCACGGTCAACGGACGGATCGCCTTGCCCGGCGTCGTCATGGAACTGCATCATTACCGCTTTCGCGGGGCGCAGGCGGGCGTCTTCTCCTCGCCCCGCAGCTTTCTCGATCTGGCGTTGTCGCCGCGTCCCGGCCAGCCCTGCGGCGGCTATGAAGCGCCCAGCAGCGCCCTGGGCGACATACTCTACATCCCGGCGGGCACCCCGCTGCACACCGCCTGGGGGGCGGGGGAACAGACGTCGATCTGCTGCGGCTTCGACGGCGCAGCATTCGACGGCGACGACCTCCCCCTGTCGGACGCGGCGTTGCAGGCGTCGCTCGACGTACGCAGTCCGCAGGTGCGCCACGCGCTGCAACGGATCGCGTGCGAAATCGCGGCTCCCGGCTTTTGCAGCGACATGCTGGCGCAGGCGATATGGGTGCAGGCCTGGGTCGATCTGCAACGCTATCTGCGCCTGTCAGTGAAGGAAGACGGCTCGCGCACCGGCCTGTCCCGTGTGCAACTGCGGCGGATCGCCGATCGCATCGAACAGCCGGGCAAGCCCCCGTCGGTGGCGGAACTGGCGGCTGACTGCGGCCTGTCCAACCGCCATTTCTTCCGCCAGTTCCGCGCCGCCACCGGTCAGACACTCACACATTATGTCACAGATCGCAAGATCAATCGGGCCAGACAGTTGCTGCGCCATGTGGGGCCAGCAATTAAGGTTGTTGCCTGGGAGTGTGGCTTCGATAGCGCAGCAGCTTTTTCGTCTGCTTTTCGTAGAGCTACCGGGATCACCCCCAGGCAGTTTCGGAAAACGATGCTACATTGAGAGCAAGGCGTTTTCGCGATGCCTTTGGCGTGACTGCGAAAGTCCGCATGCTTGTCGCCGAGTGATTTCCCCAACACTGTTACGCTAAAGCGCTGCCTCATGACGGGCGGCTATCAGGAGACACGCCATGCCGGAAAATCTGTTCGACCTGAGCGGCAAAGTGGCACTGATCACTGGTGCCAATTCAGGACTAGGGTTCGGCTATGCCAGGGGGCTGGCCCGTGCAGGTAGCGACATCATCCTGTGGGGTCGTCGCGCGGATCGAAATGAAGAAGCAACGCATGCGCTGCGTCAATATGGCGTCCGAGTGTTCGCCGACAGCGTCGATGTGGGCAGCGAACCAGCAATCGTGGCTGGTTTTGCTCGTGCGCTCGACGCAATGGGCCGGGTCGATACATTGGTCGCCAATGCGGGTATCGCCACCCAGATTGCCTTCACCGATATGGATGTAGGAACATATCGCAAACTGATCGACGTCAATCTCGATGGCGCCGTCTTTGCGCTGCGGGAAACCGCTCGGCATATGAAGGCAAGGGCGGAGGCCGGCGATCCGGGCGGGTCACTCATCATCTGCGGCAGCGGGTCTATCTTTCAGGGCGTACCTACCATGGCCCATTACGGCATCGCCAAGGGCGCCCTTAATTCTCTGGCCAAGGCGCTAGCCGCCGAACTGGGTCCGATCGGAGTGCGCTGCAACGTCATCGCGCCGGGCTTCATCGAAACCGAAATGACCTTTGCCGACCCCGCCATCGGCCAGATGCTCGCTGACATGGTCGCGGCAAAAGCACCACTGGGCCGCGCGGGCAAGCCCGCCGATCTGGAGGGCGCTGTCGTCTATCTCGCCAGCGACATGGCCGCCTATCATACGGGCGACACGCTGGTCGTCGACGGCGGCAAGCTGTTCGCCAACTGACCGTCCGGCAGGTGCCAGGCCAGCCGCAGTGCGGCTGATCGGGCACGCCTTATAGGAGAAGCGCATGTTCGCCCGGCCCAACAGCCATCATAGCCAGATCGCCTATGTGACCAACGATCTGGCCGCCGCCATGGCGCGGCTGACCGCCGACTATGGCACGCCGGGCTTTTTCGAAATGTCCAACATCCAGCCGGGCGAAGACCCGGCGGGCAAGCCGGTGCTCAAGATCGCGCTGGCGCTGGTCGGCGGGGTCGAGGTCGAACTGATCGAACCGATTGGCGACACCGCGCCACTGTTTAGCGATGTCCTGCCCGGCGGCGACGATCTGGCCATCCGCTTCCACCATATCGCCAGTCGGATCGATGGGCCGATCGCCAACTGGGACGCGCATGTCGCCTCGCTCGACCTAACTACGCATCCGGTCGTGTTCGACGGGGCGATCGGCGACATGCTGCGCTACATCTACACCGACGAGCGCGCCACGCTGGGCCATTATGTCGAACATGTCTGGATGTCGCCGGACCTGCTGGCCCAGATGCGCGGCATCGTGCCCGCCTACCCTCCATTGGAAAGCCCGTCATGACCCTTGCCCTGTCCCGCCTCAACTTCCGCGACATCGGCGGACTGCCGACCCGCGATGGCGGGCAGGTGCGACCCGGCATCCTGTACCGGTCCGAAGGCCCGGCCAGTTTCCTTGCCGACCATCATGCCGAACTGGCCGACCTGGGCTTTCGCACCGTCGCCGACCTGCGCTCCGACATGGAACGCGAAAAGGCGCCCCATGACTGGTGCGGGGCCGATTGCCGCATCCTTGATCTCGACATGAACACCGACCTGCGCGCGCAGGGGGAGGATATGTGGATGACGTTGGGGCGCGACCCGACGGAGGCGCGCGCCATCGCAGTGATGACCCATAATTACGGCCTGATGCCCCAGGCGTTCCTGCCCCACGTCGCGCCGATGGTAGACGCGTTGCTGGCGGGCGATACGCCGATGCTGGTCCATTGCACCGCGGGCAAGGACCGCACGGGCGTCGTCATCGCCCTGATCCTCGACCTGCTCGGCGTCCCGCGCGACGTGATCGCGGAGGACTATCGTAGGTCCGACGTCTTCGGCCAGAATCTGGTAATGTCGGGGCATCTGAAGGGCGATCTGGAAAAGACGTTCGGCTTCGTGCCTCCTGACGACATGGTCGCGGTGCTGATCGGCGTCCACGCCGATTTCCTGAACCGCGCGCTTGATGTCGTGGCATCCCAATGGGGCGGGATCGACGACTATTTTAAGGCGGCGGGCGTCGATGCCGCTCGGCGCGCCGCGCTGCGGCAGATTCTCGGTAATGGCGGAAAATGAGATGACGGACACGACAATCTACGAATGGGAACAGTTGCTCGACCATCTGCGCCCGCTGGGCCAGCAGATGCGTGATCGCATCCCGGCGCGGTTGCATGATGACCCGCAGGTGATGCAGGAAGCGATGCGCCTGCTGCTCTCAGGCGTGCTGCGCACCACCAACGACGCGATCCTGTATGACCGCAGCCATCCGATCTTCGTGCCCGAACTCAACATCTGCCAGAATATCTTTCAGCCCAATGCCGACACCATCTACAAGGCGGCGCTGATCGAAAAGGGCGGCACTTACCGCATCCGGGGCGATCGCGGTACGACCCGGATGATGATCCTGGCTCAGCTTGGCCCCGACACGCTGCGCACGGGCCAGCATCATCCTGCACAGGACGCCAATGATTTCGACGATCTGGCCGTCGGCCCGGACGGCGCGTTCGAAGTCACTCTCTCGCCGACCCGGCCGGAGGGCCACAGCGGCGACTGGTGGGAATTGAAGCTGGACACCGAAAAGCTGATGGTCCGCATCGTCGGCTGCGACTGGGGCGTGGAGCGCGAACCGCGCCTTGGCATCGTCCGGCTGGATGCGGACAAAGCGGCCAAGGGACGCCCGACGCTGGCGCAACTGATGCATCGCTTTGCCGAAATACCGAAAACCGCGGCGGTCTGCGCCCTGGCCTTCCCTGATAAGGTGCAGAAGCTGCGCGACGAAGGCCTCATCAACACGCTGAAAGTCGTGGACTTCTCGCAGATGACCGGCCTTGCCCGCCAATCCTATTATGAGGGCGCCTATGATCTGGCCGACGACGAAGCGCTGCTAACCGAAGTGCCGATCCCGACCGATGTGGCCTATTGGTCGCTGATCCTGACCAATGATCTTTATGAGACGACCGACTGGTATCATAACCAGTCGAGCCTGAACGATGCGCAGGCGGTAGTCGATGGCGACGGCGTGTTCCGCGCGGTCATTTCTGCGCGCGATCCCGGCGTCCATAATTGGCTCGATACGGCGGGCTATGCGAGCGGCGCTGTCCAGGGCCGCTGGTTCAACAGCGACACGCGCCCCACGCCGACGATGCGCAAGGTCAAGCTGGCGGATGTGCGGAGCCATCTGCCCGCCGACACGGCGTTGGTTACGCCAGAGGAGCGCGATGACGCGATCCGCGAACGCACATTGCGCGCCCATATGCGCGTCATTTGGTAAGGGAAACGATCATGAGCGACGCACTGGCCATGCTGCTGGATTATGAGGCGATCCGTCAGGTGAAGGCGCGCTATTGCCGCCTGCTCGATACCAAGGATTGGGACGGCTTCATCGCTCTGTTCACGCCCGACGCCGTCATGGACGTGCAGGAGGACACCGGAAACCCGCCGATCACCGGCCATGCCGCGATCCTGGAGCAGGTCCGATCCGCCGTCATTGACGCGCAGAGCGCGCATCAGGTCCATTTGTCCGAAATCACGCTGCAAGGCGACAGCGCCGATGTCGTCACCGCCATGCAGGACCGGGTGGTCTGGGCGCCGGGCAAATGTCCCATCCCCGGTGGCCAGTCGATCACCGGCTTTGGCCACTACAACGAACGCTATGTACGCGTGGACGGCCGGTGGAAGATCGCCTTCCTCAAACTCACCCGCCTCACAGTCGAAGTGCATCCCGCGCCTGTCCTTTGACAGGTTGCGAAGCATCTGCCGCCGGGCAATCCTCTCCCATAGATTTGAGAGGACAGGATATGACGGCAGCAATGGAACCCGGCGCGCAGGCGCTGTTCGACAAGTTCGGCACCTATATCCTGCCTGGACGGGTCAGCGATCCGCGCCGGGGTATCGAGGAAGCGCAGGAGGCTGAGCGTATCGGCCTTGGCTGCGTGTGGATTTCCGAACGCTATGCGCTGAAGGAACCCGCCGTCCTTGCAGGCGCAGTGTCGGAGGCGACGTCGAAGATCCGCATCACCGGCACCATGTACGCAACGATGCGCCACCCGCTCGTCACCGCCAGCGTCGCGGACCTGATGCAGGCGTTGAGCGGCGACCGTTTCCGCCTGATGTTCGCGCGCGCCGTCCCGGCCTATATGAAGATGCTGGGATCGCCGCCGATCACAATGGAAAGGCTGGCCGACCTGATTTCCATCTGCCGTCGCCTGTGGGCGGGGGAGAAGGTCGATTATGAAGGCGTGCTGGGCAAATTCCCCGCGATCAGCCTGACCGATCGCCATGGCGGCACCCCGCCGCCGATCATCTTCACCGCCATTGGCCCCAAGAGCCTAGAATTTGCCGGCGAACATTGCGACGGCGTGCTGCTGCATCCCTTCGTGTCGGCGCAGGGGGTGAAGAACAGCACGAAGATCGTGCGTGACGCAGCGGAAAAAGCCGGGCGTGATCCCACGGCGGTCCGCATCTACCACAATATCATCGTCGCCCCCAACCTGCCCAAGGATGAGGAGGAAGCCGTCGTCGGCGGCCGCGCCATCACCTATTTCGAACTACCCGGTTTCGGCGACCTGATCGTGGACATCAACGGCTGGGACAAGGGCGTGCTGGACCAGATCCGCGCCCATCCCAAGATCGCCAGCCTGAACGGCAAACCCGCCGATCAGGCCTATACGCGCCAGGAACTGGTCGATGTCAGCAAACTGATCCCGCAGCACTGGCTGGACGAGGGCGCTGCTGTCGGCACCGCCGCTCAATGCGCCGATCAGCTGATGGACTTTCTGGATGCGGGGGCGGACGAAATCCTGCTCCACGGCGCCTCGCCCAAGGATATGGGGCCGCTGACCACCGAACTGAAGCGCGCGCTGGCGGCAAAGGGCCTGTAGGCGATGGACTATCTGACGCCCGACCGCATTACCACCCAGTTGCAACTTTGGCTGGCCAGCGAAAAGCCCGACTGGCGCGATATCGTCGTCCGTCCACTCGACGTGACCCTGGGTGCTGGCTTTTCGGCGGACATTTTCTTCGTCGACGTCGATTATGCCGATCCGGTAGGGCCACAGAATCAGACGTTGGTGGTGCGTCGCCAGCCGATGGACCTGGAAGTCGTGTTCGGCAGCAGCCTGGCGCTACAGGGCAAAATGATGGCGGCGCTCTACGCGCGCGGAGACGTGCCCGTGCCGCCATGGATCGGTATGCATCTCGATCCCGACATATTGGGCTTGCCCTTTCTGGTCATGGGCAAGGTGGAGGGCGAATGCGCAAAGCAGAAACCCAATTATAATCTTGACGGCTGGCTGGTCGACATGACCCCCGACCAGCGCCGCGCCAGCTTCACCAACGCCATCGCCGCCTTTGCCACCCTGGCGACGATCGACTGGCGCGATGGCTTTGAATTTCTCGCCCAGCCCGAAAATGGCGCGCCCGGCCTCGACCAATATGTCGGAGCGCTCGAAGCCTGGCACCGGGCGGCGGGTCGCGGCCGGCCGATGCCGATCGTCGACGCCGCCATGGCCTATGTCCGCGCGAACATGCCTGCGGACGCGGGCGTCAATGTGCTGTGGGGCGACCCAACGCCGTCCAACGTCATGTTCGCGCTGGACGGCAGCGTCAACGCGCTGATCGACTGGGAACTCGCCGCTTTGGGACCGGCGGAGCTGGATCTGGCCTGGTGGCTCTATTTCGACGACCTGTTCGGCCGCCGCTTCGGCGTCACCCGGTTGGAGGGGCTGCCGAGCCGCGACGAGACGATCGCCATCTGGGAAGCCGCGTCCGGGCAAATGGCCCAGCATCTCGATTATTACGACATCGTCGCCGCGCTGCGCATGGCGCTGGTCGCGGTCGGCGCGTTCGACCGGCAAGTCGGCATCGGCAATATCCCTGTCACCAACCGGTCGCTGCAGGATAATTTCATGACGCTCTATCTGGCCGAAAAGCTGGGCCTGCCCATTACAGAGCTTGGCCCGGACTTCGCCGCGTTCATGCAAAATCTCGTCCCGCTCGAAGACAAGGCGGCCTGACGCGAGTTCCGTGTGGCCGCCATGCCTGCCCATAAGCGGGGGCGGGGGGGG
>MIAK01000046.1:6866-19996 GCA_001829085.1 Sphingomonadales bacterium RIFCSPLOWO2_12_FULL_63_15 | reverse complement strand
ACAACGGTTCAGAGTTTCTTGAGGTCGGCGTTCGAAAGGCTGGTGGTGACGCCCTTGTCGCTCGCGGTCAGCGTGGCGGCGGGAATGGTGATGAACTTGCCGCGATAGATGATGCGCACGGCTGCTACCGCGCCGTCATCGCCCGTCACCACCTTTTCGACCTTGCCTATCTTGGTGCCCTCGGCGGAAAAGATTGCTTCGTTACGGTCGATCGCGGGGGCCTGGGCCAGTGCAGGCGTCGCCAAGCCCAGCGCCGCGATCGCGATGATGATCGTCTTCATATGCAAAAATCCTTCTGTCGATAATGCCGATCTGTTGCCGCAGCGGCGGGATGGTTTCAAGAGGAAACTGATACACATAGAAAAGAATCTGTTCTATCTGTATCGTTCTGCCGGCGCAAAGCCGGACAAGAGGCTGAAAGGGAATGCGGATGGGGAAGACCGGTTTGGGCGCGCGCGACCGCTGGTTCCTGCTGCTGCTGGGCGCGATCTACATGTTCAACTTCATCGACCGCACGATCATCGCGGTGGTGGGCGAAGCGATTCGCCACGACCTGCAACTCAGCGACCTGCAATTGGGGATGCTCGGCGGCCTCGCCTTCTCGCTCTTCTACGCCGCGCTCGGCATCCCGCTGGCGCGGCTGGCCGAACGCTATAGCCGGGTGCGCATCATCGCCGCCGTGACCGTGCTCTGGTCCTTCATGACCGCGCTGTCGGGCGCGGCGGGCAGCTATCTTCAGCTGCTGCTCTGCCGCATGGGCGTGGGCGTGGGAGAGGCCGGCTTCACCCCCGCGCTAGTGTCGATGATCTCTGACCGTTTCGATCCGGCGCGCCGCGCTGTCGTCTTTTCCCTGATCGCGCTTGGCGTGCCCCTGGGCGGCGCCATCGCCGCGATCGGCGGCGGCGCAATTGCCCAGCATTTCGGCTGGCGGCTGGCCTTGCTGGCGGTCGGCGCGCCGGGGTTGCTGCTGGCGCTCTTGCTGTTCCTGACTATCCCCGAACCCGTCCGCACCGATGCGGGCGACCGGGAGGATACGCCCCCTTTCGGCGCGGTGCTGCGGCGGCTGGGGCGCTCCCCCGCCTTCCTGCACTTGACCTTCGGCAGCGGTTTTGTCGGCATGGTCGGGTTCGGGACCAACCTGTTCCTCATTCCCCTGCTGGTGCGCCGCTACGACCTGCCCCTGGCGCAGGCGGGCATGGTCTTCGCGCTTTCCTTCAGCCTGGCTACGATGGTAGGGCAGGTCAGCGGCGGTTATCTGATCGGCGGCCTGATCCGGCGCGACATGCGCTGGAGCGGCTGGGCTCCCGCCATCGCAGTGGGCCTTGCGCTGCCGCTCTATCTGCTGGCCATCCACCAGAGCGACTGGCGCTGGCTAGTGGGCTTCCTGTTCCTGGCCACTACATTGCTCTACGCCTTCATTCCCGCGATCATGACGATCACCCAGTCGCTGGTCGAACCGCGGATGCGCGCCTCGGCCGCCGCGCTGCACAGCTTTGGCCAGACGGTCGCGGGTCTAGGCCTGGGGTCGGTGGTGCTGGGCTATCTCAGCGACCGACTCGCCGCTTTCCTCTATGCAGGCGATTATGCCGCCGACTGCCTGGCATCGGCCTCCGCGCGGCCCACACCCGCCTGTCTTGCCGCCTCGGCGGACGGCCTGCAACTGAGTATGCAGGTCGCCGCCTCCGTCCTGGTGCTGGCGGTGATCCACTATATGCTCGCCGCCAAAGACCTGCCGGGGGAGGCAAATGCGTCGTGACGGGCCGCAAAGCTGTCGATGTTCGGCCACGCCGCGATGATCGGGATGACGCGGGGGCCATGGCTATGCCACCCTGTCGCCCTTGTGACCACAGGACCGCGAACAGGCGGCGGAAAGGATGTTGAGGATGGGAAACGCAGGCGTAATTGGATTGGGTCAGATCGGGGCGGGGGTGGCCATCTGCCTGGCGCGCAGCAGCCAGTTGGCGGCGGTCTATGACGTTCGCGCGGACGCGGCCGATACGCTGGACGGCGTGCCGCCAGTGGTCGCCAGCCCGGCCGAACTGGCGCGGCAGGCCGATGTGGTCATCATCGCGGTGGTGAATGCCAGGCAGACGATCGACGTCCTGTCCGGGCCTAACGGCGTCCTGTCGCAGGCGCGGCCGGGCATGAGCATCGTGCTGGTCGCCACCGTATCGATTGAGGATCTCGACGCGATCCGGACATTGACCGACGCGGCAGGCGTCGACCTGATCGACAGCGGCGTGACCGGCGGTCCGAAGTCGCGCGAAAACGGCTTGGTCTGCTTGGTCGGCGGCTCGGACGAGGGCGTCGCAAGGGTGCGCCCGGTGCTGGACGGCTTTGCCAAGCTGGTCGCGCATATGGGTGGTCCCGGCGCTGGCATGGCGGCGAAGATCGCGCGCAACGTCATCGTCTTCGGCGGCCTGCGCGCAGGCTATGAGGCGGCGGTCCTTTGCCGCAACGCCGGTGTCGACGTCCGCCAGCTGAGCGACGTGATCGAGGCCAGCTCCGACAGCGTGGGCGGCCCGTTGATGCTGGCCATACGCGACGATCCGGCATCGAGCGATCAGGAGGCGGCGATCCGCGAATATACCCGCGCGCTGATGTTAAAGGATCTGGACGCCGCGATCGATCTGGCGCGCAGCTACGGCATTACGCTGCCGCTGGTCGAATTGGCGCGCCGGACGGACCAGGCCGTCGTTGGCCTAGCTGATGTGATGGGAGAGAAAGCATGAGCATCGATGAAGCCCAGTGGCAAAAGGGTCTGGAAGTTTTCGACAAGGTCTATGGGCCGGGCACGTCGGCGATGACGCTGCCGTTCCGCGACTCGTCCTTCAACCAGGAAATCGTCGGCAATCAATTTGCTAATCTGTGGGGTAGCGACATCTTCTCGATGCGCGAAAAGCGCCTGCTAGTGTTGGGGGCCACGGCAATGCTGGGGCGGCCTGACCTGGTCGAAATCCAGATGAACGGCGCCCTGACCAACGATGAATTCACGGATGACGAACTGGATTTCCTGCCCCTGTTCCTCCTCTTCTACGCCGGTGCTGGCAATACGACGGCCGTGTTCCGTGGGATAGAAGCGGCCAAGGCCCGCCGCAAGGAACGCGCCGCCGCTGCGGAATGAACGAACGATCCTGAAGCAAAAGGGGCGGCCCGGTCATAATCGACCAGCCCGCCCCTTTTTTCATGCCACGTCCTGCACCGCCGCCCGCCGTATCGCGCGCGACGCCATCAGCAACATCAACCCACCGGCAAAGGTGAACAGCATCGCGATGCCGATGCCCCAGGCGATGCCCTCATTCCCGCCCACATAATCGCTGACCGCACCGATCAGATAGGTGCCGGCCCCCACGCCGATCAGGTTTGCGCCTAGTTGCACCATCGACACCGCCAGACCGCGCAGCCGCGGCCCCGCGATCGTGACGATCACGGCATAGATCGGCCCGTTATAGGATGCGCTCAAAAAGCCGCAGGCCATCAGCAGCACCAGCATCGGTTGCAGGTCATGCACCAGCATCGTACCGATCCCGGTGATGGCGGTCAGCAGCGGAATGATCGCGCCGAACAGCGCGGTCCGCGCAGGGTCGAACCCGCCACGCCGCCGATTGATCGCATCGATCACCCAGCCCGCCAGGAAACCGCCCAGCGACCCCAGCCCGCCATAGGCGATGGCGATGATCATCCCCGCCCGGCCGATCGGCATGGCATGGACGCGGATCAGGAAGGTGGTGAGCCAAGTGCTCATCCCGTAAATCCCCGCCGCGATCAGCACGATCGCACCGATGCAGTAGAGCAGCCCCGGTCGCGCCGCGAGCAGGGCGATACGCTGGATCAGGCCCCCGCGCTCGCTATGCTGGGGCTTGGCGGGGCCGTCCAGCCCGCCGCGCCGCGGCTCGCGCACCGTCAGCAGCAGGATCGGCGCCAGCAGGAGCCCCGGCACGCCTGCCGCGACGAAGGCCCAGCGCCAGCCCGCGCTCTGAACGATCGCGCCGCCCACCAGGAAGGCGATGGCCAGGCCAATGCCCGAACTTAGATACCAGATGCCGATCGCGGTCGCACGGCGATCCTCGCCGAAATAATCGCTCAGCAGCGACATGCCGGTGGGGGAACCACCCGCCTCCGCCGTGCCCACAGCCGCGCGGCCGATCACCAGCGTCCAGAAGCCGGTGGCCAGCCCGCATAGAGCGGTCGCCCCGCTCCACAACGTCAGCGCGGCGGCCATCAGGTTGCGCCGGTTCCAGCTATCGACCGCAATGCCGAAGGGCAGGGCGGCCAGCGCGAAGAAGATGCCATAGGCAAAGCCCGCCAATATCCCCAACTGCCCGTCCGACAACGCGAATTCCCGCCCGACCGGCGCCAGCACCAGGCCGATGACGGCGCGATCGATGCCGTGGCAGGTCTGCGCCAGCGTCAATATCCCCAGCACATACCAGGGGTAGCGACCCATATCTGGGCGGGCGTCGGGGCGAGCATCGCCGGGCGCTCTCATGGCGCGGGCCTTCTTGGCGCTTGGGGATGATACATGCTGGGCCTCTCCGATTATCAGGATGGCGCAACCTAGCCGTCGGGCGCGCGCGCACCATCGTCGGGCTATGCCGCCACTCGGCCAGAACCTGTCGCAATCGAGCCACACGAATACCTACCCGAAGATAGTGCCAGGCGGCACGAGTCCGGCTATGCAGGCGCAAAGACAGAATAGAAACGGGCGGAGGACAGGATGTTTCGACCGGAGAGCGATTGGACCGGCCAGGAAAGGTTCGGAGTTAAAAACTTCTATATAGAGGCGCATGCGACCATGTGCGATGCACGGGTCGATGTACGCCACTTCGACTGGGTCTTGCCTTGCAGCGGCGTCTTCAGCCCGGAAAAACATTATCTCGACTATTCGCTGGACAGCCAGCCACGCCGCAGCATCGTCAACATGGGCGGGCCGAACCGGCGTGCAGCGGCGGGCGACATCCTCTACATGCCGCCGCACCGCCAATATGTCGGCGAACCCGCTTTGCAGGAACGCCATCTGGTCTGCGTCGTGCTGGGCGACAGCTTTCTGGACGAATTGTTCGATGGCGAACGCCCGCTCCAGGGGATGGAGCCGTGCGCCGACGTCCAGAATATCGCTATGCGCCGCATGTTTGAAGGGCTCGCGGCCGAACTGCGTAACCCCGGTTTCGCCAGCCAGACGCTGATCCAGTCCATGCTGATGGGCCTGGCGGTCGAACTCGTCCGCCACCTGGGGCCGCAGGATCTGAGCGGGGGGATGTCGCGCTGCGGGCGGCAGGTGCGCCATATCGTCGATTATGTGATGGACAATCTGTCGGGCCCACTGGGCGTCGCGGACATCGCCCGCGGCTGCAATATGAGCGTGCGGCATGTCGCGCGCGTGTTCAAGGATGGCACCGGCGTCAGCCTGGGCGAATTTGTCGCGACCAGCCGCATCGCTTTGGCCAAGGAATTACTACGCGGCGACACCGCCCGGATCAAGGAAGTCAGCTGGCGCTGCGGTTTCAGCAGCACATCCGCCTTTTCTGCCGCCTTTCGCGCGGCAACCGGCCAGACGCCCAGGGAATATCGCTGCCTGCCGATCCACCTGCATTGACGCGCAAACTGTCGGGCAGCGGCCAAAACCTGTCGGGATACAGTCAATCAGGGCGCGCTCCCTTTAGGGTCCACCGCCGCTCCGTTAGCATCATCCCGCAATGACGTGCCCGACTAGGCACCAACATAAAAATAAACAGGGAGGATTTATGACCAAGGCCGTCACTCTGGGAACCATCGCCACAGGCGCGTTCATCGCCGCCATAGCGCAGCCTGCTTATGCTCAACAGCCGCAGTCCGACGCGGAAGGCATTCAGGACATCGTCGTCACCGCCCGCCGTACTGAAGAAAGCCTTCAGACGACGCCGATCGCCGTCACCGCGCTCAGCCCGGAAGCGCTGACCACGGCCAAGGTCGAAAATGTCGTCGATCTGCAACGCACCGCACCGGGCCTGGTCATCGGCCGCGGCTCGGCCGGCGGCGACGGCATCGTCTTCGTCGCCATTCGCGGCCAGGGCAATCTCCAGCCGATCCTGGCCAATGATCCCGCCGTCGCCACCTATATCGACGGCATCTATATTCCCCGTCCCTCCACCGGCATGACCGATCTGCAGGACATTCAGCGCCTGGAAGTGCTGCGCGGGCCGCAGGGCACATTGTTCGGCCGCAACACCACCGGCGGCGCGATCAACATCATCACCAGCGACCCCGACGATCAGTTGAGCGGCATGTTCAAGGCCGAATATGGCAATTACAACAATCTGGGCGTGTCGGCGAGCGTCAACGTGCCCTTGGCGCAGGATCTGGCGATCCGCGTCAGCGGTGCGATCAGCGACCGCGAAGGCTATGGCACCAACCCACTCAACAACCGTGATTTTGCGGACAACAAGTCGAAATTCGTGCGCGGCAAGCTGAAATATGACGGCAATGGCTGGGACGTGACCTTGTCGGCGGACTGGAATCGCCAGACCAACCAGGGCCAGCAGACGGCGCTGTGGGCGTTCAACCCCGCGATCGTTCCAGCGCCGTTCCAGCCCGGCCTGACCGCCGGGCTGCTCAGGAAGGCGAACTGGTGGGACAATACCGCGACCGGCACGTCGATCGCGGCCGGGATCGGCACGCTGACGCCCGAAGCGCAGGCGCTTTACGGGGTGCAGCCGTTCAATACGCTGGAAGTCTATGGCTTTTCCGGGACGATCAATGTCGAACTGGGCGGGCTGAACCTCAAATCCATCACCGGCTATCGCCATTCGATGAATTATGGCCTGAGCGATACCGATGGCACCGCCGTGCCGTTGCTGGGCACGTTCGCCGGTTCGGGTTCCTATTATGTGTCGCAGGAATTGCAGATTTCCGGCGACATCACCGACAGCCTGAGCTTCATCACTGGCGCCTATGCGGGCAAGGAAAGCGGTTATGAATTCAGCCGGTCGCAGATTTTCGGCGGGCTGATCCGCGATTCCAACGCGGACGTCACCAACAAGACGTTCGGCCTGTTCGCACAAGCCTATTATGAGATTACCCCGACGCTGCGCGCGGTCGGCGGCTTCCGTTATACCTGGGACACACGCGACAGCGTGCTGCACAATGCGCAGGTTCTGGGCCGTCCCTATAATGTCCCGGTCGCAGGGACGCCCACTGGCATCAACTGCACCGTGGCGCCATCGGAGCCAGTGACGGCCACGACCTGCAATCAGGTGCAGAACGCCAAGTTCAACTATCCGGCCTGGAATCTGGGCGTCGACTGGCAGGCTGCGGACAATATCTTCCTGTATCTCGCCACTCGTGGCGCGGCCAAGGCGGGCGGATGGAATCTGCGCGCGGGCGGCCTGCCCGCCTTTTCGCCCGAAAAGGTCAAGGACGTCGAAGCCGGCCTGAAAATCGATCTGTTCGACCGGCGGGTGCGGTTCAATACCGCCATCTTCCATACATGGAAGGACGACAATCAGGCGATCGTGAACAGTTTCGTCCCCGGCATCGGCGTGACCCAATATATCCAGAATAACGGTAAGGTCCGCATCTGGGGCATTGAAAATGAACTGACCGTCGTGCCATGGGAAGGCATGACGCTGAGCGCCAATGGCAGTTTGCAGGACGGCAAATATGTCAAGGGCACGTTCAGCGAGACTCAGGTCATCGCAGGCAGCGGCTGCACCAATCCCGAAGGCGTGGTCAATGGCTGCGTCGTCGATCTGAGCGGCCTGCCGCTGCTCCAGACGCCCAAGAAGCAGTTGAACATCAGCGCGACGCAGAAAATTCCGCTGGGTGGCGGCACGCTGGCGGTGACGGGCGCCTATGCCTATATCGGCGCCCAGCATTTCGGTGCGGTCAAGGCGGCGGATCAGGCGTCGGCGGCGACCAAGGCGGCCTATGATGTCGAAAACCGTCTGGGCCGGGTGCCAGGCTACGGCATCTTCAATGGCCGTATCGCCTTCCAGCTGGAAAATCCCAGTGTGGAAATCGCGGTCTATGGCCGCAATATCGGCGACAAGAAATATCTGCTGCGCCGCTTCCCCGACCTCTATCGGACGCTGGGCATCGCGGCCGCCTATGTCGGGCAGCCGGGCACATATGGCGTGGAAATGACGTTCAGATTCTGATCGGCCACCGCTGATCGGATAAAAGGGGGCTATGGGAGAAGGCTTTGATGCGATCGCCTTCTCCCGGACGCTCGCAAACGGAGATTGTCGGTATATGAAGCGGTTGGAAAACAGGGTCGCGATCGTGACGGGCGGGGGTGGCGGCATCGGCGCGGCGGTGGCCACGCGGCTTGTCGCGGAAGGCGCGCGCGTCGTGATCGCCGACCTGTTCGAGGATGCCGCGACCCGCGCCGCACAGCCGCTGGGCGACAGTGCGCTGGCGGTGCAGTTCGACGCGGCCGACCCGGTGTCGGTCAAGGCGATGGTCGACCGTTGCGTCGATCATTTCGGTGGCCTTCACATATTGCACAATAATGCGGCGATGACCGACCCGGCCAAAAGCCCGCAGGACACTACCGCCGTCGACATTCCTATCGGCATCTGGCGCGAGATACTTGACGTCAACCTGACCGGCTATCTGCTGGGGTGTAAATATGCCATTCCGCACATGGTCGCAGGCGGCGGCGGATCGATCATCAACACCGCGTCCAATTCCGGCACGGCTGGCGACCTGGCACGTATTGCCTATGGATCGTCCAAGGCGGCGATCATCGGCCTGACCAAATATGTCGCGACCCAGCATGGGCGGCAGAATATCCGGTGCAACAGCATCGCGCCCGGTGTTGTGCTGACCGAGGCTCTGGAAAAGACGGTGCCAGGCTTGAAGGAAATTATCCAGCGTCACATATTGACGCCTGAGTTTGGGACGCCCGAAGATATCGCTGCGCTGGTCGCCTTCCTCGCGTCCGACGAATCGCGCTACATCACCGGTGAGAATATCTCCATCTCTGGCGGCGGGCTGATCCACCAGCCCCATTATGCCGACCTCCTGGCCTTCATGCAGGCAGCGGACTGACATGCCCGCCGCCTGCCGATCCTTAATGCGCGGCCCGGTGAAAATAGCGGATGGTGAGCCGTCCGTCCTCGACCTTGTAGGTTTCCAGGCTTGGCAGCGTAACGACGCCGTCCGGGGTCTGGAGCCGATTGGCGACATAGGCCGCGCCTTCGCTGCCGTTGACGATCACCTCGACCGGTTCGGTGATGCACTGGCCGCCATACTTCGTCCACATGTCAGCCATCGCGGTGGGACCGTCGATCGACGGTGCGCCTACATATTCGATGGTGAAGCCGTCCGGCCCCATCGCTGCGAACAGCCGGTCCAGCTCCTCGCGCTTGCCCTCGTTCCACAACCGGTAATTGTCGCGGATCGCCTGTTCCAGATCCAGCGTCGCTGCCTCTTTCATATCCATCGCCTCCTTGTCTCGCGGTTGATCCGCGTTGCCGCCATCATGTGGCTCGCGGCCACGGCCGCACCTGTCTTTGGCAAGGGGAACCCTTGCCCTTTCACCCCTCGGAGATTTCCATGACCGCACTCGCTCAAAAGCCCCTGCCAGCTCATGTCCCTGCCGAACTGGCGATGGCGCTGCCGCTGTTCGCGCGCAAGGTGACCTATGACAATCCGCACGAAGTGCTGATCCCGCAAATCCACGCGGACCTGCCAGCGGTCACCTATGTCACCAACATCTTTCCCGGCGACCAACCCGGCTGGCTGCTGAAAAATGCCGAAGACGTGCAGGCGATGCTGCGCGACGCCGATAATTTCACCAAGAACGGCATGGGTAAATGGGCGCAGAATATCGGCGAAAACTGGCTGGTGATCCCGACCGAGGCCGATCCGCCAGTCCACACCGCCTATCGCAAGGCGCTTAACAGCCATTTCGCCCCGCAAAAGATGTTCGCGATGAAGGACCAGGTGCGCGAACGCGCCCGCACCCTGATCGACCAGTTTAAGGACAAGGGCGCGTGCGATTTCATCGCCGACTTCTCCGAAAAATTTCCGATCTTCATCGTGCTCGACCTGCTGGGCCTGCCGCAGGAGCGAATGGCCGAATTCCTGAAATGGGAAAAGGAACTGCTCCACAGCAATGACTGGGAGGTGCGCGGCAATGCCGTGCGCTGCGTCAAAAACTACCTGCTGGAGGAGATAGAAGCCCGCCGGGTTGCGCCGCGCGACGATTATATCAGCAAGATCCTGACCTTCGAGGTCGACGGCCGCCTGTGGAATGACGACGAAGTGCTCGGCCATTGTTTCAACCTCTATATCGGCGGGCTGGACACGGTGACGTCGCTGCTGGGCAACATCTTCGCCTATCTCGCCACCCATCCCGACAAGCAGAATGAACTGCGCGCCAACCCGTCGCTGATCGTGCTGGCGGTGGAGGAATTTCTGCGCGCCTTCGCCCCCGTCACCGCTTTCCGCATTGCGACCAAGGTGATCGAGATCCAGGGTCAGACGATCATGCCGGGCGATTATGTCGCGTTCAGCACGCCCGTCATCGGCCGCGACCCTGCCTTCTACGAAGACCCACAAGCGATCCGTTTCGACCGCAAGGCGCCCCATATGTCGCTGGGCAGCGGTATCCACAAATGCCTGGGGATGCATCTGGCGCGGCTGGAATTGCAGATCGCGGTGGAGGAATTTGTCACAACCTTGCCCGAATTTCGGGTCAAGGACGGGTTCCAGATCCCCTATTTCGTCGGCAACATCCTTCACGTCCCCGACCTGCACCTGCAATGGGGCTGAGCGCGGCCAAAGCGTCCGTCCAGAACGGCAGGGTTGACGCGAGGGGCGGCGGCATCGCAGGAGGAGGATACCCCCGGGAGAAGACGTAACGCAATGATAGAAATCGTGCCCCTGACAGGGATCGGGGAGGTCCAGCCGGGCGACGAGCTGGCGGACATTCTCCGTGCGGCGCTGCATCGGTGCGGCATCGAACCCCGCCCCGACGACATATTGGTCGTGACGCAAAAGATCGTGTCGAAGGCGCAGGGGCGCTTCGTCGCCTTGGACGATGTCGCGCCGTGCGATGAAGCGATCAGGCTGGCGGGTATCACCCGCAAGGATGCCCGGCTGGTGCAACTGGTGCTCGACGAATCGAGCGCCATCCTGCGCGCGGTACCCCATGTCCTGATCGCCCGGCACCGGCTGGGCCACGTTATGGCCAATGCGGGCATCGACCGGTCCAATATCGGCGCCGGCGCAGGTGATCGCGCGTTGCTTCTGCCGGTCGACCCGGATGGCACGGCCGCCTTGTTGCAGCGGCAACTGGATATGCCGGTGGTGATATCAGACAGTTTTGGCCGACCATGGCGCATGGGTGTGGTCGCCGTTGCCATCGGCGTGGCGGGATTGCCCGCGCTCGATGACCGCAGAGGCGAGGTAGATCGCGATGGGCGCACGTTGGAAGTCACGCAGATCGCTCTTGGCGATATCATTGCAACAGCGGCATGCCTGGCGACAGGGGAAGGAGCAGAGGGCATACCTGCTGCTGTAATACGCGGCTATGCCCAGGCGGGTGTGGCCCGTCCCGCTGCCGATTTGGTCCGACCAGCCCACGAAGATCTTTTTGCATGAAGAATATCGTAGTCCTGACCGGCGGGGTGGGCGGTGCCAAGCTGGTCCTTGGCCTGGCCAGGATACTGCCCGAGGAGGCATTAACAGCGATCGTAAATACGGGGGACGATTTTCGCCATTTGGGCCTGCATATCTCGCCGGACATCGATACGTTGCTCTATACGCTGGCGGGCAAGGCCAACGCCGCGCAGGGATGGGGACGGGAAGGAGAAAGCTGGGCCTTTATGGCTGCGCTGCGGGAATTGGGCGGAGCGAACTGGTTTGCGCTTGGCGATGGTGACCTGGCGCTGCACGTCTTGCGGAGCTACAGCCTGACACGGGGAGAAACCCTAAGCCAGGTGACAGCTAATGTCGCTGCCCGATGGGATATTGCAACCCGCATCCTGCCCATGAGCGATGATCCTGTCGCCACTCTTTTGGACACGGATAGCGGTCGGCTCGAATTTCAGCAGTATTTTGTCGAGCGGCGATGCGACCCAAGGGTACAATCCATCCAGTTCGACGGTGCGGAAGCAGCGGTGCCTGCGCCGGGCGTCACCGATGCGATCCTTTCTGCTGACGCAGTGATCCTTGCCCCGTCAAATCCCTTTCTCAGCATTGATCCACTGCTGGCCATACCTGGCCTGCGGTCGGCGCTGACGCAGACGAGCGCGCCCATCGTGGCGGTTTCGCCGTTGATCGGCGGTAAGGCGGTCAAAGGACCAACCGTGCGGCTGATGACCGACCTTGACATGGTGGTCAGCAATGAAAGCATCGCGCGCCATTATGCTGGATTGATCGACGGCATGGTCATCGACAGTGATGACCAGTGCGACATGCCCGACATCGTCGTTATCAAATGCCCGACACTAATGACGACACTGGCGGATAAGCGGCGCGTCGCCCAGGCGGCACTTGATCTAGCGGCGAGGATGCGGTCGTGATGAAATGGACAGCCATCGTGCCATGGAAACAAGGCCCCGATACCAAGTCGCGATTGCGGGGGGTGCTGGACCTGACGCAACGCATGGCACTGGCAGCAGCGATGGCCCGGCATGTCATCCATCGCTTGGCAGAAGTCGATGCCATAGGATCGGTATATCTTCTGGCACCCACAGCCGCTGCCGGTTGGCCCTGTCAATGGCTGCCGGACGATAGACGCGGACTGAACTACGGCATCGCCACAGCGCGTCATCGGCTGGGGATGCAACGTTTCGTCATAGTCCATGCCGATCTGCCCATGCTTGCCAAAGGGGATGTCGAATGTCTCTTGGCAGCTGCAGAAAAAGCGGGCGCGGCTTTTGCGCCTGATCGCCATGGTCGCGGAACCAACGCGCTGGCGTTAGCGGACAGTGACCCGTTCGAGTTTGTGTTCGGACAGGATAGTTTTATCCGGCATCGGGGGCAGCGAATCGGTGCTGTTGTGGTCGAAAACAGAGGTCTCGGGTTCGACATTGACTTGCCGACCGACCTACAAGAGGCGATGGCTCAAAACTCGGCTTGCGAACAGGTTTTGGCTCTTCAATAGGCACATGACGGCCAGAGGGAGTATGGTCGCCATA
>MIAK01000046.1:734-6838 GCA_001829085.1 Sphingomonadales bacterium RIFCSPLOWO2_12_FULL_63_15 | reverse complement strand
CGCGGACCACATGGTCCGCGCCCTTTTTTGTGTCTTGTCCAGCCCTTACAATTTGCTGGTCAGCTCCGGCACGATCTTGAACAGATCACCCACCAGACCGATGTCGGCCACCTGGAAGATCGGCGCATCCTCATCCTTGTTGATGGCGATGATGGTCTTGCTGTCCTTCATCCCCGCCAAATGCTGGATCGCCCCGGAAATGCCCACGGCGACATAGACTTCCGGCGCGACGATCTTGCCGGTCTGCCCAACCTGATAGTCGTTGGGCACATAGCCCGCATCGACCGCGGCCCGGCTCGCCCCGACCGCAGCACCGAGCTTGTCGGCGAGCGGATAGATGACTTCCTCGAACGTCGGCCCGTCCTTGAGCGCCCGGCCACCCGACACGATGATCTTGGCGCTGGTCAGTTCCGGCCGCTCCAGCTTGGCGATCTCCGCCCCGACAAAGGACGACAGCCCCTTGTCCCCCGTCGAAGCCACCGCTTCCACCGTGCCCGAACCACCCTCACGAGCCGCCTTCTCGAACGCCGTACCGCGAACGGTGATGACCTTCTTGGCATCCTTGCTCTTGACCGTGGCAATCGCATTGCCGGCGTAGATCGGACGGGTGAACGTGTCTTCGCTCTCGACCGACAGGATATCGCTGATCTGCATCACGTCGAGCAGAGCGGCGACGCGCGGCGCGATATTCTTGCCGTTGCTGGTGGCAGGCGCGATGAAGGCGTCATGATGCCCCATCAGCTCAACGACCAGCGGCGCGATATTCTCCGCAAGCGCATGACCATAGGCGGCATCGTCAGCGACATGCACCTTGCCCACGCCGGAGATCTTGGCGGCTTCGGCGGCAACGCCATCGACGCCTTCGCCTGCGACCAGCAGATGCACTTCGCCCAGCTGCGCAGCGGCGGTGATGGCGGAAAGCGTCGCGTCCTTGACCGCGCCGCCCTCATGTTCAACCCATACAAGCGTCTTCATGCGGCAACTCCCATGGCCTTGAGCTTGGCAACCAGTTCATCGACATCGGCGACCTTGACGCCAGCGGTGCGCTTGGGCGGTTCAACGACCTTCAGCGTCTCCAGCCGCGCCCCGATATCCACGCCATAATCGGCGGGCGTCTTCTGCGCGAGCGGCTTGGATTTCGCCTTCATGATGTTGGGCAGCGACGCGTAGCGCGGCTCATTGAGGCGCAAATCGGTGGTGATGATCGCCGGCGTCGACAGCTTCACCGTCTCCAGCCCGCCATCGACTTCGCGCGTCACCGACACACTGTCGCCCTCAACCTCAATCTTGGACGCGAACGTGCCCTGGGGCAGGTTCAGCAGCGCAGCCAGCATCTGGCCGGTCTGGTTGCTGTCATCGTCGATCGCCTGCTTGCCCAGGATGATCAGGCCAGCGCCTTCTTCTTCCTGCACCTTGGCGAGCAGCTTGGCGACGGCCAACGGCTCGACCTCTTCATCGGTCTGGATCAAGATGGCACGATCAGCGCCCATCGCCAGCGAAGTCCGCAGCGTTTCCTGCGCCTTGGCGAGGCCGATCGACACGGCGATCACCTCGGTCGCCACGCCCTTTTCCTTCAGGCGGATGGCTTCTTCGACCGCGATCTCGTCAAACGGGTTCATGCTCATCTTGACGTTCGCCAGATCGACGCCCGTGCCGTCCGCCTTCACGCGCGGCTTTACATTATAATCAATGACCCGCTTCACGGGCACAAGGATCTTCATGGCTCGCTCCATTTTTATAATGGTCCGACCATTAAACAGTGATAGGCGTCTGTCAATCCTATTCGGTCCGGCCATTGCGCCTTTCTAGGCGTCCGTTATAGATTTGCGCATTCCTATCGGAGCGCACTCTATGGCATCGTCCCCGTCCCCCAAGCCCAGTTTCGCCCCTATCAAGACGCGGCGCGCGTTCGAGGTGATCTGTGAACAGATCCGTGAGCAACTGGCGTCGGGTACGCTCAAGGCGGGGGATAAGCTGCCCGCCGAACGGGAATTGGCAGTTGAATTTCAGGTCAGTCGCAGCGCGTTGCGGGAGGCGCTGCGCAGCCTGGAGGTCGCGGGGATCATCCGTAATGTGAAGGGGGCGAAGGGCGGGGCGTTCGTGCAGACGGCTGAGCCGGACCGGATCGTGCAGGCGATGCAGGATTATGTCCATCTGGGCGATATTTCGCTTGGCGAACTGACCGAGGCGCGGCTGGCATTGCAGGATATCATCGTCCGCCTGGCGTGCGCGCGCGCCACGGAAACCGACCTGGCGGACTTGGAGGCGATTGCCGAGCGGACCAAGCGGGAAACCAGCGTGGAGGCGCGCTATGCCTGTGCGGTGGAATATTATGCCGTGCTGGCGCGGGCGACCAAGAATCGCATCTTTGGCATCTTCGTGGATTCGCTGTCGGCGATCCTGCACGAATTTGTGCGGGGGCCGGACTATGAGACGTTGCAGCAATCGCTGATCGAATCCCGGTTCAAGCTGGTGCGGCATTTGCGGGCGAAGGATGAGGAAGCGGCCGTCGGGGAAATGCGCAAGCATCTGGAGCGGGTGCATCGCCATGTCCGCAAGAACAGCAAGGCCGCCGCCAAGGGCTGATTGACCGCGCCATCCTCGCCGTGCAATAGGTAGGACCATTGAATATATGGCTTCATAGGTAGGTGCGGCATGGCGGATGATGGCAAGAGAGTGATGGCGGGCGCGCTGGACGGCGTGCGGGTGCTGGATTTCACCAGCGTCATGGCCGGGCCGTTCGCTACCCGGATGCTCGCCGACCTTGGTGCGGAGGTCATCAAGGTGGAATCGCTTGAGGGCGACCAGGTCCGTGCGCGGCCGCCCAAGCGGGACGGACACAGCGCCTATTTCGGCAATCTGAACGCGGGCAAACAGTCGATCGCCTGCAACCTCAAATCGCCGGAGATCATCGACCTTATCAAGCAACTGGTCGCCACCTGCGACGTGCTGGTGGAGAATTTCCGGCCCGGCGTCATGGCGCGCTTCGGTCTCGACTTCGCGGCGCTGGCGGCGATCAACTCGCGGCTCATCTATTGCTCGATCTCCGGCTATGGCCAGACCGGGCCGAAGGCGCTGTTCCCCGCCTATGCGCCGGTCATCCATGCGGCCAGCGGGTTCGACATGGTCAACCTGCGCTATCAGGACGGGGCGGACCGGCCCGCAACCAGCGGCATCTTCATCGCCGACGTGCTGGGCGGCACCCATGCGTTCGGCGCGATCCAGGCCGCGCTCTATCAGCGGGAGCGGACGGGGCAGGGGCAGCATATCGACCTGTCGATGCTGGAAGCGATGGTCGGCATGCTCGTGTTCGAAACGCAAGAAGCGCAATTTCCCGGCGACGCGCGGCGGCCGCTCTATACGCCGCTCAAGACCAATGACGGCTTCATCATGGTCGCGCCGACCAGTCCGCGCAATTTCGAACAATTGTCGGACGCGGTCGGCCATCCCGAATGGCGCGACGATCCGCGTTTCCTGACCAATGCGGATCGCAATGCCAATTGGGCGACCTTGCTGGCGCTCACCGAGGAATGGACGCTGGAGCGCAGCGCAGCGGATGCCGAGGCGATCCTGTCGCGCCATGGCGTGCCCTGCGCCCGCTATCGCGAGATTGGCGAGTTGCTGGACGATCCGCAATTGGCGGCGCGGGGGGCGTTCGCACAAGTGCATGACGGTGCGGGTGCTTTCAAGGTGCCCAATCCGCCCTTCCGCATGAGCGGATCGCGGGCCGAGGCGCGGGATCATGTCGCGCGGCTAGGCGAGGATGGCGCGGCCGTGCTCGGCGCGCTGGGCGTGAGCGCGGACGCGGTGGCGGCGCTGCGGGCACGTGGCGACCTGGGCTGACCAGCCCCGCTGCAAAGGCTGCGAAGTTCACGCCGTTGGGGTAGCGCTATCCCGCCATTGGCCAGAGCTGTCGGCGCGGGTGGGGCGATGTGATCCCTTTTTTTTCGTTCACTGACGAGGTCCGCCGGATCATCTACACCACGAACGCGATCGAAGCTTTGATCTCGAAACTCAGGCGGGCTGTCAGGGTAAGGGGTAACTTCCCGAGCGACGGGCCACCACCAAGCTGCTCTATCTCAGCTTGAATCGGTCGGAGAAAGAGTGGAAGATGCCGCCACGTGAGTGGATCATGGCGAAGGCACAATTTGCCATGATCTTCGGCCAACGTGTCATCAGAGCCATGGCGGCCTGATGATGAAGCGCCCACCCACACATGGAAATACTGACAGTCTCATCCGCACCTTCCGCAAAACCTCTATGTCCAGTCAACATACATCGTGTTCGAGGACAACAGGCCGCCCCTCCCGGGTCGCTCGCATACGGCTCGCCTTGTCCTCGACGTCGGACGTCAGCACGACATGATCGTTATGCACTTCCAACAGGACGCCCGCGAACGGAAAGCCCTCCAGGCTGCCGGTCACGCGGTAACTCACGCTGTCGCCGACCTTGAAACTCGTTGGATCGGTGTTGAAATTGAACGGACAACTGCCGTCACCCATACCCTGCACTATCTGTCTCCTACGCCATGGGACTAGTCTATCTAAAGTATCGCCTGTCTATTAAGGCCTTAAAAATCGCTGCCAAAGGCAGCATGCTTTAACCAAAAATTTTCTACTGGGTGCATGTACATTATTTAAACACAGATTCACGGTAGCGCCACCCTGTAAAGCTGTCGGTCGACCGTCGATCATTACCGGCCGTTCCGAACTGGAATTTTCTTTCCTAAACCCCGTCAGTCTCGATCTGATACCAAAATTGTTGTCAAGGATTCTGCATTATAGCTGGTTTGCCATTTCCTGGGCAGGCCTGCCCCCCTGGGATCATATGAAAGCGCGGTATGCGTGTTGGAGAACCCTCTATTTTTGACCACCTTCCAGATGTGCATTTTCCACATGTTGCGCATTGGGCCAGACGCGACGCTGGAACTCGCCGCTTAGTCTGTCGCACTGGGATTAAGCTGGTCACCGGAGCCAAGGCGCTCTAGGCCCGCAAACAACCGATCAAGCCGACCCCGTATGTCTCGCCGATAACCTGACGTGTCTACCGGACGAGGCGCACAAACAACAATCTCGTATGCTATTGAGATTTTAATCCGGTTCAAAGCATCGTTATCGATGATGCCTGCGCGCCGCAATTCGACACAAAGCTGCACTAAACCTGCCGCTGTGGCTTGGGCCCTTAGTCCAACATTTGTTAGATCATAATGCAGCTTCTTGTCTCTGCTTGCGGCAGTTGTCATATTTAAATCCTCTCGAGTCACAACATAGGGTTTTTGGGTCAAATTCAGACCTTTCACGAGAACCCTTGTCGCTTGTTTATATTTTCATACCCTATGTTTGCTTGCAAATACAGCAAGGTTTCGTGGACAAACAGTATCGATTGCAGAATTGCCACGACGCTGACGAAGCCGATGTTGAAATTTTTGATATTGTCGTAACGCGTGGCGATACGCCGCCAGTCGTTGAGTTTGTTGAACAGGCGCTCGACGAGGTTGCGCCAGCGGTAATTTTCGCGGTCTTGGGGGATGGGTTCGCGTCGGTTGCTCTTGGCCAGGATGACGATTTCAACTTCAGCGTTCTCCAACTCTTCACGGAGGGCGTCGGCATCATACCATTTGTTGGCCAGTAGCGTCTCGATCTTGTCGGTGATCATGCGAAACAGCGGACCGACTGCTTGAAAATCGTGGACCTGTCCTGGCCTAGAACGAAGCCGAGCGGGCGGCCTTTGGCGTCACACCGCGCGTGGAGTTTAGTGCTGAAGCTGCCGCGCGATGGGCCAAACGCCTCGGTTTCGCGAGTCCCTTTTTTATGCCGATTGCACAATGATGTGCCCGGACGACGGTGCTTTCGATCATATCGGCGCGGGCATCTCGCTCCACCATTTCGGCAAGCGTTTCAAGCAGGCCTCAAACATGCCAGTCGTCATCTAAAGCCGATAGCAGCGAAAAACACATTTCCACTTGCCATCTCGGTCTGGCAGGTGTCGCCATTGCGAGACGGTCCGGTTGATCCACATCATCCCTTCGAAATGCTGTCGGTTATCCAGCGAGGTCGGCAGCATCGGCGCGACTCGCTGCTTCCTTAGCGCCAATAAATTGCGGG
>MIAK01000046.1:0-705 GCA_001829085.1 Sphingomonadales bacterium RIFCSPLOWO2_12_FULL_63_15 | reverse complement strand
GGGGGGGGGGCGAAAGGATGGCTTTGAAACTGAGGTTTATCGAGCGCTGACGTTCGAACGAACAAGGTCGAGGTGGAGAAATTGCTGAAGTCGCCGTGCTCGTAGCCGCTGAAGGCCGCCCCGTTTGTGAACCCTCGCCGCCCTTACAAAGTGAGCGCAGTATCAAATGCCGCCCAGCTTCCTGTTTCCAAGCTAAGATGGCGAAAACTCTGGGCAATGGCTGCGGCGATGATCCTGTCTAAAATCACACCGCCATTACCCATCCTAAGGAAATTGGATAAGTTCGCGTCGACTTCACTTCGGCAACTTCGTGCGAAAGCATCTTCAATGCGCCTATTGCGGCGACGCGTCCCTCAACCCAAGATGTCCAGGCAGTAATATCTGGTGTTTGCAAGCCCTTGAGATCGAGGGCGAATACGGTGCCCAATGGCAAACTAGCCATCATCCCTTGGAGGTGAAGTGCCAACAGGGTGCGCGTCTGTTCTCCCGTCTAATGGTCCTCTCGAACATCAAACATGTTGCGCCCTGAAGTAGCCCCCAAAATCGCCTGACAGGCCCTCACACTTATGGAAGTGTGATGCATATGCCTGACCGTATGACTGGAACATATGACCGCGTAGAGGTCATTACCTCGGTGCAGAGAGGTGGCCTGGCAAAACTGCACATCGGGATAAGTGGATTTTCTGCCTGACGGCGGCCAGGATG
>MIAK01000045.1:0-17325 GCA_001829085.1 Sphingomonadales bacterium RIFCSPLOWO2_12_FULL_63_15 | reverse complement strand
GGAATATCGGTAGCGATACTCCTATGAGGTCTTACCTCAAAAATGCTGCGCGCCTGCGGTCCACACCGGATGCGTACGGTCCATGAGCCTCACCCTCGCAATGACATCCAACCGTTGAGCCAATGGATGCCGGGTCAAGCCCGGCATGACGGCAGAGGGGTGGTTTGCGGACTGTCGGTAGCTGCGCAACGCCTGCAAAAGCGAATACTCATCCTATCCGTCATGCCAGCGCAGGCTGGCATCTCAGGCGGAGGCGCGGAACAGTCGGGCCTGACACTCGTCGCAACACCATCGCGCCATCTCCTGAAACCCCAGCTTCCGCTGGGGTGACGGCAAGGGTAGGTTGCAGACACCCATCAAACACCGTCACCCCGGACTTGATCCGGGGTCCATGGGCCTCAGCCTCTCATTGACGCCCAACCGTTGAACCAATGTATGCCGGGTCAAGCCCGGCATGACGGCAAAGATTGGATTGTGGACGATCCGCTTTACAGTTGCAGCCCATTCAAAGCGGCCTTTCGGCTATTCGGCATTGGACATCACCGAGTTGCCTTCGTCACTGGTTAATTCGAGCGACGCGATTGGCAGGTTCTCAATATGGCGGTCAGGTGTAAGTCTAAAAGCTCCACCTCCATATCCCGTAGCGCCAGTGGTCGTGGAAACCTCGTAAACCACTCCGATCCGAAGATGTTTGGCGGATACTGGTCCTTGATCCAGAGGATCAGGTGTACCCTTTAGCGTCTGCCCGTAGATAATGGGAAACTCATCCACGCATTCGATGCCGAACCGTTGATGCCAGAATGTGCCATAGCCCACCCGCTCAATATCGTCGCCGGGAGACGGCTTCGCTCGGGCACCGCCTTTAGCAATCACATCAATTTGGGTGATGCAGTCTGCGCCGTGCCTTGAGCGAGGATCAACGATGAATGCCACGCGGCCGCCGATGGCGACTGCCTTTATGTCATAGATGTAGGAGCAACCGCTTAGGCCTAACGCAAGAACAAGAGCAGGAAGGTGCAACAGTCGCATGCGAAGGTGCTATCAGACATCTTGGCCACCGAGAATGCAGTTTATAATGTACGGTTTTGAAGGCGACAGCCGATGCAGGAATTCGCAAACTTCGCTCCTCATCACGCACCGCTGTCCTATCGGCACCTAAGCCACTATACTCCCCCCGCGTCCCGTACACTCCACGCCCGACTTTCCGATAGGATCAAGGCCGCGTAATTTTATGTCGAAATCTGCGGGAAATGTGCGAAGCTAAGGGCGACAAGATGAGGGGAGCCTGAGACGTATGAGTTGGACACACCGCAAGTCGATCGAAGCGATGACTCCGACGGGGGACCAGCATCGCCTGGCCCGCACCCTGTCCTGGCCGCATCTGCTGGCGCTGGGCGTCGGCGCGATCGTCGGCACCGGCATCCTGACCTTGATCGGCGTCGGCGCGGATCGTGCCGGGCCTGCCGTCCTGCTCTCCTTTGCCATAGCCGGCGCGATCTGCGCCTGCGCCGCGCTCGCCTATGCCGAACTCTCGACCATGATGCCCGCCGCGGGCAGCGCCTATAGCTACTCCTATGTGGCGCTGGGCGAAGGCATCGCCTGGATCGTGGGATGGAGCCTGATCCTCGAATATAGCCTTGTCGTCTCGACCGTAGCGGTCGGCTGGTCGGGCTATGCCGCGCCGCTGCTGACCGGGATCGGCTTTCCCGAAAGACTGACGCAAGGGCTGGAACTGGGCGGCCTCGTCAACCTGCCCGCCATCTTCATCATCGCGGTGGTCGCAGGCCTGCTGATGCTCGGCACCCACGAAAGCGCCCGCCTCAACAGCATCCTCGTCCTCATCAAGATCGCGACCTTGAGCCTCTTCGTCTGGGTCGCCCTGCCCGCGTTCGATGCGCAGAATCTTGAGCCGTTCATGCCCTTCGGTTTCGCCAAGGATATGGGACCGGACGGCGTCGAGCGCGGCGTCATGGCGGCGGCCGCGATCATCTTCTTCGCCTTCTACGGCTTCGACGCCATTTCGACGGCGGCGGAGGAAGCCAAGAACCCGGACCGCGACCTCGCCATCGGCATCGTCGGGTCGCTGATCGTCTGTACCTTGATCTATGTCCTGGTCGCGGCCGCCGCGATCGGCGCCATGCCCTTCACCCGCTTCGCCGACAGCCCCGAACCGCTCGCGCTGATCCTGCGCGAAATGGGGCGCGGAGAGGTGGCGCGGATCGTCGCCATCGCCGCCGTCATCGCGCTGCCGACCGTGTTGCTTGGCTTCCTCTACGGCCAGAGCCGTATCTTCCTGGTGATGGCGCGCGACGGTTTCCTGCCACAAAGCCTCGCCAAAATCTCCAAGCGCGGCACCCCGGTGCGCATCACCATCGTCACCGCCGTCTTGGTCGCCATCATCGCGGGCCTGCTCCCCATCGATGAGATCGCAGCGCTCGCCAATGCAGGCACCCTGATCGCCTTCACCGCCGTCGGTGCCTGCCTCCTCGTCCTGCGCCGCCGCAGCCCCAACCTCCGCCGCCCCTTCCGCACCCCCGCCGCCTGGTTCGTCGGGTTAGGCGCGATCGCAGGTTGCGCCTATCTGTTCATCAGCCTGCCGACGGACACGATCTTGGCGTGCTTCGGGTGGAATGCGCTGGGGCTGGTGGTGTATTTTCTGTACGGGCAGAAGCGGGCAACGGCCGCTGCTGGATAGTAATCAAGCCGCGAGCGGTTTGACCTCCAACTCACCAGCATGCCCCCGCGCCACAGCCAAGTCATGGCGCATCTGCATCCGCATCAGCGTATCCGCGTCGATGCCGAACAGCTTTTCGAAGCGGATCGCCATGTCTGCCGTCAACACCTGTCGCTGGTTCAGCAATCGGCTGACCGTCTGGCGCGTCACCCCCAGATGATCGGCCAAGTCGCCAACTTTGAGGCCCCGTGTTTCGACCAGTTCCGTCTTGATCCAGTCGCCGGGATGAACCGCTAGCGAAGCGTGCATCTTAAGCGCCATGATAATCCTCCAAATCCATATCGATCAACGCACCATCTTCATTGATACGAAATGTCAGCCGCCAGTTGCGTGTCACCGTCATGGCCCATGTGCCAGCACGATCCCCCATCAAGGGATGCAGTCCGTAATTGGGCGGCTGGGCCAGCACCTCCAGCGATGTCGCCGCATCGATGAAGGCCAGCATTTTGCGCAGCCTTGCCACATCGCCCACCAATCCCTTGGCGTTACCCGTCTCGAAAAAGCGACGCAGCGCTTTGTGTGCGATGCTCTCGATATCCATGAGTAACGCTATACATTACAGACAATGGAGTGTCAATCGAGACGTTACGTTGACGCCCCCACTGGCCTTTTCCCGCCCCACCCCCTACATGCGCGATCATGGGACGCTTCTCGAAAATGCATGGCTTGGGCAACGACTTCGTCGTGATCGACGCGCGCAGCGACGCGATCGAAATGACCCCGAATCTCGCCCGCGCCATTGCCGATCGTCATGCCGGGATCGGCTGCGACCAACTGATCCTGATCGGCAACGCGCCCGATGCGGACGTGTCGATGCAGATTTTCAACGCGGATGGCAGCGAGGTCGAGGCTTGCGGCAACGCCACCCGCTGCGTGCCGTTGTTCGTCGGCCGCGACGTGTCGATCCGCACCAAGGCAGGGCTGCTCGAAGCCAAGGCCGTCGATGGCGGCGTGAGCGTCGACATGGGCGCGCCACGTTTCGCATGGGACGCGATCCCGCTCGCCTACCCCATGGACACGCTGACCATGAGCGCGAGTTGGGAAGACCTGCCCCCGCCTGCCGCCGTCAATGTCGGCAACCCCCATGTCATCTTCTTCATGGACGCTTGGGACGGTGTGAACTTCGAGCGGCTCGGCCCGCTCATAGAGACCGACCCGCTCTTTCCCGCCCGCATCAACGTCAATTTCGCGCAAGTCGTGAGCGACGATCATATCCGCCTGATCGTGTGGGAGCGCGGCGCTGGCCTCACCCGCGCCTGCGGCACCGGCGCCTGCGCCACCGCCGTCGCCGCCATCCGCCGCAAGCTGGTACGCGGCCCCGTTACTGTCAGCCTGCCCGGCGGCGATCTGGTCATCGGCTGGGCACCGGGCGGCACGATCAGCATGACCGGCCCCGCCACCCATGTCTTCGATGGCGAGGCTGACTGGGCGCGCTTCTGATGAGCGGCCCCGCCATCATCACCATGGGCTGCCGCCTCAACATTGCGGAGAGCGAGGCGATCCGTGACCTGGCGCAGGGGCAGGACGACCTGATCGTCGTCAATAGCTGCGCCGTCACCGCCGAAGCCGTGCGCCAGACCCGCCAGGCGATCCGCCGCGCCCGGCGCGAACGGCCCGACGCGCGGATCATGGTGACCGGCTGCGCCGCCCAGACCGAGCCTGAGACCTTCGCGGCGATGGCCGAAGTCGATGCCGTGATCGGCAACCGGGAGAAGCTGGACCCGGAAACATACCAACCTCCGTTCGCTTCGAGCGAAGTCGAGAAGCGCTTCTCGACTTCGCTCGAAGCGAACGGAGCTTTTGGAGCGATGCCCAAAGTCCGTGTCGCCGACATCATGGCCGTGCGCGACACCGCGCCGCATATGGCGTCCGCCTTTGCCGACCATGCCCGCGCGTTTCTGGAGGTGCAAAATGGCTGCGACCATCGCTGCACCTTCTGCATCATCCCCTATGGCCGGGGCAACAGCCGCTCCGTCCCCGCAGGCGCGGTGGTGGATAAGGCGCGCGAACTGGTCGCCGCGGGCTATCGCGAAATCGTGCTGACCGGCGTCGATGTCACCAGCTACGGACCCGACCTGCCCGGCAGCCCGTCGCTTGGCGCCCTGGTCGAGCGCATCCTGACCGGCGTCCCCGACCTCCCCCGCCTACGCCTCTCCTCGATCGACAGCGTGGAGATAGACGACCGCCTGTTCGACCTGATCGCCCACGAACCGCGCATGATGCCGCACCTCCACCTCTCGCTCCAGGCGGGCGACGACATGATCCTCAAGCGGATGAAGCGCCGCCACAGCCGCGCCGATGCTGTCCGCATCGTTGAACGGCTCAAGGCCGCCCGCCCCGCCATCAGCATCGGCGCAGACATCATCGCGGGGTTCCCGACCGAGGATGAGGCGATGTTCGAACGGAGCCTGGCGCTGATCGCCGACTGCGACATCGTCCATGGCCATATCTTCCCCTATTCGCCGCGCACCGGCACCCCCGCCGCCCGCATGCCGCAGGTCGATCGCGCCACTATCAAGGCCCGCGCCGCCCGCCTGCGCGCCGCCTGCCTGGAGCAGCGGGAGCGTTGGCTCCGCAGCCTGATCGGCACCACCCAGTCGGTGCTGGTCGAACGCAGCGGACTGTCGGGCCATGCCGAAAACTTCGCCCCCGTGCGCTTTGCAAGCCAGCAACTGTCCTCGACCATCGTCACCGCCCGCATCACGGGGCTTGAGAAGGACACGCTGATCGCGCAAGAGGCGGTTCAAGAATGACGCTCTTTTTTCCGTCATTCCCGCGCAGGCGGGAACCCATCTCCCAACCGCCGCGCTTGATGCTGCGTCGGGAGATGGATCCCCGCCTGCGCGGGGATGACGATGGTGGATGAACATGGCTGACATTTCCTGGCGCGACCGCCTCTTTGGCGGATTGAAGCGCACGTCCGACAAGCTCGGCGACAATCTCACCGGCCTGTTCGGCAAGGCCGCGCTGGACGCGCAGACGCTCGACGAGATCGAGGAAGCGCTGATCCTGTCCGACCTCGGCCCGGCCATGGCGGTGCGGGTGCGCGAGCGGCTGGCCGAAGGGCGGTTCAACAAGGAACTGACGGAAGATTATCTGCGCGAGATCATCGCGGAGGAAATCGAGAAGGTGCTGGCCCCCGTCGCCCGCCCGCTGGAAATCGAAGCCTTCCCCCGGCCGCAGGTCATCCTGGTCATCGGCGTCAACGGGTCGGGCAAGACCACCACCATCGCCAAGCTCGCGCATAATTTCCTGGAGCAGGATTATGGCGTGATGCTGGCGGCGGGCGATACATTCCGCGCCGCCGCGATCGGCCAACTCAAGGTGTGGGCCGAGCGGCTGGGCATCCCGATCGTCGCGGGCAAGGAAGGCGGCGACGCGGCGGGCATCGTGTTCGATGCGGTCAAACAGGCGACCGCCACGGGCATCGACGTGCTGATCGTCGACACCGCAGGGCGCCTTCAGAACAAGACCGAATTGATGGACGAACTGGCCAAGATCCGCCGCATCCTGGGCCGGTTGAACCCGGCTTCGCCGCATGACGTCGTGCTGGTGCTGGATGCGACCACGGGCCAGAATGCGCTAAACCAGATCGAAGTGTTCAAGGAGACCGCGCAGGTCACTGGCTTGGTCATGACCAAGCTGGACGGTACCGCGCGCGGCGGCGTCCTGGTCGCGGCAGCGGAGAAGTTCCGCCTGCCCATCCACGCCATTGGCGTTGGAGAGAAGATCGAGGATCTGCGCCCCTTCGATCCCGGCGACATGGCCCGCGCTATTGCAGGAACAGCCTATGCCCGCTGATGCAGTCCCTTCGTCATGCCAGCGAAAGCTGGCATCTCCCTTCCTTCTGATTACCGCGAAGAAAAGTGGGATCCCAGCGTTCGCTGGGATGACGGAGCAATTTTGATGACCCAGCGCAAATCCACGCAACAGCCCGCCCATAGCGGCACGCTCAGCCTGGCGCTCGATTTCGGGCCGCTGCTGGTCTTTTTCCTTGGCTATAAATTTCTCGGCATGATCGTCGGCACGGCGGCCTTCATGGTCGCCATCGTCCTTGCGGTGATCGTGTCGAAATGGAAACTGGGCCGGGTTTCGCCGATGCTCTGGCTGTCGGCGGCGCTGGTGCTGTTCTTCGGCGGCCTGACCATCTATTTCCATGACCAGAGCTTCATCCAGTTGAAGCCGACCATCATCTACGCCTTTTTCGCGTTGATGCTGTTCGCGGGATTGGCGCGGGGCAAGCCGCTGCTCAAATATCTGTTGCAGGCGGCCTATGATGGCCTGAGCCACATTGGCTGGATGAAGTTGTCGCGCAACTGGGCGCTCTTCTTCGTCGCCATGGCGATCGCGAACGAAGCGATGCGCCGGTCGCTGAGCTTCGACACCTGGCTTGCAGTCAAGGTCTGGGGCGTGACCATCGTCTCCGTGATCTTCGCCGCCGCCAATATCCCTATGCTGATGCGTCACGGCCTGAAACTGGGCGACGAGCCTGCCAGCGACGATCTGGGCGAGACGACCCCGCCCCAAGGTTGAACCGCTCGCTAAGCCCTTATTTCTGCGATCGTTTCGCAATAGGCATATAGGCCTTTTTTTCCGCGTCCGGGTGCGCATATGGAAGGGCGCGGCGGCGTTTCACGTCCCGCCTGGACCCATAATAGATCGACCGCGCCAGTCATCGTGCGGCCGTCCCACCGAACCTTAGGAGTTCCGCCATGGCTTTTGTTCTGCCCGACCTGCCCTATGCCAAGGATGCATTTGGCGACATCCTGTCGGCCGAAACCTTCGACTATCACCACGGCAAGCATCATAACGCCTATGTCGTGAAGGCCAATGAACTGGTCGCCGCCGACGCCGCCCATCAGGGCAAGTCGCTGGTCGAGCTGATCAAGTCGACCAAGGGCGGCCTGTTCAACCAGGTCGGCCAGATCTGGAACCACACATTCTACTGGCAGTCGCTTTCGCCGACCAAGACCGCGCCGACTGGCGACCTGCTCGCCAAGATCGAAGAGGCTTTCGGTTCGGTCGATGCGCTGATCGAGAAGATGAAGGCGGAGGCCGTGGGCCACTTCGCCAGCGGCTGGGCCGCGCTGATCCTCAAGGACGGCAAGCTGGAAGTCACCAGCTATCATGATGCCGACACGCCGGTCGCGCATGAAGGTCATGCGCCGCTGCTCATCGTCGATGTGTGGGAACATGCCTATTATATCGACTATCGCAACGCGCGCCCCGGCTATGCCGACCGTATCCTGAAAGACGCGATCAACTGGGACTTCGCGGCGCTGAACCTGGACGGTGAAGGCGCCAGCCGCGCTGACCAGGCGGGCTGACGCACAGGGGCGGCCTCGCAAGAGGCCGCCCCTTTTTCCGCGCCGTTGCTTAACGCCCATAATCTTTTGTTAAGCCGCGCCGCGCATCATCGCCTTTCCGTAAGGAGAGGGGCGACACATGATGGATATGGCCGCGCTACGTGCGCAGCATGAGCAAATCAGCCTGACCGCCCAACAATTGGCGCAGGCCACGAGTGACACAGGCACACCGCAAAGCGTTGCGGCGCTGCGATGGTCACTGGCGCGACAATTGATCGCACATCTCGCGCTGGAGGATCGCATTCTCTATCCCGCGATGCAACGGGCACCGGACGTGGCCGTGCGCAAGACTGCCGCGCAATTGCAGAACGAAACCGGCGCGCTGGCCGATCGCTTCACCCGCTATATGGCCGATTGGAGCGATGATCGCATCGCCCGCGAATGGCCCGCCTTCTGTGCGGAAACCCGATTGATCCTGGCGGCGCTGGCCGAACGGGTCGATCGCGAGAACCGGACCCTCTATCCTTTGGCCGACCAGCAACGACGTCCCACACCGCCGGTCGCACGGGCAAGCTGATCGGGCGTCAGGCCGCTTCGAGTTGCGCCACGAACAGGTCTGTCGCGCGCTGCAAATCCTGCGCGGTGCGCGACAGACCGGACGCCGCGCTCGACACCCGCCCCGACAGGCTCTCGGTGCTGCGGGCCATGTCCGCCACTTGCTCCATCCGTCCGGCCATGATGGTGGCGTCCTGCGCCGTATCGCGTGCGGTCGCACCAATGGCCGCCGTCGCATCCCGCTGATCCGCCACCGCGCGCTGGATCGCGTCGGCGGCATCCGCCAATTGCTCGACTGCGCTCGCGACATCGGACAGCGCGCTTTGCGCAACGCCTGCCCCCTGCTGCGCAGATGAAGCAAGCGACTGAATCTCCCCCGTCGCATTGGCTGCCTGCCCCGCCAATTGCTTCACTTCGCCCGCCACCACCGCGAACCCGCGTCCGACATCCCCGGCGCGCGCCGCTTCGATCGTCGCATTGAGCGCCAGCAAATTGGTGCGCGACGCGATCTGGGTGATCGAATGGGCAAAGCTGGTGATGGACGCCGTATGATTTTCCATATCGCGCATCGCTTCATGTCCGGCGTTGGACACACGTTGCGCCTCGCCCCCCAGCGTCGCCTGCTGATGCGCGGCCGAGGCGATGGCTGTAATGGATTCGGACAATTGATCAATCCGCTGCGCCAGCATCGCCGCGCGCGCCGACGATTGTTCAGCGGCATGGACGGTCTCGCCCGTACCCGCGCTTGCGCGACGCGCGAGATCGTTCAGGGACAGTGCCGACTCCTCCAATTCGCCCGTCGCTGCACTCACGGCATCGGCGACTTCGGCGATTGACTGGCGGAAGGCCGCAAGCAATGCCAGCGTTTCGGCGCGGCGATCCGCCATCATCCGTTCGCGTTCCCGCTCCCTTTCAACCCGCAGCGCCGCTTCGCGTGCATCCGCTTCACGCCGCGCCGCCATCGCCGCTTCCGCAGCCGCGCGTCCGGCCTGGGCCTGTTCGGCCAACTCTGCCGAACCCGCGACATGGCGGTCCAATGCCAGCAGCATTTCGCGCAGACGAACGCTAAGATAGCAGAGTACCGACGCCTGCAGGATCACCGCCACACCATGGAGCGCGATCCGTTCAAGATTGCCCTGCCCCGGAAAGACCCACGACGGCGCAAGATAGTTGAGCAGCAGATGATGGAGCGCGACCAATGCCGCCCCCAGCACGATCGGCCGCCAGTCATAGAGAAGCACCAGCCCCGCCAGCGCCACGAAGAAATACATATGGCCGTCCATCTGCCAGCCATGGCCGGACAGCAGCACGACACCGATGGCAGGCTGAACCGCCGCCAATGTGCCCATCACCATGCGCGCTTCCAAATCCCGACGCCCGCGCAGGACCATCACCGTGGGCAGCGCATTGACCAAGGCCGACAGAAACATCGCTTTGATGCTGTCCTCTTCGCCCATCGCCATGGCCATCAGGCCCAGCACCACGGTCCATACCCAGTTGGCGAGCAACAGGATACGCAGACCCTGCAAGCGCAGACGGCCAAGACTACTGATCGCGTTCATCAGCCCAGATCTCCGCAACCGCCAGCGTCAGCCGCAATGGCCAGGACACCTGCCATGAACAAGGGCCGCGCCATGGCGTCACGCCGTCCCTCCACCACCAGCGATCCCGCCCATGGCCCGGCAGCGATCAGCCGCGCACCATGGGCCACTGCGACGCGCGCAAGCCCCGCGCGCCCATCCTGGGTCATCGGCATCAGCAGCATGCGTCCGCTGACGGGGGGCATGGCGTAAAGCACGGCCAGGCTGCTCATCACCAAGCAGCATTGAACGGATAGGGACGTGCCAGGACGCAAGCGCGCAAAAAATGTCATTCCATCCGGATAGGATTGAATGGTAAGGATAATATTAAGGCTTTTTCGGTGCGCCTATGCCCAAAGTGACAGCTAGTTCATCCAGATCGGCGCCCGGTTTCACCAGCAACCATTCGCGACTCGCCGCGCCATTGACCACCGTCACCGCGCCCTTGGGACAGATGCCCAGGCAGTCGACTTCGATGATGCCGGCCGCCGCTTTGCGCCCCTTGCCCAGCGTCAGATGCTTGCGCAGCGCCTTGGCCAGCCGCTCGTCACCGTCGGGGCCAAAGCCACCGTCCAGCTTCTTCGCGCATTTGCGGCACACCAGCACGGCGTTGCGCCAGTTGGAACGGACATGATCCTTCATCGATCGTCCTTCAATCTACCGCGCCACGCGGTTTCCACGTCCGCCGCTCCTCGGCGGCGCGCAGAACTTCATAGGCGGCCTGGATCGTCTGGAATTGGACCGCCGCTTTGGCATCGCCGGGCTTTACGTCAGGGTGGAATTCCTTGGCCAATCGACGCCAGCTTTTCTTCACCGCTTCGAAATCGGCGTCATCTTCCAGCTCCAGCGCCTGGAGCGCATGCAGTTCGTCGCGCGACCGGTTGCCATCGCCCGGCCCACCCCAGCCATGATAAGCGCTCGATTGAAAGCCGCCTGCATCGCGCCGCTCATCATGTTCGCGCTTCACCCGCTCTTCGTCGTCCAGCCCCTGAAAATAATCCCAGTTCCGGTTATATTCGCCCGCATGTTCGGGGCAGAAATACCAGCGTTCCGGGCTGTTGGGGGATTTGGGCGCGGGGCAGTTGCCCGGTTGGTCACAGCCAAAACGGTCGCAGCCGCGCACCGCCTGGGCTTCACGCGATGCGCCATAGCTGCGCCAGCGGGGAAAGCCCCAGTCATTGGATCGGCCGTTACGAGACATTAGTTACAGGTAAGGATTCCGTCAGAAAAACGCCACCCCACCGCATCGCAAAGGGATCGCAAAAAAATGTGCCAGAGGGCCTATAAGCCGGGTTTTGTCCTCTCCTTGCGGAGATGTGCGACCATTCCTCTAGGGGACGGATTACTCCGCCCCTCAAGCAACCAACCCGGACGATCTCGGTCGAAACAGACCTAGCAGCCGAAACTGCGCGCCGTCCCTATTCGGTCTTGCTCCCGGTGGGGTTTACCGTGCCGCCTTGCGTTGCCGCAGACGCGGTGCGCTCTTACCGCACCCTTTCAATTTCGCATGGCCTAAGCCGTTGCGACCTGCTTTCTGTTGCACTGTCCCTTGGATCACTCCAGCCGGTCGTTAACCGGCACCGTCATTTCGTGGAGCCCGGACTTTCCTCGCCGTGGAAGTTACCCGCCACGCCGCGGCCGCCCAGCCCTCTGGCGGATTGGTCCCTAGCGCCGTTCGGGTCCGGCGTCACCTGCTTATTCATCGCCCCTGGGCTTGGGCAGCAACAGCGCTAGCAGGATGGCGCGGCATTCGCCATCGATCACCCCGTCGATCCGTTCCGGGCGGAAGCGGCGCTGGAACGCGACCACCGCCGCCTGCGGTTCGGCAATGTCATAGCCGAAGCGTTCGAGCGCCAACATGAAGCCGCCATCGGTCCAGTGTGGGTCCATCAGATTCTTGGTCGGCCGGGGCAGCGCCAGTCGCAGCCGCGCCAGTTGGCCCCAGGGAAACAACTCGCCCGGATCCTGCTTGCGCGCAGGCGCGATATCGCTGTGGCCAACGATATTGCCGCGCGTGATCCGGTGCCGCTGGGTAATGTCATGCACCAATGGGATTAACGATCCCATCTGCGCTTCGGGAAAGGGCCGATAGCCCCATTCATGCCCCGGATTGATGATCTCTATGCCGATGCTGGCCGAATTGATGTCGTCGATGCCGCGCCAGTGCGACCGCCCGGCGTGCCAGGCGCGCTTGGCCTCATCGACCATGCGGATGATCTGGCCATCCTCGGTCACGACATAATGGGCCGACACCTTCGATTCCGGGTTGGCCAGCCAGTTGATCGCGCTCGCGGCGTCGGGCATCCCGGTATAATGCAGCACCAACATGGTGATGGGCAGGCTGCGCTCGTCATAATTGGGCGACGGCGTCTCGATCATCGGCAGCTTGGTCATCACGCCCTTTCGGCCCGCACCGTCGATCCGGCGGCCTGACCATGACAATGGCGCAGCGCGACGCTGCAATCAAGCATGGTTAAGGACGGGCAGCTTTGCCTATGGGGCCGGAACGTTCAGCCTGCCAACCGCGTCCGCCCGATCGTCCCCTCCGGCAACGCCGCCTGCCGAACATAGGCACCGCGAAATTCGGGATGGGCGGTGAAATCGTCGCCCTGCCCGATCACCGTTTCGCCTGCACCCAATAGCAATACCGACCGGGCATGGCTGTGTAGGCCCAGCAGCCGCAGCACCGCCTGCCGCCGCTCCGGCGAGAAATAGAGCAGGACGTTGCGGCACAAGATAAGATCATATTCGCCGGTCGGTGCCTTGGCATCGAACAGATTATCGTGGCGGAAATCGATCATGCGGCGCAGTTCCGCGCTGGCGCGCCAATCTTCGCCATGAGGTTCGAACCATTTGATGAGGTCGCCGACCGCCAAGCCGCGTTGAACGTCCATTTGCGAGAAAATGCCGGCGCGCGCTCGATCGATCGCCGCGGTCGAAATGTCGGTAGCCATGATCTCGATACGCCAGCCGCTCCAGCGCGCGGCATCGTTGCGCAGGCGGATCGCCAGCGAATAGGCTTCCTGTCCGGTCGAACAGCCCGCGCTCCAGATGCGCAAGGTGCGATTGGACCGCTCCGCCTGGATTGCAGGCAGGATCTGACGATGGATCATGTCGAAGATCTGAAGGTCGCGAAAGAAGCTGCTTTCATTGTTGAGGAGCGCGTTGACCACATCCTCCTCCAGCCGGGGGTCGCTCTTGCGCGTCAACCGTCCGGCCAGTTCGTCCATGTCCGCCAGCTTATGCTGTCGCAACACTGGGCGCAGCGCGGTTTCCATCCGCCAGGCGCGCCCTTCAGACAAGGCCTGGCCAGTGCGGGCTTCGAGCAGCGCCGCCAGAACGCGGGCTGCGCCTTCGAAGATGGCGGGCGGTTGCGCCATTTTCATGCGCCGACCCTGCCGCGTCGGGCGACGAAGTCCATTATCTGGTGGGGTTCCATCAAGGCGCAGGTCAGCCCTGCGCCCGCCACTGATCCCGGCATGCCCCATACGACGCTGCTGGCTTCGTCCTGCGCCACGATCCAGCCGCCCGCTGCGACGATGTCGCGCGCGCCGACCGTGCCGTCCCGCCCCATGCCGGTCAGTACGACCCCGGCTGCGCCCGCGCCATAGACCTCCGCCATGCTGGCGAACATGGGATCGACGCCGGGCAGGTTGCCCGCTGGCGTGCGTTCGGGATTGAGTTGCACCATGACCCGGCCGTGGAGGCCGCGGCGCACCTGCAGATTAGCATCGCCCGGCGCGACATAGAGGGTGTCGGGGAGCAAGATATCCCCGGTTTCAGCCACCTTCACGCGCAGGCTGGTCATGCGCATCAGCTGTTGCGCGAAATAGACGGTGAAGCTGGCGGGCAGATGCTGGGTCAGGAGCAGCGGCACCCTCATCGGCGCCGACAGACCCTCGAACAATTGGCCGAGCGCGTGGATACCGCCGGTGGAGGCGCCAATGCCCAGGCAAGCCAGCGGCTGGAGCGCGGGGCGCGCGACCGGCGGGACGACCGGTGCGGCGGACAGGACAGCCGTGACGCGCTGGTCGAACAGGCGGTTGAGCCGGTCAATCAAGCCCTGGGAGAATTGGTCGCCGAAACTGCCGCTGCCGGGCTTCGACACGATGTCACTGGCGCCAAGCGCCAGCGCTTCGACCGCCGCCGCGCTGCCTTCCTCGCACTTGCCCGACAGGATCGCGACCTTCACGTCGGCCTGCGCCTTCAATATCGCCGGGAGCGCGGCAAGGCCGCTCTGCCCCGGCAGTTCGATGTCGAGCAGAACCAGATCGACGGCATGATCGGCCAGATAGCCCAGGGCCAGTTCCGCGCTGTTGCTCTTGTGAACCACGCTATAGGCTGGCTCGTTGTTCAATATCCGCTCGATCACCGTGCGGACCACCACCGAATCATCGACGATCAGGGTGCGCACGGCACCCTGCTGTCTCCTTATATGGGTCATGATCGGCATGTTGACGGTCATCACGAGGCTCTCTGCACGAAGACGAAAAGGTAGGAGGTTACTCCCTGGATTGGAGTGCAGGCCGCCGGGCTAGATGACCCCGACGATCACCAATTTGCTTTCCAGCGTTTCGCGATCGAAAGGCTTCATCACATATTCGTCGGCCCCCGCCTCGACCGCAGCCTTGATATGGCTGATGCCATTTTCCGTGGTGCAGAAGATGATCTTGGGACGGGCGGTCATCTTGGCGGTCGTCAGGGCCTGCAGAAACTCCATCCCGCTCATCACCGGCATGTTCCAGTCGAGCAGGACCACGTCCGGTGCGGAGGCTTCGCACTGGGTCAGGGCGTCCTGCCCATCCACCGCTTCGGTGACGGACAGGTCGAGCGATTCGAGAATATGGCGGGCCACCTTGCGGATAACCTTCGAATCGTCGACGACCAGGCAGTTCTTCATGATGCGTCCCTTTGGAATTTATGGCCCGAAAATCGAGACCTAACGGGCAAAAGCGAGTTTTTGGTAAACGTGCTGGAAAACAGTTCAGGCCGCCTGGGCCTGGCCGCCGCCGTCGATGAAGCTGGCCAAGGATACCAGCAGCCAGGGATGGCCATCCTGTTCCACGATGGCGCGGCCATAGGGTGCCCAGGCCCGGTCCAACTGACCGCGCAGCGGCAATTCACCCTCCGGCACGCGGCAGATGTCGGAGACGCTGTCGACCATCAGACCATAGCTGTGCCCGGCGATATTGGCGATGATGGCGAGGCCCGCGTCGCGGGTCGGCGAGGCCATCCCCTGGATCAAAGCGGCCGTATCGATGATCGTCAGCACCCGGCTGCGCAGCGCGGAAAGGCCCGCGACATGCGCGCCCATGCCCGGCACCGGCGAAATTTCGGTCAGCTTGACGACTGCCTCCACCTCGTCGGTTTCCACCGCGATCCGGGTGCCCGCCAAAGTGGCGAAAAGATATAGTCGGTTCATGGCCCTATCCCTGTCCGGCGGTGATCGCCGCCATCAGTGCGTCCTGGTCATAGCGATAGATGCTGGCGTCGCGCGGCCCGGCGGCACGGGGCGAGGCGCGCAGTTGCACCACGCGGCATCCGGTCATCTCCGCCATGATCCCGGCGACTTTCGACCCTTCGCCATCATGGCATAGCAATACGTCGCGCGGGTCGATCACGCCGTCTTCCGGCAGGCCCAGCACCACGTCATGGCCCACCTGCCGCAACAGCGGTGCCAATATCTCGCGGGTCCAACCATCCTCGGCATCGGCCAGCAGGCAACGGCCGCCCTGACCCTCGACCATGTCATAACCGGACAGCGAAGCGAACAGTGCAAACGGGTTTATCACCTCCAGATGCTCGCCTTCGATCACGGCAACGCCGCTCAGGATCCCGTGCATGGCGACCATGTCCGGGACCAACGGCATCTGGACGATGTCCAGCACGGCAGCGACCGGGTAGCAGGCTTCCTGCGTGCCATCGCGCAGGCGCAAAGCGGACACTTTGGCCCGATCGAACTGGGACAAGCCATTGACGACGGGGATTAATCGCCCGTCGAGCCGGACATAGGCCTGGTCGCCCGACCGGCCGAACAGCCCGACATCGATATCCTCGACCCGGTCGATCAGCGCCAGTTTGAGCAGCCGTTTTTCGCCGGTCATTTCCTCGAACCGCAGCGCCGCGACCATCTCAACCCCGGCCTGGGCGTCCGCCTGTTCCTCTGTCCGCCGTGCGGCCTGATCGTCCAGGATCGTGGGCAGTTGGGCCGCGCTGGCAATGCCCGCCGCGTCCAGCAGCAGCATCGGCTTGCCATTGTCCGGCAAAGTCATGCCAGCATAGACGCCGGTCGCCATGATCAATGGCGAGGCTGGCCGGATTACCAGTTCCTCATGATTGTCCACTGCGGCGACGCCCATTGCATAGGGCACGCCGCTGCCCGACCGCACCACCATGATGGCGCGGGGTCCGGCCTGTGCTGGTCGGTCCATGCCCAGCACATCCTCCAGCTCGATCATCGAGTGCCGCACGCCGCGGATCGTCGCGATCTGTGCGCCGCCGATGCAGCTGATTTGGAGCATCGCATTGTTATCATGCAGTATTTCGACAACGGCAGCGCGCGGGATGGCGAAATGCAGGCCGCCCGCCCGCACCACCAGCCCCGGAATGATGGTCAGCGTCAGCGGCACGCGCAGGGTGATGCACAGCCCCTGGCCCGGATGATTGTCGAGCGCGATGACGCCGCCGATCCGCTCCACATTGGCGCGCACCACATCCATGCCGACGCCGCGGCCGGAGATCGACGTCACTTGATCGGCGGTGGACAGTCCGGCGTGGAAGATCAGGTCCAGCTTGTCCGCCTCGGTCATCCGCGCCGCCGCTTCGGCGGTCAGGCGACCTGCGCCGATCGCCTTGTCCACCAGCCGCGCGGTGTCGATGCCTGCGCCATCGTCGCTGATAGTGATGACGATCTGATTGCCCGACTGGCGGGCCTCCACGCGTAGCGCGCCAGCTTCCGGCTTGCCGACCGCGCGACGCTGTTCGGGGGATTCGATGCCATGGTCGATGGCGTTGCGGACGATATGGGTGAGCGGGTCGACAACCATCTCCACCATTTCGCGGTCCATTTCGACATCGCCGCCCTCCAGCGTTAGCCCGCCTTATTCACCAAAAGTGTCCTGAAGGGTTGGCGGGAGTGGCGTAAGCCTCT
>MIAK01000044.1:10587-19108 GCA_001829085.1 Sphingomonadales bacterium RIFCSPLOWO2_12_FULL_63_15 | reverse complement strand
AATATCGGTAGCGATACTCCTATGAGGTCTTACCTCAAAAATGCTGCGCGCCTGCGGTCCACACCGGATGCGTACTAATCATAGAGCTTGCCCAGATCGAGGCCTTCTTCGCCCAAATCGGTGGTATAGACGTTGAAGCCTTCGGTCGTGAGCATCAGCTCAATCGCCTTGGCCGTCGTCGGTTCGTCCTCAATCAGCAGCACGCGCATGTGAAGCCCCTTTGCGTCGCAGGTCCGTTCACCCCACCAGAACGGCTTCTGTCCCAATTCATTAACCAAAAAACTTCTGAACGACAAAGGTTAATTTTTGGCTAACCGGCAGAAATCCACGAGTCGCGGAAATACGAATCCGTTTATAAAGGGTTGAAGCCGAAACGACCGGCCACGAGTCAAGATATAGCCGTGCGCGAAACGAGGTTCAGCAGGCGTGGTGCCGGGTGATGAAATCCAACAAAGCCTCTACCCGCGCGGGCCGCAGCCGCGATGGCGGCGTGACCAGGTGCAGCCCGAAGGGTGCCGGGCGCCAATCCACCAATATTTCCTCCAACTCGCCTGCCGCCAGCGCGTCGCCGACGATGAAGTCGGGAAGTCGGGCAATGCCCACCCCCAGCCGCAACGCAGGCAACATCGCTTCGCCGCTGTTGACGGTGATGCGCGAGCGGACCTGCACCACGACATTCTGCTGCCCCGGCCCGGCGAAACGCCATACGTCGGGCGTCGTGACGTTGGAATAGCACAGGCAGTCATGCGCCCCCAGGTCGGAGGGATGCTGTGGCCGCCCCCGCACATCCAGATAGGCGGGCGACGCAACCAGATGCAGCGTGACGTCGGCCAGGCGTCGTGCGCGCAGCGAACTGTCGGGCATGTCGGCGATGCGGATCGTGGCATCCAGCCCCATTTCGACAATATCGATATGCGCGTCCGACAAGTGCAGATCGACATCGACCAGCGGATGGGTCTTGGTAAATTCCGCAACCAGCGGCGCGATGCGAAGCAGGCCGAAGGTCATCGGCGCGCCCAATCGCACGACGCCCGATAACTCCGCCGTTTCGTCGCGCGCCGCTTCCTCCGCCGCCTGCCCCTCGGCCATGATGCGATGGGCGTGATCGGCGAGCCGCTTGCCGCTTTCGGTCAAGGCCAGGCGACGGCTGGTGCGGTTGAACAGGCTGGTGTCGAGATGTTCCTCCAGCCGCGTCACCGCCTTGGACACGGTGGCCTTGGACACGCTGAGCGCCTTGGCCGCATCGGTGAAGCTGCGATGTTCGACCACGGCGGCGAACATCGCCCAGGCCTCAAAATCCGGTAATCGCATAGGGAAACAATCCGTTTCGATGCTGCTTGTTTCAGAAACGATACTGATGACTAGATTGGCGGAAAGCAAGCCGGAACCTCCGGCGCTTGGTCAAAAGGCACCCGAACTATTGAGTTCGAAACCGAAAGGCAGAGCATATGAACACGACTACAGCGAGCCGCATCGAGCGCCGCCCCTTCGCCTCACTCGGCCATGCCAATCATGGCTGGCTGAATGCGCGCCATCATTTTTCCTTCGCCGACTATCATGACGAAGACCGCATGCACTGGGGCGCGATCCGGGTGTGGAACGACGATGAGATCGGCCCGCGTTCCGGCTTTCCGCCCCACCCCCATGCCGACATGGAAATCATCACCTATGTCCGCACCGGCGCGATCACGCATCAGGACAGCCTGGGCAACAAAGGCCGCACGGAGGCTGGCGATGTCCAGGTGATGTCGGCGGGCACGGGCATCCGCCATGCCGAATATAATCTGGAGGATGAGACCACCACCCTCTTTCAGATCTGGGTCATTCCCCGTGCTCGTGGTGGCTCCCCTAGCTGGGGAGCGAAGCCCTTCCCGCGTGGCGACCGGTCGGGAAAGCTGGTCGTTCTCGCCAGCGGCTATGACGAGGATAAGGAAGCGCTGCGTATCCGCGCCGATGCCCGCCTGCTGGGCGGGACGATCAAGGCCGGAACGAGCGTGACCTATGACAGTGCCGAGGGTCGTCACCTCTATCTGGTTCCAGCCACTGGTCGGATCGAGATCGATGGACAGACGTTCGAAGCACGGGACGGCGCGGCCATCATCGGTGGCCAGCCCATCACCATCACGGCCCATGAGGACGCCGAAATCGTCCTGGTGGACAGCCTGTAACTTTGGTCGATCCGTTCCTTCCCTTCTGGACGGATCGACCCGCCTCCCGCGCCTCTCCCCTCCCCCGCGCGCGGGCGGCACCCCCTTCAATCCCCTCATATAAGGAGACGCATCATGGCTAAGGTTCTGGTTCTCTATTATTCTTCCTACGGTCATATCGAAACGATGGCGAAGGCCATGGCCCAGGGCGCAGCCGCCGCCGGCGCGCAGGTCGATATCAAGCGCGTACCCGAAACCGCACCGCTGGAAGTCGCCAAGAGCGCCCATTTCAAGCTGGATCAGGACGCGCCGGTCGCGACCATCGCGGAGCTGGCCGATTATGACGCGATCATCATCGGCACCGGTACGCGCTTTGGCCGGATGTCGAGCCAGATGGCGGCGTTCCTCGACCAGGCGGGCGGCCTGTGGGCGCGCGGTGCGCTCAATGGCAAGGTCGGCGGTGCCTTCACCTCGACCGCGAGCCAGCATGGCGGGCAGGAAACGACGCTGTTTTCGATCATCACCAACCTGCTCCATTTCGGCATGACCATCGTCGGCCTCGATTATGGGTTCCAGGGCCAGATGGGCGTGGACAAGGTGCGTGGCGGATCGCCCTATGGCGCGACGACGCTGGCCGATGGCGACGGCAGCCGCCAGCCGAGCGAGGAAGAACTGGACGGCGCGCGCTATCAGGGCCGTCGGATCGCGGAAACCGCGATCAAGCTGCACGGTTGATCGAAGACCGCGCCGTCTAGATGGCGCGGCTTACCGAGCCTTTGGGTCATACTAAGGCTAAGGCATGTCGCAGGGGTCGATGCACCGGGACTGTGCATCGACCCCTTTTGCGTTCCCCTAAAGCAGCCAGCGGGTCGCGCGCGGCGACAGGCGGATGAGCCGGTCCAGCGCGAAGGGCGCGAACACGGCCAGAGCCAGCAAAGCCCCTTTGCCAAGATGAGGCGACAGATAATGGATGACGGCGACGTGCAGATACATGATCGTCAGCGACGCCCGCCCGATGATCGCCAGTGGCCAGGCGACAGGCGCGATCCGCGTGGATAAGCGAAACAGAAGCAGCGATGTGGCGACGGCTGCGCCGATCGACAGCAAGGGCCAGCCATAATCGGCAGCTTTCATGTTCAACGTGGGGAAGAGACCAGCAAGGCCCGCCGCCGCCAGCAACGCCAGAGGCAGGGCCATCCACCCTCGCCAACCGATGCGCGACCAGATCGCGCCGATCCATAGGAGGATGAAGGCCATCGGCACGGTGATCAGGCCCAGCGGAGAGTGCTGCGTCCATTGGCCCGGGCCGTAAGCCAGCAACAACACCGGCGGCACGATCAGCGCCCAGCGCCGATCAAACGGATCAGGCCAGCGGCATAGCAGGGCATTGAAGGCGATCCGCGCCATCATCAGACAGGGTACGAACCAGAAGATCGTATAAGGCCCCCGCAACCAGGTTCCGCCGAGCAGTATGAGCAGGAGGTCCTGCGGCCATTGGTGAAAGATCGGCCGGTTGCCCTTGAGCGGCTCGATAATCTGGTCTGCGACGATCAGGAACAGCAGAAACAGGGCGTAGGGCCGCATCTGGCCGATCATCTGGCGCGTCGTGAAGCGCCCGATGGGCTGCGGGCGCGAGAGCATGCCCGACAGCAGAAAGAAGAGCGGCATATGAAAGCTGTACATGGCATCGCGCACCGGCCCGCGCGTCCATACATGGCCGATTACGACGGCGATGATGCCGATGCCGCGTGTCACATCCACCCAGTCCAGCCGCGCAGGCGATGGCGGCGCTACACCCCCGCTATTTTCCCCACTATGTTCCATCGGCCCCACCGCCTATAGGAAGCGACGCGCGCGTCAATTCCACACCCCTTGCTGCCCCGATCGGATTTCTCTTTTGTCCCTGCTTACCGACCATGTTTTGTTCATCGATGGCGAAGCCCTCATTCTCGACAAGCCCGCCGGGCTGCCGGTCGATGCGCCGCGCGACGGGTCGATCGCGCTGGAAAATCATCTTCAGTCGCTAACCTTCGGCTTTCAGCGCTGGCCGCTGCCGGTCCACCGGCTCGACCGCGACACCAGCGGCTGTCTGCTGCTGGCGCGCAACCCTAAGGCGCATAAGCGCTTCGCCCAGGCATTCGAGGCCGGCACCGTCGCCAAACGCTATGTCGCGGTGATCGAGGGCGTGCCAGCGGAAGACACTGGCCTCATCGAACTCGCGCTCAAGAAGGTCAGCACCGCCGAGGAAGGCTGGCGCATGATCCCGGCCAAGGCGGGTAAGGTCGCCATCACGGAATGGCGCAAGATCGCGGAAAAGGACGGCCGTTCGCTGATCGCCTTCACCCCGCGTACCGGGCGCACGCACCAGATTCGCGTCCATGCGCTGCATGGGCTGGGCTTTCCGATCGTCGGCGATCCGGTCTATGGCGAGGGCGGCGTGCCGATGCTGCTGCACAGCCGGTTCCTGAGCATTGCGCGCGGCGAAAAGCCTGCGGCCGAGGCGACAGCGCCCATGCCTGCGACCTTCACCGCCGCCGGTTTCGGCCCGGAGCTGCTGGACGATGCCGGGATTTGAGATTCCCGATGACGCGCTGGAAGAGCGCTTCATCACCGGAGGCGGTCCGGGCGGGCAGAATGTCAACAAGGTGGCGACCACGGTGCAGTTGCGCGTCGACCTGTTCCGGCTCGGCCTGCCGCCCCATGCCTATCGCAAGATCAAGGAACTGGCCGGATCGCGCCTGACGTCGGGCAACGAGATTATCATCGAGGCCTCACGCTTCCGCACCCAAGGTGCCAATCGTCAGGATGCGCGCGAGCGGCTGGCCGAGATGATCGCCAAGGCCCATCAGCGCGACGCCCGCCGCATCGCGACCAAGCCGGGCAAGGCCGCCAAGGCGCGGCGGGTCGATTCCAAGAAAGCGCGCAGCACGGTGAAACAGGGGCGTGGCAAAGTGTCGATGGATTAAGGAGCGATCAACAGTCAGAGACCGCCTTAACCAATTAACCATCTTCCCATGTCATGCGTGGGCGCCAGCGCGATTGCGCCTAGCAAGCTAGACCGAGGATGGCCATGCCCCAACCAACGCCGACAACGAGCCTTACAACGCCCCTCAAATGGCTGTTGTGGATTGGCGCGATAATCATCGGCGCATTGCTCTATTATTATGACTTCAGGCAGTTAGACGGGCTGAGACTTACGCAGGCGCGCCTCGTTGTCGGCCGGGACTTTTTCAATGTGTGGAGCGGCGGCAACCTCGCACTCGCCGATCAACTTGGCAAACTATATGATTATGAAGCCTATATGCAATGGCAGGCCAGTCTGTTCGGCGCGCTGGACCCCTATAATTACAGCTATCCGCCACAAAGCCTGTTTCTTGCCATCCCCTTTGCTTCATTGCCTTACGTAACGGCTTTGATCGTCTGGACGCTCGCAGGCACAGCCTTTTTCATCTGGGCCGCCCGCCCCTACATGCCGGGGAATCTGTCGCCCCTGCTGGCCGCAGTCACGCCTGCTGCGATCGTGAATATCTGGGTCGGCCATTATGGGTTCGTTGTTGGTGGCCTTTGGCTGCTTTTCTTTAATGCGACAATCCAGACACCCAGGCGCAGCGGCATTTTTGCGGGCCTGCTGACGATCAAGCCGCATCTGGGGTTGTTCATCGCGCTCACGCTGCTGCACCGCAAAATGGTCGGTGCCATCCTGGTGGCTCTTGCCATCACGGGGTCGCTGGTCCTGGCGAGCGGATGGGCTTTCGGCTTTGACCTTTGGCATCAATGGATATTCGAAACGTCCGTCTTGCAGACGCGGATCATGACCGCGCCGGGAGAGAAATTCTATTATCTGATGATGCCATCGACCTTCATCACGCTGCGCAACGCCCCCCAAATGGTGGCCGTTGCCGGGCAAATCTGCGCTGCTGGTCTGGCCATGTTTCTGGTCTGGAAGGCGCGCGATGTGGACAATCGACGCTTGGCCTTCGTCACGGCGACAGCGACCGCGATCATTTCACCTTATATCTTCAACTATGACTTGACGGTCGCCAGCCTTGGCTTTGCGGTGCTGCTCTATGGCCATTGGGATGAACTGGAAGGATGGGAACGGATCATGGTCTGGGTCGCCTTTGCATCGCCCCTGCTTGTCATGATTTCCGCGCCGCTCGCCCCGCTCTCTTTGCTGGTCGGGTTGGCCGTGCAGGTGCGTCATGCAATCGGGGCAAAGGACTATGCGGCCCTCGGCTTCGTGCCGCCCGCCTGGCGCAAGACCAGCCGCGTCTTTTCCTGATCGATCAATTGGCGTTCGCCGCCGATCACCCTATATCTGCCCCATGTATGATTTTACTCCCACCGACCCCGCCGATAAGGCCACTCTCTATGCCGACCTGCTCTCCGCCGCCGATGCGTTAACCAGTAGCGAACCGGACTCCGTCGCCAATATGGCCAATGTCTCCGCGCTGTTGTGGCAGTTTCTCCCGGACCTGAACTGGGCAGGGTTCTACCGGTTGGTCGATGACGAACTGGTGCTGGGGCCGTTTCAGGGGAAGCCCGCCTGCATCCGCATTCCGTTGGGCCGGGGTCTATGCGGCGCGGCGGCGGCGACGGGGGAGACGCAATTGGTGGAGGATGTCCACGCTTTCCCCGGCCATATCGCCTGCGATGCGGCCAGCGCGTCGGAAATCGTCGTGCCGATCGTGCGCGACGGGCGCGTGATCGGCGTGCTGGATCTCGACAGCCCCAAGCCCGCGCGGTTCGACTCGGATGATGCCGCCGGGATGGAAGCCCTGGTCGCGGTGATCGGTGCGCGGGTCGGCTGACCGGTTAACCGTCTTTCCCGTGCCGATAGCTCGATCCGACCCGTTTCGGGACAGGAATCCCGCGTCCCGCTGATGGATAGCGGCGGATCATCATGCTAAACGGAGCGTTAGCATTTTGATCTGCGCGCGCGCCTTCGCGCGCCGGAAAACAGGGAGCGTTAACCATGCGGATATCCGGCCTCTTCCTTTTGGGCACAGCCGTCGCGCTGACGGCGGCGGGTAGCCCCGCGCTCGCCGGTGATGTGCGCCAGTCCGGCGCGCATGGGGTTCGCCCTGGCCAGCACTGGAATGGCGGCCAGCGTTGGGGTCAGCGCCATAACGGCCGCTGGGTGGCAGGATGGCGCGCACCGGGTGGCTGGAACGGCTATCGTCGGCCAGTCTATGGCTATGTCCTGCCGCGCTATTGGATCAGCCCGACCTATTATATCGCGAATTACGGTGCCTATGGCCTGCCCGCTCCGGCCTATGGCTATGGCTGGTCGCGCTATTATGACGATGCGGTCATGACCGATCGCTATGGCCGGGTCTATGACAGCCGCAGCAACATCGACTGGGATCGCTACGAAGGCGGCTATGGTCCCGACAACGGCACTTATGACGATCGTCGCCGCGACAATGGCGTGGGTGGTGCCGCGATCGGTGCCGTCGTCGGCGGAGTCGCGGGCAACCGCATTGCCGGACGGGGCAATCGCACGGCTGGGACGTTGATCGGTGCAGGCGTGGGGGCCGTCGCTGGCATGGCGATCGACAAGGCGGAGGATGCGCCGCGCCGCAACGCCCCACCGCCGCGTCGTCCCGGTGCAAGCTATGACGATGGTTATGGCTATGCCGACGACAGCGTGACCAGCAGCAATGAATATGAAGGGCGCTGGACCGGCACCTGGACCACCGAAGATGGTCGCCGCACCACCGGCACCTATGAAGGCCGGTTCGAAGGCGATGTCCGGGGTGCGGGCGTCGATTATGACGCGCCAGCCTATGCCGGTGCGCCGCATTGGTCGCATGGTGGCGCGCCCATGGGCGGTCAGGGCGGTTATGTTTCGGGCGGCTATTATTATCCCGCGCCGGTCGTGACCACGGTGACGGTGCAGCCCGTCATGACCACGACGACCACGACCAGCTATGTCACGGAAACCGTGCCGGTGCGCCGGTCCACGCGGCGCGCACGTCGGTCCTGCGCCTGCTGATGACGCATCGGGGGCGGTAAGCGCCGCCCCCGACCTATAGTTATTTGCGGAAGATGGCTGCCAGTTCGACCGGCAAGGGCGGTTCATCGCGCGCGACCACGCCGCGAATCGCCTCGACCTGCTCATCGGGATCAAAACGGGTCCAGCCGCTCCGCGTGAGCTTTTCGAGCGGGCGGTAGCGGACCTTATATTGCATCCGCTGCGACCCTTCGACCCAATAGCCCAGATACACATAGGGCAGCCCCGCTGTGCCTGCGCGCAGGATATGGTCGAGGATGATGAAATTGCCGAGGCCCGGCCGATAGTCGATTTCGGTATCGAAGAAGCTGTAGATCATCGACAGGCCATCGCCCTGCCGATCGGTCAGGCAAGCGCC
>MIAK01000044.1:0-10541 GCA_001829085.1 Sphingomonadales bacterium RIFCSPLOWO2_12_FULL_63_15 | reverse complement strand
ATGATATGGCTGTCGACCGGGGTCTGTTCGACCATGTCGGCAAAGTCCATCTCGTCCATTTCCGTCATGCCGCCGCCGGGGTGACGGGCGCTGAGATAGCGCTGGAGCAGGGCGAATTGTTCTTCGGTGGACCAGGGTTTGCAGGCGGTGACGACAAGATCGCTGTTGCGGCGAATGAGCTTGCGCTGAGTGGCGTTTGGCTTGAATTCGCTGGCAACGACCCGCACCGAGACGCAGGCCGTGCAATCGGCGCAACTGGGGCGATAGGCGACATTCTGGCTGCGGCGAAATCCGATCCGGCCCAAGGCGTCATTGAGTTCGGCAGCGTTGTCGCCGCTCAATTCCGTGAACACCTTGCGCTCGCTCCGTCCCGGCAGATAGGGACAGGGCGAGGGGTTGGTCACGAAAAAGCGGGGGAAACGGAAAGGTGCGGTCACGCGCCTCTATCCTGTTCATCGCTGTGCCGTAAATGGGTCATGCGCAGACTATGCCGACCCCATGCGCGCGTGAAAAGGGCGTTTACCACGAAATATTAACAAAAGGTTGCAGCCCGTCAGGCAACCTCGATCGGCGCGACTTCATAGCCCGCTTCGCCAAGCGCCGCGATCAGCCGCTGGAGATGGGCGCGATCGCGCGTCTCGCACTCGACGTCGAGGCTCAAGCCCTTGGCCGGCAGGTTGGTGAAGATGCGCTGATGCGCCAGTTCGAGAATGTTGACCGCTTCCTGGTCGAAGATTCGGGCGACATGGAACAGCGCGCCGGGACGATCCTGCAGGATGATGCGCAGCCGCGCCAGCCGTCCCGACCGGGCGAGATCGCGCAGCAACACGTTGGCGAGCAGCCGGGTGTCGATATTGCCGCCGGTCAGCACGAGGCCGACATTGCACCCGACAAATTGTTCGCGATAGGTGAGCAGCGCGGCGAGCCCCGCAGCCCCGGCCCCTTCGACCACGGTCTTTTCGATCTGCAGCAACAGGCTGAGCGCTTCTTCCAGCCGCCGTTAGGTGACGAGCAGCATGTCATCCGCCAGCCGTTCGACCACAAGACGGGTGTTGTCGCCCGGCTGCTTGACCGCGATCCCCTCCGCCAGCGTATCGCCGTCGCAGGGCAGATGCTCGCCCTTGATATAGTCGTACATCGACGGATAGAGTTCCGCCTGCACGCCGATCAGGCGGATGTCGGGCTTCATCGCGCGCGCGGCGGTCGCCATGCCGGAAAACAGGCCGCCGCCGCCGATCGGGATGATCAGCGTGTCGATTTCCGGCGCATCCTCCAGCATTTCGAGCGCAACCGTGCCCTGCCCCGCCATGATGTCCGGCTCGTCGAACGGATGGATGAAGGTCAGCCCCTGCTCCACCTCCAGCAGGCGGGCATGGGCATAGGCGTCATCGAATTTCTCGCCATATTGCACGACCGTCGCGCCATGGCCGCGGGTCTGCGTCACCTTGATGATCGGGGTGGTCAGCGGCATGACGATGGTGACGGGTACGCCCAGCCGCTTGCCATGATAAGCGAGGCCCTGCGCATGGTTGCCCGCCGACGCGGCGATGACACCCTTGGTTTTGGATGCCTCGTCCAGTTGCAGCAGGCGGTTGAGCGCGCCGCGCTCCTTATAAGCAGCGGTGAACTGGAGATTTTCGAATTTCAGATAGACGTTGCAGCCGAGCATTTGCGAGAGCGTCTGGCTGATCAGCGTCGGCGTCTTGACGATCGCGCCGGCAATGCGGGTGCGCGCGGCGAGGACGTCATCGACGGTGATGGGCAGCGGCGGGGCGCTCTCGATCTTGGCAAGCGTGTTCATATGGTCGCGCCCTAACGCAAAATTGCGGTGGAAGAAACTGGCACTGTCGGAAAACTGCCCCTATGGCTGGTCGCCACGCACTTATCCTACGAGGCATATGGCTAACATCGCGTTTATCGGCCTGGGCGTCATGGGCGGCCCGGTTGCAGGACATCTGGCGAAGGCCGGGCACAGCCTGACCGTTTACAACCGTTCCATCGGCAAGGCGAAAAGCTGGGCCGAAGCCTATGGCGGGACGGTCGCGACCAGCCCAGCCAAGGCGGCGGAAGAGGCCGAGATCGTGATCAGTTGTGTCGGCACCGACGATGATCTGTCCCAGGTGACGCTGGGCCGAGAGGGCGCGTTCCGCACGATGAAGCCGGGCAGCCTGTTCATCGACCACACCACCGTTTCCGCGCGGATCTCACGGCAATTGTTTGTCGAGGGCGAAAGCCGGGGCATCCACAGCGTCGATGCGCCGGTGTCGGGCGGACAGGCCGGCGCCGAGAATGGCCGTTTGTCGATCATGTGCGGCGGCACCGAGCCCGCCGTGACCGCCGCGAAAATCGTCATGCAGGCCTATGCCGCGCGGATCGTCCATGTCGGCGGCGCGGGCGCGGGCCAGACGACCAAGATGGTGAACCAAATCTGCATCGCAGGCGTCTTACAAGGCCTAGCGGAAGCGATGCGCTTTGCGCAGGCGGCCGAACTCGACCTCGACACCGTGTTCGAGGCGATTTCGGGCGGTGCGGCGCAAAGCTGGCAGATGGATAATCGATGGAAGACGATGGCGCAGGACAGTTTCGATTTCGGCTTTGCGGTGGATTGGATGCGCAAGGATCTGGGGCTGGCGCTGGAAGAGGCGCGGGCGAATGGCGCGACACTGCCGGTGACCGCGATGGTCGATCAATTCTACGCCGATGTGCAGGCGATGGGCGGCCATCGGCAGGATACCAGCGCGCTGGTGCGCCGGATTATCAAGGCGTGAGGGCGCGTACTTATTCACCCCTCCCCTTCAGGGGAGGGGCCGGGGGTGGGGGTTCACCTCTTGGCATTGCGCTAGGGGATAGCCCCCACCCCAACCCTTCAAACGAGTCACGTGCCTCGTTTGAACCTAAAGGGGAGGGGCTTATAATCGGCATGCTCCTCGCGCTTGCCCTCCCCTTCCCCGCTTTCGCATCCGGGGTCATCGACAATGTGAACGGCATTGCGGTCGATCCGAGTGGCAAGGTCGTGCGTTTCGGCGCGCTGCTGATTGATGATGAGGGCAAGGTCGAGAAGCTGATTCCGGGCCGCTATCAGGAACCGGAATATAAAAAGCCCAAGAAACCCAAGCGCGGCCAGCCGTGGCCGCAGCCGCCCAAGGGGCTGTCGTTCAAGCTGGATGCGGGTGGCAAGACGCTGGTGCCGGGCATGATCGACGCGCATGGCCATGTCATGAGTCTGGGCCTCTCGCTCATCACGCTCGACTTGTCGGACACGCGATCGCTGGAAGAGGCGCAGGCGAAGATCCGTGCCTATGCGCAGGCCAGTCCGGGGCGCAAATGGATCATCGGGACCGGCTGGAATCAGGAACAATGGGGCTTGGGCCGCTTTCCCACCGCCGCCGAACTGGACGCCGCGGTCGGCGATATTCCGGTGTGGCTCTCGCGCGTCGATGGCCATGCGGGCTGGGCCAATAGCGCCGCGATCCGCGCGGCGGGCGTGACGGCGGCGACCAGATCACCGACGGGCGGCCGGATCGAGATGGTGGCGGGCAAGCCTGCGGGCGTGTTCGTGGATCAGGCCATGACGCTGATCGAGAAGGTCGTGCCTGCGCCTGCGCCCAAGGATCGCGATATCGCGCTGGAAAAGGCGCAGCGCGCTTTGCTGGCGATGGGCGTCACTGGCATTGCCGACATGGGCACGAGCATCGAGGACTGGCAGGCGTTTCGCCGCTCGGCCGATCGCGGGGCGCTGCGGGTGCGGATCATGGCCTATGCGGCGGGTCTCGACAATATGACGCTGATCGCCGGGCCGGAGCCGACGCAGTGGCTGTATGACGACCGGCTGCGGCTGGGCGGCATCAAGCTGGTGCTGGACGGCGCGCTTGGGTCACGCGGGGCGTGGCTGAAGGCCGACTATGCCGATGCGCCGGGGCAACGCGGGCTGCCGATGATTTCGGCGACGCAATTGCGCAATGTGATGAGCCGCGCCGCGATGGACAATTTCCAGATCGCCACCCATGCGATCGGCGATGCGGCTAATAGCGAAATATTGGATGCGATCCAGGAACTGTCGGAAACCTATAAGGGCGACCGGCGCTGGCGGATCGAACATGCGCAGATCGTCAGCCCGGCGGATTTGCCGCGCTTTGGCCAGTTCGGCATCGTCGCGTCGATGCAGCCGGTGCATGAAGCGTCCGACTGGCGCATGGCCACCGCGCGGCTGGGCGAAGCGCGTCTGGGCGGGGCCTATGCGTGGAAGGCGATGCTCGACAATCGCGTGCCGTTGGCCTTCGGATCGGATGTGCCGGTGGAAAGCCCCAATCCCTTTGCAGGCATAGCCGTCGCTATGAGCCGCGAGGATGCCAAGGGCGAACCGATGGGCGGGTGGATGCCGACGCAGCGGGTCGGGTTCGACGCGGCGCTCGATGGCTTTACGCGCCAGGCGGCCTTTGCCGGTTTCGCCGAAAAGCGGTTTGGCAGCCTGGTGCCGGGACAGCGGGCCGACTTCCTGCTGATCGACCGGGATATTTCCACTGCACGGGCGGCGGACATTCGGGGTACGCAGGTGCTGGAGACGTGGATCGGTGGCAAGCGGGTGCATGTGAAGGGACAGTAAGCCCTTTCACATCGCGTTGTCGGCGGCGTTCAGCGCGTCTTCGAAGGTTTCAGGCAGCGGCGGCTGGACTGGTTTATCGCAGCCCGCTTCCTTCATATGCGCACGCAGCGTATCCATGCGGCTGAGGTTCCAGCGGGCGAGCGGCACGCCCAACGGACGAAATTCCGCGCGGTCGAACAGTTCGACGACATAGGATTTGCAGAGTTCGTCGACCTGATCGAGCGTCAACATGCCCAAGTTCATGACCATGGGCTTGCCCGGCACGCCGTTGCGGCCGCGCACCAGATCGGTGACGTACAAACCACCGCGCGGATCGATCAGCACGACATCGGCCTGGCTCGAATCGATCAATCGATGGCTGGCGGCATAGGGCGCGACGAAGGCGTGGGTACGCCAGACGAGGAAAACACTCCCCAGCGCGGTGATGCACAGGCCTATGACGAGCGGCCGCAAAGCGTCTTGCGGGCGAAAGCGCGCCCAGCCGAGGCCAGCGAGCAGGCAGAAGGGACCGATGAAGCCATGGGCGTAGCGGAAGCCCCAGCCATAGCCCTGTGCCAGCGCCAGCATGCAGCCCGCAAGGCATCCGAGAGCGAGCGGTAGCGCGATTTCCTGCCCCCGGATCATCGCGCGCCAGCGCATCGCGGCCATGCCCAGCACCGCGAGCGGCACCATCAATATGTTGTTCCAGGCGATGTAGCGGCTCAAATTGACGAGCGGCTGCCAGCGGTCGCCCAGCCGCTGGAACAGGCTGCCGACCTTGTCTGCGACTCCGGCGGACGGGCGCACATCTGCGGGCGCGCCGAGCGCGTGGAGCAGAAATTCGGGCCAGAGCTTGGCCCAGACGATGACGATCGCCACCAGCGTCAGCGCGTGGAAAGCCGCAACCGTCCAGCGGCGGGCGAGCAGCATCCACAGGATGAAAGGCGCGATGAACAGCGGCGGGAAATGCCATTGGTGCAGGCCCGCCGCGACCAAAGCGACGACGCCCGCGCTGCCATGGCCGATCACGCCGCCGCGCAGCACCAGCGCCAGCCAGATCATGTTGAGCGCGAAATGGCCGGTCATGGCATAGGGCGTCATCGCCGTGATCCAGAGCTGGCTGGACGAACAGCCAAGCAGCACCGTGACCCACACCGCATCGGGGCGATCGGGCATCAGCCGCAGCGCCACGCGCCAGAGCGCGAGCAGCCCGGCCATCAGCAGCACCGGTCCCGCCAGATTGGGATCGCCCAATTGCCAGAACAAGGCCTGGATCGCGCTGTTCACCGGCAGATAGGCGGCCGTCCAATAATCCGCCGCGCCGAAGGGGGAGAAGAATTCGGGCATGATCGCCCGGCGATAGGGTTCCCATTCGACCGGGATCGGCCGGGCGAACAGTCCTTCGCGCATATAGGCGGCGGCGAAGCGCGCGACTTCTTCGTCACGGGAAATGGCGTAATTCTGGAACAGGGCATAATGGCCCGCCCAGGCCGCCAGCCCCATGAGCAGGATCAGCGGCACGATGATCCGCGCGGTCGGGCGTGGCAGGCGGATGCCCTTCCCTTCGGCAAAGGGTGCGGCCAGCGCGAGCAGCAGCAGCGAGCCCAGCAGGAGCGGGAAATCCTGATCAAGGAACAGGATGACCGGCAGGCTGATCCCCTGCCGCCAGGTGACATGCCAGACGAACGTGGCACCTAGCCAGAGCGTCAGCCCGATCGCGCCGGCCAGGAACAGGCGGCGCGCGCTCACGAAGCTGGTCGCCCCGCCCCCGGTCACGCCGCGACCAGCGTCCGGTTGACGAAGATGCCGTCCATTTCGACCAGCAGCGGGAAATGGCCCTTATTATTGGCGAAGAAGGCGGACGGCACGAAAGCGCGGGCGTCCAGCCAGTCGATCATCGCGCGATAGCCAGTGCCGCCTTCGTAAATGGGGCGGACGCCGAGTTCGGTCTGGATGCCCAGCATCTGCACCAGCGCGTCGCCTGCGCCTTCGCACACCGACAGGTCGTGGCCCTGCGTATCCATTTTCAGGAAAGGTCGGACAAAGCCATGCTGCGCCACCAGTTCGGGCAGCAGCGTGTCGAGGCGGCGGCATTGCATCTCGACCGTCTTGGTTACCTTGTTGCGATCGACGAAGATGGCATCCTGCTCGCCCGACGGGGCTTTGAGCGAGGAGAATTGATCGGCGGCCATGATGTTGAAGCTGGCGGTGCCGTCGAAGTCGGAAAGCGCCATGTTGAAGACATGCCAATGGCGGTCGGACGCGGCATGGCGCTGCAATTCGGCGAACACATCGGGGTTCGGCTCGAAGGAGAGGATCAGCCCCTTATAGCCTGCATCCTTGCGCAGCATCGTGGCATATTGGCCGCGATTGGCGCCGACGTCGAACAGGCAATCAACCGCGAAGGTGGACAGGAAGCGCTTGAGCGCCTGGATTTCGGGATATTGATGCACCCGCCCGGCCAGTGCCAGACGCGCAGCCAGCTTGCGGTCGGACAGTTCGCGCCAATAGCGGTTCATGCGCGCGCGGCCAGCACGGTTTGATAGATGTTCATCGTCGCCACCGCCATGTCCTTCCAGCTTCCCATATCATCCCCATAGGCGCGTGCGGCCGCGCCCTGATCCTGCCTGATGGCGGCGCTTTGCACCAACGGCAAGAGCGCGGCGGCCAAAGCGGGTGCATTCCCCGCCGCCGCCCGGATCGCCACGCCGTCAGGCAATTGCCCGAACATGCCCGCGTCCGACGTGACCATCGCCTTGCCATGATGCAGCGCCGAGAGGAAGGCACCGCTCGAATCGATGTGGCGATAGGGAAAGACCATGATGTCGGCGCGGGCCATATGTGCGTCGAGACGGCCTTCAGTCAGGAAGCCGAAATCGGTCAGCAGTCGGTCGGCAAAGCCTGCTTGCGCGACCTGCGCCAGGAGCGGCGCGACGTCCATGAAGGGCTTGCCCGCCAGCATCAGGTCGAAATCATGGCCTGCGCGCCAGAGCGAGAGGCAGGCCTCTATCGCGAGGTCTACGCCCTTATAGGGGCGGATCGTGCCGAAGAAGAGCAGGCGCGGCTTCGTGGAGGCGGGTACGGCGGCGAGGTCGGCGGCGCTGGCCGCTGCCAGCCGCATCGGCGGGTGCGGGGTGATGTGGATGCGGGCGAGGTCGATGCCCTGCGCGATGAGGGCGGCGCGAGTCGTGTCGCCATGGACGATCAACGCATCCATGCCGTCGAGCAAGGCGCGATAGCCCCGGCCCTGCACTCCGGCATCGGCATGATAGGCGTCGGCATTATGGACGGTGTGGACCAGCGCGGTGCGCCCTTTGAGGCGGTGCAGCATCAGCCGGTCTGCGGGGGCGAGTGGGAGCCATTGGATATGGGCTATATCAGCGGCAAGGAGCGGCGTGAGGTCGCCCAGCGCGCAAGTCAGGCCATATTCTGCGGCCTTTGCCAGGCGAAAGGCGCGGCCCTCGCCCAGCCGGTCGCGCAGCGCTTCGCTGCGGCGGAAGAAATGGGGGGCGTAGGCATAGTTCTGCGGCACGATCGCATCGGTGGCGCGCATCGGGCGGCCGAGCAGCGTGACTTGCGCGCCCTGCCCCGCCAGCGCGGCGCAGAGGCTGTCATCATAGCGCCCGGTGAAGAGCGACGGGTCAAGCATCGCGACCTTCATATCCGCGCCAGCCTTTGGAGCGAGAGCAGGTGCAGGAGGGCCGCACCAGTAAGGGTCAGCGTGTAGAGACCGAGGAAGGCGAGGTCGAAGCGCTGGGGTGCCAGCGCCAGGGCCAAGGGCGCGCTGGCGAGCGATCCGGCAAGGAACGGCAGCGAGCGATGCAGCAGGGTCGAGAAACGGCCGAGCGCGCCTTGGACATAGACCGAGACGCAGATGATGGTGAGCGCGGCCAAGGCTGTGACGATCAGGGCGAGTTCCGTCCGGTCGATCGTGGCACGACCGTCGAACAGCGTGGTGAAGAGCCAGCCTCCCGTCCCCAGCAACAGGGCCGACAGCAGGACGGCAAAGACCAGCCCTGCGCCCAGCGAGCGAGCTAGCAACTGGCGCAGCCTTGCGCGGTCGTCGGCATGATAAGCGCGGGTGATGCGCGGCAAGGTGGCCTCCACGACGGCGCGGACCAGCATCGAGAGGGCGCGCGACATTTTGAAGAAAAAGTCGAAGATCAGCATCGGGCGGGCGTCGGACGTCGCCATGGCGATGGTGAAATAAGGGGCATTATAGGCGATGATGTCCGACGCGGTGAAGGCCGCCGATGCACCGATATCGCGCAGATAATGGGCGCGGACATGGCCGCCGCCGACGCGGAAGGCCAGCCAGTGGCGGGCGCTCATGCGCAGCCGCCGGTGGACATGGGCGATGGCCCAGCCGATGACGAGAAGGCTCACCGCCAGTTGCAGTGCGATCGACAGACGCGGGTCCATGCCCAGCAGGATGGCGAGCAACAGCGCGATCGTTAGCACCCGCCGTCCGCAATCGAGCGCTTCCCACAGGAAATTGCCATCCACTGCCGCCAGCGCCCGTTTGGCCAGCAAGGCAGGCAGGTTGAGGCAGGCCGATAGGAAAAATAGCAGGAACAGCAGCGGCATCGCCGTATCGAACCAGCCGAGCGTCAGCGCCCCGATCAGGATCGCCGTCCCGCCCAGCATGATGAGGCCAAGGAACAGGAACAGCACGCCCATTTCCTCCAGCCGGAAACCGCCGTCCGCCTGACCCCCACCCAGCCAGTGCCGCCGCAACCGGGCGTAGATGATGCTGGTCAGGCCGAACTCAGCCGAAATGGTGAAGTTGCCGAAGGCGACCAGCAGCAGGAACGCCTGAAATTCGGCCAGCGGCAACACGCGGACGAAGACGAAGGTGACGGCAAAGCCCCAGATCAGCACGAGGCCGACATTGGCCAGCTTGACCAGCGCGAGGATGCGGGCGGATGCCTCCATCCGCGCGAGGATGCTCACCGCGTCGCGGCTCCGCCGGGCTTGCGGGCGCGGAACAGGTGGTCGTCCAGCGCATAATAATGGCGCGCGGCGACGTCGATGCTGCTGGCGTCGATTTCTTCCAGATCGAAGCCTGCCGCGCGGATGCGGTCGGCGATATCCGGGCCATATTGGCGCACATGGTCCCACTGGCCAAAGCGGCGCTCGCGTTCGCGCGGGGGAATGTCGAAACTGCCATCCTCGGTCGGCTTGGTCCAAAGCGGCACGATCAGCCAGGCTTCGCCGCCCGGCTTCAAGGCGCGGTAGATGTTGCGCAGCACCGACATGTCGTCGGGCACATGCTCCATCACATGGCTGGCGTAGAATAGGTCGTAACGGTCGGTGACGGCCAGCTCCATCAGGTCGATTTGCGCCATATTGGGGACGGTATAGCGCGACGGATCGAGATCGGCGGGCATATAATAAGCGGCGGCGGAGAAGCGGCGGACGAGGCTGGCTTCATTGGGGGCCATATGCAGGATCGCGCCTTCCACTGGCACGGTCAGGCGGCCATTGGCGATCAGCCAGTTCATCAACCGTTCGCGCGGCGATGCGCCACATTCGGGGCAGCCCCATTCGCCATTGTCGCCATAGCGAAAGAAACCCACCACGGTCGCGCCACAGGCCGGGCAACCCCGCTTGCGCCGCGCGCCCGCAGCTTTGCGCGCCTGGAGCGCGGTTCGGGTCAGATGCTTGCCGACGGCCTTGGCCACCCGCTGGACAGTAATCACGGCATTCTCCGCTTGGGAACAAGGGATGGGCTATACAATATCGTCGGCGTTTGACGAGGGGGGGTGAGTGTGGCTTTGTATATTCTCCAGGGCATCCTCCCCTGGTAAGAGATCGTTGCGTTATTGCTCTGTTGTTTATGAACGGGGTTTGGGAGAGGCTGGTATCGGCTTGCATCGCGATGCAGGCGGCGTGGGACTGTCAGGATTTCCGTGTGTGGGCGGGCGGTTGATCATCAGGCCGCCATGGCCTTGATGAA
>MIAK01000043.1:0-75998 GCA_001829085.1 Sphingomonadales bacterium RIFCSPLOWO2_12_FULL_63_15 | reverse complement strand
TATTGCTCCGCCGTTCTCAGTCGCAGCCGGGCGAACAGATCGTCGCGCACCGGCAAATCGACATAGGTTTGCTCGACATTGGTCAGCGACACGGGGCCACCAGCCGCATGCGCTTCCAGCGCGGCGCGGTTGATCCGCACGATGCTGCCATCATAGCGTGTCACCAGCAGCGGCAGGGGGACGGCCATGAACATATGTTCCAGCGTATCCCGGCTGTTGGCGAGCGCAGCCTGGGCTTCGCGCGCGGCGAGGCCAGCCTTCCATTCCTTGCGCTGGAGCCGATTGCCGCGCGCGATCGCGATCCACATGCCGAAATGCAGCATCACCATCGCCAGGATCATGCCAGGCACGGTGGCCGACAGCGGGGCGGGCGCGAGATAGCCGATCAACAGCGCGACGCCGCAGGCCAGCCCGCCACCGACATTGCCGCGAAAGCTGGTCGGCACGACGAGGTAGAAGACCAGCGGAAGCATCACCAGCACGAAGACGGCTATGTCGCTGCGCGAACTGACAAGGAAGGCGACACCGACGGCGACGACCGCCTGCCAGGCAAAGCAGATGCGTTCGACCGCGCGAAAGCTGGTCATGCGATGGCTGACCGAGAGGCAGGCCAGCGACCAGAGGATGACGACGATGCGCGCTGGCACAGCAACCCAGAAATGATCAGTTCCGGCAAAGCGCCAGTCGCTCATCAGGAATAGGGTATTGAGGACGGCCGATAGCGCGAACAGAATTTGGGCGTGCCCGCGCGACTCGCGCAAGCGCCCTTCCTGAAAGAGGCGTTCGCGGGCAGGGTCGCAAAATTCACCGGTATAGGGGGAGATGTCCGTCACATTTTGTCCATAGAAACACCATATTGGTGATTGGCCCGAAAAATAGGCGCAACAGGGTTATCAAAACCCTAACCACGTCGGAGCGAGGCACGGAAAATCACGGGTGTAGCGCCGCCCTGTCGCGACGCTTGACCCTTTGCCCGCGCAGGGCTATAGGCCCGGCTGCCCAGCGACCTGTCGCGTCGAGACTCGTCTTTTCTCGCCATTGCTGGGTGCTATTAGAGCTGAACATTGCCGGGTGCTCTTGCGGCTCCAGGGGGGTTTTATGCCCACCGGGGCCTTTGCTGTTTGGATGACGTCTGTTTTCCAAGCGGCTCGCAACACGGGGATGCCACGGTAAAGTAACTGAAAAAGGTGAAGGGCTTCATGCCAACAATCAACCAGCTGGTCCGCAAGGGCCGCGAACCGCAGAAGGCCAAGTCCAAGGTCCCTGCCATGGATGCGAACCCGCAAAAGCGTGGCGTTTGCACCCGCGTTTATACGACGACTCCGAAGAAGCCGAACTCGGCGCTCCGCAAGGTGGCGAAGGTGCGTCTGGTCAACCAGCGCGAAGTCATCACCTACATCCCCGGTGAAGGCCATAACCTTCAGGAACATAGCGTTGTTCTGATCCGTGGCGGTCGTGTCCGCGATCTTCCCGGCGTGCGCTATCACGTTCTTCGCGGCGTTCTGGATACCCAGGGCGTCAAGGATCGTAAGCAGAGCCGTTCGAAGTACGGCGCGAAGCGTCCGAAGTAAGGGGAGACCAAGAATATGTCACGTCGTCGTCGCCCCGAAAAGCGCATCATCCTGCCCGATCCCAAATATGGCGATATCGTGCTGTCCAAGTTCATGAATTCGATCATGCAGGACGGTAAGAAAGCCGTTGCTGAGTCCATCGTCTATGGCGCTCTCGAAACTGTCGAGACCCGCGCCAAGAAGGACCCGATCGGCATGTTCCATGACGCGCTGAACAACGTCAAGCCGGGCATCGAAGTTCGCAGCCGCCGCGTTGGCGGTGCGACCTATCAGGTTCCCGTCGAAGTGCGTCCCGAACGCTCGCAGGCGTTGGCCATCCGTTGGCTGATCACCGCCGCGCGCAACCGCAGCGAAACCACGATGGCCGCGCGCCTGTCGGGTGAGCTGATGGACGCCGCCAACAATCGCGGCAATGCCGTCAAGAAGCGCGAAGATACGCACCGGATGGCCGAAGCCAACCGTGCCTTCTCGCACTATCGCTGGTAACATACCGCTACTGGTAAAAGGCTGGCGGGCGTTTCCAATGTCCGCTTCGCTGTCCGGTTTCAAAAATTGGTCCGTTCGTCAGGGGTCTCTACCCATGGCGGACGGATTGGTTTAGGGGCCACCCAAGAACTCGAATCCCCAACCGCCGGTGCGCCGGCAACGGAGAAGCATCATGGCCCGCAGCCATCCGCTCGAACGCTATCGTAATTTTGGTATCATGGCGCATATTGACGCCGGCAAGACCACGACGACCGAGCGTATCCTTTACTACACCGGCAAGTCCTACAAGATCGGCGAAGTCCATGACGGCGCCGCCACGATGGACTGGATGGAACAGGAGCAGGAGCGTGGTATCACCATCACGTCGGCTGCGACCACCTGCATCTGGAACGACCACCGTCTGAACATCATCGACACCCCCGGCCACGTCGACTTCACCATCGAAGTCGAGCGTTCGCTGCGCGTGCTCGATGGCGCGGTCGCCGCGTTCGACGGCGTTGCGGGCGTTGAGCCGCAGTCGGAAACGGTGTGGCGTCAGGCGGATAAGTATAAGGTTCCGCGGATGTGCTTCATCAACAAGCTCGACCGTACCGGCGCCAATTTCTATTATTGCGTGCAGACAATCATCGATCGCCTGGGTGCCATCCCCGCCGTTCTCTATCTGCCCATCGGCGCAGAGTCGGAATTCCGCGGCCTGGTCGATCTCGTCGAAAACCGTGCGATCATCTGGAAGGATGAGAATCTCGGCGCTGAATTCTCCTATGAGGAAATTCCCGACGATCTCGCCGACAAGGCCGCCGAATATCGCGAAAAGCTGATCGAACTGGCCGTCGAGCAGGACGACGAGGCGATGGAAGCCTATCTCGAAGGCAATCTGCCCGACGTCGCGACGCTCAAGAAGCTGATCCGCAAGGGCACGTTGGCCCAGTCGTTTGTCCCCGTGCTGTGTGGTTCGGCGTTCAAGAACAAGGGCGTTCAGCCCCTGCTCGACGCGGTCGTCGACTATCTGCCTTCGCCGCTCGACATTGAGGACGTGCAGGGCATCAACCCCGACAACGACCAGCCCGACAGCCGTGCGACCGCAGATGATGCGCCGTTCGCTGGCCTGGCGTTCAAGATCATGAACGATCCGTTCGTCGGCTCGCTCACCTTCCTGCGCGTCTATTCCGGCACCCTGACCAAGGGCACCTATTTGAATTCGGTCAAGGACAAGAAGGAAAAGATCGGCCGCATGCTGCTGATGCATGCCAACAGCCGCGAAGATATCGATGCAGCTTATGCCGGCGACATCGTCGCGCTGGCCGGCATGAAGGAAACCACCACCGGGGATACGCTGTGCGCCGAGCGCCAGCCGATCATCCTGGAACGGATGGAATTCCCTGAGCCCGTCATCGAATTGTCGGTGGAACCCAAGACCAAGGCTGACCAGGAAAAGATGGGCGTCGCGCTCAACCGCCTGGCCGCCGAGGATCCGTCCTTCCGCGTTTCGACCGATCACGAATCGGGCCAGACCATCATCAAGGGCATGGGCGAGCTTCACCTCGAAATCCTGGTCGATCGCATGAAGCGTGAGTTCAAGGTCGAGGCGAATGTCGGTGCGCCGCAGGTGGCCTATCGCGAATATCTCAAGAAGGCCGTCGACGTCGACTATACCCATAAGAAGCAGTCGGGCGGCACCGGCCAGTTCGGCCGCATCAAGGTGAAGGTCACGCCGGGCGAGCGCGGTGCGGGCATCATCTTCAAGGATGAGATCAAGGGCGGTAATATTCCCAAGGAATATATCCCGGCGATCGAAAAGGGCATGCGCGAAACGGCAGCTACCGGCTCGCTCATCGGCTTCCCGATCATCGATTTCGAAATCAACCTGTATGACGGCGCCTATCATGACGTCGACTCGTCGGCTCTGGCGTTCGAAATCACCGGTCGCGCGGCGATGCGTGAAGTTGCGCAGAAGTCGGGCATCACGCTGCTCGAACCGATCATGAAGGTCGAAGTCGTCAGCCCTGAGGAATATCTGGGCGACGTGATTGGCGACATGAACAGCCGTCGTGGCCAGATCCAGGGCACCGACACCCGTGGTAATGCACAGGTCGTCGAAGCGATGGTCCCGCTGGCCAACATGTTCGGCTATGTGAACTCGCTGCGTTCGTTCACCCAGGGGCGTGCGAACTATTCGATGACCTTCTCGCACTATGATGAAGTGCCGCAGAATGTCGCGGACGAAGTCAAGGCGAAGATGGCCTGATGAATTTCCCCGGCCGAGCCGTGCAAGCGGCTCGGTTAGGGGCTGGTAATCTGCAAATTTGCTGCTATGGACGCGCCTTCGCGAGGCGCGGCCGAGCGGTCAGACCCAAGCTGATTTTGATTAGAAGGTAGGATAAAATGGCTAAGGCTAAGTTTGAGCGGAATAAGCCGCACTGCAACATCGGCACCATCGGTCACGTCGACCATGGCAAGACCTCGCTGACCGCAGCGATCACCAAGGTGCTGGCCGAAACCGGCGGCGCCACGTTCACCAGCTACGACAACATCGACAAGGCGCCTGAAGAGCGCGAGCGCGGCATCACCATTTCGACCGCGCACGTCGAATATGAAACCGAAGCGCGTCACTATGCGCACGTCGACTGCCCTGGCCACGCTGACTATGTGAAGAACATGATCACCGGTGCGGCGCAGATGGACGGCGCGATCCTGGTCGTGTCGGCCACCGACGGCCCGATGCCGCAGACCCGTGAGCACATCCTGCTCGCCAAGCAGGTCGGTGTTCCTCAGCTCGTCGTGTTCATGAACAAGGTCGATCTCGTTGACGACGCCGAAATTCTGGAACTGGTCGAGCTGGAAATCCGCGAGCTGCTGAGCAGCTATGATTTCGACGGCGACAACATCCCCGTCATCCCCGGTTCTGCCGTTGCCGCGCTGCAGGACAAGACCCCCGAAATCGGCCATGACGCCGTGCTGAAGCTGATGGCTGCCGTTGACAGCTGGATCCCGCAGCCCGAGCGTCCGATCGACAAGCCCTTCCTGATGCCGATCGAAGACGTGTTCTCGATCTCGGGTCGTGGCACCGTCGTCACCGGCCGCGTCGAAACCGGCATCGTCAAGGTTGGCGAAGAAGTCGAAATCGTCGGCATCCGCGACACCCGCAAGACCACGGTCACGGGCGTTGAAATGTTCCGCAAGCTGCTCGACGAAGGTCGTGCAGGCGACAATATCGGCGCGCTGGTTCGTGGCGTTGGTCGTGAAGACGTCGAGCGTGGCCAGGTTCTGGCCAAGCCCGGTTCGGTCATGCCGCACACCGAGTTCGACGCTGAAGTGTACGTGCTGTCGAAGGAAGAGGGTGGCCGTCACACGCCGTTCTTCGCCAACTATCGCCCGCAGTTCTACTTCCGCACCACGGACGTCACCGGCGAAGTCATCCTGCCTGAGGGCACCGAGATGGTTATGCCTGGCGACAACGTGAAGCTCGGCGTCAAGCTGATCGCGCCCATCGCGATGGACCCAGGTCTGCGCTTTGCCATCCGTGAAGGCGGTCGTACCGTCGGCGCAGGGGTTGTCGGCACGATCTCGAAGTAATATAGACACCGCAGCGGCGCGAATCGCCTGATTCGCGCCGCTCGGATTTTTACCGCCTCGGATCGTCTTTCTCCGGCTCTTGCGAGCTAGAAGGACAGATTAAGAGGCGGTTGTTTTTTGGCTCTTTCGCATCGGTACAGGAATATGGACAGCAACATCCGCATTCGCCTTAAGGCGTTCGATCATCGCGTGCTTGATCAGGCGACCGGCGACATCGCCGACACCGCACGCCGCACTGGCGCTCTCATCCGCGGTCCCATTCCCCTTCCGACGCGCATCGAAAAGTTCACGGTCAACCGTGGTCCGCACATCGACAAGAAGTCGCGCGAGCAGTTTGAGGTTCGCACCTACAAGCGTATGCTTGACATTGTGCAGCCGACGCCGCAGACGGTCGACGCGCTGATGAAGCTGGACCTGGCTGCCGGCGTGAACGTAGAAATCAAGCTGGCCTAAGGCGAGCAAGTCCCTGCCTTCTGTAACAAGTCGGCAGGGTATCGGGTATTCCGGGAAACCGGAAGCTCACACGACACAAGGGATACCGCACAGCGCCGGGCAACCGGCAAGTCTGTGGTTCTGGTCCCCCGTCGCTGGTCCCGAGAGGGGTTGGCATCCAACCCGGACGGGGTGATCTGCATATTTGGGTTGGCCGCTAGGGAATGATCCCGAGCGGTTTTTTTCGTTGGATACGCCCGCCGGCGTCAGTTTCTTTTAAGGCTTAGGCGGGCCTCTATTGGGAGTATGGATCATGCGCACTGGCGTGATCGCTAAGAAAGTCGGGATGACCCGCCTGTTCCAAGAGGACGGGCGTCACGTGCCGGTTACGGTTCTGGCCCTTGAAGGCAACCAGGTCGTGGCTCGCAAGGATGTGGACAGCGACGGCTATGTAGCCGTGCAGTTGGGTGCCGGCGTAGCGAAGGTTAAGAATGTCGCCAAGCCGCAGCGCGGTCACTTCGCCAAGGCGGAAGTGGAGCCGAAAGCGCGTCTGGTAGAATTCCGTGTCGCCGAGGATGCACTCCTCGATGTCGGCGTGGAAATCGCCGCGGATCATTTCATCGACGGCCAGCTCGTCGATGTGTCGGGCCACACCCAGGGTAAGGGCTTTGCCGGCGCCATGAAGCGTTGGGGCTTCGGCGGTATGCGCGCCACCCACGGCGTGTCGATCAGTCACCGTGCCCATGGTTCGACGGGTAACCGTCAGGATCCAGGCCGCGTCTTCAAGAACAAGAAGATGGCCGGTCATATGGGTGATCGTGAACGCACGCAGCAGAACCTCGAAATCGTCCGCACGGACGTCGAGCGCGGTCTGCTGTTCGTCAAGGGTAGCGTGCCCGGTGCCAAGGGCACCTGGCTGACCGTCAAGGATGCCGTCAAGGTGCCCCGTCCGGCCGACGTTCCCTATCCCGCCAGCCTGAAAAAGGCTGACAACAGCAACGACAGCGCTCCCGCTGATACCCCGGCTGAAGAAGTCGCGGCAGTGGAAGCGACCGAAGGCCAGGAGGGCTAAACCATGAAGGTCAAGGTACAGACCCTCGACGCAGCGGAAGCTGGCGATCTGGAGCTGAACGATGCCGTATTCGGTGTCGAGCCTCGCGCCGACATCCTGCACCGTGTCGTCACCTGGCAGCTCGAAAAGCGTCGCGGTACGGCCCGCGGCACCCGCGAGCGTAGCGATGTTGCCCGTACGGGTAAGAAGTTCGGTCGCCAGAAGGGCGGCGGTACGGCTCGTCACGGCGATCGCCGCGCGCCTGTGTTCATCGGTGGTGGTAAAGCCCACGGTGCTCGCGTTCGTGACTTCAACCCCTCGCTGAACAAGAAGGTTCGCGCGCTGGGCCTGAAGATGGCGCTCTCGTCGAAGGTGAAGGACGGTTCGCTTTTCATCATCGACAGCCTCGACGTAGCCGAAGGCAAGACCAAGGCGCTGGTCGCCAATCTTGCCAAGTTGAACCTGACCAAGGTGCTGTTCATCGACGGCGACGCGGTCAACATCAGCTTCGCCAAGGCGTCGGCCAACATCATCGGCGTGGACTTGCTGCCGGCCGTCGGTGCCAATGTCTACGACATCCTGAAAGCCGACTCGCTGGTGCTCACCCGCGCCGCTGTCGAAAAGCTGGAGGCCCGTTTCAATGGCTAAAAAGCAAGCCGCAACGGTCGACAACCGTCATTATGACGTGGTTGTCGCCCCGCACATCACTGAGAAGTCGACTCTTCTCAGCGAATTCAACGCTGTGGTCTTCAAGGTGGCGGGCGATGCCTCCAAGCCCGAGATCAAGGCCGCTGTCGAAGCGATCTGGGGTGTCGACGTCAAGAGCGTGAATACGCTCGTGACGAAGGGCAAGACCAAGAAGTGGAAGGGCAAGCCCTACACCCGCTCCGACGTCAAGAAGGCGATCGTCCGCCTGGCCGAAGGCCAGTCGATCGACATCACCGAGGGAGTGCGCTAACCATGGCGCTGAAGCATTATAACCCGACGAGCCCCGCCCAGCGCGGCCTTATTCTCGTCGACAAGTCCAGCCTGCACAAGGGCAAGCCCGTCAAGGCGCTGACCGAAGGCAAGCGCAAGACCGGTGGCCGCAACAACAAGGGTCATGTGACCTCGCGCGGTATCGGCGGCGGTCACAAGCAGCGCTATCGTATCATCGATTTCAAGCGTCGCTTGTGGGATGTCGAAGGTACGGTCGAGCGTCTGGAATATGACCCCAACCGCACCGCGTTCATCGCTCTGGTCAACTATCCCGACGGTACGCAGGCTTATATCATCGCGCCGCAGCGCCTCGCTCCTGGTGACAAGGTCATCGCGGGCAAGAAGACCGACGTGAAGCCGGGCAACGCGATGGAACTGGGTCAGATGCCGGTCGGCACGATCATCCACAATATCGAGATGAAGCCGGGCAAGGGCGCACAGCTCTGCCGTTCGGCGGGCACCTATGCCCAGCTCGTTGGTCGTGATCGTGGCATGGTGATGATCCGCTTGTCTTCGGGTGAGCAGCGTTACATCCGTTCGGATTGCATGGGCACCATCGGCGCCGTCAGCAACCCCGACAATGGCAACACCAATCTCGCCAAGGCAGGCCGCAACCGTTGGAAGGGCATCCGCCCGCTGACGCGCGGTGTCGCCAAGAACCCGGTCGATCACCCTCATGGTGGTGGTGAAGGCCGGACCTCGGGCGGCCGTCATCCGGTTACGCCTTGGGGCAAGCCGACCAAGGGTGCCCGCACCCGTAACAACAAGTCGACCGACAAGATGATCATCCGGTCGCGTCACGCCAAGAAGAAGAGGTAATCCGCGATGGCTCGTTCCGTCTGGAAAGGTCCGTTCGTGGACCTCAGCCTTCTGAAGAAGGCAGAAACCGCGCAGGAAGCCGGTGGCCGTGCGCCGATCAAGACTTGGTCGCGTCGTTCCACCATCCTGCCCCAGTTCGTTGGCCTGACGTTCAGCGTCTATAACGGCCGCAAGCATGTTCCGGTGTCCGTGAACGAGGATATGGTGGGTCATAAGCTGGGTGAATTCGCTCCGACCCGCTTCTTCCCCGGCCACGCTGCCGACAAGAAGGGCAAGCGCTAATGAGCAAGGAAAAGGCTCCCCGTCGCGTCGCCGACAATGAGGCTCTGGCCGTCGGCACGCAGATCCGTGGTTCGGCCCAGAAGCTGAACCTGGTTGCCACGCTCATCCGCGGCCACAAGGTCGAGGACGCGCTGAACATCTTGGCTTTCTCCAAGAAGGCGATGGCAGTGGACGTGCGCAAGGTGCTGGCTTCGGCCATCGCCAACGCGGAAAACAACCATAATCTGGACGTCGACGCTCTGGTCGTGGCCGAAGCATCGGTAGGCAAGGCGTTCACGCTCAAGCGCTTCCATGCGCGTGGCCGTGGCAAGTCGACCCGGATCCTCAAGCCCTACAGCCGCGTGCGCATCGTCGTGCGTGAAGCTGGCGAAGAAGCGGAGGCGTAAGCACATGGGTCACAAGAGCAATCCGATCGGTCTGCGTCTTCAGATCAACCGCACCTGGGACAGCCGCTGGTACGCCGAAGGCGCGGACTATGGCCGCCTGCTGCTGGAAGATCTCAAGATCCGCCAGTTCATCATGAAGTCGCTGCCGCAGGCCGCGATTTCGAAGGTCGTCATCGAACGCCCTGCCAAGCTGTGCCGCGTGTCGGTCTATGCTGCCCGTCCCGGTGTCATCATCGGCAAGAAGGGCGCGGACATCGAAAAGCTGCGCAAGAAGCTGAGCGCGCTGACCACGTCCGACGTGTCGTTGAACATCGTCGAAATCCGCAAGCCGGAAGTCGATTCCAAGCTCGTCGCACAGGGTATCGCTGACCAGCTCGAACGCCGCGTGGCTTTCCGCCGCGCGATGAAGCGGGCTGTGCAGTCGGCGCTGCGTCTGGGTGCCGAAGGCATCAAGATCACCTGCGGCGGCCGTCTGGGCGGCGCAGAAATCGCGCGCGTCGAATGGTATCGCGAAGGTCGCGTTCCGCTGCACACGCTGCGCGCGAACGTCGACTATGCCGAAGCCACGGCGCACACCGCCTATGGCGTGTGCGGCATCAAGGTCTGGATCTTCAAGGGTGAGATTCTGGGCCATGATCCGATGGCCACCGACCGGCTCATGCTGGAGGCTCAGACCTCCGGTGTGCGTCCGGCGCGCTGAACATAAGGTAGGTATAGCGTCATGCTGCAACCGAAGAAAATGAAGTTCCGCAAGACCTTCAAGGGCCGGATCAAGGGCGATGCCAAGGGCGGTTCCGCTCTGAACTTCGGTTCCTATGGTCTCAAGGCCATGGAGCCTGAGCGGATCACCGCGCGCCAGATCGAAGCGGCTCGCCGCGCGATCACGCGTCACATCCGTCGTCAGGGTCGTTTGTGGATCCGCGTGTTCCCCGACGTGCCTGTGTCGAAGAAGCCGGCCGAAGTCCGTCAGGGCAAGGGCAAGGGTTCGGTCGAATATTGGGCCGCCCGCGTCAAGCCGGGTCGCATCCTGTTCGAACTGGACGGCGTACCCGGTCCGCTCGCAGCAGAGGCCTTCTCGCGCGCCGCGATGAAGCTGCCCATCAAGACCAAGGTCGTTGCCCGCCTCGGCGACACCTCGCACCTGGAGGGTTAAGCCATGGCGAACGTTGCTGACCTTAAGACCAAGACGGACGACGAACTGTCGACCGAACTCAACAACCTGAAGCGCGAGCAGTTCAATCTGCGTTTCCAGGCGGCCACCAACCAGCTGGAAAAGCCCAGCCGCGTCAAGGAAGTCCGCCGGTCGATCGCGCAGATCAAAACTTTGCAGACCGAGCGTAACAGCTCGGCTGCGACCGCGAAGTAAAGGAAACACACGATGCCCAAGCGCGTGCTGACGGGAACGGTGGTTTCCGACAAGACCGACAAGACGGTGGTGGTTCGTGTAGAGCGCAAGGTTAAGCATGCGCTCTACGGCAAGATCATCCGCCGTTCGAAGAAATATCACGCCCATGACGAGGGCAATGTCTACAAGGAAGGCGAGACGGTCCGCATCGAGGAAACCGCCCCGATTTCCAAGCTCAAGACCTGGAAGGTCATCGAGCGCGTGGACACCCACAAGTCGCCGGAGGTTGCCGCCTAAAGGCGGAAACCCGGACTTTTAGGGTAGGCTCACTGATTCTTTGGGTCTTATTGCGACGCGGGGCTGGCCTTTTCGATCAGAAGGGGTTACAGGCCCGCGCTTCGCGTAGGACCCGACAGAGTCTTGGCACGAAATTCGGAACCGCTGGGCCAGACCTTTCTGGAGCGTCCCGGTAGGCCAAATAAGAAGGAACCGGATCCATGATCCAGATGCAATCCAATCTTGACGTCGCTGACAACAGCGGCGCCAAGCGCGTCCAGTGCATCAAGGTGCTGGGCGGCTCGAAGCGTCGCTTCGCGAGCGTAGGCGACATCATCGTCGTCTCGATCAAGGAAGCAGCGCCTCGCGGCAAGGTGAAGAAGGGTGACGTGCATCGTGCCGTCATCGTGCGTACCGCCAAGGACGTGCGTCGCGCTGATGGCAGCGTGATTCGCTTCGACGGCAACGCCGCTGTGCTTATCAACAAGAACGAGGAGCCGATCGGCACCCGTATCTTTGGCCCGGTCGTTCGCGAACTGCGCGCCAAGAAGCACATGAAGATCATCTCGCTCGCTCCTGAGGTGCTGTAATGAGCGCTGCCAAGATCAAGAAGGGCGACAAGATCGTCGTCCTGGCTGGCAAGGACAAGGGCCGTACCGGCGCTGTCCTGCAAGTGATGCCCAAGGCCGACAAGGTTCTTGTCGAAGGCATCAACGTGCATGCGAAGCATCGCAAGCCCGACCAGTCGAACCCGCAGGGTGGCATCGAGCGCAAGCCCGCGCCGCTCCACATTTCGAACGTGGCGGTCGCCGACAAGGATGGCAAGCCGACCCGCGTTCGTTTCGAGGATCGCGACGGCAAGAAGGTCCGTGTCGCCGTCAAGTCCGGTGAGGTGCTGTAATGGCCGATAAGTACATCCCGCGCTCCAAAGCGCTGTATGACGCCGAGATCGCCAAGGCGATGACCGAGAAATTCGGTTACAAGAACGTCATGGAAGTCCCCAAGATCGACAAGATCACGCTCAACATGGGCGTGGGCGAAGCGACCCAGGACAAGAAGAAGGTCACGCAGGCCGCCGAGGAAATGGAACTGATCGCTGGCCAGAAGCCGGTTATCACCAAGGCGAAGAAGTCGATCGCGCAGTTCAAGCTGCGTGAAGGCATGCCCATCGGTGCCAAGGTCACGCTGCGCCGCGAGCGCATGTATGAATTCCTGGACCGCATGATCAACGTGGCCCTGCCCCGCGTCCGCGATTTTCGTGGTCTCAATCCGAAGAGCTTCGATGGCCGTGGCAATTATGCCTTCGGTATCAAGGAGCAGATCATCTTCCCAGAGATCAGCTATGACCGTGTCGACAAGGTGCGCGGCATGGACATCATCGTGACCACCACGGCGAAGACGGACGATGAAGCGCGCGAACTGCTGCGCCTCTTCGGCTTCCCCTTCCCGCTCGAAGAGAAGCAGGCGGCCTGAACAAGGTCCCGCTTCTCTCCCAACGCTAAAGCTAAGGAAGAGAACTTAAGTCATGGCGAAACTGAGTTCGATCAACAAGAATGAGCGTCGCAAGAAGCTGGTTAAGAAATATGCCGGCCGTTATGCAAAGCTCAAGGCGATCGCGAATGACAACGCGGCCGATGACAGCGATCGTCTGATCGCTCGTCTGAAGATGGCGGAAATTCCCCGCAACGGCAACCCGACCCGCGTGCGTAACCGCTGCGAACTGACGGGGCGCCCGCGCGCTTATTACCGCAAATTCCGGCTCTGCCGTATTCAGCTGCGCGATCTGGCCAATAAGGGCCTGATCCCCGGCGTCACCAAGTCGAGCTGGTAAGGATATCATCTCATGGCATTGACCGATCCCCTGGGTGATATGCTCACCCGCATCCGCAACGGGCAGCAGGCGAAGAAGGACAGCGTTATGTCCCCAGCGTCCAAGCTGCGCGCCCGCGTCCTCGACGTGCTCCAGCGCGAAGGCTATATTCGCGGCTATTCCGAGGAAGATCTCGGCAAGCATCCTGGCCTGCGCATCGAGCTGAAATATTTCGAAGGGCAGCCTGCTATCAAGCATGTCGCCCGCGTGTCCAAGCCTGGCCGCCGCGTCTATTCGGGTTCGAAAGAACTGCCGGTTATCCGCAACGGTCTTGGTATCACGATCGTCTCGACGCCCAAGGGTGTTCTGTCCGACGCGGAAGCGCGCGACCAGAATGTCGGCGGCGAAGTGCTGGCGGAGGTGTTCTAATGAGCCGCATCGGTAAAAAGCCGGTCGCGATCCCCAATGGGGTGACGGCGACCATCGAGGGCGGGCAGCTCTCGGTCAAGGGGCCTAAGGGCACCCTGGCCATGCCGCTGCGCGACGAGATCAGCTATACGCTGGAAGGCGAAGGCATTCTCGTTCAGCCGGCCAACAAGACCAAGGCCGCACGGGCATTCTGGGGCATGCAGCGCACGCTGATCCAGAACCTGGTCACCGGCGTGACGGAAGGCTTCACCAAGAAGCTGCTCATCACCGGCGTTGGCTACCGCGCGAACTCACAGGGCAAGAACCTGAAGCTGCAGCTTGGCTACAGCCATGACGTCGATTTTGCGATCCCCGACGGGATCGAGATCAAGACCCCGGATAACACCACGGTCGAGATCAGCGGCATGGACAAGCAGCAGGTCGGCCAGGTTGCCGCCGAAATCCGTCGCTGGCGCAAGCCTGAGCCTTATAAGGGCAAGGGCATCAAATATGCCGGCGAGTTCATCTTCCGCAAGGAAGGGAAGAAGAAGTAAGATGGCAAAGCTTTCCCTCTTCGCGCGGCGTCGTCGCCGTGTTCGCACCGCTCTTAAGGCTGTTTCGGGCACCCGCCCGCGCCTGAGCATCCACCGTTCGGGTCGTCACATCTACGCCCAGATCATCGATGACGCTGCCGGCACGACCGTCGCTGCGGCATCGACCCTGGACAAGGACGTGCGCGGCAAGACCGGCGCTACCTCGCAAGCCGCTGCCGATGTCGGCAAGCGCGTCGCCGCTGCGGCGACCGCTGCCGGTGTCACCCGCGTCGTGTTCGACCGTGGTGGCTTCCTGTTCCATGGCCGCGTGAAAGCGCTGGCCGATGCCGCCCGTGAGGGCGGGCTGGAGTTCTGATCATGGCTGACGAAAACACCACCGGCGAAGGCAATCAGCCCGCAGCCGTCCTGGCTCCTGAAGCGACGCCTCAGGAAGTCACCGAAAATCGTGGTCCCGGCCGTGGTCGTGGCAATCGTGGCGGCGGCGACCGCAACCGCAGCGATCGCGGCGGTGGCCGTGGTCGTCGTGACGATCGTCGCGGCGGTAACCGTGACGAAGATCAGGGCGAAGAACTGATCGAGAAGCTGGTCCACATCAACCGCGTCAGCAAGACCGTCAAGGGCGGCAAGCGCTTCGGCTTTGCGGCGCTGGTCGTTGTCGGCGACGGCAAGGGCCGGGCTGGTTTCGGTCATGGCAAGGCGCGCGAAGTGCCTGAAGCCATCAGCAAGGCGACCGCCGCTGCCAAGAAGGCAATGGTTCGCGTTCCGCTGAAGGAAGGCCGCACGCTGCATCATGATGGCCTTGGCCATTTCGGTGCGGGCAAGGTGACGCTGCGTTCGGCCCCCGCCGGTACGGGTATCATCGCGGGTGGTCCGATGCGCGCCGTGTTCGAAAGCCTCGGCGTCGCAGACGTCGTGACCAAGTCGAACGGCACGTCGAACCCTTATAACATGATCCGGGCGACCTTCGCGGCGCTGGGCGAACAGACGAGCCCCAAGTCGGTGGCGCAGCGTCGCGGCAAGAAGGTCGCCGACCTTCTGCATCGCGGTGGAGCCTCGGTCGAGGTCGCGCAGGCTGACGCCGAAGCGATTGTGGAGTAAGCTACATGGCAACAATCAAGATCAAGCAGATCGGTTCGCCGATCCGTCGCCCCGCCGACCAGAAGAAGATTCTGATCGGTCTGGGCCTTGGCAAGATGCATCGCGTGGTGGAACTGGAAGACACGGCGGAAGTTCGCGGTGCCATCAAGAAGCTGCCCCATATGGTGCAAGTGGTCGAGGGCTAAGCCCTTCGATCCGATGAAATGATGCGGGAGAGGGGGAAACCCCTCTTTCGTTTTTTTGACGGTCGGGCTATCGGCCCGGCCTCTTTAGGTTCCCACTGGGGACAGCGCGAACAAAGCGAAAGCGAGTGCACGATATGAAACTCAATGACATCCGTGATAATGATGGTGCCCGCAAGGGCCGTATGCGCGTCGGACGCGGCATCGGTTCGGGCAAGGGCAAGACCGCTGGCCGTGGCCAGAAGGGCGCCAAGGCGCGTTCGGGCGTTGCCATCAACGGCTTCGAAGGCGGCCAGATGCCGCTCCACATGCGCATCCCTAAGCGCGGCTTCAACAACATCTTCGCCAGCGATTTCGCGATCGTGAACCTGGGTGCGGTGCAAAAGGCGATCGACGTCGGCAAGCTGGACGCCAATGCGACCATCGACCATGCCGCGCTCAAGGCCGCTGCGCTTGCCCGTGGTGGTAAGGATGGCGTCCGTTTGCTCGCCAAGGGCGAACTGACCGCCAAGGTCAGCTTCCTGGTCTCCGGCGCGTCGAAGGGTGCGTTGGAAGCCGTTGAAAAGGCCGGTGGCAAGGTCGAAGTGATCGAAGTCGTCGCGGCCGCCGACAAGGCGAAGGCCAAGAAGGGCACGGCGTTGGCCGCTGCCAAGGCTGCCCGGAAGGCGTAAGCCGCAGTCTCAGACTTGCAAGCACGGCCCCGCTGCCCGATATGGGTTGGCGGGGTCATGCGTATCGGGGGACTGTCTTTGCCACTTGGTATGGCAACTCCCCGTTCGACACGTTGAACCCGTCCCGCTAAGGGATGAGCGATTCCGCACTGGGGCTTGATGCCTCGGCAAGAGTGATTTGAAGGGCAGCCACCATGGCATCGAGAGCCGACCAGCTCGCATCCAATCTGAGCCTCGCGAAATTCAGCAAGGCCACCGACCTCAAGAAGCGCTTGTGGTTTACGCTCGGCGCATTGATCGTGTTCCGATTCCTCAGCTTCGTGCCGATGCCCGGCATCGATCCGACGGCTTTGGCCGGCGCGGTGCAGAATACGCGCGGCGGCGTTCTCGACATCTTCAACACCTTTTCGGGCGGTGCGCTGGAGCGTGCGAGCCTGATTGCGCTCGGCATCATGCCCTACATCACGGCGTCGATCGTGGTGCAGCTCGCCTCCTCGCTCTCGCCGAAGCTGGCGGCGATCAAGAAGGAAGGCGAAAGCGGCCGCAAGCGGCTCAACCAATATACCCGCTACGGCACGGTGTTCCTGGCAGCGGTCCAGGGCTATTTCGCGGCGGTCGGCTATGAGACGCAGGGCGCGGCCGTGGTCGATCCCGGCATGGTGTTCCGCGTGTCGGCGGTCGTGTCGCTGATCGGTGGCACCATGTTCCTGATGTGGCTCGGCGAACAGATCACCTCGCGCGGCATCGGCAACGGCGTGTCGCTCATCATCATGGCGGGCATCGTCGCCCAGTTGCCGGTGACGTTGAGCAACCTGTTCAAGTCCGGCAGCGAAGGCACGATCTCTGGCCTGCTCATCTTCCTGGTGATGGTCATGGCGATCGGCCTGATCCTGCTGATCTGCTTCATGGAGCGGGCGCAGCGCCGGGTGCTGATCCAATATCCCAAGCGTCAGACCCGTCAGGGACTGATGCAGGCGGATCGCAGCCATCTGCCGCTCAAGGTCAACACCGCAGGCGTCATTCCGCCGATCTTCGCCTCGTCGCTGCTGCTGATGCCGCTGACCATCTCGCAGTTTGCGGGCCAGACGGTCGCGGGCGAAAGCCGGTGGGGCGATTTCGTCCTGACGCTCAACCAATATCTGTCGCATGGCAGCCCGGTCTATATGGGGCTTTATGGCCTGGGCATCGTCTTCTTCTGCTTCTTCTACACCGCCGTGGTGTTCAACCCGGAAGAGACGGCCGACAATCTCAAGCGCAATGGCGGCTTCATTCCCGGCATCCGTCCGGGCAAGAATACCGAACATTATCTGGACTATGTGCTGACGCGCATCACCGTGATCGGCGCCGCCTATCTGGCGTTCATCTGTCTGGTACCGGAATTTGCCATCGCCCGGGCGGGAATTCCCTTCTACCTTGGTGGGACTAGCTTGTTGATCGTGGTCAATGTTACGGTCGATACCGTGACCCAGATTCAGAGCCACCTGCTCGCCCATCAATATGGCGATCTGATCAAGAAGGCGAAGCTCAAGGGCCGCCTGCGCTAAACGCGGCCCGGACGCTGGGCGCACAATAGGGGAGAATGCGCGCGATGAACATCATTCTGCTTGGCCCTCCGGGGGCCGGCAAGGGGACGCAGGCCAGTCGCCTGGTCGAGGACCGCGGTATGGTGCAACTGTCCACGGGCGACATGCTGCGCGCGGCCGTCAAGGCGGGCACGCCCGTCGGGCTGCAGGCCAAGGCGCTGATGGAATCGGGCGCGTTGGTGCCCGACGATGTCGTGTCCGGCATCATCGGCGAAGCACTGGATGCGCTTGCCGCTGATACCGGCGTCATTTTCGACGGCTATCCGCGCACCGAGGCGCAGGCTCATTCCCTCGACGTCCTGCTCGATGGACGCGGTCGCTCACTCGATCATGTGATCGAACTCGACGTCAATGAGGATGCGCTGGTCGAACGGATCACCGGTCGCTTCACCTGCGCCAATTGCGGCGCTGGCTATCATGACGTCTTCAAGCTGCCCAAGGTCGAGGGCGAATGCGACAAGTGCCAGAGCCACGAGTTCAAGCGCCGTCCCGACGACAATGAGGAAACGGTGCGCACCCGCATGGCCGAATATCGCGCGAAGACCGCACCCATCCTGCCCATCTATGAAGCGCGCGCGATCGTGTCGCGCGTCGACGGCATGGCCGACATGGATGACGTGACCAGCGCCATCGCGGCGATTCTGGACGGCGACGCCGCCTGATATAGCGCGCTACGGAAAAAAATGACCGACAGGGGCGGGTATGGCGTTGGCCATGCCTGCCCCTTTTGGCGTCATGGTGCCGATGACGAGGGGGTGGTGTACCATCCACCCATGGCCGTTAAGCATATTTGCCTTAACGCAACGCGATGCAGCAAAAGACCAGCAACAAAAATCGGCTTATCCGAGGCTGATTAACCACGATCTTGCCAGATTTATGTCTCCTATGTTGCTATAGCGGGCTGTGGCTGGATCATCCCCCAAACGCGCACGGTTAACGGAACTGGATGCGCTGCGTGGCATAGGCGCGCTGTGCGTGCTGATCTTCCATTATTCCACGCGCTTCCACGAACTCTTCCCCCAGGCGTCGCATGTGCCGTTCAGTTTCCCCGGCGGCAATTATCGGGTGCTGCTGTTCTTCACCATTTCGGGATTTTCAATCTTCTTCACGCTCGATCGGGTGGGGTCGGTCGCCGACTTCGTGGTCAACCGCTTCGCCCGGCTCTATCCCGCCTATCTGGTGGCGATGCTGGTGACGCTGTCGATCGAATATCTCGCCCATGCGACGCAGCTTCTGATCGGACCCGGCGCGATCCTCGCCAATTTCACCATGTTGCAGGGTTTTGCCTTCCTGCCCGAAGTGGATGGCGCCTATTGGACGTTGACGGTGGAGATCGCCTTCTACGCCTGCATGATCGGCCTGTGGAAATTCGCGGGTTTGAAGCATCTGGAGCCGCTGCTCCTGCTATGGCTGGGCGTCCGCTGGCTCTACGCCCTGTGGCCCGACATGCCGGAGCGGATCATCATGCTGCTGGTGCTGCGCTATCTGCCCTTCTTCGTCATCGGCATGCTGTCCTACCGCGTCTGGGCGGGACGGCGCAGTTGGCGACAGCAGGCACCCTATGCCGCGCTGGCGCTGGCGTCGGTCGCGACGATGGAGACATGGGACGTGACCATCGTCGCCTGCGTCCTGCTCGCGGCCTTTGCGGCGCTGATCGCGGGGCGGCTGCATATATTGCGCATCCGCCCGCTCATCTGGCTCGGCGGGATCAGCTATTCCTTCTACCTCATCCACCAGCATGTCGGTTTCGTCGTCATGCTGGAACTGGCCAAGGCAGGCTATAGCCCCTGGATCGGCTTCTTCGCCGCCTTCGCGGTCGCATTGACACTCGGCACGCTGATCAACCGCGTGGTGGAGCGACCAGCCGGAGAAGCGATATTGGCCTGGTGGAAGCGGCGGCGTGCGCTCCAGCCAGCCGCCGTGCAACCGGCATGAAAAAGGTGGCGCTGGATGAGCCAGCGCCACCTCTTCGACTAACCCGTTCGACTTACTGCGCGACCGGCGCGGCGGCCGCGGCGTTTTCGGGCAGGCCGCCCATCTGCGTCACCATCTTGGTATAGGCGTCCAGATAGGCCAGCACGATGACCTGGCCGATGTCGGTATTTTGATAACCGCCACCGCCGACCGCGGCCAGGCCGCCCATCCAGCCGAGGCCACCACCGCCGCCGAAGCTCAGGTCCGACTTGCGGAAATAGCCCTCTGCCATCACTTCTTCTTCGGTCGTGCGGGCATTGACGACCGACAGCATCACATTGGCCTCGCTTTTCTTGACCGAAATGCCGCCCAGCAAGGCTCCGCCGATGCGGCCGCCCAGCATCCCGCCCAACATGCCGCCCAGCGCGTTGCCGCCGCTATTCTTGTTGGTGGTGACGATATCGGGCTGGATGAAATAATCCGCCGCCTTCACCTGACCCCGGCCGAGGTTCGACCCAGCCTGCAACTCGCCGGAATCCGCCATGGCGCGTTCCAGATTGCGGCTGGCCATCGACCGGCCGCGATTGACCAGGCCGAAACAGCCCGATTGCTGCACGAACAATTTGATGATCGCTTCGGGGCTGCCCAGGCTCAATTCCCGCCACCACTGATTGTCCGGTTCGACGATCGCCGCCGTGCCGATGCGCTTGGTGCAGCGCGGAATTTCCATCTGTTTCTTGGTTTGTGCCTGGCGGCCGGACGACCCCTTGTCCTTGGCCATGGCTTGCGGGACGACCAGGGCAAGGCAGGCCGTCGCCGCGGTCAGCATTTTCAATAGACGCATTATCAGAACCCCGTTTGTTGCTTGCTTTGAAACTGTGCAGGCGACCCTGATATTTTGCGGCCAGCCTATCACAGCCGCCTTGGCCTTCCAAGCATGGGTACGCAGGCGTAACACTCTTTGTCATCCATCACGCAGCCCCTCGTGATCCTACTGACAGCGCGTGCAATCGCTGCTATCGGGCGGCGATGACCGAGCTTTCGCATATCCGTAACTTTTCCATCATCGCCCATATCGACCATGGCAAGTCGACCCTGGCCGACCGTCTCATCCAACGCACCGGCGGCCTGACCGACCGTGAGATGAGTGCGCAAGTCCTTGATAATATGGATATCGAAAAGGAGCGCGGCATCACGATCAAGGCGCAGACGGTGCGCCTGGATTATGTCGCCAAGGATGGCCAGACCTATGAGCTGAACCTGATGGACACGCCGGGGCATGTCGACTTCGCCTATGAAGTCTCGCGCTCGCTGGCCGCATGCGAAGGTGCGCTGCTGGTCGTAGACGCGGCGCAGGGCGTGGAAGCGCAGACGCTGGCGAATGTCTATCAGTCGATCGAGCATGATCATGAGATCGTGCCGGTCCTCAACAAGATCGACCTGCCCGCCGCCGAACCCGAAAAAGTGCGCAAGGAAATCGAGGACGTGATCGGCCTCGATGCGTCCGAAGCGGTGTTGGCGAGCGCCAAGTCGGGCATCGGCATCGACGAAATCCTCGAAGCCATCGTCAAGAAAATCCCACCGCCCAAGGGCGATCGCAACGCCCCGTTGGAAGCGATGCTGGTCGATAGCTGGTACGACCCCTATCTCGGCGTCGTCATCCTCGTCCGCGTCGTCAACGGCGTGATCAAGAAGGGCCAGGCGATCAAGTTCATGATCGGCGGCACCGAACATCTGATCGATCGGGTGGGCTGCATGCGCCCCAAGATCGAGCAACTGCCCGAACTGGCGGCGGGCGAGATCGGCTTCATCACCGCGCAGATCAAGGAAATCGCGCAGACCCGCGTCGGCGACACCATCACCACGGTCAAGAATGGCGCGACCAAGCCGCTGCCGGGCTTCAAGGAAGTCCAGCCAGTGGTGTTCTGCGGCCTGTTCCCGGTCGATGCCAACGACTTCGACAAGCTGCGCGACTCGATCAGCAAGCTGCGCCTCAACGATGCCAGCTTCTCCTTCGAAATGGAAAGCAGCGCCGCGCTCGGCTTCGGCTTCCGCTGCGGCTTCCTGGGGCTGCTCCATCTGGAGATCATCCAGGAGCGGCTGACGCGCGAATATGATCTCGACCTCATCACCACCGCGCCGTCAGTGGTGTACAAGATCCAGCTCACCTATGGCGCGGGCGAGATCGAGCTGCACAATCCCGCCGACATGCCCGACCCGACCAAGATCGACGAGATTGAGGAGCCATGGATCGAGGCGATCATCTATTGCCCCGACGAATATCTCGGCTCGATCCTGAAACTCTGCCAGGACCGGCGTGGCATTCAGAAGAACCTGACCTATGTCGGCGGCCGCGCGCAGGTGACCTATGAACTGCCGCTCAACGAAGTGGTGTTCGACTTCTACGATCGCCTGAAATCGATCAGCCGTGGCTATGCCAGCTTCGACTATCATCAGATCGGCTATCGGACGGGTGATCTGGTCAAGATGAGCATCATGGTCAATGCCGAACCCGTCGATGCGCTCAGCATGATCGTCCATCGCGGCACGGCGGAATCGCGCGGACGCGGCATGTGCGAAAGGCTGAAGGATCTGATCCCCCGCCATTTGTTCAAGATCCCGATCCAGGCGGCGATCGGCGGCAAGGTGATCGCCCGCGAAACCATCGCGGCGATGCGCAAGGACGTGACGGCGAAATGCTATGGCGGCGACATCAGCCGCAAGAAGAAGCTGCTCGACAAGCAGAAGGAAGGCAAGAAGCGCATGCGCGAATATGGCAGCGTCCAGATTCCGCAGGAAGCCTTCATCGCCGCGCTGCGCATGGGGGATGAGAATTGAGCGGGTCCGACGAAGACTATGTGTTCGACGAAGCGTCGGGCGAGTGGGTGCCTGCGTCGCAATTGACCGAGGCAGGCGATGCGGCCGGCACGGTCGAAGTCCGCGACGCGGTGGGCAATTTGCTGGCCGATGGCGATCAGGTGACGCTGATCAAGGATCTGGTGGTCAAGGGGGCCGGGCAGACGCTCAAGCGCGGCACGCTGATCAAATCGATCCGCCTGACCGGCGACGCGCAGGAAATCGATTGCCGCCATGACGGGATCAAGGGCCTGGTGCTGCGCGCGGAGTTCGTGAAGAAGCGATGAGCGACGCGCCTGTCCGTCCCGCCTCGCTGGCGCAGATGGTGCCGATCGCAGGGCAGGTGGCACGGATCGAGCGGGCGGCGGCGTTCCTGGCCAATGGCATGTCGCTCGGCCGTTGCCCGGATGCGGCGGATGATCGACGCCGCGCCATGCCCGCCAAGATGATCGGCAATGGCCTGCGCGAACTCGACTTGTTTCTGACCGACCTGATCGCCGAAGCGCGACGGATCGACCGGCTGGGGGCGGGGGCAGGGGATGATCCCGGCGTGCGGCCGAGCAGTCGCCTTTCCAGCGCAGCCGAGGCGTGGCATCGGGCGGGGCCGCAATTGGGACTGAAGGACGAGGGGCGCATGGTGCTGCGCGGCCTGCGCGCGGCGCAAAATCGCCTATGTTTTGGCCGGTTGCGCAGGGTTGACAGCGAAGCGTCGATGCAGCGGGCCTGCGCCGACTATGCGCGGTTGGCGGGCGATGTGCTGGCGGCGGTGCAGGCGCGCCGTTCAGGCGACGGCGGCGTAGCGATCGCGGCCGGGTAACGTCACGTTCGGTAGGCTCTTGAAGCCGGGCCGGGCCAGCAGATAGCCCTGAATATAGCGAACGCCCATTGCGCGTAGCGCTTCGTATTCGCCGACCGTCTCAATCCCTTCGGCAATGACGATGATACCCAGCGATTGGGCGATGCGCAGCACGCCCTCCACGATCATCCGGCGCGGCAGGCTGGTGTCGAGACCCCGGATCAGGTCCATGTCGAGCTTGATATAGTCGGTCTGGAATTTGGCCAGCAGCCCAAGACCCGCATGGCCCGCCCCGAAATCGTCGATTGCGGTGCCGAACCCCATTTTGCGGTAGGAATCGATGATGGTCCCGACATGGTCGGAATCGACCATCTCCTCATTTTCGGTGAATTCGAAGATCAGGCGCTCGGTCGGAAAGCCGGTCTTCTGCGCGGTCTTCAGGGTCAACTGGATGCAGGCCACGGGCGAATAGACGGCATTGGGCAGGAAATTGATCGACAGCTTCGCGTCAGTATCAAGAATGCCTGCCGCGACAGCGCCCTCGATCGCCGCCACGCGACATTGCTGGTCGAACGCATAGCGATTCTCCGGCGTCACCTGTGCCAAGATCTCGCCCGCGCCTTCGCCATTGGGGCCGCGCACCAGTGCTTCGAACGCGAAAGGGCGTCCCGTCAGGATGTCGACAATGGGTTGGAACGCCATTGCGATGTCGAATTGATGGGCTTGCGACCGGCAGCCCTGGCATCCTGTCTGCACCAAACGTCCTCCTATAACTGAAGGCGTAACCCGGCAGATGCTAACAGCCTGTAAACCCTGCAACTCGTGCGATCGCTTTTGCGACGGACCGAGTGGGAAGGGGGATATGGCCTATGTCAGCGTCAGGTCGCGCACCAATCGATCGGCGCGGCGGACCAGGGACTGGCATGACCCTTGAGGATCATGATCTCGCCCAGCGACACCTCGTCGCGGGTCAGTCTGCGCGCGGCAGGGTCGGCGTCGGTGGGGTCTGGCTTGGCGTCGAATCGGCCGCCGTTGAGCAGGGCGAGCAGGGCCATCCGGCCCCGCTGCGCTTTTTCCGCTTCTTCCGGGCAACGGGCACCATCTTCGGCGGGCACGCGGATGTCGGACAGGCGATAGCGGCGGCCTTCATAGGCGTAGCTGTTGGCGGTCAGCACGCAGGCCTCGCCGTTCGGGTCGTCGCAGGCGGTAAAGGACGCGCTGATGCTGGTGGGCGTGTCGCCCGCTGCGCCGTTGCCGCCTCCCGGCAAAGCGTCCTTGAGCAGAAAAACGGCAAGCCCGGCGATGGCGAACGCGACGAGCAGCAGTCGCACCGGCACGATCCGGGCGGGCCGCTCCTGCTTCTCATGCAGCCAGCGGTGGTCCCTGTCCGGGCTGCGATCCTCGATATCGTACAGATTGCGTGCCATGGCCGCTCCTACCTTCCGACATCCTCTAGCAGGATGCGGACGAATATTTGGCTAACCAAAGCATTTGCGCGGTGCTTGACGGCGCGGGGACGGCATGGTCAAACCGCGCCGGTTCACACGCAGGAGGCGGCATGAGCGACACCTGGCTGTATGACGAAAACCCCGCCATGTTTCGGGCGCATCCGCTGCTGTTCACGCTACTGCTGCTGTCGGTGGTTGGCATCCTGGTGATCGCTGTCTGGTGGGTCATGCACAAGGGCGAACGGCTGGCCTTGTCGGAGCGCGAAGTGCTGCTGGAACGCGGGCTGCTGTCCAAGCAGCGGACCGAAGTGGCGCTGGGCAGCATCCGCAGCGTGCGGATCACCCAAAGCCTTGGCCAACGCATCTTCGACGTCGGCCATGTCGAAATGTTCAGTGCCGGTGACGTAGCGGAAATCGCGATCAAGAACATGCCGCGCCCCGGCCGTATCCGGGCGCTGGCGGCCGCCCGCAACCTCGACCTTTTGCCGCAACGCTAGGGCATATTGCACGCCGCGCTTGACTTGCGCGCAAATATTCCAACGATAGCAACCACAAGGGAGCCGCATCAGAGCATCCCCGCAGGCAGGATGGACGCCAGAAAGGACCGCCGGTCGCATCATGCGGCCCGGCGCTCATAAAAGGGTGCTCTGCATGGTAGGCCTGCGCGTAATGCCTTCATTGCCGGATTTGACCGCCGAGCAGCGCGCGGACATCCGCCAGGCGTGCGGATTTGCCTGCGTGCGCTGCGGCGTCACCCTTTATCGCTATCTGGGATTGCCCGACGGGCCGGGCGCCACATTGCTATGCCCGACGTGCCACGGGCTTGTCGAGGAAGGGCGGCTGACCCCGACCCAGGTCCATAGTTTCCACGCCAATCCCGTGGTGCGCCAGCGGCATTTCGCGCGCGACCGGCTGCCCTTTTCCTCTGAACTACCCCACCTGATCGTCGGCGGATCACGGGTGCTGCGCGACACGCCGATCCCGATCACGTTGGAGGGCGAACCGATCCTGATCTTCGCCCCGCCGCGCCGGATCAATGGCGCGACTCGGATCAGCGTGCGGCTGGGCGGGCCGGACGGCGAGCCGGTGCAGGTGATCGACGGCAATGAATGGCTGCCGACCGATGGAAGCTGGCACTTTTTACTGCGCGGCGATCGCTATTCGATGATGGCGGCGCGGGGCGATGGGCTGGCCGTGCTGCGTATCGTGACCCGTAATCGGATCGCGGTCGAGCATCTGCGCACGACGATCAAGGGACGGCGGCTGGAAGTGACGCCCGACTGGCTGGAAATTGACGGCAAACGCTATATCGACCGGATCGGCAGCGGCACGCTCATCGGGCTGGAATTGTGATCGCGCTTTGACAGGCGCGCGCCCAACCGGCAGGGCGGGATCATGCAATTTGCCCATTTCGATATCGACCATTTCCTGCGCACCCATTGGCAGAAGACACCGGCCCTGATCCGCAATCCGTGGAAGGCGTGGCGCAATCCGCTGGAGCCGGACGAACTGGCGGGCCTGGCCTGCGAGGAGGGCGTCGAATCGCGCCTCGTCATGGCCGCGGGCGACCGGCTGGCGATGGAGAGCGGGCCACTGCCCGAAACCCGCTTCGGCGATCTGGGGCGTGACCGCTGGACCTTGCTGGTGCAGGCGGTGGACCAGCATGTGCCCGACGTCGCGGCGCTGATCGCCCCCTTCCGCTTCGTGCCCGACTGGCGCATCGACGATGTGATGGTCAGCTATGCCAGCGATGGCGGCGGCGTGGGCGCGCATTTCGATCAATATGACGTGTTTCTGGTGCAGGGCCTGGGCCGCAGGCGCTGGCGGGTCGGGCCGCGCTGCGACAGCGCGACGCCACTCTTGCCGCATGACGACCTGCGCCTGATCGCCGACTTCGAGGCGACCGACGAATGGGTGCTGGAACCGGGCGATATCCTCTATGTCCCGCCCTGCTTCGCGCATGATGGCGTCGCGGTAGGCGATGACTGCATGACCTATTCGATCGGCTTTCGCGCACCATCGCGCGCCGAACTGGTCGAACATTGGAGCGAACATCTGGTCGATGCCTTGCCCGACGAGGATCGCTATGCCGACCCGGATCTGGTGCGGCAGGACCATCCCGGCGAAATCGCCGCCTCGGCGATCGACCGGCTGCACGGGCTGGTGCTGGAAGCCCTGAGCGATCGGGCGACCTTCGCCCGCTGGTTCGGCGCCTATAGCAGCCAGCCCAAATATGCCGACACCGATTGGCAGCCCGAAGAACCCGCTGACGTCAACATGGCCCGCGCGCTGATCGCGGCGCAGGTGCCGCTGTGCCGCAATCCCGCGAGCCGCTTCGCCTTCATGGCGCAGGTGGACGGCGCGGTTACCCTGTTCGTGGACGGGCAGAGTTTCGATTGCGTCGGGGATGGCGCGCTACTGGCGCGCGCCTTGTGCGGGCGCGGCGACCTGATGGTCGATCCCGCGCTGGCCGGGTCCGACGCGGCGCTGACGCTGATCGCGGCGCTGATCGATCAGGGCAGCGTTGCCTTTGACGAGGGGGAATGACGACGATGACGCTGATCCTGTTCAACAAACCCTTCAATGTCCTGTGCCAATTCACCCCGGAGCCGAACGGCCCGGAGCGCCCGACGCTCAAAGACTATATCGACGTGCCGGGCGTCTATCCCGCCGGTCGGCTGGACACCGACAGCGAAGGGCTGTTGCTGCTGACCGACGACGGGCGGTTGCAGGCACGGATCGCCGACCCGCGCTTCAAAATGCCCAAAACCTATCTGGCGCAGGTCGAGGGTGAGCCGGACGAAGCGGCGCTCGATACGCTGCGGCGCGGGGTGACGCTCAAGGACGGGCGGACCTTGCCCGCCGAGGTCGAGCGGATCGATGACCCAGCGCTGTGGCCGCGCGACCCGCCCGTGCGGTTCCGCAAGACCGTCACCGATTGCTGGATCAGTCTGACCATCCGCGAGGGCAAAAACCGCCAGGTGCGGCGCATGACTGCGGCGGTGGGGCATCCGACACTGCGCCTGGTGCGCTGGCGGATCGGAGATTGGACGCTTGAAGGTGTGGAACCGGGAACATGGCGCGACGCGGGCTGAGGCCAGCCCGCAAAGCCGTCACCCGCAACGCGCCGAGGTGATCAGCATCGCTTCGTCATAGCTGACCGTCAGCCGATCCGGACGGAAGTCCATCGTCATCGCCATGCCGGGGCCGCCCCAGCGCAAAGTCTTGGCACCAGACGCTTGAAGCAAGGCGGTGCCGGTTTCGGCGCTGGCCTTCTGGCCCGTAAAGCGGGCGAGACTGTCGTGGTTGCAGGAGCCATCGGCCGTGACCGGCGGGGTGGTGGTGGCGCAGGCGGTCAGGACTAGCGCGGCGGTCAGCGACATGATGCGGTGCATGATGTTTTTCTCCTAACACATAATATCCGTTCGCCCTGAGCTTGTCGAAGGGCCTCACTTTTCTTTGAAGAGGAAGTGTGGGGCTTCGACAGGCTCAGCCCGAACGGAGGTAGGGAATTACTCCGTCCGCGTCATCTTCAAACGCCCGCCCTTGACCGCAAAAGCCAGCCGCCCCTCGACCAAGTCCACCGCATCGCGGCCGAATTGTTCGTAGCGCCAGCCTTCCAGGATCGACAGGCCGTCCCGCACGCCAGCCGCCAGCGCCTCGATATCATCGGACCGCGCCAGCAGGCGGGAGGCGACGTTGATGTCGCGCGAGCGGATCTTGAGCAGCAGCTTGAGCAGATCGGCGACCAGCGCGCCATCCTTGCCCAGCCTCGGACGGCGCGGTTCGCGGTCGGGCATCTCGTCCTTGCCGAGCGGCTGATGCTTGGCGATCGCACTCATCAACCGTGCGCCGATATCGTTGGTGCGCCAGGTGGCGGACAGGCCACGCACCTTGCCCAGATCTTCCTGGGTCCGGGGCGGGTGGCTGGCAATGTCGGCCAGCGTCTCGTCCTTGACGATGCGGCCGCGCGGCAAATTCTTGTCCTGCGCCTCGATCTCGCGCCATGCAGCCAGCGCCTTCAACCGGCCCAGCACATCGGCCTTCTTGCTGGCGATACGGACGCGCTTCCACGCTTCTTCGGGCAGATTTTCATAGTTGGACGGATCGCTGATCCGCTCCATTTCCTGGTCGAGCCAGTCGCCGCGTCCGGTCTTCCGCAATTCTTCCAGCATCTTGGGGAATATCTGGATCAGGTAGGTGACGTCGCCGATCGCATAGTCGATCTGCCGCTTGTCGAGCGGACGGCGCGCCCAGTCGGTGAAACGCGCGCCCTTGTCGAGCTGCACGCCCATCCACGCTTCGACCAGATTGCCATAACCAATCTGTTCGCCAAGGCCGAGCGCCATCGCCGCGATCTGGGTATCGAACATCGGGTGCGGCGTCTTGCCGGTCAGATTATGGACGATCTCAATATCCTGTCCGCCCGCATGAAAGACCTTCAGCACATCCTCATTCTCGCACATCAGGTCGAGCAGGGGTTTAAGGTCGATGCCCGGCGCCATCGGGTCGATCGCCGCGGCCTCATGCGGGTCGGCGACCTGCACCAGGCAGAGTTCGGGCCAATAGCTGTTTTCGCGCATGAATTCGGTATCGACCGCGATATAGGGGGATTTTGCGATACGGGCACAAAATGCGGCCAGGGTCTTGCTGTCGGTAATCAGCGGATGAATTTGCATATAGTCTTCGATCTTATTATGGGCAGGCCCGCTCCCTGGCGGGCTCGTCGCTAGTCGACGTTCCAGCCCATAACCCGGCTGCAACACTTTGTCATTTCCGTAAAACGAAGCTGAAAGAACCCAAACGCCATGCATGCCTATCGCACCCACACTTGCGGCGCCCTTCGTGAAGCCGATGTCGGCGCGACCGTCCGCCTGTCCGGCTGGGTCCATCGCAAGCGCGACCATGGCGGCGTGTTGTTCATCGACCTGCGCGACCATTATGGCATCAGCCAGGTGGTGGCGAAGGCCGACAGCGAAGCATTGCGGGTGCTGGAAGGGCTGCGGCTCGAATCGGTCGTGACCATCGACGGCACGGTCGTCGCGCGCGGTCCCGAAGCGACCAATCCGAAGATGGAAACCGGCGCGATCGAAATCGTCGCCGACAGCGTGACCGTGTTGTCCACCGCCGCCGAACTGCCGCTGCCGGTGGCGGGTGAGCAGGATTATCCCGAAGATATCCGCCTGCGCTACCGCTTCCTCGACCTGCGGCGTGAAACGCTGCACGGTAACATCGTCAAGCGCACGAAGATCATTTCCGACATGCGCCGCCGCATGGAAGATGCAGGCTTCACCGAATATTCGACGCCGATCCTGACCGCGTCCAGCCCCGAAGGCGCGCGCGACTTTTTGGTGCCCAGCCGCATTCATGTGGGCAAATTCTACGCCCTGCCGCAGGCGCCGCAGCAATATAAGCAGCTGTTGATGGTCGCGGGCTTCGACCGCTATTTCCAGATCGCCCCCTGCTTCCGCGACGAAGACCCGCGCGCCGATCGGCTGCCCGGCGAATTCTACCAGCTCGATCTCGAAATGAGCTTCGTCACGCAGGAAGAAGTGTGGGACACGATGGAGCCGGTGATCGCCCAGATATTCGAGAAGTTCGCCGACGGCAAGCCGGTGACGCCCGCAGGCAGCTTCCGCCGTATTCCCCATGCCGAGGCGCTGCTGAAATATGGCAGCGACAAGCCGGACCTGCGCAACCCGATCGAAATTACCGATGTAACCGAGCATTTCGTGGGTTCGGGCTTCGGCATCTTCGCCAGCCTAGTCGACAGCGGCAGCGTCATTCGCGCGATCCCGGCACCGGGCGCGGGCGCAGGCAGCCGCAAATTCTTCGACGAAATGAATAATTGGGCGCGCGGCGAAGGCTATTCGGGCCTTGGCTATATCAACATCAAGGATGGCATCCCCGGTGGCCCGATCGCCAAAAACCATGGCGAGGAAGCGACCGCTAAGCTGATCGCGGCGCTGGGCCTTGGCGCGAATGACGGCGTGTTCTTTGCCGCTGGCAAGGAATCGCAGGCGGCCAAGCTGGCGGGCCTCGCCCGGACCCGCGTGGGCGAAACGCTCGACCTCATCGACAAGGATCGGTTCGACCTGTGCTGGATCGTCGACTTCCCCTTCTACGAATATGATGAGGATACAAAGTCGGTCGACTTCGCGCACAATCCCTTCTCCATGCCGCAAGGCGGGCTGGACGCGCTCAACAATCAGGATCCGCTGACGATCAACGCCTATCAATATGATATGGTCTGCAACGGCTTCGAAATCGCATCAGGGTCGATCCGTAACCAGTCGCCTGAACTGATGGTCAAGGCGTTCGAGCTGGTCGGTCTGTCACAGCAGGATGTCGAGGAGCGCTTCGGCGGCCTCTATCGCGCCTTCCAGTACGGCGCGCCGCCGCATGGTGGCATGGCCGCTGGCGTCGATCGCATCGTGATGCTGCTGTGCGGCGCGCAGAATTTGCGCGAAATCACGCTGTTCCCGATGAACCAGCGTGCCGAAGACCTGCTGATGGGCGCGCCTAGCGCTGCCGAGTTCAAGCAGTTGCGCGAACTCCATGTCCGCGTGGTGGAGCCACAGGCCAAGGGCTGATTGCACCTCCTGTGATACTGTGATACTGCGTCGCCCATGAAGAATGTCACCATCGCTCTGGATGACGAAACCCACCGCAAGGCGCGTATCCGTGCTGCGGAACTCGGCACGTCGCTATCAGCGCTGGTGAAGAACTATCTCGCCAGCCTAGGCGACATGGGCGAATTGCAGGAGGTGCGGGACATGCCGATGGCATATGGGGCGCCGCCAGCGCAGGTCGTTCAGCCGGACGGTCCACCTTGGCTGGTCGATGGCAAATGGGTCTATACACGCGATGGCAAGCCGCGCCAGCCGGGTGCCTTGCGGGGCATGTGGATCGCTGATGATTTCGAGGAATGGCCAGCCGATATATGGGAATCGTTTGAACGTTGGGATCATGATGATCCGACGCCCGAATGAAGCTGCTGCTCGACACCCATGTGGTGCTGTGGTGGCTGCGAGACGATCCTAGGCTGGGGCCTCGCAGTCGCGCCATGATCGCTGGCGGGAACAACGAAATCCTCGTTAGCATAGCCACGCCCTGGGAAGTCGCGATCAAATATCGGATCGGTAAACTCGACGAGTCCAGTATGGCGGTGCTTGATGCCATTGGCAGTGCCGGAATGTCGGTGATCGATATTCGCCGACCGCATCTTGAAGCGCTGGAAAAGCTGCCCAAAGGGCACGGCGATCCCTTCGACCATTTCATTCTGGCGCAAGCTGGCGCAGAAGCTGCTACGCTGATGACAGGTGATCGCCAGATGGCGGCTTATGGCATACCCTGCATTGGAATTAGCTAAGATGACCATCGACCTTGCGAACTATGAATCCGCGCCGAAATTCGATGGCGATTATGATGCGACCCTTGCCGCCTTGCAGGAGCGGCTAGCCAAGATTCAGGTCGCGCATATTCTGCACAAGCGGCGCAGCGTCATCCTGCTGGAGGGCTGGGACGCGGCGGGAAAGGGCGGGATCATCAAGCGGATGTCCGCCGACTGGGATCCGCGCTTCTATCAGGTCCATCCCATCGCCGCGCCCAATGAAGTCGAGCGCGACCATCATTTCCTCTGGCGTTTCTGGACCCGGCTGCCCGCCAGCGGCAACATCGCGATCTTCGACCGCAGCTGGTATGGCCGGGTGCTGGTCGAACGGGTCGAGGGTTTCGCCAAGAAGGCCGACTGGAAGCGCGGCTATGACGAGATCAACGCCTTCGAAAAGCAGCAGATCGACGCGGGCATGAACATGGTCAAATTGTTCGTCCACATCACCCAGGAAACCCAGGACGAACAATTGGCGCAACGGCTCGATACGCCGTGGAAACGGTGGAAGACCGGAACCGACGATTATCGCAATCGCGCGCGCCGGGACGATTATCTCGACGCGATGCACGCGATGTTCAAGAAGACCGATACCAAACATGCGCCCTGGCACGTCATCGACAATAATCATCGCAAGACCGGGCGGATCGCGGCGCTGACCTATGTCGCCGAACGGCTGGAACAGCTGGTGCCGATGGATTTTCCGGCGGCGGACCCGGCCGTGGTGAAATTGGCGGAACAGGCCTTTGGCTATGTTCCTGGAAAGTCGCAGTAAAATAGTGCAAATACAAGGGCTTGTAACATTATTGTCATAAATTCCTAACGGCCTGTTTACCAATGCACGCTAACGCACACCCATGCTTGCTGCGCGTCTTTCCCTGTCCGATACCAGCCCCGTCATAAGGCTGGGCCGTCCGCTCAGCGAGGCGGTCGATTGTTTTCAGGATGATTCCGGGCTGCGGCTGCTGCCGGTGCTGGATGAGGCCGACCGGCCGGCTGGCGCGATCTACGAACGCGACATGCGGCGCATCCTGTTCAATCCCTTTGGTCATGCGCTGCTGTGCAATCCCAGTTTCGGCGGACGGCTGGACGATCATGTCCGGCCCTGCGCCACGGTCGAGCGCAGCGCGGCCGTCGAGCAATTGGTCGATCTCTACGCTGCGCAGGGGGCCGGGTGCGAGGGGCTGATCCTGGTCGAGCGCGGGCGCTATGCCGGTGTGCTGGGCGGCCCGCTGCTGCTGCGCCTGACGGCCGAGCGCGACGCGCGGACGGCCCTGGCCCGCACCGAACGCGCGGAGCGGATCACGCGGGAAAGCACGGACTTTCGCGCCGATATCGGCGCGCTGATCGCGGACATGGTGGCGATGGCGGAGCAATTGTCGGTCCTGGCGGGACAAGTGTCGGACCGGGCGACCGGCGACCGCACCGATTCGACGGCGATGGCGGTCGCGGCGGTGCAGACTGCCGACCGGCTTGCGGCGCTACAGAGCGGTGGCGCGGAACTCGGCCACTTATTCGCGGCGATGGAGGCCGAAGCGCGCGATGCGGGCGCGGCCATGCGCGAGGCGGCGGCGCGGAGCCGGTCGGGCCTGGCACAAAGCGCGGCGCTACGCGACGAAGCGGACGGGATTGGCGAGGTTGCCGCGCTGATCGACGCCATTGCCGGCGCGACGGCGATTCTGGCGCTCAACGCAGGCATAGAGGCGGCGCGCGCGGGCGAGGCGGGGCAGGGCTTCGCCGTGGTCGCGCGCGAGGTCAAATCGCTCGCCGCCCAGACGCGCGCGGCAGCGGCGGGCATTGGCGAACGGATCGACCATATCCGCGCGGCCGTGGGCGATGTCGCAGCGGGCCATGCGACGATCGACGATGCCATGACGCGCGCCGACCGGCTATCGACCGCCTTGTTCGACGCGATGGCGCGGCAGGGCGCATTCACGCGCACGATCGCCGACAGCGTCGCTGAAGCCGGATCATCAAGCGACCATATCCGCGCGGGCGCGCAAGCGATCAGCGACAATGCGCTGGCCACGGCGCACGGCGCGCAGGAAATGCGTGCCGTAGCCCGGCGCTTGGCGGACGAAGCGCACCGGCTGGAGGCGCGCGCTGGCGGTTTCATCGCCGAAATCCGCGCCGCTTGACCCGCCTTATCGCGCCACTGCATAAAGTCTCTGGCGCGCCGCGAAAATCGCGATAGGCTGTGCTTCCATAAAAAAGGAGAGGAAGCCATGCTCGTCATGTTCGTGGGTACGGACCGCACCGAAACTGCCGTCAACGCCACTCAGGTCACCTTCGTCTCATCCGTCAACGACGGCACCCGCATCCGCTTCGGCGAAGGCCGCAGCGTGACGGTCACCGAACCCATCGCCGAAGTGCTCGAAAGCCTCAACCGGTCGCTACGCCCGCACGAATAAGCAGGCGTAACGGTCGGGTCAGCGCTGGGCCGCCTCCGCCGCCAGCTTCGCGTCGAGCCGCGCCGCATTCCGATCGGCATATCGTCGACAGGCGGTGGTATCGACAAAGGGATTGGGGTGTCGCTGTTTTTTAAGCCGGGTCAGTTGCGCCCGACCGTCGCCCTGGTCGGGGTGCGTGGTCAGCAGAATGTCGCAAGGCATCATTCGCACCTTGGCGAAGCTGGCCTGGAACGCGCTCGTCAAGGAGCGGTTAGCGGGTGCGGAAAAGCGGTAACTGTCCACAGCGGCCGGATTGAGGCTGGCCGCAAAGACGATAGTCTTGCAGTCTTGGCGCTTCCCTTTCCCTTCGCATGATCGCCAGCTCCAACTCATGCTGCCGACGGTATGGCCTGGCGTAGCATGGGCGGTGACCACCGTGTCGCCGAGTTGGATCGCCTCTCCATCGCGCGCGACACGCAGCCGGGTGACCGGTGGGAAGCGTTCCAGCCAGGCGGCTTGCGGATCGGCGGGATTGCCACCGCCGGTGCGCAATTCCGCCACGCCCTCCGCGCTGGCAATGACCGTCGCCCCGCTGTCGCGCGCGAGCGCCGCAAGGCCGCCTGCATGGTCGAAATGTGGCTCGGTGGACAGGATCAGCTTAACGTCGCGGATCGAAAAGCCCAACGCGCGGATATGCGCTTTCACATCGGACACAGCCTGCGGCACCGCGCCGTCCATCAGGATCAAGCCCGCGCTGGTGCGAATGAGCGCGACGTTCAGGCCGGCAAAGCCCACCAGATAGGTCTGGCCATGAATTCTGACCGGGGCTTGCGGACCCAGCCAGCGTTGCGCGGACTGCGGCGCGATCGGGCGGGTCAGCGGGTCATCGTGCGATTGCGTCAGCGCCGGGACGCTCATGCCCATCGCCGCTATACCGATACCAATCCTGCTTATGCCTGCACATAATCCGTTTCGCACTGCCTGTCCCTCCCTTACGCCGATATCTGGTGAATTATGGTAGGCTTGCGGGAGCGGCAATGCATGATTTCTCGACACTTCCATTAGTTTGCCTTATGACTTTTTCATGGATCGCGCCCAACTGCCTCTGAATGCATTGCGGGCTTTCGAAGCCGCAGCACGGCACCTGAATTTCACGCGTGCAGCGGCCGAACTGTGCGTTAGCCAGGGTGCGGTCAGCCAGCAGGTCGCACAGTTGGAAGCCAGGCTGGGCGCGCCGCTGTTCCGGCGACTGCCGCGCGGGCTGGCGCTGACGGACGAAGGACTGGCGCTGCTGCCGGTGATGGCGGACGCGCTGGACAGGATCGGCACCACCTTGGGGCGGATCGAGAATGGACGTCCGCGTGAAGTGCTGACGCTGGGCGTGGTCGGCAGTTTTGCGGGGGGCTGGTTGCTGCCGCGGCTTGATGAATGCGCACGGGCCTGCCCCCAAATCGATCTGCGCGTGATGACCAATAACAATCGGGTCGATCTGGCAGGCGATGGGCTGGACTTTGCCATCCGGTTCGGCAACGGCGCATGGCATGGCACCCACGCGCAACCGATCCTTCATGCGCCGCTGACGCCATTATGCGCGCCAGACATTGCCGCGCGGCTGCATGATGTAGCCAATCTGGCACGGGAGACGTTGTTGAGATCCTATCGGGCCGATGAATGGCCCCGCTGGTTCGCGGCGGCCGGTGCCGTCGTTCCGCCCATGCGCGGGCCGGTGTTCGACAGTTCAACCCTGATGATCGCGGCCGCGATGGCGGGGCATGGCGTGGCTTTGGCCCCCGTCGCGCTGTTCGACAGCGAGATACGCGCGGGACGATTGGTTCAACCCTTCGCGCGGTCGGTCGATCTGGGCCGGTATTGGCTGACCCGGCTCATGTCGCGCGGGGATAGTCCGGCTATGGCAGATTTCCGAGCATGGCTGACGCGCGCGACAGGCGATGTCATGGGCTAGACCGGATAGCGGATCGCCATCACCTCATATTCCTTTTCGCCCGATGGCAGTATGACGCGGCGCACGTCGCCTATGGCGGCACCGCGCAGGGCGCGGGCGATGGGGGAGGACCAGCCGATGCGCCCTGCATCGATGTCGGTTTCGTCATTGCCGACCAGCGTGACGGTGCGGTGGGCGTCATCCTCGTCGGCGATGGTGACGGTCGCGCCGAAATAGACGCGGCTCTGGTCCGGCTGCTGGCGCGCATCGACGACCTTGGCGTCCTTCATCTTCTTCGACAGACGTTTCAACTGCCCATCAATCTCGCGCATCCGCTTGCGGCCATAGAGATAGTCGCCATTTTCGGACCGGTCACCATTGCCCGCCGCCCAGCTCACCACTTCGACCACCGCCGGGCGCTCGACGCCCAACAGATGGTCATATTCGGCGCGTAATTTCGCAAAGCCTTCAGGCGAGATATAGTTGGGATAGGGGATAGTCATGGCGTGACCCTATCGCGTGTTGCGGGGTGCGTGCAATTTTGTTCGCGCGGAGCCGCGGGGACGCGGAGAAGAGAGAAGAAAGGCCGCCTATTCTCCTCTGCGTCTCCGCGCCTCCGCGAGAACCAAAATCACCCCGGCGTCTGCTTGCCGAGATACCGGCTCAATACCGCGCTGGTCCCCCGGAACCGCGCCCGCTCGGGGTTCATCGCTTCATAGACCACGGCATTTTCCAGCACCCGCTGCACATAATTGCGGGTCTCGAAAATGGGGATCTGCTCGATCCAGCGCAGCATGTCGGCGCCGGGCATACGCGGGTCGCCATTGGCGCGGATCCATTTGTTCACATTGCCCGGCCCGGCATTATAGGCCGCCACGGCCAGCGGATAAGCCCCGCCATAATAATCGAGCATCCGCTGAAAATAGCCCGATCCCAGCATGATATTATAGCTGGGATCGTTGAGCGAAGCGGGACTGTAGCCCATGCCCATCTTGCCCGCCTGCTCCCGCGCCGTGCCCGGCATCAGCTGCATCAGGCCGCGCGCGCCCGCATGGCTGACGATCTGCTTGTCGAACTGGCTTTCCTGCCGGGCGATGGCGTGGATCATGGTCCAGCTATGCTGCGCCTGCGCCGGCACGGGCACGCGCGGGAAGGCGGTCGCGCCATAGCCCGTCAAGCCGCTCGACACCGCGCGACGGCCGACCATGACGCTCATGTCGGGGCGACCGATATTCTGCGCCAGTTGCCCGGCCAGGATATGGTCGACATCATTGTCGGCGCTGTTGGCGATGGCGCGGGCAAAGACGCCCTGATCCTGCCAATAGCCCATCTGCCCCAGCGCCTTGACCGCGCGGACCACCGAGCGGGATTCGAAGGCGGCGCGGTCGGCCGCGGAAATCTGCACCGGCCGTTGGGCGGCTGGCGGCGGCGGGATCGGACGGCCCAGCCGTTCGAGCGACAATTGCCCGTAAAATTGATCGGGATAAATGCCCGCTTGGCCGAAATAATTGTTGGCGGTGGCAGGGTCGCCTGCCTGCAGCGCGGCGCGCCCCGCCCAATAATAGCCCTTCGACTTGGTCTGCGGCGATTTCGCGGCCTCGGCATAGCGACGGAACATCGTCATCGCGTCGGCCGGACGATTGAGATTGTAGAAGGCCGTCGTGCCCGCCAGCCAGGCAAGGCTGGTATAATCATCGCGCACGCCCAGCGCCTGGTCGCTGACGTCAATGCCGGGTGGCACCGCGTCGTCGATCTTGCTGGCGATGCCATAGGCAAAGCTCCACTGGCTGTCATTGGCGGCTGCGCGCGCCTGCCCCAGCAGCACTTCATAAAATTTCTCGGCGTCGGTCGGACGATAGGTCAGCGACGGGCGGTTCGCCAGATATTGGCGCGCCGCCACCCAATTGCCGGTGTCGCGCAGCCAGGCGGCCTTGTCGGCGACGAAGCCCGCATCGCTCGCCCCCACCGGCTCGGCCATCTGCATCAGCATGGCCGCGTCGCTGCTCTTGCGGCGAAAGGCGATGCGCGCCTGATAGACCGGGCGGCGGGCCGGGCTGACATAGGCCAATATCCGCTCCGCGCCGCTGACGTCATTGCCCCACAGCAATTTGTCGGCCCGCAAATCATGGTCGGCCGCGGTCGGGCTCGTGCCGAACAGGGACAGCAACCGCGCTTCGTCGGCGGCGCTCAGCGATCCGCCGATCCAGGCATTGCGCGCGGCGACCCGCGCTTCGTCCATCCGGCCGACCTGCATCAGCGCTGTGGCGTTGCGGGCATGGCCGACCGCCGTGCGCGCCGGGAAGCGCGCGAAGAAGGCGGTGACCTGGCGCGGATCATAGCTGTCAGGATTGATCCCGGTTTCAGCCAAGCGCCGCATCCGGTCCTCGCCCGGCCAGCCGGGGTTGGTGGTGATGAAACTGGCATAGGTCGAAAAGCCGAGGCCATCGCTCTGCTGCAGCGCGCGCCACTGGTTGATCGTCGCGGTGATGGCGCCATCGCTCGGCTGGCCGATGCGACCGGCGACCTGGCTCCAGGGGCTGGGACCGCTGTCGGCCTTGGGCAGCGGCTGCACCACGGCACCCGGCGGAAAGGGCGATGGCGCGGGCGGCTGTCCCTCGGTCTGGGCGCTGGCGCCGGCGGTGAACAGCAAAAGGGCAATAAGGGGCATGCGAATCAGGGTACTTTCGACAGGAGGGGGCGTCGACATGCTGGACATAATCGCAATTGCATCCTTATCAGGCCCTGAATGACGCGCTATAGCGCGCCGCTTGCCCGATCATGCCCCGGCCGCCCGGAGAATTGAAGGAGTTAAATCATGTTTTCCGGCTCAATTCCGGCTCTGGTGACCCCGTTTCGCGACGGACGGGTGGATGAGGAGGCGTTTCGCGCCCTGGTCGACTGGCAGATTGCGGAAGGATCGAGCGCGCTCGTACCCTGCGGCACGACCGGCGAAAGCGCAACCATGACGGTCGAGGAGCATAATCGCGTCATCGCGATCTGCGTCGATCAGGCGGCGGGCCGCGTGCCGGTGATCGCAGGCTGCGGCTCCAACGACACGCGCATCGCGCTGGAACATATGTATGCCGCGCAAGGGGCCGGGGCCGACGCCGCGCTGGTGGTCGCGCCTTATTACAACAAGCCCAACCAGGATGGCGTCTATCAGCATTTCGCCTATCTCGCCGAACGCTGCGCCCTGCCGATCATCCTCTATAATGTGCCCAGTCGGACCATCACCGACATCGGCGTGCCGGTGATTCATCGCCTGTCGGAGGAATTTCAGACGATCGTGGGCATCAAGGACGCCACCGGCAATCTCGGCCGCGTCACCGCGCAGCGGCTCGCCTGCCGCCCGGATTTCTGCCAATTGTCGGGCAATGACGAAACCGCGCTGGGCTTCAACGCCATGGGCGGCAAGGGGTGCATTTCCGTCACCGCCAATGTCGCGCCGCGCCTGTGCGCCGATTTTCAGGCGGCCTGCGCCGCGCATGATTGGGATGGTGCCTTGGCGTTGCAGGATCGTCTCTACCCCTTGCATGATGCTCTGTTCAGCGATTCTTCACCTGGCCCGGTCAAATATGCGCTCACGCGCGTTCGGCCCGACATGCCCGGCGACGTCCGCCTGCCGATCACCTGGCCGTCGGAATCGAGCCGGTCGGCGGTCGATCGCGCGCTGGAGATTGCGGGACTGGTTTAAGAGTGACAAAGCCCCATATTACCCGTTCGCCCTGAGCGAAGTCGAAGGGCTCGGCCGAGCAACGCGAGGCACTTCGCTCCGCTCAGTAGAAGGCTTCGACTTCGCTCAGCCCGAACGGATGTTGAGCATTAGGTGTTAGATTAAATTATGGCCCGCCCGCGTCCCGTCACTTTCGACAAGAAGAAGATCGTCGCCGAAAACCGGCGCGCACGGTTCGATTATTTTATCGAGGATGTGTTCGAGGCGGGCATCGCCCTGCAAGGCACCGAGGTGAAGGCGCTGCGCGGCGGCGAGGGCAATATCGCCGAAAGCTATGCTGAGGTGAAGGGTAACCAGGTGTTTCTGGTGAACAGCAACATCCCCGAATATAGCCATGGTAACCGCGAAAATCACGAACCCAAGCGGCCCCGCAAGCTGCTGCTGCACGAACGCGAGATCGAAAAAATGCACAGCGCCGTGTCGCGCAAGGGCATGACGCTGGTCCCGCTGATGGTCTATTTCAACAGCCAGGGCCGGGCCAAGATCGAACTGGCGCTGGCCAAGGGCAAGCAGACCCACGACAAGCGCGAGACGATCAAGGACCGCGACTGGAAGCGCGACCAGCAGCGCATCATGCGGGACAAGGGCTGATGGACAATCGCTTCAGCCGCTGGTGGCACGCCAACGCCCCGACCCGCGAGTCGCTGGAGCATAACAAGTTTCTGGCACCCGTCGCGCATCGGGTGCTGGAACCCTCGCTCTGGCGCTTCACCCGCCGCTCGGTGCCGCGCGGGGTGGCCTTGGGGCTGCTGGTCGGCATCTTCCTGCTGATCCCCGGCATCCAGATTGCCGGGGCCGCACTGCTCGCCCTGCCATTCCGCGCGAATATCCCGGTCGCGGCCGCCATGACCTTCCTCTCCAACCCGGCGACGACGCCGCTGATCCTGTGGCTGTCGGTCTATATCGGCAACTGGATGCTGGGCCGCAGCGCCGATGCATCGGGCTTCATGGCGCTGGTCGATGAGCATGCCACGATCGGCCAATGGACCGCCTGGCTGGTGTCGGAAGCCGCGCCTGCGATGCTGCTGGGCCTCGCGATCATATCGGTGGTGTCCGCGATCGTGGGCTATGTCTTGGCCGACTGGTTCTGGCGTCATCGCATGGGCCGCAAGTGGCGGGCGCGCAAATTGAGGATTGGCAAGGTCCACGAAAGCAGCGCAAGGGAAGAGACCGCGCCGGTCTGAACCGGGGCGATAGGGAACCAATGCTGGTGCAAGGGGAAGGCCGATCATGGCCGCGCGGCTGAACAAGGATGGAGAAGCATGGCTGACGCAGCCATCTTCGCGCCTCGCGCTGCCGCTGTTGCTGCTGGCGGCCGCGCTTTCGGCTGCGCTGGTTTTCTACGCGATCGGTGACGCCGCGCTGGCTGCCGGCTTTGCGGCCACCCTGCTGGTCATCGCCGCTTTGATGGCCTGGGCGCGCCGCCTTTACCCTGCGCATGTCGTGGCGGGCGAAGCCACCCCCGACTGGACCGTGGCCCGCGCCGCAGCCGACGCCTCCAGCATGGCGATCGCGGTTACGGATCGGGCCGGGCGGCTGGTCTGCGCCAGCGACCTGTTCGGCCAATGGTTCCCCGGCTACCCCACTCCGCCCGGTGTCACGGGCGAAGCGGCGCTGACCGAGAGCCTGTCGCTGGCCTCGCGCGCTGCCTGGCGCGATAGCGAAGCGCGGGTCGAGGGCGTGGCGCAGGGCGGACTTCGGCTCGATGTCGATATCGCCCGCACGGGCCGCGCGGAGGATTATCTGCTCTGGCGCTTTACCCCGGTCCGCCAGCCCAGCGCCCTGGATGATGTCCATCGGCTCCTGACCGGCGAAGCGGGCCGCCAATTGGGCGAAGCGGGCGTGATGGCCGTCATGATCGGTGGCGAAGGCCGCATCCGCGCCGCCAACGGTGCCTTTCTGCTCCGGGCAGCCGGACGGATCGATGCCAATATCATCGGCCGCGATTTCGCCGCGCATATGCGGGTCGACGACAAGTCGCGATTGTTCCTGGCGCGCGAGGAGCAAGGCGGGCTACCGCTCCGCCTCCTTCAAGTGCCGTTGAAACGGGCGATCCAGGCCAATGGCGCGCAGGGTTCGGCGCAGGACGGCCCGATGCTGCTGCTGCTGATCGACGAACCGGCCGGTGGCGGCGGCACGTCGGCGCTCTCCTATATCGAAACTTTGCTCTCGCTGCTGCCCTTTGGCCTTGCCATGGCGGATCGCGACGGGCGGGTGCTGTTCGTCAACAATGCCTTTGCGCGGGTCGTCGGCCTCAAGCCCGGCGAAACGCCCAGCTATCCCGGCGATCTGGTGGTGCGGGAAGATCAGGCGGCGGTCGCCGACGCGGTGCGGCGCTTTGCCGTCGGCCCGCAAATGTCGGGCGACATCGCCGTGCGGATGCGCGACCAGCCGGACGAGCCGGTGGCGCTCAGCCTGGCGGGCGTGCGCGGCCTGGGCGAAGCGGCGGTACTGCTCAGCCTCAAGGACAATAGCGAAGAGAGCAAGCTCAAGCGGCAGGTGGCGCAGGCGACCAAGATGCAGGCGATCGGCCAGTTGGCGGGTGGCGTCGCCCATGATTTCAACAATATCCTGACCGCGATCATCGGCCATTGCGACCTGATGCTGATGCGCCATGCGCCGGGCGACAGCGATTATGACGATCTTCAGCAGATCAAGTCGAACAGCAACCGCGCGGCGGGCCTGACCCGGCAATTGCTCGCCTTCTCGCGCCAGCAGACGTTGCGCCCGCAGATATTGCAACTGCCCGATATCGTCGCCGACGTGTCCAACCTCTTGAAACGCCTGCTTGGCGAAAATGTGAAGCTGGAGGTCAATCATGGCCGTAACCTCGGCGCGGTGCGCGCAGACCCCGGCCAGATGGAGCAGGTGATCGTCAACCTGGCGGTCAACGCCCGCGACGCCATGCCCGAAGGCGGCACGCTCAATATCCAGACCTATGCCGTGCCCGCGATCAAGGTGCGGGAGATGCGCCAGCAGATCTTGCCCGCTGGCGATTATAGCGCGCTGCGTGTGTCGGATACCGGGCTTGGCATCCCGCCCGACATATTGGCCAAGATTTTCGAACCCTTCTTCACGACCAAGGAATTGGGCAAGGGCACGGGCCTTGGCCTTTCCACCGTCTATGGCATCGTCAAGCAATCGGGCGGCTATATCTTCGCTGAATCGGAAATGGGTCGCGGGGCGAGCTTCGTCATCTATCTGCCGGTCTATGCCGGGGCCGATGCGCAGGAGGTCGCGCCGGTCAAGGCACCGGTCAAGCGCAGCGAGACATGGGGCACCGGCACGATCCTGCTGGTGGAGGATGAGGATATGGTCCGCGCCGTCGCCGAACGCGCGCTGACGCGGCAGGGCTATACCGTGCTGACCGCCAATGACGGTGAACAAGGGCTGGAAGTGCTGGCGAACACCGACAGGATCGACTTGCTCATTTCGGATGTGGTCATGCCCAACATGGACGGCCCGTCGATGGTCGCCCGTGCCCGACGCGCCCGGCCTGACCTGCCGGTCTTGTTCATGTCCGGCTATGCCGAGGAGCAGTTGCGCAAATCGATCGATATTCCCAACGTTGCCTTCCTGCCCAAACCCTTTTCCGTCAGCCAGCTGGCGGAGGCCGCGCGCGACGCGATGGCGGTCAGGCCGCCGATCGATTGAGCTTGCGTTGGATCAGAGCAATTATGCTGGGCAAGCCTGCGGCGATACGGTAGCGGACGAGCATCGCAAACAGGGGACTGCCACGCATGACTGAAGGCAAAAGCATTTTGATCGTCGAAGATGAAGCGATGATCGGGATGATGCTGGAAGATTATCTCGACGCATTGGGCTATCGACTGCATGCGGTCGCGGCGAGCGTCGATGAAGCCTGCGCCTATGCGCGCGACGGTGGTTTCGACGCAGCGCTGGTCGATTGTAATCTTCATGGCGAAAAAAGCTGGCCGGTCGCTGACCTGCTGGCGCAACAGTCGATCCCCTTCGTGTTCGCGACCGGGGGCATGGCCGACGATCTGCCGCCGGCACATGCCGACCGACCGACATTGGCCAAGCCCTTTACCATCGGCGCGGTCGAACGCGCGCTCGGCAAGATATTCGCGGCCTGATAGGAAATTTCCGTTCTCCTCTTGTTCCGGTAGAACAAAAGAGATACATCATGACCAAGACGCCGACCGAGTCGGCGGCTCCGCTTGACAGGAGATTGGCTCATGACCGCAATGCTATCCCTCATCGATTCCAAGAAGAACGGGACTATGGACAGACAGAAAGCATTGGACGCGGCGCTGGCCCAGATCGACCGCGCCTTCGGCAAGGGCAGCGCGATGAAGCTGGGGTCGCGCGAAAAGCTGGAGATCGAAGCGATCTCGACCGGCTCGCTCGGCCTCGACATCGCGCTTGGCATTGGCGGCCTGCCCAAGGGGCGGATCATCGAGATTTACGGCCCGGAAAGTTCGGGCAAGACGACGCTGGCGCTGCATGCCATCGCCGAAGCGCAGAAGATCGGCGGCACGGCCGCGTTCGTCGACGCCGAACATGCGCTTGATCCGGGCTATGCCAAGAAGCTGGGCGTCAACATCGACGAACTGATCGTGTCGCAGCCCGATACGGGTGAGCAGGCGCTCGAAATCGTCGATACGCTGGTGCGCTCCAACGCCATCGACATTCTGGTGATCGATTCGGTCGCGGCGCTGGTGCCGCGCGCGGAAATCGAAGGCGAGATGGGCGACAGCCATGTCGGCCTGCAGGCGCGCCTCATGAGCCAGGCGCTGCGCAAGCTGACCGGCTCGATCTCGCGGTCTAAATGCATGGTCATCTTCATCAACCAGGTGCGGATGAAGATCGGCGTGATGTACGGCAATCCGGAAACCACGACCGGCGGCAACGCGCTCAAATTCTATGCCTCGGTCCGCCTCGACATCCGTCGCACCGGCCAGATCAAGGATCGCGACGATATCGTCGGCAACGCAACCAAGGTAAAGGTGGTCAAGAACAAGGTCGCGCCACCCTTCAAGCAGGTCGAATTCGACATCATGTATGGCGAAGGCATCTCGAAGATCGGCGAAATTCTCGACCTCGGCGTCAAAGCCGGGATCGTCGAGAAGTCGGGGGCCTGGTTCTCCTACGACTCGATCCGCATCGGACAGGGCCGCGAAAATTCCAAGACCTTCCTCAAGGGCAATCCCGAACTGGCCGACAAGCTGGAAAAGGCAATCCGCGGCAAGACCGAAGCGGTGGCCGAAGCCTTGATGACCGGACCCGAAGCGGATGACGATGACGAATAAGGGCTGACTGCCTTGTCCGGCCGGATCAGCCGGACGAGACAGCCCGGTTCGTGCGCGCTTTCGCTTCACGCACTGAAAAGGCCCGTCCCGTGGTGGGGCGGGCCTTTTACCGTGATCGGCGAGGCGGGGGCGGTCCGCTTTCCGATAGGATCGGCCGGACGCAAGAATATGTCGAAATGTGCGGGAAAAGTGCGAAGTTAAGCGCCCGCCACCATCCCCCTTGCCTTGTGCCTGCGGCTTCGCAATGCTGCTTTTGGAGCATGCGGACCCGGACTCCCTATCCGCGCGTTTGGCGCATATTCCCTGACAGAAAGGCATCCCATGCGCGTCGCGATCGAAGCGATACTGGACTATGATTTCGCCCAGCCAACCGACGTGCTCCTGGCGGTGGAGGCCGCCGCGATGCCGGACCAACGCATCGTCGAACAGTCCCACATCATCCAGAATGCCGGGCCTTTGACCAACAAGGTCGGCGGCAATGGCATTGGCCGCCGCACCTGGACCCGAACCGGCACCGGCCGGATGGTCAGCACGTTCCGCGCCACCGTGGACGTGGAGCGGCCGACCGTCGATCTCGCCACCCTCGACAAAAGCCCGCTCCCCAGCCTGCCCGAAGATGTGCTGCCCTTCATCTGGCCGAGCCGCTATTGCGAAGCCGACCGGTTCGTCAGCTTCGTCTGCGGCCATTTCCCCGACCTGGAGGGCGGCGCCTTGGTGCAGGCGCTGGTCCAATGGGTGAACGAGAATCTGGTCTATGTGTCGGGCAGCTCCGACGCCACCACCACGGCCGCCGACACTTTCGTCGCCCAGCAAGGCGTCTGCCGCGACTTCGCCCATCTGACCGCCGCCCTCATCCGCTCGCGCGACATTCCCGCGCGGCTGGTGTCGGTCTATGCGCTCGGCCTTGAACCACCGGACTTTCACGCCGTGGTCGAAGTCTGGCTCGATGGCGCTTGGCATCTGGTCGATTCGACGGGCCTTGCGCCGGTCGAAACCATGGTCCGCATCGCCGTCGGCCGCGACGCCACCGACATCGCCTTCATGACCATCTTCGGCGGCGGTCAGATGAACGCCCAGTCGATCAGCGTCACGCAGGTCGACGCCGAATAATCGTCCGACGGGGCGGCGCGGTCGCCGCCCCATTCCACTCCACCCATCGCTCCTGCATTGACAGTGACCCCGCTTGCTCCGAAAAAGAACATAAAGGGAACAAGTGGAATGGCCGAGTCGATTCACAGTCTCGCCGCGCTCAAGCGGCATATCGCCACGCTGGACCGCGCGCCAGCGGTGGAGGCCTCGCCGCGCTTTACCTGTGGCCCGGCGGGGATGGACGCCGCGCTGGGCGGCGGACTGGCGCAAGGCCGCGTGCATGAGATTTTCGCCAGCGTCGAAGAGGAAGGCGCCGCCGCTGGCCTCGCCCTGCTCTGGATACGGCAGGCCGGGCGCGACGCACCCTTATTGTGGCTGCGCAACGCGACGGCGGTGCGGGTGGCGGGTGTGCCTTATGGTCCGGGGCTGGCGGCGCTGGGGCTGGACCCGCAACGATTGCTGATCGGCATGATGGCCGACGACGCGATGCTGCTGCGCGCCGCCGTGGATGCTTTGCGCTGTCCGGCGCTAGGGGCGCTGCTCATTGATCTGCGCGGTCCGGCGCCCTTGCTGGACCTGACCGCCAGTCGCCGATTGGCGCTGGCGGCGGAGACATCGGGCGTGACCGCGCTGCTGCTGCGGATCGGCGGTGATCCGGTGCCCAGTGCGGCCGAAACGCGCTGGCGCGTGGCGGCGGCCCCCTCCGCTCCGCTGCCGGGCCAGGCACCAGGCCAAAGCGCCTTCGACGTCACCCTGTTGCGCCGCCGGGCAGGGCCGGACGGGCTGGCGTGGCGACTATATTGGGACAGCAACAGGAGCGAATTTGGAGACGCGGCAGATGAACGCCATGACGATGACGACATCCGCGACGCGCCGCTATCTGGCGCTGCATTTTCCCTTCCTGGCGCTGGACCGGCTGCGGGTCGCGCGGCCTGATCAATGGGCGGCGGGCGGCAACGGCCCGGCGGTCATCGTCGAACCGGTGCGCGGGGCGATGCGGCTCGCGAGTGTCGATGCCGACGGGTTGGCCATCGGCTTGCTGCCGGCCATGACCCTGGCCGACGCGCGCGCCCGCGAACCGGACCTGCGCGTGTTCGATGCTCAGCCGCATGCCGACCAGGATTGGCTCGAACGGCTGTGCGATGGCTGCGGGCGTTATACCCCCAATGCTGCGCTTGATGGTCCCGATGGGCTGATGCTGGATATCAGCGGCTGCGATCATCTCTGGGGTGGGGAAGAGGCGCTGGCGCGCGACGCGGCCGACCGGCTGGAGCGCTATGGTATGTGCGTGCGCCATGCGATCGCCGCCAGTCCTGAGGCCGCCCACGCGCTCGCCCGCTTTCCCGTGCCCCCCGCGCCCGACGAAGCGGCAACGATCCGCCGCCTGCCGGTAGAGGCGCTGCGGCTGGAGGCGGAAAGCGCGGTGGCGCTGCGCCGTGCGGGTCTGCGGACGGTGGGCGATCTTGCGGCCCGGCCCGCTGCGACCTTGGCGGCGCGCTTCGGCGCGGAAGCGGTCGATGCGCTCCATGCGCTGTTGGGACTGGGGCATCGCCCGCTCGCGCCCCGCCGCGTTCGCCCCGCCATCCGCATCGACCGCCGCTTTGCCGAACCGATCGGCAGCACCGCCTATGCGCTCAAGCGGCTGGAGGAGATGGCCGCCGAAGCCGGCGAACAATTGGCAGAAAGAGGGCAGGGGGGGCGTCGGTTCGAAGCGGTCTTTTTCCGCAGCGATGGCCTCGCCTTCCCGCTGCGCGTCGAAACCGGCCTGCCCGTGCGCGATGCCCCCGCCATCCTGCGGTTGATGCGCGAGCGGATCGACGCCCTGTCCGATCCCATAGACCCCGGCTTCGGCTTCGACATGCTGCGCCTGACGGTGCCGCTGGCCGAGCCGATGGCCGCGACCCAATTGGCGCTGGAAGGGGGCGAAGCGCGCAAGGGGGAAAGCGTGGCGGCGCTGGTCGATCGGCTGTCGATCCGGGCCGGGCGCGGACGCATCCAGCGGCTGGTGCCGCGCGACAGCCATATTCCCGAACAAGCGCAACTGGCGCTGCCCGCCGTAGAAGTCCGAGCGCCCGCCGACTGGGGACCGGTCGGCGAACCGGGCGACCCGCCGTTGCGCCCCATTCATTTGTTCGATCCGCCCCAGTCGATCGACGTGGTCGCCGGCGTACCCGACGGCCCGCCCCACCGCTTCCGCTGGCGACGCGCCTTGCATGACGTGGTCCGCTTCGAAGGCCCCGAACGGATCGCGCCTGAATGGTGGCGCGCGCCCGATGGCGCGATCGAGGGGGACAGTATCGGCAAGACGCGCGACTATTACCGCGTCGAGGATGCACGCGGCCGCCGCTACTGGCTGTTCCGCCACGGCCTCTATGGCGCGGAGACGGTTGACCCAGGCTGGTATCTCCACGGCCTGTTCGCATGAGCAGCGGCCGCAAAGGACCGGACCCGGCCAAGCTCAAATCGGCTGATCCACGGGGCACTATGGGGCGAGAGGCGCGCAAGCAAGGCGCACCTCCCCGCTCCCCGCCAGCCGATGCGCCACCCTTTGCCGAACTGGTGGCGGCGACCAATTTCTCCTTCCTGCGCGGCGCGTCCCATGCCGCCGACATGGTGGCGCAGGCGATGGCGCTGGGGCTGACGGGCCTTGGCATTGCCGATCGCAACACGGTGGCGGGCGTCGTGCGCGCGCATGTCGCACGCAAGCGGGCACCCGAAAAAGCCCGCACGGCGCTGCTCGAAGCGAAGGAGGAAGCAGGCCTGCCGCTCGAACTCAGCGCAGCGGAGGAACAATCCTGCCACTCCGATCTGCGCCTCATCGTCGGCGCGCGGCTGGTCTTTACCGATGGCACCCCGGACATCGTCGCCTATCCTGCGACGCGGCGCGGCTGGGGTGAACTCACCAAATTGCTGACGGTCGGCAATCTCCGCTCGATCAAGGGCGACTGCATCCTGACCTATGCCGACCTGACCGGCTATATGCAGGATCTGCTGCTGATCGTCCTGCCGACATCGACCGCCACCATGCAGACCGCGCATCGCAAGCCGGTCGACTATGAGCATGACGACAGGCCATCTGCCGAAGCGATCCGGCAGGGGCATCTTAGCCTCGTCCCCCCGCCGCGCCCCGCCGATCTGGAAGCGCTGCTGATCCGCCTGTCGCGACTGGCACCGGGGCGGGTATGGCTCGGCGCGGCCTTGCAACGGGATGGGCGCGACGCGCGGCGGCTCGCCCGCTATCGGGCGCTATCGGCGCGCACAGGCGCACCGCTGCTCGCGACGATGGACGCGCTCTATGCCGACCCTGCCGAACGCCCCTTGCAGGATGTATTGAGCTGCATCCGTGCGGGCACGACCATTGCCGGGGCAGGCCGCATCTTGGAGGCCAATGCGGAACGGCATCTCCATGGTCCCGTCGCCATCGCGCATTTGTTCCGGGCCTGTCCCGAAGCTGTGGCGGAAAGTCTGCGCCTGCTGGACCAGGTGCATTTCACGCTTGACCAGCTTCGCTACGAATATCCCGACGAACCCGTGCCGGAGGGGTGGACCGCGCAGCAATGGCTGGAGGAACTGACGCTCAGCGCCGCCCATGCCCGTTATGGCCCGCATATCCCGCATGCCGTGCGGGCGTTGCTGGACGAGGAATTCGGCCTGATCCGCGCGCGCGATTACGCGGCCTATTTCCTGACCGTCCATGACATCGTCGCCTTTGCCCGGATGAAGGGGATATTGTGCCAGGGGCGCGGCTCTGCGGCCAATTCGATGGTCTGCTTCCTGCTGGGCGTCACCTCGGTCGATCCGCAGCGGCACGACCTGCTTTTTTCTCGCTTCGTGTCGGAAGAGCGCGACGAGCCTCCCGACATCGACGTCGATTTCGAACATGAGCGGCGCGAAGAGGTGATGCAATATATCTATGAACGCTATGGCCGCCACCGCGCCGGGATCGCCGCGACCGTCATCCATTATCGCGCCCGCAGCGCGGTGCGCGAAGTCGCCAAGGTGCTGGGCCTGTCGGAAGATGTGTCGGCGCGGCTGACCAGCACCGTATGGGGCAGCCATGGCCGCCAAATGGCCGAAGAGCGGATCAGCGAAGCGGGTTTCACGCTCGACAATCCGCAGATAGTGCAATTGCGCGCGCTGGTGGATCAATTGCTCGACGCGCCTTTTCCCCGTCACCTCTCGCAGCATGTCGGCGGCTTCGTGCTGACCCGCAACCGGCTCGACGAGACGGTGCCGCTGCATCATGCCGCGATGGCCGACCGCAGTTTCATCGAATGGGACAAGGATGACATCGACGCGCTCGGCCTGATGAAGGTCGATATATTGGCGCTGGGGATGCTGACCTGCATCCGCAAGGCATTCGACCTGATGCGCGCGCATAAGCTGGGCGACCATCAACTCCAGGTCGATCTGCAATCCAGCGATCCAGACGTTTACGACATGCTCTGCAAAGGCGACAGTATCGGCGTGTTCCAGGTCGAGAGCCGGGCGCAGATCAACATGCTGCCCCGCCTGCGCCCCCGCACGCTGTATGACCTCACCGTGCAGGTCGCGATCGTGCGGCCGGGGCCGATCGAGGGCGACATGGTGCATCCCTATCTGCGGCGACGCTGTGGCGAGGAGAAGGTCGATTATCCCGCGCCTGCGCCCGACCATGGCCCGACCGACGAATTGCGACAGCTTTTGGGCAAGACGTTCGGCGTGCCGCTGTTTCAGGAGCAGGCGATGAAGCTGGCGATCACAGCAGCCAACTTCAAACCGTCTGAGGCCAACCAGCTACGCCGGGCCATGGCAACCTTCCGCAATGTCGGCACCATCCACCATTTCCGCGAAAAGCTGGTCAAAGGCATGACCGCGCGCGGCTATCAGGCTGATTTTGCCGAACGCTGTTTCAAGCAGATCGAAGGCTTTGGCAGCTACGGCTTCCCGGAGAGTCACGCGCTCTCCTTTGCCCGGCTGGTCTATGTGTCGGCCTGGCTCAAATGCCACCAGCCTGCGGTCTTTGCCTGCGCGCTCCTCAATGCGCAGCCGATGGGCTTCTACGCGCCCGCGCAACTGGTGCGGGACGCGCGCGCCCATGGCGTGACCGTGCAGGGTGTCGATGTGAATGCCAGCCAATGGGACAATGGGCTGGAGCCGATCGACCGGGCGCGCCGGACGGATCGGGGGGAGGGGACGGGGAAAGCCCTGGCGCTGCGGCTGGGGTTGCGACAAGTCGATGGGTTTCGCGAAAGCTGGGCGGCGCAGATGGTGGCAGCGCGGGCCGACGCCCCCTTTACCAGCATCGAGGATCTGGCGCGCCGGGCGGGCCTGCCCGCGCGCGCGCTCCGCCTGCTGGCCGATGCCGATGCCTGCCGTTCGCTGGGGCAGGACCGGCGTGCCGCCTTGTGGGAGGCACGGCGCACGCCGTCCGACGAACTGCCGCTCTTCGCCGCGGCGCGCCGACAGGACCGGGCCGCGCGCGAACTGGGCGAGGAACCGGACGCCATGCTGCCCGCCATGCCGCTCGCCGAGCAGGTGGCGACCGATTATCAGGTGACGCGCCTGTCCTTGAAAGGCCATCCGATGCAATTTCTGCGCCCGGCCTTCGCCGCTGAGGGTGTGCTGAGCTGCGCGCAGGCGAGCGCGGCCAAAAATGGCGCGCGGGTGCAGGTGGCGGGCGTGGTGCTGGTGCGGCAACGGCCGGGCAAGGGCAATGCCGTCTTCATCACCATCGAGGATGAAACCGGCGTCGCCAATATCCTGCTCTGGGCACGGCTGTTCGAGATGCAGCGGCGCGCGGTGATGGCATCGCGGCTGATGCTGGTGGAGGGTGAAATCCAGCGCAGCAAGGAAGGCGTCGTCCACCTGATGGCAAGTCGCGTGCATGACCGCAGCGACGCACTGGGCCGCCTGACCCACAGCGGCGACGGCACCGGCAGCCCCCCACCGCGCAGCGCCACCCACCCGCGCCAGGTACGGATATTACCCGGATCGCGCGACTTTCATTGAGGGGATGGCCCACCCAAAGGGATGCCCAGCCTACTGAATGTCACCAAATCATCATGAAATAGACGTTTAATCGAAACACCAATGCCATGCCTGCGTAAGAAAATAGCGGCACTGGCCTCTCCAACAAAAGGGGAGCTTCATCATGACTAATCTATTGCGCAGCGCGAGTCGCGCTGCGATCATCCTTGCGCTGTCGACGCCGATTGCCGCCATCGCTGGCACCATCACCGGCACCGTGTCCGACGGCACGGGCACGCGCGCCCTTCAATCGACCCAGCTGCGTCTTGTCGAACTCGGTCGCATTGCCGAAGCGGGCCGTGATGGCGATTATCGCTTCCCCGACGTTGCACCGGGCACCTATACGATCGAGGCCCGCTATGTCGGTGCTGATCCGGTTCGCGTTACCGTGATTGTGCCCGAAACCGGCGACGTCGATGCCAATATCCGTATCGGTTCGGATGTCGACGCATCGATCATCGTCGTCGGGCAGGTGGCTAACCAGGCATCGGCCCTGTCGCGCCAGCGCGCCGCCGATGGCGTGGAAAGCGTGCTGACCCGCGATGCCATTGGTCAGTTTCCTGACCAGAATGCCGCTGAATCGATGCGCCGCCTGCCTGGCGTGAACATTCTGAACGATCAGGGTGAAGGCCGTTTCGTATCGGTTCGCGGGCTCGACCCCGAACTCAACGCAGCCTCGATCAACGGCACGCGCATCCCTGCGCCGGAGAGCGATGTCCGCTCGGTCGCGTTGGACGTCATTCCGTCCGAACTGATCGAGTCGATCGAGATCAAAAAGTCGCTGACGCCGGATATGGATGCCGATACGATCGGTGCCTCGATCGAAATCAACACGACCAGCGCCTTTGACCGCAAGAAGGATCTCTATTCGGTCAAGCTGGAAGGCAGCTATAACGAATTTGCCGATGCCTTGACGCCCAAGGGCAGCTTCGACTTTTCGACCCGTCTGTCCGATCGCTTCGGCATCGCAGGCGGCGCCAGCTATTATAAGCGCAAGTTCGAAAGCGACAATGTCGAAGCAGCGGACTGGAACCAGACCGAAGACGGCACGGTCTATGCCGAGGAAATCCAGTATCGCGATTATGACGTGGAGCGCGAGCGCATCGGTGGCTCGCTGAGCTTCGACTGGCTGGCGACCGACACGACCAAACTCTATGCTCGTGGCCTTTACAGCCAGTTCAAGGATCAGGAATATCGTGGCGATGTCATCTTCATCATGGATGAAGAACCAGCATCGGGCACGGCGACGTCGGCGCAATTCACCGACGCCGATGGCCGTATCGAAGTGCGTCGCCGCATGAAGGATCGTCTGGAAACGCAGAAGATCAAATCTCTGACCGTTGGCGGCGAAACCAATACGGGTCCGTGGAAAATCACCTATGCAGGCAGCTGGTCGGAAGCGAGCGAACGGGAGAATGGTTCGGTCGACCCGACGCGCTTCCGTGCCCGTTTCGATGGCGACGGCGTCGATGTCGGCTTCGACTATGCCGATCCGATGAAGCCACGCTACACCGTTACCGGCAATACCGACCTTTTCTATGATCCCTCGGAATATGGCTTCAACGAACTGGAGCAGACCGTCCTGTCGGACGCGAAGGATCGCGAATATGTGGTCCGGGCGGATATTTCGCGGGCCTTCACCATGGATGGCGGCATCTTCACCGTTCAGACCGGTATGAAGTCGCGCTGGCGCGAGAAGAGCTATAATCTGGAAGCCGCTGTCTATGACGGCTATGATGGCGATTATACGCTGGCGGATGTGCTGGGCGGCCAGACCTATCGCATTCAGGACATTCTGCCGCAGGCCAGCCACACTGGCCCGACCGAATTTTTCAACGCGAACAAAGGCAATTTCGAGCTGAATGCGCTCGATACCCTACTCAATTCGACCACCTCCGACTATTCGGTCAAGGAAGACGTGCTTGCCGCCTATCTGCTGGGCCGCTGGGACAGCCAGGCATTGCGGGTCATCGCTGGTGTCCGCATGGAGCAGACCAAGAATGACATCCGCGCCTTCGTCACGGAAACCGACGAGGACGAGAATGTCACGATCACGCCGAACCGTTTCGGCCGCAACTATATGAACTGGTTGCCTAGCCTGACGGTCCGCTACGAGCCGGTCAACAATCTCGTCTTCCGCCTGGGCGGCTATAAGAGCCTGGTGCGTCCCAAACTGTCCAATCTCGCGCCGCGCTTCGACATCAACGAAGATCGTGAGGCCTCGTTGGGCAATCCGAACCTCAAGCCATACAGCGCATGGAACGCTGATTTCTCGGCCGAATGGTATTTCGGTACCAATGCCGCATTGACGGGCGGCCTGTTCTGGAAGTCGATCAAGGACTTCGTCGTGGAACAGCGGATTACGACGCCCGGCACCATCTATGGTGTCGATTATGAGGAACTGACCACCTTCATCAATGGCGACAAGGCCAAGATCAAGGGCCTCGAACTGTCCTACAGCCAGGTGTTCAGCTTCCTGCCGGCACCGTTCGACGGTCTGTTGTTGAACGCCAACTACACCTATACCGACGCCAAGGGCACGGTCCTGACCGATGGCGACATTTCCGATCCGCGCCAAATCCCCCTCGCATCGGCGTCCAAGAACACGTTCAATCTGGTTGTGGGCTACGAAAAGGGACCGATTTCGTTGCGCGCAGCGGGCACTTTCCGCGACAAATATCTGGACGAACTGGGCAGCGAAGCGGACCAGGACCGCTATGTCGACAGCCACTTCCAGGTTGACCTGAGCGCCCGCTATCGCATCACGCCAAAGCTCCGCGTGTTCGCCGAATGGATCAACGTCACTAACGAACCCTATTTCGCCTATCAAAATTATGCGGGCGGCAAGCGGGTTCTCCACTTTGAGGAATATAATTGGACCGCCAAATTCGGCGTGACGGCGAACTTCTGATGAAGCGCATTGCTCTCATCCTTCCGCTGATTTCACTGGCCGCTTGCGCGGTCGGCGAAGTCGAAGTGCCTATCGCCGTGCGCATCGCCAACGCCTCCCCGGCGGTGTCGGTGACCGCGCGGGGCGAAACGACGCCGGTCGGCACGACCAATGCCGATGCAGCGGATGATCCGGCGATCTGGCGCAATGCCGCGGACCCCGCCGCCAGCCTGATCGTGGGCACGGACAAGAAAGCGGGCGTCTATGTCTATGCGCTGGACGGCAAGGTGCGCGACTTTCTCGACGCGGGCCGGGTCAATAATATCGACCTGAAAGATGGCGTGGCGATCAACGGCGGCACGGGCATCCTGGCCGTCGCCTCCGACCGCAACGATGTCGCACGGGCCAAACTGGCGCTGTTCCGGCTTGATCCGGCGACGGCCAAGCTGACCGCGCTCGGCACCATCGATGGCGGTGCGGGCGAAGCCTATGGCTTGTGCATGGGGTCGGACGCGGCGGGCCTCTATGCCTTCATCGTGCTCAAGGACGGGACGATCAACCAGGTCGCGCTCGATGCGTCGGGTGCAACGCCCACCGGCCGCATCGTGCGAACGATGAAGCTCGGCACCCAGTCGGAAGGCTGTGCGGTCGATGACCGCACCGGCACGCTTTATGTCGCGGAAGAGGATGTCGGCCTGTGGCGCTTCGACGCGCGGGCGAGCGGCAGCACCATACCCACGAAGATCGCAGCCGCAGACGGCAAGAATATCGTCGCCGATGCCGAAGGCGTCGCTATCGCCCCGATCGGAGAGAAGGACGGCTATGTCCTCGTCTCCAGCCAGGGCGACAATGCCTATGTCGTCTATCGCATCAGCGACGACAGCTATGTCGGCCGCTTCCGCGTGGTCGACGGCGCGATCGGCGGGTCGGAGGAAACCGACGGCATCGAACTGATGCTGGGCGATTTCGGCCCCGCCTATCCCGGCGGCCTGTTCATCGCGCAGGACGGAGAGAATGGCGCGGCGGCGCAGAATTTCAAGCTCGTCGCCTGGGCCGATATCGTCAAGGCCCTGGGCCTGCCGCAATAGGGCGCGTGGCCGGGACGATCGAAACCGTCCCGGCCACGCCACAGCCTCTTGGTCTTGGCCGGGGCTTCCTCTATGGCGGCAAACGTCTTGCCACTAAGGAAGCCGATTTGATCCTGGACCTTGCCGCCGCCGCTTCGAGCGCCATCCGTTTCGAGGATCTGGGGCTTAGTCCCGTCGCCCTCGACCTCGGGTTCTTCACGCTGAAATGGTATAGCCTTGCCTATCTGGCGGGCATATTGATCGGCTATTGGTATCTGCTGCGCCTGATCGCGCAGCCCGGATCGCCGATGGCCCGGCGCCATGCCGACGACATGATCTTCTACGCGACGCTGGGCATCATCATCGGCGGGCGGCTCGCCTATGTGATCTTCTACCAGCCTGAAATCCTGCAAAATCCGCTCGATATCCTCAAGCTCTGGAATGGCGGCATGTCCTTCCATGGCGGCGCGGCGGGCGTGTCGCTCGGCATCCTCTACATGGCGCGCAAGGAAAAGCTGTCCTGGCTGCGCATCCACGATTATGTCGCCTGCTGCGTGCCCTTCGGCCTGTTCTTCGGCCGCCTCGCCAATTTCGTGAATGGCGAATTGTGGGGCAAGGAAACCGATGGGCCATGGGGAATCATCTTTCCCACCGGTGGACCGTTCCCGCGCCATCCCAGCCAGCTCTATGAAGCCGCGCTGGAGGGGGCCGTGCTGTTCGCCATCCTCTCCTTCGCCTTCTGGCGCACCCGCGCCCGCTATCAGCCGGGGATGCTCGTGGGCATCTTCCTGCTCGGCTATGGCTGCTTCCGCTTCGGCGTCGAATATGTGCGCGAGGCCGATGCCCAGTTGATGGAATTCGCTGCACGCACCGGCCTGCATATGGGCCAGTGGCTGTGCTTGCCGATGATCCTGGGCGGCCTCTACCTCATCTTCACCGCCAAGGGCCGCCGCGTGCGGGTGGAGCCGATCGCGGGCAGCGCGAGTGTCAGCTGAACCGCTACCGCTGGCGGAACGACTGACCCGGCAAATTGCGGCAGGCGGGCCGATCTCGGTCGCTCATTATATGGCCGAATCGAACCAGCATTATTATGCGACCCGCGACCCGCTGGGGATGGAAGGCGACTTCACCACCGCGCCCGAAATCAGCCAGATGTTCGGCGAGTTGGTGGGCTTGTGCCTGGCCGATGTCTGGATGCGGTCAGGGCGGCGGCCCGGTGCGCTCTATGCCGAGCTGGGGCCGGGCCGCGGGACGTTGGCCGCCGATGCGCTGCGGGCGATGGAGCGCGCGGCGCTTGCCCCCCGCGTCCACTGCGTCGAGACCAGCCCTGTCCTGCGCGACCAGCAACGCGGGCTGATCCCCCATGTCACCCATCATGACAGTATCGACAGCTTGCCCCATGAAGGACCGCTGCTGGTCGTCGCCAATGAATTTTTCGATGCGCTACCGGTGCGCCAATGCATCCGCGTCGGTGACGAATGGCGCGAGCGGGTGGTGATCCGGCGCGAGGCGGACGCCGCGTTTCTGCCCGTCCCCGGCTATCGTCGGATCGAATCGGGCCTGCCGCCGATCGCCGCGCAGGCGCAGGATGGCGCGATCATCGAAACGCCGATCGTCGGCGCTGGCATCGCCTATGCCCTGGCGCAGCGCATCGCCAAGCAGGGCGGGGCGGCGATCATCATCGACTATGGCTATGAAGGGCCGCTGCTGGGGGACACGCTCCAAGCCGTCAAGGCGCACCAGTTCGCCGACCCCTTTACCGATCCGGGCGAGGTGGACCTGACCACCCATGTCGATTTCAGCGTCATCGGCAATATGGCGCGACAGGCGGGGCTGCGGGTGCATGGCACGGTGGGGCAGGGCGATTTCCTGCGCCAATTGGGCATCGATCCGCGCGCCGAGCAACTGGCCCGCGCAACGCCCGCGCGCGCGGCGGAGATCGAGGCGGCACGGGTGCGGCTGACCGATGCAGCGGCGATGGGCACGTTGTTCCGGGTGATGGCCTGGACCCATCCCGACTGGGCCGATCCGGCTGGCTTTACGGCCTGATATTAATCGTCCTGGTGATAGCGGCCCAGGCGACGGATGAAGCCGATGAGGCCGGTCTGGCGGCTGCGCTTCATGCGTTCGGCATGCAGGATGGTCTGCACCCGGCTGAAACAATCATCGGCATCGACATTGCACAGCACATAATCATAGCCGTCCCAATGCGCGATCTCGCCCGCCGCGCGCGCCATGCGGCCTTCGATCACGGCATTGCTGTCGGTCCCGCGCCCGCGCAGGCGGCGTTCCAACTCCTCCATCGACGGGGGCAGGATGAAGATGCGGACCACATCGCCCCCGGCGATCTGGTGCAACTGCTGCGCGCCCTGCCAATCGATGTCGAACAGCACGTCCTTGCCGGACTTGAGCATCGCTTCCACCGGGGCGCGGGGCGTGCCGTAGCGCTGGCCAAAGACATGTGCCCATTCGAGAAATTCATGGTCGGCCGTCATCTGGCGGAAGGCTTCCAGATCGACGAAATGATAATCCTTGCCATCGACCTCGCCCGGCCGCATCGGCCGGGTGGTGGCGGAGACAGACATGGATAGGTCCGGCTCGGCGGCGAGCAATTTGCGCGCGATCGTGGACTTGCCCGCGCCCGAAGGCGAGGACAGAACGAAGAGAACGCCACGGCGCTGGAAATCGGGCGTTTCGATCGGGATATGCTCGGCCATGGCCGCTAGTGACGCTTGGGACAGGCTTTGGCAAGAGGCCGGATGACGGAAGGAACAGGATATGCGCCGCAAGCACTCCGCCAATCGTCGGGGTTTCATCCTTGCGGGGCTGATCGTCGTGATGACCGGCGTCATCCTCTTCCTGATGCAAAGGCCGCCGATTTGCGCCTGTGGCACCGTGGAACTGTGGCATGGCGCGCTCGATAGCGGCAATAGTCAGCATATCGCGGACTGGTATAGCCTCAGCCATATCATCCATGGCTTTCTCTTCTACGGCGGCACCTGGATGGTGCTGCGGCGGCGTCCCATCGGCATTCGGCTGGCGGTTGCGGTGGCGATCGAGTCGGCCTGGGAAATTCTCGAAAATTCGCCGATCATCATCGACCGGTATCGCACTGCGACGATCGCGCTCGGCTATTCAGGCGATTCGATCCTCAATTCGGTGAGCGATATCGGCATGATGGCCTTGGGCTTCCTGTTCGCATCGCGCGCGCCGGTCTGGCTGACGGTCGTGGTCGGCATCGGGTTCGAACTACTGGCGCTCGCGGTCATCCGCGACAACCTAGCCCTCAATATCCTGATGCTGACCTGGCCGATCGACGCGGTGCGCGACTGGCAGGCCGCGCTTTAGCCTTCGCGGGCTTTCCGCGCTTTATCGATCGGGATCGGTTCGGCTGGGGTCGGCTCGGCGCTAAGGTCGGGCAGCAATTTGGTGGCGCGCTTGCGGTCGGCTTCGCGCTTCGCCTCATACAGCTTGCCCGCCATATAGGCCCCGGTGACGAACAGCGCACCGGCCGGGAACCGCATGATGACCCGCTTGGCCCCCATCCCTGCAACCAGCCCCAATATGCCAGCCTTTCCGGTTGCTGCGGCTACACGCGTCGCCACGACGGTTGCGCCGACGCGGGCGACCTTTCGCAATATGCCTGCGCGCTTGGGCGAACGGACGGTGACGAGCGGGGCGGAGGGGGTGCGCAGCTTCTTCATTGAGGGTTAATGTATCGGAGGCCCACGGGTTCCACCAGTGCCATATGGATCACACCATATTTTCCGGGCGTACCAGCGCATCGAAGGTCGCCTCGTCCACCAGCCCCAGTTCCAGCCCCGCTTCTTTAAGCGTCTGACCGGTCTTGTGGGCCTGTTTGGCGATCGCCGCCGCTTGGTCATAGCCGATCGCAGGCGCCAGCGCCGTGACCAGCATCAGCGACCGATCGACCAGTTCGGCGATCCGCGCCTCGTTCGCCTCCAGCCCTTCGACGCAACGTTCGGCGAAACTGTCCATGCCGACGGCAAGCAGGTGGATCGAGCGCAGCACCGCCGCGCCGATCATCGGCTTGAAGACATTGAGTTCCAGATGCCCCTGCATGCCCCCCACGGTCACGGCCTGATGATTGCCGATCACCTGCGCCGCCACCATCGTCAGCATTTCGCACTGGGTCGGGTTGACCTTGCCCGGCATGATCGAGCTGCCCGGCTCATTGGCGGGCAGGTCCAGTTCGCCAAGGCCTGAGCGCGGGCCGGAGCCGAGCAGGCGGATGTCATTGGCGATCTTGGTCAGCGCGACGGCCAATGTGGCGAGGGTAGAAGAGAGGTGAACCAGCGGATCATTGGAGGCCAGCGCTTCGAACTTGTTTTCGGCGGTGCGGAACGGCAGGCCGGTGATCGCCGCAATCTCCGCCGCGACCGCGATGTCGAAGCCTTTGGGCGCATTCAACCCCGTGCCGACCGCCGTACCGCCCTGCGCCAGCGCCATCATGCCGTGCATCACGGCCGGTTCGATGCGGCTTTTGGCGCGATAGAGTTGATGCGCATAGCCCGAAAATTCCTGCCCCAGCGTCAGCGGGGTCGCATCCTGCAAATGGGTGCGGCCGATCTTGACGATATTCGCCCAGACCTGCGCCTTGGCATCGAGCGCGGCGTGCAGCCGGTCAAGCGCGGGAAACAGCGCTTTCACCGCCGCCAAGGCCGCCGCGATATGCAGCGCGGTGGGAAAGCTGTCGTTGGAGGATTGGCCGAAGTTCACACCGTCGTTGGGATGCACCGGCACCTTGCCGCCACGCGTGCCGGTCAGCGCTTCATTGGCGATCCCGGCGATCACTTCATTGACGTTCATGTTGGTCTGGGTGCCGCTCCCGGTCTGCCAGATGACCAGCGGAAACTGATCGTCATACTCCCCCGCCGCCACCGCCGCCGCCGCCGCCTCGATCGCATCGGCTTGGATGGCGTCGAGTCCATGATGCCGGTTCACCCTCGCCGCCGCCTGCTTCACGATCGCCATGGCATGGACAATGCCGATCGGCATCCGCTCGGTCTCGCCGAACGGAAAATTCTCCATGCTCCGCTGCGTCTGCGCGCCCCAATAGGCGGTAGCGGGAACGTCGATCGGGCCGATACTGTCGGTTTCGGTACGGGTGGCGGGCATGGGGCACTCCGATTTTTTGAGAATTGTTCGCATGGACCAGATCCCCATCTGGGGCGGCGGCGCGCAAATCCAAGGCCTTTGCTGCGGGAAGCGTGGCCTCCATCACCATAATGGATGTGCCCAAGCGAAGCTCTACACCCGTTGGATGGATGGCCTTATCACATCAGAATATATTCCAACTTTGATAAAAATTGCACATATCAATGTGAATAATAATATATGAAGCATAGTATGATAATAAATACGGTTACGTTAAATAATGCCGATATATTTGCGAAAATTCTCGCAGCGCGTCACGATCGTCACTCTATCGTGGTAACTACTTATAGCGTACGAAGTCGGATCTTCATACGCGGTCTGCAAGCGCCGGGCGATGGGATCGTGCATCGCAGCAAGCCTATGATCCGGCGATCCCGCACCCGGAAGCCGCTTTGGTTCGGGGCTTGGCCACCGTTCGCGATTGGAACCATCTTTGATGACATATGACAGCCGCCACCTTGGCAATGATCCGCTCGACGGCATCGCGGACTCGATGGACCAAGCGGCCGGTGCGATGATCGCGCAGGCGACGCATGGCCTTTCTCCGGCGACCATGTTCCTGGCGAGCGCGGACTGGGCGATGCATCTTGCTTCCTCGCCCGGCAAGCAGATGCAACTGGCCGCGAAAATGGGCCGGAAATATCTCCGCCTGTTCGATTATATGGGACGCAGCGCGGGCAATCCCGACGCGGCCCCCGCTATCGAGCCGCTACCGCAAGACCGGCGCTTTTCCGACCCGGCCTGGCAACAGCCGCCCTTCAATTTTCTCACCCAGGCCTTCCTGCTCAACCAGCAATGGTGGCATGCCGCGACGACCGGCATCGGTGGCGTCTCCAAGGCGCATGAAGCGCAGACGTCCTTTGCGGCGCGCCAGATGCTGGACATGTTCGCTCCCACCAATTTCCTCGCCACCAATCCGGTGCTGCAGCGCAAGATCGTGGAAACGGGCGGCAAATGCCTGATCGATGGCATGAATCACATGGCGCAGGACATGCAGCGCCAGGCGCGGGGTGAGCCGCCGGTGGGTGCCGAGGCGTTCCGGGTCGGCGAAACCGTGGCGACGACCCCAGGCAAAGTCGTGTGGCGTAATGCTCTGATCGAACTGATCCAATATGCGCCGACCACCGAGCAGGTCCGTCCCGAACCGATCCTGATCATGCCCGCCTGGATCATGAAATATTATATTCTCGACCTGTCGCCGGAAAATTCGCTGGTCCGCTGGCTGACGGGCCAGGGCTATACCGTGTTCATGATCTCCTGGCACAATCCCACCAGTGAAGACCGCAATCTCGATCTCGACGCCTATCGTCGCCTGGGCGCGATGGCCGCGCTGGATGCCGTTGGCGCCATCACCGGCAGCGCGAAGATCCATGGGGTGGGCTATTGTCTGGGCGGCACGCTGCTCGCCATTGCCGCCGCCGCCATGGCGCGCGACGGGGATGAGCGGCTGGCCAGCATCACGCTGCTGGCGGCGCAGACGGAGTTCAGCGAACCGGGCGAACTCGGCCTCTTTATCGACGAATCGCAATTGGCCATGCTCAACAATCTGATGTCGACGCGCGGCTATCTCGACAGCGCGCAAATGGGCGGCGCATTCCAGATATTGCGGTCCAACGATCTCGTCTGGTCGCAGATACTCCAGACCTATCTTATGGGCGAACGCCCGCCGATGAACGACCTCATGGCCTGGAATGCCGATGGCACGCGCATGCCCTATGCGATGCACAGCGAATATCTGACTCGCCTGTTCCTCAATGACGAACTGGCCGAAGGCAAGTTCGCGGTCGATGTCCGCACCGTCGCTTTGTCCGCGATCCGCGCGCCCTTGTTCGTGGTCGGGACCGAACGGGACCATGTCGCGCCCTGGCGATCGGTGCACAAAATCCATCTGCTGACCGGAGCCGAAACCACTTTCGTCCTGACCAGTGGCGGGCATAATGCCGGTATCGTATCCGAACCGGGCCATGCGAGACGACGCTATCATGTCCTGACGCGGGAGGCTGATGGCGCCGCCCTTGCACCGGACGAATGGTTTGCGGTCGCCCCGCGCAAGGAAGGGTCATGGTGGCCCGAATGGGGGCACTGGCTGGACGCGCGTTCGGGCGAGCCTCAGCCGCCGCCATCGATGGGCGCGCCTGACAAGGGCTATCCGACGCTCGGCGATGCGCCCGGCCTCTATGTTCTGGAGAAATAATCCATGACCGATGTCGAGATGATCGAAAACCGGACCTTCGCCGAAATCAAGGTCGGCGATACCGCCAGCGTCACCCGCACGCTGTCGCTCAAGGATATTCAACTCTTCGCGCTGGTGTCGGGCGATGTGAACCCGGCCCATCTCGACAGCGAATTTGCCGAGACGGACTTTTTCCGCCGCATCATCGCCCATGGCATGTGGGGGGCGGGCCTGCTGTCGGCCGTGCTGGGCACCGAATTGCCAGGGCCAGGCACCATCTATCTCGGCCAATCGCTGCGGTTCCTGCGCCCGGTGGGCGTCGGCGACCATATCACCGCCTCCGTCACCGTCACCGCCACGCAGCCGGATCGCAGCATCGTCCTGCTCGACTGTCGCTGCGTGAACCAGAATGGCGAGACGGTCATCACCGGCGAGGCGGAAGTGAAGGCCCCGACCGACAAGATCCGCCGTCCGCGCATTGCCCTGCCCGACATCCGGCTATCCGATCATGATGGCTATAACCGGCTGATCGAGGCGGCGTCGGGCCATCCCGTGACGACGGCGGTGGCGCATCCCTGCTCGGCCGCTGCGCTTGCCGCAGCGGTCGAAGCGGCCGAGGCCGGGCTGATCGTGCCGATCCTGGTCGGTCCAGAGGCCCGCATTCGTCAGGCCGCCGAGGAAGCCGGGAAGGACATCAGCGCCTTTCGCATCGTGCCAAGCATTCACAGCCATGAGTCCGCCGCGAAGGCGGTCGAACTGGTACGCTCCGGCGAAGCGCGGCTGTTGATGAAGGGATCGCTGCACACCGATGAACTGATGGGCGCGATCGTGTCCCGCGCGACCGGCCTGCGCACCGAACGGCGGATCAGCCATGCCTATGTCATGGATGTTCCGGGTCACCCCAATCCCCTGATCATCACCGACGCGGCGATCAACATTGCCCCCACGCTGGAGGACAAGGCCGACATCATCCGCAACGCGATCGACCTTGCCCATGTCCTGGGCCAGCCCGAACCCAAGGTGGCGATCCTGTCGGCGGTCGAGACGGTGACCCCCTCCATGCCATCGACGCTCGATGCAGCGGCCCTGTGCAAGATGGCCGATCGGGGCCAGATCACCGGCGGGCTGCTCGATGGCCCGCTGGCCTTCGACAACGCCGTCAGCGAAGCGGCCGCACGGGAAAAGGGCATCGTCTCGCCCGTCGCTGGCCGTGCGGACATATTGGTCGTGCCTAATATCGAAGCGGGCAATATGTTGGCCAAGCAACTGACTTTCCTGGGCGGGGCGGATGCCGCAGGGGTCGTGCTGGGCGCGCGCGTGCCGATCATCCTGACCAGTCGCGCCGACAGCCTGCGGACAAGGCTGGCGTCCTGCGCCGTGGCGGTCCTCCTGGCTGTCGCGGCGACCAAGGCCGCGCCGGGCCTGCCGGAGGGCGCGCCTGCATGAAAGCGGTCGTCAGCATCAATTCCGGTTCGTCGAGCATCAAGTTCGCGCTGTTCACGCTGGAGGACGGGCGCTCTCCCACGCTATCGGCGGGCGGCAAGATCGAGCGGATCGGCATCGCCCCGTGCATCACCATCCGCACGGCGGACGGGGGCGTGATCCACGATCATGACTGGACGGACGGCGCGGCGCTCAGCCATGCCGCGCTGCTCGACTATCTGATCGACTGGGCGACCACGCATCTTGAAGGACGCGAGGTGATCGGCATCGGCCACCGGGTCGTCCATGGCGGCATGGAATTTGCGGCACCCCGGCTGGTGGACCCGGCATTGCTCGACAAGCTCGATGCCCTGTGCGCGCTCGCCCCGCTGCACCAGCCGCACAATCTGGCGGCGATCCGCGCCATTGCCGCCCTTCGGCCCGATATCCCACAAGTCGCCTGTTTCGATACCGCCTTCCACCATGACAAGCCCGAAATCGCGTCGCGCCTGGCCCTGCCGCGCGCGCTGCATGACCAGGGTATCAGGCGCTATGGCTTTCACGGCCTGTCCTACGAATATATCGTCCATCGCCTGATGGAAATCGATCCTGCATTGGCCAAGGGCAGGGTGATAGCCGCGCATCTCGGCAATGGTGCCAGCCTCTGCGCGATCCGCGACGGGCGCAGTATCGATACGACCATGGGCTTCACCGCGCTCGACGGGCTGATGATGGGGACGCGCTGCGGCGCGATCGACCCTGGCGTCGTGCTGCACCTCCAGACCCAAATGGGCATGAGCGCGCAGGCGGTGGAGGATATGCTCTACCGCCAGTCCGGCCTGCTCGGCGTTTCCGGCCTGTCGAGCGACATGCGCACCCTGTCGCAACGCACCGATCCGCATGCCGAAGAGGCGATCAGCCTGTTCGCGTGGCGCGCCGCCAAGGAAGCCGGAGCGCTGACCGCGTCGCTGGGCGGGCTGGACGGCATCGTCTTCACCGCCGGTATTGGCGAACATCATGCCGATATCCGCAGCCGGATTTGCCGACAGCTTGCATGGCTGGGCATCGAACTGGACGAAAGCGCCAACAGCGCGAACCAGCCCGTCATCAGCACGGCGGGCAGCCGGGTGACGGTCCGCGTGATCCCCACCGACGAAGAGCGTATGATCGCTCTGCACACTACGAACCTTTTGCTTGGAGATGCCGCATGACCCCCCTTGTCGACCTTCGCGGGAAACGCGGCCTCATCATCGGAATCGCCAATGAACAGAGCATCGCGGCCGGATGCGCGGCGGCCTTCGCGCAGTGCGGCGCGCGGCTGGCCGCCACCTATCTCAATGACAAGGCGCAGGACTGGGTTTTGCCGGTCACCGAACGTAATGGCATGGAATGGACCGCGCCATGCGACGTCCGCGTGCCGGGCGATCTGGAGCGGCTGTTCGACCAGGTTCGCGAACGTTGGGGCGGGCTCGACTTCCTGCTGCACTCCATTGCCTTCGCGCCAAAGGATGACCTGCACGGACGGGTCACCGATTGCAGCGCGGAAGGCTTTGCCCTCGCCATGGACGTGTCCTGCCACAGCTTTCTGCGCATGGCGAAGCTGGCCGAACCGTTGATGACCGAAGGGGGGTCTCTGCTCTGCGTGACCTTCTATGGCTCCGAACGGGTGGTCGATCATTATAATCTGATGGGGCCGGTAAAGGCGGCGCTCGAAAGCGCCACCCGCTATCTCGCGGCCGAATTGTCGCCCGCCGGCATCCGCGTCCATGCCATCTCGCCAGGGCCGATCGCAACCCGTGCGGCCAGCGGCATCGACCGGTTCGATGCCTTGCTCGAACAAGCCGCCGCGCTCGCCCCGAAGGGCGAGCTTGTGGAGGTGAGCGATGTCGGCAACCTGGCCGCCTTCCTCGTCAGCGACGCGGCAAAGCGCATTACCGGCACGGTGATCCCGGTCGACAACGGACAGCATCTGCACGCCTGACCCGCGGACTTGCCCTTAGGCCCCCCATTTCCTTGAACCAGCCCAGGCGGCGCATCAGCAGCTTTTCGCCTTCGAGCAGCAGAAGCAGGCCGATACCGACCAGGACGATCAGGCCACCATCCCGCAGCGCGAGCGGGCGACTGTCGAAAAGCCGGTTGAGGACAGGCAGATAGGTGAAAGCAAGCTGCGCCGTCACGACCGCGCCAATGGCGATCAGGACTGGCCGGGTGCCCAGAACGCCGCGCCATGTCAGCGAGCGCATATGCAGGAAGCGGACGTTGAACAGATAGAATATCTCCGCAACGACCAGCATGTTGACGACCATGGTGCGGGCTACCTCGATACTGCGTCCTTCGGCCAGAGTGACGAAGAAGACACCCAGCGTCGTGCCCGCAAACAGGATCGAGACGATGATCACCCGCCACAGCAGGAAGGGCGACAAGAGGGGCGCGTCGGCGGCGCGGGGTGGGCGCTGCATGACGCCGGGCTCGGCCGGTTCGAATGCCAGCACTAGCCCCAGGCTGACGGCGGTGACGAGATTGATCCAGAGGATTTGCGTCGCCGTCATCGGCAGCGTGAAGCCAACCAGGATCGCGAGGATGACCGCCACGGATTCGCCACCATTGGTCGGCAGCGTCCAGGAAATGACCTTGCGGATACTGTCGTAGACCGTTCGCCCTTCATGGACGGCAGCCACGATGGACGCGAAATTATCGTCCAGAAGCACCATCTCCGACGCTTCACGCGCGGCCTCCGTGCCTTTGAGCCCCATCGCCGTCCCCACATCGGCCTGTTTGAGTGAGGGCGAATCATTCACCCCATCGCCCGTCATCGCGACGATCGCGCCGTTCGCCTGCAGCGCCCTGACGATGCGCAATTTATGTTCCGGGCTGGTACGGGCGAAGACGGCGACATGCGGGACTGCTTCTTGTAATTGCGCGTCGGACAGGGGGTCGAGATCGGCGCCGGTCATGGCCTTGGGATCGTCGGCCAGGTCGAGTTGCCGGGCGATCGCCAGGGCGGTCGCGACATGGTCGCCGGTGATCATTTTCACGTCGATACCGGCCGAACGGCACTCCGCGATCGCGCGCACCGCTTCTGCGCGCGGCGGGTCGATAAAGCCCATCAGGCCCAGAAATTCGACACCCGTTTCAAGGTCGGAGAAAGCCAGCCGTTCGCTGCCATGCGCCAGCCGCTTGGTCGCGAAACCCAGCACCCGCTCGCCAGCCGCTGCCGCAATCGCGATCTGCTCATCCCAATGCGCACTGGAAGCCTTGCCCGGCGCCATCGCCAGCAAGGCTTCGGGCGCGCCCTTGATGAAGGCGACCGGCTCTCCGTCGGGACTGCGATGCAGGGTCGCCATAAAGCGATAGGCGGCGTCGAACGGTATCTCGTCCAGCCGTGCCCATTCGCCACGGGCATGATCGGGACTGAAGCCCGCTTTCATCGCCAGCGCCGCCAGCGCGCCCTCCATGGGATCGCCCTCGACATGCCAGTTGCCAGACTCCTCGCGCAACTGCGCGTCATTGCACAGGAGGCCGCAGCGGATGATAGCGCTCGCCGCCGCAATCGCGGTCGCATCATCATCGTGATTTTCGGCGGTCAGCGCGCCGTGGGGCGCATAGCCCGACCCGCCCACCAGCAGGTGATGGTCATCGATGAAGATATGCCGAACGGTCATCTCGTTGCGGGTGAGGGTGCCGGTCTTGTCGGTGCAGATGACTGACGTCGCGCCCAGCGTTTCGACGGCGGGCAGCTTGCGGATCACCGCCTTGCGCCCGGCCATGCGCTGAACCCCGATCGCCAGCGTAATCGTGATGACCGCGGGCAGGCCTTCGGGGATCACGCCGACCGCAACGGCGACGACGGCGATCAGCGCATCGTCCCAGGCGAAGTCCCGCACCAGCACGGCAAAAGCGAACAGCAGGACGGCTGCACCCAGCATGGCCCAAGTGAAGCGGCTGGCGAAGTGGTTGATCTGCCGCAGCAACGGCGTCGTGAGCGTCTCGACGCCGCCGAGCAACCCGCTGATATGCCCGATCTGGGTCCGCGCGCCTGTGGCGACGACAACCGCCGTCGCCTGACCCGTCGTCACCATCGTGCCGGAAAAGGCCATGTTGTGACGATCGCCCAGCGCCGCATCGGCGGCAACCGGCGGCTCATGCTTTTCCGACGTGACAGACTCGCCGGTCAACAGCGCTTCGTCGATCTTCAATCCGCGCGCGCGCAGGATGCGCATGTCTGCGGGCACCCGGTCACCCGCCTCAAGGATGACGATGTCGCCCGGAACCAGATTCGCGACATCCACCGTCTGGCGCGCGCCATCCCGCAATACCGTCGCGTGCGGGGCAATCAGATCGCGGATCGCGCCCAACGCCCGCTCAGCCTTCCCTTCCTGAACGAAGCCGACGATCGCATTGGCGACCACCACCGCGGCTATCACGGCCGCATCGACGACATGGCCCAGCAACAGCGCCGCGCCCGCCGCCGCGAGCAGGAAATAGATAAGCGCGCTGTTGAACTGCGCCAGGAACCGCAGCACGGGATGCACCGTGGCGGGCGGCGGCAGGCTGTTCGGCCCGAATGTGACCAGGCGGCGATCAACCTCGTCCCGACCAAGGCCGGTTTTGTGACACGCCAATAGGCCAAGTACATCATCTTCGGGCAGGGCATGCCATTCGGGCTGCTGATCGGTCAGTGCATCTACTCCCGTGAGTGGCCACGACTAACCGATTCCGGTTCAGACCTGCATAGGGGACAATACGCATGTCCCGGTCATAGGACTATCGTGACGTCTGTTCGGGCGTATCACTTCGCGGGCTCGTAATAGGAGAGGCTACCTCGCCTTGGGGTGGCCTATCGCGCATTTCTCACGCCAGCTTTAATAGCGTGTGGGGAGAGCTTCAACGAAAGCACCGCAAGGCCGAAGACCTGGCCGCCAAGGGGCAACCCATCCACATCGTCCGCGAAACAGACTTTCGCGAGCTGGTTTCGCTGGCTTAACCTTGAACAAGTCCGCTCCCCCAATGTTTCCCCGAAGGGGAAAAGCAGCTCGTCCTGTGGGGCAGTGAGATTCGAGGTTTCGGCGTTCGCGTGCTTCCATCAGGCCTCAAGACATTCATAATCCAGTACTGGAATGCCGAGGGTATCAAGCGCTGCGTCAATATCGGTCGCTTTGGCGTGGTCACTGCCGAGCAAGCGCGCGATCTTGCCAAGATCAAGCTCGGCGCGGTTGCCGCCGGTAAAGACCCGGCGGATGACGCTCGCCGCGCCAGAAACGAGATGGACATTGCTGAATTGTGCGACTGGTATTTGACGGAAGCCCATGCGGGCAGAATCCTTGGTCGACGTAACCGGCCGATCAAAGCGTCGTCACTCGCGATGGATGAGAGCCGAATCCGAACCCACATCAAACCGCTGCTCGGTAAACGAATCGCCCGTCATCTGACGATTGCCGATGTCGAGACGATGCAAAACGATGTGGCGACCGGAAAGACGAAAAAGCCTCGACCGGACGGTCGGGGCGGCAAGACCATCGGTGGGCCCGGTGTTGCAGCACGCTGCCTGGCGACCCTTCAGGCCATCTTGGGCCATGCGAAGCATAAGGGCTTGCTTGCCGAACACCCTACAAAGGGTGCCAAGAAGCTCGCTGGCAATAAAAAGACGAGACGCCTCAGCGTCGCCGAGATTGAAGCGCTGGGCAAGGCGATGCTCTATGCCGAGCAGCAGGGCGTTAGCCCGATCGGCATTGCCGTCATCAGACTGTTGCTGCTGACCGGCTATCGTCGCGAGGAGGGGCAAGCCATGCAGCGGGCATGGGCGAAACCGATGGGAGGCTTCGTCGCTTTCCCTGACACCAAGACAGATGGACAGATCCGAGCGATCGGGCCGGAAGCGATCAAGGTTGTCGTGGCGCAGCCGCAGATCGCAGGCAATCCATATGTGTTCACCCCGACCACCGGCGATGGCCCCTTTACGGCAGTCAGCGCCTGTCTGCAGCGGGTTTGCCGGGATTTCCGGCGTCACGCTCCACGTTCTGAGGCATACCTTCGCCAGCATTGCGGCTGAATTGGGTTTCTCCGAACTGACAATCCGCGCGATGCTTGGGCACACTTCGCAGAATGTGACGCAGGATTACATCCATGTCGATAAAGCCCTCAAACTCGCCGTGCGCCGAACGTCCGACGAGATTGCCAAGTTGCTCGCTCAGGGGGCTGCGAAGCTGGACCGCCTCCGGTTGGTCGTTTGAGCGACATAGACCACTAGACAAATGGTAACATATACGTTACCAGAAAGGTCAGGAGTTGATCGTACAGGAGTATATCCGCGAGGACGGCTCCAGCCCGTTCCGCTCATGGTTTGACGATCTCGACACCCAAGCGGGGGCAAAGGTGGCGACGGCGATTGTCAGACTGGAGCTGGGCAATCTGTCGAATGTTAAATGGATAGGAGGCGGAGTTGGAGAATATCGGATCGATTGGGGACCGGGCTATCGGCTCTATTTTGGACAGGATGGAGATGAACTGATCATCCTGTTTGTAGGTGGAACGAAGAAACGACAGCAGGCCGATATCAATCGTGCCTGTATGCTGTTGACGGAATATAAGAGTCGTAAGTCGGCTGCGAAGAAAGCCAAGGGATAGAAGGATGATACTGACGCGGGACTTCAAAGAGACGGTGAAGGAGCGCACCGAGCGCGATCCTGCTTTTGCAAAGGCCATGCTAGACGAGGCTGCGATGGCATTCCTTAACGGTGAACCCCATGTTGCACGCCTGATCCTTCGTGATCTGGTAAATGCGTCAGTTGGGTTTGAAGCTTTGGCGGCTGAAACAAACCGGCCAAGCAAGAGCCTGCATCGGATGCTGTCTGAGAAGGGCAATCCCAGTATGGATAACCTCGGCGCTATTTTCGGTGCAGTCCGTCGGCGTCTCGGCGTGACGATTGAAGCTCATGCCGTAGTGATGGAGCACTAAGTCCTATAATCTTTAGGATTTTCGGCCCGCTTCCCTTTACGCGCAGCCGGCACAATATAGTCCGCCAGCAAGGCATGGAGTTCCGCAATATGGCTTTCGGCACGCGGATGCGGCGCGCTGTCCGACGTCATCACGACGGTCAGGTTCAGGCTGGGAACGATATAGAGCATCTGACCACCATAGCCCCAGGCGAAATGGACGCGATCGCCGGCTACCTCGCTTGCGAACCAGCCAAAACCATAGCCATTGCCGCTCCAGGGCGAAACGCCGCGTGGCCGCCAGCTATCGGCAATCCATGTTTTCGACAGGATCTGCCGTCCATCGATGCGGCCATCATTCCGATATAATTCGCCGAAGCGGGCGAGCGCGCGCGGCGACATCAGCATGTCATTGCCACCAAAGGCGATACCCTGCGGATCGCGCGCCCAGGAGGGAATCTGGATGTCCAGCGGCGCGCCCAGCCACTCGCGCGCCAGCACATCGGTCCCGCGTCCCGTCGTCCGCGTCAATATGGCGGACAAGAGATGCGAGTTGCCGGTCGAATAGAGCATCACGCCCCCTGGTTCCTCCACGAACGGGCGGGACAGGGCATAGCGAACCCAGTTGGGGCTGGTGACCCAGGCCCCATAATATTGCCCCGACGTGCGTTGCAGGCCGGACTGCATCGACAGCAGATGGCCGATGGTAATCCGGGACAGGCGTGGATCGGGGTTGGCGGGCAGGTCGGCCTTGAGCAGGGGCGCGACCGGTTGATCAATGCCTTCCAACATATCACGATCGATCGCCATGCCGACGAGCGCGGATATGACGGTCTTGGATGCCGACTTGATGTTCACCGGCCGGTCGAGCGTCGGCCCGTCATGGAAACGATGGGCTGCCTCTTCTGTCCCATCGCGCAGGATGAGGAGGGACCGCAGCCTGGGCAAGGCTTCGGCCTTTGGCCATAGCGGCGGCGATCAACGTGGGGTCCAGCCCGCGTGTCGCCGTGGCGGCGGCGGGTGTGCCGGGTGCGGTTGCATTGGGCTCCGACGCATTGGCGGCGGGATCAGGCGCGCAACTGGCCATCACCACATCAACGCCGCCACGCAGACGGTTCGCCGCGTCATGGCGCAGCAGCCGGGCGTGATATTTCGGCCAACAAAGTAGCTTCGAATGCGGCCGGGTCTTCGACCTGCGGCGAATGGCCAAGGCTGGGCAGCCGGACAAGGCGGGCGTCGCGAAACTGCGATACCGCATCATCCGCCGCCTGCGGCACCTTGCGGATCTGCGGCCGCATGGATTGAGGCGCGGTATTGGCGCGAAACGCGGTTTCGTCCCGCTGACCGATGAGGAGCGATACCGGCACCTTCACATCCTTCAATTCGGCGGCAACCGGCTGGGTCTCGATCATGTCCGACAACCTCGCCTGCGCGTCGCGCACGATAGCGCCGTCGGGGCTGGCATATTGCCCGGCCAGCATCGCGACCCAGCGATCATAGTCGGCGCGCCATTGGCCATGATAATAGGTGCGCAATTGATAAGCCTTGATCGACGCGGCATCGGTCTTCTGCTCCTCCGCCCGCAAGATGCCGAGGTCGCTATAGGGCACGCCCTCCGACAACGTATCGTTCAGGCCCAGGGGATTGACGAGAACCAGCCGGTCGACGCGATCCGGGTAAGCCAGCGCGAAGCGAATGCCCAATATGCCGCCGGTCGAATGGCTCACCATCGTCACCTTGGTCGCGCCTCCCCTCTCCAAAAGGCCCGCAGTCAGGGCCGCCAGCGCATGGAAACTATATTGATAGCCTGCCGGTTTGGAGGATTTGCAGAAGCCGATCTGATCCGGGACGATCACGCGATAACCCTTGGCCGCGAGCGTGCGGGCGGTTTGCCCCCAAGTCGCGGCACAGAAATTCTTGCCGTGCAACAGGACAAGGGTGCGGCCATTGGCGCGCGCGGTGGGCGCAATGTCCATATAGGCCATGCGCACGCTGCCGCCCTGCGACGGCGCCTCATGCCATTTGACCGGGAAGGGATAGGGAAACCGTTCGAGATTGGCGCCAAGCGGCACCGTTTGCGCCATGGCGGGCACAGTGGTGGCCACCAGCGCAGCGGCAAGGACGGCGCGCAAAATCATTGGGCTTGTTTCCGCACCAGCCAGATGCGGCCACCCGCGTCATCGGCCACCAGCAATTCGCTCTTTGCCGTCTTTTGCAGGCTGACGGGGCGACCATAGACGATCTGCGCGTCGGCATCGCCCAGAAAACCGGTCAGGAACGGCTGCGGCGCGGCGGGTTTGCCACCTGAGAAGGGCACAAGCACGACGTCATAGCCAGACAGGGTCGATCGGTTCCACGACCCATGCCGCGCGACCAGCGCGCCTGGCGCAAAGCCCTCAGGTGCAAATAGCAGTCCCAATGCCGCAACATGCGATCCCACCGCCTGATCCGGCACGATTGCGCGCGCCACGAGCGCGGGCGCTTCGCCCTTGCGGCGCGGATCCACATGCTGGCCGAAATAGCTATAGGGCCAGCCGTAAAAGCCGCCCTCCTTCACGCTGGTGATATAGTCGGGAACTAGATCGTCGCCCAGGCCATCGCGTTCGTTCACTGCCGTCCACAGCGTCTTGCCATCAGGTGCCCAATCCATCCCGACCGGATTGCGCAGGCCGGACGCGAACAGGCGGCTCGTGCCGCTGGCGATATCATAAGCGTGGATAGCGGCCCGGCCCTTTTCCACCTCCATGCCCCTTTCCGCGACATTGCTCGCCGAACCCACAGAGATGAACAGGGTGCGCCCCTCGGCGCTGGGCAGAAGATTGCGGGTCCAATGATTATTATAGCCCCCGGCCGGCAGCGGCATCACTTTGGTCGGCGCGGTATCGATCGTCGTATCGCCCGGCGTGAAGGGAAAATGCACCAGGCCATCGGTATTCGCGACGTAGAGCTTCCCGTCGATGGCGGCCATGCCGAACGGTTGGCTGAGATCATCGACCAGGATCGTGCGCCAGTCCGCGACACCATCCCCGTCCGTGTCGCGCAACAGGGTTATCCGGTTCGCGCTCGTGCCGGCGGCCAGCGATACCGCCTGCCCCTTGATCTTGTCCGGCGCCTTTTCGGGGTCCATCTTGAAGATGGTCTTGGCTTCCGCCACCAACACATCGCCGTTGGACAGCACCAGCATCTGGCGCGGATAATCCAGGCTGCGGGCGAATTCGACCACCTCATAGCCATTGGGCGCGGTCGGCATCACGCCATCGGGCCAGCCTGTGACAACGGGATAGTTGGTCACGGCATGGCTCGTATCGGGCGGCGGCAGCTTTGGCGCGGATTGTCCGATCGCCGAAGATGCCGAGGCACCCGCTAGCAACAAGCTAGAAATGATGGCGATTTTCATGGGGTTACGGATCCCTTGCGGCAGTTGTCGGAATAGCGCACCGAGCGGGGCAGAGTTCCAACGGACAATGGATGCAAGCGCCCCAGCTTTGACAATGGCCGTGCACGGTGGTTTTCTGCTTGCCATTCCCCCGCGCGAGAACCCGCGTGTTAATCAGCGTCGCCACGACGGTAATAAGGATGATGGCTGGTGAGCGGCCAGCAGCGATAGATGGACGGTCCGATGCGGCGACCGATACCCTTGAACCGGAAGGCGTCGATATCCTGGCTCTACCTCGCTGTTATACTGGACCTGCATAGCCGTCGCGTCGAGGGCTGGGCAGTCAACGACAGGATGGAGAAAGACCTGGCGATCAGGGCGCTGGATGTGGCGGTGCGCCTGCACCAGCCTCCCGAAGTCTGCCGTTTCCATTCGGATCGCGACAGCCAATATTGCTCTTACGACTATCAGGAAAAACGATTTTTATAAATCGTTCTATAAATATAAATTATCGAACACCTAAGTGTCTGATCCGAAATTAAGGTGAGTGGTATCAGCAGGTTAGCTTGACGGCTTGGCCTGTCATTGATTCATGGGTTTTGCGAAAAACTACC